>NZ_JBFNXR010000021.1:0-625027 GCF_040813635.1 Novosphingobium rhizovicinum | reverse complement strand
GAACTCTCCGCAATGTGCGCGAGCCGCTTGCTCATGTCCTCGGGCAAGAACAGCTGGTGACGGGTCTTGTAGGTTCGGGCCATGGCACCTGCTCGAAAAGTTAGGTGGTGACGAACCGGCCCAGGGGAAAACCGGTTCGCCACCGCGCGCCAGTATCCTGCCGCGTACCGATTTCGAGAATGGCCCAGATGGGGTCAGATGGGCTCGGTTCGATGCCGCTCGTGCGTGGGCGCCACTACATGCCGATGCTCGGGCCACGGCTGCGCCCCAGCGACCAACTGATCGAGCCACTCTCGCGCATCAGCCCCGAGACGCTTCGCCCGACGTACTTCTCGAGCTCAGGCCGCCAGGGCACCAGCGTGAAGTCGCGGCTCTTCTCGATCAGCGCGTACTTGCCCGAGGTGAGATCGAGGCTGCGCTTGAAGGTACCCTCGATTGGCTGGTTCGGCTTGGCCTCGACAAAGCGCAGGCCCAACTCGCCCGAGAGCTGGCCCGCAACCGCCCTCACCTCCCGTTCGCGGAGCACGCGGAGCAGATTGCGGCGGTAGACTACGTCTTCACCCTGCTGGCTGGCAAGACCCTGCTCTATCAGCCACTGCTGGCGCAGGCGCAGCACCTTGCGCACCTCGCCGCCATACCCGGTCGGCGCCAGCTCGCTCTTCGCGGGTGCGGTGAGCTCACGGTCGAGCCAGGTCTCGGCGTGAGCATGCACCAGCTTTTCGATTGGCATCGGCGAGAGCACCTGGATGCGGTAAGGCTCGGCACGCTGCTTGCCTTGCTCGTAGGTCAGCACCCTGTCGAGGTGATCGGGTGCAATGATCCAGGTGCCACTGGGCTGGCGCTCCGGCTTGCCGGTGGCGCGGCGAATGGCTTCGAGGCGCCGGACATGCGCTTCGGCGAAATCCTCCGTCGCGTTGCGATCGTGCTTCAGGTGAAAGTCGACATCGTACTTGCCGCCACTGGCGGCCGCGACCGCGACGATCGTGCGATCGACCGCGCGAACGTCCACCTGCTTGGGATCAAGCCGCACTGTGGCTCCAGTGGGGAGTGTCTGCTCGGTGGTGCCGATGTCGAGGTAGTGGCTGCGCCCATCTACGCCATCCACAACCAGGTAGCGCCGTTCGTGATCCTCGTCGGCAGCCCCGCGCCCCACGACCTTCCCGATGACAGGTCCGGACGGCAGCTCCGGGACGGGCGCGCGGATCTTGGCCGGCTCATGCACCACAAGGCGCTCGGAGGACGGTCCGACAGGCCGCTTCCCGCTTCTGACACGATCGAACAGATCTCCCACGAGGTCGAGCTTGACGCGCTGGTGCAATGTGCGAACGATGTCGCCGCGCCGGCCCATGTCGGACAGGGTCTGCTCGGTGGCACGATCGAGCGTCCACGACAGCGGTCCGCTCTTGGTTGCCAGTTCCATACGCTCAAGCACACGCGCGCGTCCCACGAGCAGCTGCTGGTACTCGGCGTCGCCAGCCATCGGCCCTTCGATGTGCGAGAGGTCGACGACGTTGTCCTTCGCTTGGCTGAGCAGATCGCGGTCGAGGCGGGTGAGCCGCTCGGCCTCGACTTCCCGTGACAGCTGCTGGCGTACCTCGATCTCGCTCTGCGGGCCCAACTCACGCGTCATGATCTCGCTGGCGCGGGCGCGGATGCCACGGGCGATGTAGTCGCCGGCGATGTTGAGCGTCTTGCCGTCCTCGGTCACCCCGCGCACCAGGACATGGGTATGTGGGTGCCCTGTGTCGAAGTGATCGACCGCCACCCAGTCGAGGTTGGTGGCAAGATCCTGTTCCATCCTCGCCATGAGGTCGCGCGTAAAGTTCTTGAGGTCACCAAACTCACGTCCGTCTTCGGGCGAGACGATGAAGCGAAACTGGTGGCGATCCTCGGCACCGCGCTCGGCAAAGGCCTTGGCATCCGCTTCGTCGGCAAAGGTCGAGTAGAAGCGCGTCGGCCCACCATCGCGGGTGACACCGTCGCGCTCCAGATAATTGACGTGCCGCGCGACCGCCGTCGCCTTGCCGGCAAGCTTGACCACGCGCGCCTTCACCGCGACCCGGCGCGGGCGCACCTTGAGGCCCGAGCCACGGTCGATCGTCCAGCCGCTCCCGCGCGGTAGGACAGCGGCGATCTTGGCTCCGCGCCCACGCGCGTTGAAGCGCCCCGAAGACGCCCCGTGCGTGCCCGCCAACTTCGGCCCGCCGCCTCGTGGATTGCCGCCGCGCCGGGCGACCTGCTCGAGCACGCGCCCGCGCATGTCGCGCGTGCTCGGTGCCCGCACGCTGTCGCGGCGCGAGCGGCCCACGCGAGGCTCGAAGCGGTCGTCGTCCTGTGGCATGATTGAGCATATGAGGACCGGGTCCGGCCCGGCTCAAGTGTCTCGCACACGAGCCCAGCTTCGCTGCGGCCTTTGCCCACCAGGGTGCCGGGATTGTCTCCCTGGTGCCGTCCTTGCGAGACAAACCGTCTCGCCCAAAAATGATGTGCAGACAGGCATTTGGCCCGGCAAACGCGACGAAGCGTGCCGGCCTTTATCTTGCCCTACCCGCCTTTTTCGGCACCCCTTCCCCAACTCCGCAGCTATCCGCACTTCTGGTCCATCGCTGGCACCGTCGTTGCGCATTCTCATAGTTCCTGTTTTGTTCTATGCCTGCGCGTGGATGTGAGTCGTGAAGGAGGACAGGACCATGGCAGTGCGGATCGAGCCGGGAGCAGACCAGAGGCTGCACCTGACGGGCGATATCGTAACCCTACTTGATGTGCCGGAGCGTGCGATCATCGACGGCTTTTCGCTCGCATTCTCCGACGGAACGCTGGTCCACGGGCACTATCCAGAGAGTGCAGCCACATGCCGCTTCACCCTTTCCACTGAGGGTGCCGCGCTGGTCCGGATCACCCGTGAAGGCATGCGGGACGTGCTGGAACTGGACTGGAATTTCGACTGGATCACGCTTGCGTGCGGCACCGAGACCGTGCAGCCACACGCCGCTGCAGACGATGACAACGTGCTGCAGCTGACGCTAGACATCGTGGTGGATGAGGCCGCTTGAGGAAGCGTCAGGCAGCCTTGGCGAGGGTCTCGATCCGGCTCTCGCAGGCCTGCCGGACCACCTCCTGCAGCACCGCGACCCGGCTGGCGATCCAGTCGAGCTGCTCGGCGGTGATGACGTAGGATCGCGAGTAGCGGGCCTTCACATAGGCGTCCCGCAGAAGCGCATAGCATCGCTTCTGGAAGCGGTTTTCGCGCGGCCAGACCGCCTTCAGGCGTGGTTCCAGCTCCTCGGCCATGTCGCGCAGCCGGTTGAGATTATGGGTCTTGGGGCTGTACAGCGTGCGGACCAGAAAGAGGCAGTGATAGAGCCTCTCTACTGCCTGATGCATCTCGAAAGCAGACTTGTTCAACCACCCTCGCTGTGCCGCATCCGTGGCGTGGATTAGGAACTGTTCTGCGCTTTCGAACCACTCTTCGAAGTACTCCTTCGTCTCCTGCAGCGCTTGCTCTGGCGAGAGCGGTTGCGGCTCTACGAAGGGGTGCCCAGCCTCCTCAAACAGCACAATGCCATCCTTGAGAATGTCCATGAAGAAGTAGCGCCCGAGCCGCAGCTTGTCGTTCACATCGTCGAGGCTGTGATAGATCAGGCTTACCGGCGTTCGCAGCTGCCTGGCGTCTGAGAGCTCCGCAAGCAGTCGTCCTTCGGTCTTCTCCCAGAACTCGGCGACGTCGGTGAGATCGTCGCTATTGACGACCACGAGCAAGTCGTAGTCGGAGAAGTAGCGGCCTACCGGGTCCTCGACCCAGTCGCCGCGCGCGTAGCTGCCGAACAGGATGATCTTGAGCAGCCCGGCCTCGCGCAAGTGCGGCTGCGTGCGCCGCGCGGTGGCAAAAGCGAAGCCCTCGCGGACGACCTCGACCACATGCGCGAGCTCGGCGCGCTTGCCCTGCGGCAGATGATCGAGGCTGGTCTTCATGGTGTCAGAATCGCCCTTCGCACGCCTGCTGCCAAGCGCAAAGTGACACGGCCGATCCCGCAAGGGATCGGCCGTGCCGTGATCACCATCCTTTGCGCTTTTGGCGCCGCACCGAGCGACCGATCATCTGCAATGCGAGCACTAATTCCCGGCTCGCCGCATCCTCGGAAATACCAAGGTGGGCGGCGATCGCCTGTGGCCGTAGCCCCCCGAAGCGAGCGAGGCGAAACACCTCGTGCTGGCGGTCGGGCAGCGAGGCTAAGGCACGCGCCAGCCGTCGCAGATCGGGATCGGCAATGTCGGGTGAGGCGTTCTTGAGGAACAGCTCGCGCAGATGCTGGTGAAAAAAGGCGAGGTGCCGGATCATGCTGCGCCCTCCCTGTGCCCGAGAAGGTAGTCGGCCGCCTTGCTGGCAGCGCTGGCTGCACGAAAGATCGCCTTCTCGTCGGCCCGCAGGACCTCGAGCCAGGCACCAATGTAGTCGGCATGGCGTACGGTCGGCTGGATGCCGAGAGACGCGCAAGTAAAGGCACTCGCCATCTCGGCCACCAGCTCTTCGCGGGCGTAGGCAGCGGACCGGAAAGCGCCCGTCTGGTCGCGATTGAGACGGCTGGCGTGACCGGTCCAATGCCCCAGTTCATGCAACGCACTGCGGTACCAGTCGATGCCGGCATGAAAGGCAATCTGGTGTGGCACCGCCACGAAGTCCTGCCCGGGAGCGTAGTAGGCTTCGCCGCCTCCGACCCGCAAGTCGGCACCAGAATTGCGGATGACGGCATCAGCTTGTTCGACTGCCAGCACCGGATCAATCGGTGCCGGTGCGCAGGTCAGATCTTCGGGCAAGCCCTCGCACTGGTCGACGTTGAAGACGGTGAAGCGCTTCAGGAACGCAACCGTGCGCGCCTCGCGATCCTCGTCCCCCGCCCTCTCGGCCTCGGCGCGCGGCGTGAAGCGATCAGCATAGCAGATAACGGTTCCATGCTCACCGCGGCGCACGTGACCGCCCGCCTTCTCCGCCTGCTTGTAGGTCAGCCAGCGCTGCGAACCGTATCCTTGTGCCACACCGGCGGCCCACAGGATCAGCACGTTGATGCCGGAGTAGTTACGCTCGGACCCAGCATTGTGCGGCATCGTGCACGGGCACTTCGACGCATCCCACGGCTGCACCCAAGGCAAGCGGCCTTGCTCCAGCTCGGCAATGATCCTGGCAGTGACCTCACCATAGAGGCTGCCACGTTCGGTCTTGGCCATGCTCCTTCACTCCTTCCTTCAACCGCCATTGACCGGCGCCAGGGTGGCGGGGGGCGGCAGGAGCGGACCGACAGCCCCGCCGGTTGAAGGCGGGGCGCACCCGAAGGGCAGAAACGGAGTGGAGGACCCGGAGCGCAGCGGACGGGTTGCGGCTTGCCGAGGCGGGGCTACAGGGCAGCGACGCCCCCCGCCACCTTGGAGCCAAAGGCTCAGCGCCGCCCGAGCTTCACGCGGGCGTCCACCGAAGGGACGCGCCTGCGTCCCGCCACCGGGCCGCTCAAGGCGGCACGGAACCGCGCCAGCGATCGTGACGGCTTTGCCGACGAGACGCCGCAAGGCGGCTCGGCCGGAGCGTCAGCGTAGGTAGAGCGCGGTCAGGCCGTCAGGCCTGAGACGCCCCTGCCCTCCCGCTCCTGGATTAGACCGAGGCCTGATGACCGATCATAGGACGGGCGTTGCAACGGTTCGAGGTCCCCTGCTGGATCCAGCGTGCGGCCTTGACTGGCCGATTGCTTCGAACCACTGCATAGCTGAGGGTCAGCTCCCAGGTGTCTGTATGATGAAGTCCGGATCACTTTCCCAGTATTTCGTCGGAGTCGGCGTAAAGAGCGTTACCGGCACCGAAGTGGATCCGAAGGTCTCTCGTGGACACGAGTTTCAGGGCGTCGACAGCTTTCGCGCATTTCTCGGGATCCCGACGGACAAAATTCGCGTGCCCGTCAAGTTTGTCTGGCTGTCGGATGACGAGCCGCCGCTTGTACTCTCCCGTTCCGCCACCTGGTACGACAGCCGGCGCGGCAAGGGACATCGGGGCCCGGAGTACCGCCTCTACTATCCGGCGGATGCGGAGGAGGTCGTCTACCGTGCAAAGCAGGGCGACACCCTGTTCCTGTGCATGGGAAAGGAAGATTCGCTGCTCGCGTTGCTCTGCGCCAGCGGCAGCTCGATCGAGCAGCAGCTTCTCTGGCTGTTCGGTCTCGATCTGCGCGGCAAGGATCTTGTCCAGCGAGATCTGCGCGAGGTAGAGGGGCGGGCCGTGGACATGGCCGCCCGGTATGTGCTCGAGCTTGCAGATGTCGAAGTCATCACCAGCGCAGATGAATGGCTTGATCGGCTGCTCGAGGCGTTCCCGTCGGGCCTCCCGCCTACACGGAAGTTCTCCGCTTTCGCGCGAAACCTTGCTGGCGAGATTGATCCCACAACCGACCCTGATCAGGCGCTGCTCACCTGGATGGATGTCGAGGAGCGGCTGTTCATGACCTACGAGCGCCACATCGTAGGCGAACGTCTTCGGAAAGGCTTTGTGGTCGATGATGTTGCGGACGTGGACGGATTTGTGCGTTACTCACTTGAAGTACAGAACCGGCGCAAGTCGCGCGCGGGCTACGCTTTGGGTCACCATGTGGAAGCGCTGCTCGAAGCGCACGGGATCCCGCACAAGCGCGAGGCGACCACGGAGAAGCGCAACGGCCCCGATTTCCTTTTCCCGGGTGAGAACCGCTATCATGATGCGAACTGGCCGGCTGACCGGCTGCTGATGCTGGGCGTGAAGACCAGCTGCAAAGATCGCTGGCGGCAGGTACTGGCGGAAGCAGATCGCATCGAGCGAAAGCACCTGCTGACGCTCGAACCTGGCATATCACAGACCCAGACCAAGGAGATGCGCAAGGAGAGGCTGCAACTCGTTCTGCCGCGCCCGCTCCACAGTTCCTACCGAACCGCGCAGCAGCCCGAGCTGACCGAAATTGCCGAATTTCTGGAGCTCGCGAGATCAGTCGCGGACCGCGAGGCCGGGGGCGACACGCTACTCTGAGCACCCGTCTGCGGCGCCCCCGCTTTCGGCCGGCACGCGCCGGTCCGGGCCGATACTGCAGAAGGGATCGTCGCCTCGCAGGAAAGCGTCGCAGCAAGCCAGAACATCCTCGAGCGGCCTGCGCTCCCGCCCCTTGAGTGTGCATTCCCAAACCTCGAGGATGCGCCAGCCTTCAGCGCGCAGCTGTTCGCGCACCCGGGCATCGCGCCGGATGTTCGCGCCGATCTTCTCGCGCCAGAAAACCTCGCGCGTCTTTGGCCATTTGAACAGGTGGCAGTCATGGCCGTGCCAGAAGCAGCCGTTCGCGAAAATCAGCGCCCGTCGGGCGGAGAATACCAGATCGGGCTTTCCCGCGAGATGGCGTGCATGCAGCCGGTACCGCCACCCCATAGCAAAGATGCCCTTCCGCAACAGCATCTCGGGACGAGTGTCCCTGCCCCGGATGCCGGACATCATCCGGCTTCGGACTTCCGGTGCGACGACGTCAGGCAACCTTGCGCTGCCGCACCGGATCGCTCTCGAGCTCGAGTGCCTTGCGGAGCCACGGCTCCATATAACGTGCGATCGCCTCCACCTTGGGAACGGCAACGGCATTGCCGAACTGGCGATAGGCCTGTGTGTCGGACACAGGGATGAACCATTCTCGCGCGCTGTGCTCGAAGCCCATGAGCCGCGCGCACTCGGTCGGGGTGAGCCGCCGCGGCCGGGTATCCTTCTGCTCGATCAGGATCTCGGAGCCGTCCTTGTGATAGCGTGCCGACAGCGTCCGGGTAACGTCGTCAGGACCGAACATGCTGTAACCAAAGCCGTTGCCCTTACCCTCGTGCTTGAGACGATAGTCCTGCAGATACTGCCAGAGCCGGGGCGTAAGCGTATACTTGGAATCGATCTCGTTATGTGACTGAAGGATAGCGCCGAGCTTGGGCCATTCGCTCTCGGGCGGCAGCATGCGATCAAAATCATCAAAGCTGAAGCCTACGTCGTCGCGGAAGCCCACGATGAAGATGCGCTCCCGCTTCTGCGGAACCCAAGGCGCCGAGCTGATAACCTTGAAGTCGATCGTGTAGCCGAGATCCTTCTCGAGCGTCCGCCGTATAACCGCGAACGTTCGTCCGCCGTCGTGCCGCTGGAGGTGTTTGACATTTTCGAGCAAGAAGGCGGCAGGACGATGATAACTCAGGATGCGCTCGATCTCGAAGAACAGGTTACCCTGCTTCTCGTCCTCGAAGCCGTGCTTGCGGCCCAGGGAATTCTTCTTTGACACGCCGGCCAGCGAGAAAGGCTGGCACGGAAAACCGGCGAGTAGCACATCAAATTCAGGAATGAGCGAGGGCTTTGCGCCGTATGGCCGGATATCGCCGGCCATGACGTGGTCGTCACCATCCGGGAAGTTGCGCCGGTAGGTCTCCTGAGACCACTTGTCCCACTCGCTGGTGAAAACGCACTTCCCGCCGAGCGCCTCGAACCCCAGCCGCAGGCCGCCAATTCCGGCGAACAGATCGATGAACCGGAATGCCGGTGCAGCGAGGCGTTGCGCCATTCTTGCGGATGCCATCTGCCGCACCCGATCCTCCACCAGTTTGGGCACTTTGCACTCGCCGGAAAGATACCGCCGGATCTGGCGCTCCGTCAGCCCGAGCTCTGCCTTGGCCTCGGACATGGACAGTCCCGAGCGGCTGAAATCTCCTGCAAAGCCGCAGGCTGGATTGCTCATACAATACTCCTTGAGCATCAAACCCACCTCTGGGTCGATTTCGGACAGGATGGCATCTGACCTCCCGAAGGGCAAGTATGTTCTATAGATGTTCACAGTTTGCATCGTCATGATCGGACTGGACCGGCCGACCCGCCCCCCTGAACATCTGTCACCGGCATTGCCGCAGGGACAGCAGACGGTCCCGCAAGAAGAACATTGTGATGGCGAAGCCAAGCAGGCCCCTCTGGCGGTCGTCCTGCGCACGCGATTGGCGTCGAAATCAAGAAAGTGCCTCAATCCTGGTCTTCTTTACCGACTTGAAATTCTTTCCTGTTGTTTTCCGACCCCTGCAGCGACAGTTTCGCTCGCATGGGGGCAACATGTCGGGGCAAGTAGTCAGGGCCGGTATGGGCAAGCTTCGACGCGCCCTGAGGCTGGTGCATCTTCTTGAGGAATCTGGTGACCGGCTGACGCTGGACAAGATCGCAGCTGAGTTCGGTGTGAGCCGGCGGACTGCAAAGCGCCTGCGCGACGCACTTCGTGGCGCCGGGGTCCGTCTGATGCGGACCACGGGACCTGTCGCATCGTCGTATGGAAACGCGGGTTGCCCGGGTGAAGCGGGTGGGTGCCCCGCCGTCGGAAACCGGCGGTTAAGAGTGCGAGGGACGAAGTGGAGCCGGAGGACAGAATTACCCCGATGAAAATTGCCGACGCGACGCCACATGCCGCATCCCTGATCCAGAGCCTGCGTGATATCGGATACTCCTGCGAGACGGCGCTTGCCGACATCCTCGACAATTCGATCACTGCCGGCGCGAAGCGGATCGAGATCCTCACGGATCTGTCTGGTGCGGATCAGGCGATTGGTATCCTTGACAACGGCAGCGGCATGACGCTCGAACAGCTCATAGAGGCCATGCGTCCGGGATCCCGCAACCCGCTGGAAGAGCGCGGGGTGGACGACCTCGGCCGTTTCGGGCTCGGTCTCAAGAGTGCCAGCTTCTCACAGTGTAAGCGGCTGACGGTGCTGACCCGCAAGAACGGCGTGAGCGCAGGCGCTACCTGGGACCTCGATCTCGTTGCCCGCACCAATCGCTGGGAGATCGAGCTCCACGAGAGTCTGGACGGACAGCCATGGGCTGACCGCCTCGAGGGAAATGGCACGCTCGTGATCTGGCGTGATCTGGACCGTCTCGCCGGTGGGATAGAAGGCAATGACGCCGGTCGCGCTACCCACATCAATCGGGCGATCGCACAGGCCGAGCGTCACCTGCGGCTCGTCTTCCACCGGTTCATGTCCGACGACCGCCCCCCTCTCGAGCTCTGGCTCAATGGTCGCCGCCTCGAGCCGGTCGATCCGTTCGGGAGGAGCTTCGCCGGCCATCAGGCAGACCGCGTCGATTGCCTCGACATGGCCTGCGGCTCGGTGGAGTTTCAGTGCTTCACCCTGCCCCACCACAAGTCTGTATCGAGGGGGGAGTGGGAGGACCTCGGCGGCCCGGAGGGGCATCTCCGCTCGCAGGGCTTCTACGTGTATCGCGGCCGCCGGCTGATTATCACCGGCAGCTGGCTTGGGCTTGCCCGTCAGACTGAACTCACCAAGCTCTGCCGTATTCGCGTCGACATCCCGAACACGATGGATTCGGAGTGGAAGATCGACGTCAAGAAGGCCTCCGCGCAGCTTCCTCCCGCGGTCAGGGAGCGGATGCGCAATCTCGTCGAACGGCTATCGATGACCTCGAAGCGAACCTACCAGCGCCGCGGTCAGAAACTCGTCGATCACGATTACCTGCCCCTTTGGCACCGCATCCAGCGCGACGGCGCGATTATCTACCGTCCGGATGCAAGCCACCCCGTTCTGGCAGATTTCTCCGCCCGGCTGCCGGCCGGCCTGCAGGATGAGTTCGCCAACATCATCGGGCTACTCGGCTCGACAGTGCCGATCGCGTCGCTCCACGCAGATTTCGCAGGCTCCGCAGAGGAGGTGCAGGCTGATGATGCCGATGATGGCGTCCTAAGCCAGCTCGCAGGAGCGATGGTGCGGATGCTGAAGGACCAGGGGCATACGACTGACGAAATCCTCGACCGGCTTCATCCGATCGAGCTGTTCCGGACCAACTGGGGCGCGGCAAGCGCCATTATCCGCCAGATTGCAGACCAGGGAGAAGGTGAATGAGTGAGGCCCTCGAGCTCCTTGAGGAGACGGTGTCGCCGATGGTGCTTCGCGAAAAGGATCGTACGGCCGCAAGCATTCGCGCGATGATTGATCAGATGCGTGCCCTGCCGATGTTCGGCGAGGTGTCGGACGAGCAGGCTGAACGTCTCGCTCGCTTGCTCGAGGAGCGTAACGGGATCTACATGGGTGTCGGAGCAATCGTCGACACGCCCGAGTTCAGGCCCTGGCTCCACGAGGCGCGCGCGCACATCGATCCGCACTACTGGAGCCGCTACAAGAAGCTGCTCCAGTCGAAGCGGCTCCCGGCCGACGTAATCACGTCCACTGACACGATCACGGACAGCATCCTCGACCGGATGGGCAATCCGGAAGAGCCAGGCCCCTGGGATCGCAAGGGCATGGTGGTCGGCCACGTCCAGAGCGGCAAGACACAGAACTACACCGGTCTGATCTGCAAGGCTGCCGATGCGGGCTACCGCCTGATCGTGGTTATTGCGGGCATCCACAACAACCTGCGCAACCAGACCCAGATGCGCATCGATGAGGGGTTTGTCGGCCGGGACACCGGCCGCCTTGAGAAGAAGGAAACCAAGGACAGGCCGCGCGCCATCGGGGTCGGGAAGTTTGACGACCGAAAGGCACCGGTAAGCCTCACGACGACGCTCAAGGATTTTAACCGGGCGACCGCAACGACCAACACGAGTCAGATCGCCTCGTACGCGGTGCCGGTCGTGCTCGTGATTAAGAAGAATTCCGCGACGCTTGCCAATCTGGTTGATTGGCTCAAGGAGCATAGCACGGCTCATGGCAGCGACATGGTTGACCAGCCGATGCTGCTGATCGACGACGAGGCGGACAATGCCTCGATCGACATCAAGTACGGCAAGGGCGAGACCTCCCGCATCAACGGACAGATTCGCGAGCTGCTCGCGCTGTTCCGGCGCAGCTGCTATGTGGGGTACACAGCGACCCCCTTCGCGAACATCTTCATTGATCCCGACACCGATGACGAGGTGAAGGGGCAGGATCTGTTCCCGCGCCACTTCATCTTCGGCCTCGACGCGCCGACCAACTACTTTGGCGCACGCAAGGTGTTCATCGACGGCATCCCTGATGAGGAGGAAGTGCGTCCCGACCATATCCGCTACATCGGTGACAACGGCGACGTGCTTCCCGTGAAGCACAAGATCGATCATGTGCTGACCGCGCTTCCCGACAGCATGCTCGACGCGCTGCGTTCGTTCCTCATTGCGCGAGTCATCCGCAATGTGCGCGGGCAAGCAGGCCAGCACGCCTCGATGCTCGTCAACGCCTCACGCTTCACCGGCGTCCAGGGCCTGATCCGCAACCGGCTGCACGAGAAGCTCAAGGAGATCGAGGACGCTGTCCGTGTGGATGGCGGCAGGGCGGATGCAGCGGAGTACAATGCAGAGATCGGCGAAATTCGCCGGTGCTGGGAAGAGGAATATGCCGGTGCCGGCGCGACCTGGGAGCAGGTTTGTGAAGGCCTGCTACCGGTCATCGCTTCGGCGCAGGTGGTCGCCGTCAACGCGGCCTCTTCTGCCGGGCTTGATTACGAGGGTGGCGGCGCAGGACAAACAGTAATCGCCGTCGGGGGATTCTCCCTGTCGCGCGGGCTCACGCTTGAAGGGCTGACCGTGTCCTACTTCCTGCGCAGTTCGGTCATGTACGACACGCTGATGCAGATGGGCCGCTGGTTCGGCTATCGCCCCGACTATGAAGACCTGTGCCGCATCTGGATGCCGCAGGAAGCCGCCTCCTGGTACGCCCATATCGGAGAGGCGACCGAGGAGCTCCAGCTTGAGCTGAAGCGCATGCAGCAGTCGAACGCGACGCCTGAGCAGTTCGGTCTCGCGGTGCGAAGCCACCCCAGCGCCCTCATGGTCACCGCGCGCAACAAGATGGGTGCGGGTCAGAAGCAGGTGATGGTGGGCCTCTCGAACAGCTTCATCGAAACCGTGAAGCTGTCAGCGGCACCGCGAACGCTGCAACTCAACCGTGGGGCGCGCGACCAGCTTCTGAAGGATCTCGCCTCCGACGGGCACACGCCGGACAGTGCCGAGAAGGTGGCCGGTGGGCACCTGCTACGGGACGTGTCATGGCAGCATGTTGACGCGTTCCTGCGCTCGTTCGAAAATGAACGGGAATCGGTGTTGACCGACACCCGCCCCGTTCGAAAGTACATCTCTGAACGCGCTCAGGACGAGCTCGGCGCATGGGATATCCTCATCGCCAGCCTGCAGCCGGGCGCGGACAGGACTGCAAATGATATTGAAGGATGGTCAATCATCCCGCCGCAGCGCAGCCTGGGTGAGCAGGAACTGAAACGCGGCGTTCTCGCCATCAGCGGCAAAAAGGCCCGGCTCTCTTCCCGCGGCGTCGAAAAGGTCGGCCTCGCGCCGGAGGTCGCAGAGCTGGTCGAGACGGCGTATGAGCGCGAGGAGCTGGCAAAGAAGGAGGGCGCCGCGGATCGCGGACGGCTGAACTATCCTGACCGCATCTATCGTGCGAAGCGCAGTCGCCCGCTGCTCGTGCTCTACAATATCAGTCTCAAGAGCGGAGATCTGCCCGGTGAGCTTGCCGCCTCGGTTCCGACAGAGCCGGTGGTGGCCTGGGCACTGAGCTTCCCGATCTCGGCGCGGCCCGACCGGAAGGTCGAGTACATTCTTAATCCAGTCGCACTTCGCGAGCTCTTCGGGGACGATGACGCCGATGAGGACAGCCTCGATGACTGAAGGAAATGATCCTTGGGCCGCACTGTCTCCCGGCTCGGTAGATGCGCGGCGCGTCGACCCGGATGGGAAGCACGATTTCTTCTGGATTATCTCCGGCAAGGCTGAACCCGGGCTGTTGCTGCGGATCGCACCCGGCGTGGTCGAGCCCAAACCCTTGCCGAAACTTCGCAATCTCGAGCTGAAGTTTCAGGACGTAGCCGGTGGCCGTGCCCTCGTCGTCTTTCTGAAAGATGCGGACCAGCGGGAGCTGTTTCACAACCTGTGCCTCGACATCGTCCGTGCCGGTGAGCCAGCGAATGACAATGCGGATGCTCTGAACCGGGCGGTGCGGCGCGCAATGCGCTGGCACCACCTTCTTCGGGGAGGCCGGAACAACCTGCTGAGCATCGAGGAGCAGCGTGGACTGCTCGGTGAACTGCAGTTCCTGCGGCGACTGGTTGATCTGGTGGGAGCGTTTCCTGCGATCGAAGCCTGGAAAGGACCATCCGGCAGCTCCAAGGACTTCGAGCTCGATCGCTGCCTCGTGGAGGTAAAGGCACGCCGTGGCGCGGCGAAGCCGTTTGTTCAGATTTCCTCCGAGGACCAGCTGTCCGACATCGACGGCTGCAGCCTGCATCTGGTCGTCTCCGCAGTCGACGCGGCGGTAAAGCCGGATGGCAGGACGCTGACCGATCACGTCCTGGAGCTGGAGAAGCGTTATGAAGCGGCGGAACCTGAAGCCTACCGGCTGTGGGAGCAGGCGCTGATTGACTCGGGCTTCGACTTCGATGACGACTACACTGACCGCCGATGGACAATCGGCAAGACGACCGAATTCCAGGTCATCGGCGATTTTCCACGTGTCACAACCCCGCTGAAGCCGGGCGTGTCAGGTGTCCGGTACAGCATCGCGCTGGACGCATGCGCACCTTTTCAGATCGAGCCGGGAGCGCTCGACATGCAGATTACACAGGGGATGGGGAATGGACGAGCTGAATGACTTTCATCGCGAGTTCCTCGCTGAGGTTCAGGGGGAGGCTGATGCACAGGGGCTGATTACGACCGAAGCCTTTCTCGAGAAGATGGGAGAAATCCTCGACGAGTCCGGCGAGCTTTCCTCCTTTGCGCAGTGTTATCATGAGGGCGTTTTCAAGCGGAAGCCTCTCCAGGTCGATGGCTATGGCTGGGATGTCGACGATGAGGAAGGCGTGCTCAGTCTCGTCATCTCGGACTTCCACCGCGATGCCGAAGCCGGTTTCATCGGCAAGACAGATGCAAGCCGCCTCCTGTCGCGACTGGTGCAGTTCGTCATGGCTTCGATCGACCGCGAATATCGCGATGGTCTCGAGGAAAGCAGCCAGGCTTACGTGCTTGCCGACCTGATCCGGCGCAGCTGGAAGAAGATCAGCAAGATCAAGCTGATCCTGGTCACCAACCGGATCAACAAGTCAAAGACCGACGCGCAGCCCGTCGGCAAGATCGGCGAAATTCCCGTCACTTCCAATGTTTGGGACCTTGGACGAATCCAGCGATTCATTGAGTCAGGCCAGACGCGCGAGGATCTCGTTATCGACTTCGCCGAAGACTTCGGCGAGGCGATACCCGTGCTGCGCGCATCAATCGATGGCGCTCCACTCGAAAGCTACATCGCAGTGATCCCCGGCTCGCAGCTGGCCGAGATCTACGATCGTTGGGGCGCGCGCCTGCTCGAGGCTAACGTTCGGAGCTTCCTCCAGGCCCGGGGCAAGGTGAACGGAGGCATCCGGGATACCATACGCAAAGACCCTGCGATGTTCTTCTCGTATAACAACGGCCTGACCACGACCGCCGAAAGCGTGGAGGTCGCTACCATCGGGGAAGGCCTTTTCCTGATGTCTGCATCCAACTTCCAGATCGTTAATGGCGGTCAGACGACCGCATCGATTCACGCCGCGCGCAAGGTCGCCGCGGAGCAGCTCAGGGACGTCTATGTCCAGATGAAACTGACTGTAGTTCCACCTGCGCATTCCGAAACCGTCGTTCCGAATATCTCGCAGTTTGCCAACAGCCAGAACAAGGTCAACGCAGCGGACTTTTTTGCGAACCACCCATTCCATATCCGCATGGAGGAATACTCGCGCCGCATTCTCGCGCCGATCGGCGACACAGGATACCGCGAGCACAAGTGGTTCTACGAGCGCGCACGCGGCCAGTTTGCCGATGAGCGGGGCCGTCGCACTCCGGCCGAGCGCAAGAGCTTCGATGCGATGTTTCCGAAGACACAGTTCTTCACCAAGACGGATCTGGCGAAGTTTGAGAACTCGTACCGCTGCAAACCGCATATTGTCAGCTTCGGCGCCCAGAAGAACTTCGCCGAACTGGCCAAGGCAATAGGCGACGAGTGGGGCAAGAACGACGGCTCCCCCTTTGACGAAGTCTGGTTCCAGCGGCTGATCGCCAAGGCGATCATCTTTCGACACCTCGAACGCATTGTTCCCGCCCAGTCCTGGTACACCGGCGGCTATCGCGCCAACATCGTAACCTATGCAATCGCCAAGGTCGTACATGATGCCGCCAGCCGCGAACGGGTGATCGATCTCGATGGGGTATGGCGCTTGCAGCGGGTTCAGTCCGACCTGGAGCGCGCCCTCCTCGCTGCGGCAGAGACGGCCAACCAAGTGATTACCAACCCTCCGACGGGTGTCCGGAACATGAGTGAGTGGGCGAAGAAGCAGGCGTGCTGGGCCGAGCTCGCAAAGCGCAACGTCGCCTACGATGCAGGCTTCGACACGGTCGTGATCGAGCGCGATGCCCTGCGCGCCGTGGATCGGGATACGCGCGTCGCAAAGCGGGAGATTAACGGCATCGAGGCGCAGCGCGAGGTCGTAAACCAGGGCGGCGGGTACTGGTCCCAGCTTCTCGCTTTCGGCAAGTCGATCGGGAAGCTTGCACCTAAAGAAGCAGGCATCCTCCAGGCATGCACGTCGCTTCCTGACCGCATCCCCACCGAAAGGCAGTGCGTAGCTGCCGTCGCAATCGCAGACAGGCTGGAGCAGTACTATCCGACTTAGGCTAGAATCGGGCTTGCCGCAGGCCGAAATTGCCGTCACCTGAATCCCGTGATGCGGATATCAGCGGCGGGCGGGCGCTAGCAATGGCGGAGGAATGGGCGGAACTGTTTGACAGTTTCGGCACTAAGGTCGTTTCCGAGACCGACAAGGACAAGGGGGCATACGTTCCGTCGTCGTCTCAGAGATATGCGATGAGAGCGGCCGGTCTGGAACCTTCCTATGGCGAAGGAAAAGCCGTTTACACGATTGGCGTCCTGTTCGATCCCGCGCTGCGTTCGATGCAGATCAGCTATTACAACGCCGAACGGTCGGGTTCAGGTCGATCACCGGAACCCCGGATCGGACGGGGTCTGGTGCAATGGATCAAGACTGGTGATGAGCTTGTCATTGGCAATGTCGGGAGCCGGGTTTTTGTTGCCAAGGAACCCATCGCTCCTGTCGGGCAGGCTTTCCTCACAGGCGCTGACGGCGCCCTTCTGACCGGCGCAGACGGGAATTTCCTTACAGCTCCTGTCACTCCGGATCTCGACGGATTAACCGAAGCGCTGGAGGCTGGCCGTCCCTGCCTGACTGGAAATCCCGCAGATCTGCGGCGCCGAAAGGAGCTGATCAGGCAAATTGCTGCGGTAAAGGAGGAGCTGGCGGAGTTGCGTCCGCAACACGGTGGCTTTGGGCATAACAATCCGCCGCCCGACGAAGAGGAGGGTACACAGACCTCACCGGTAATCGATATCGTTGAGGACACTGTGGATCATCTCGGCACCGAGCTAGCCAAAGAGAACCCCGACCCGGTTCAGGTGGGCCGCGCCGGAACAACGCTTCGCAACGCGGCGCATTGGCTGGGCGGTAAGGGAGATTTATTCGCCGAAGAGTTCGCCAAAGCTTTCGGCAAATCACTCGGCGAGAACGCCGGTAAGGCGCTCGCCTTTGCGAGCTTGATCACCTTGGTCGGAACCCTTTTAACGGGCGTAGCAGCTTGGCTTCAGGCAATCTCCTGGCCGTTCTGAAACTTGCGGGCGTCAAAAAGCAGAACCGGTCGATTGAAGCCTGCACTGCGGTTCACTTGAAAGTCGGTGAACGCTGGTTCCGCCTCCTGTTCAGGCTTCAACTTTGTTCCAGCAAGGACTTCTCACACCATGCTCCCAAAATCCGCAAAAACTTTACACGTTTGTGCGACGTGCAAAGAAAATGCGATCTTCTTTACACGTTTGCACCGACTTCGAAGGGAGTGCCAACCATTTGCTCGCACCGCGAAGCGCAGCCGCTTACATAGAGGCGCCCTCGCTCGTGAGAAGCGGCGCAGAAATCGTGGGTTGTTCCATCCACGAGATGCAGATTTCAAGCAGCAGCTGAACGGGGGCGTCCAGGGAAATTCGGCTTCAGTGCCTTTCCACCGGCACGCAGGCGGTCGAGTTCATCCGACCAGAACTGCATCAGCTTGATCCGCTCGTTCCAGTACTCGCCTCGAGTATAGGCCCGTCGCACACCGTTGTTCTCCATGTGAGCTAGCTGCCGCTCGATAGCGTCCGGATTGAAGCGGCCACACTCATTCAGTAGCGTGGCTGCCATGGCGCGAAACCCGTGGGCCGTCATTTCGTCCTGACCGAAACCCAGCGCGCGCAGAGCGGCGTTGACCGTGTTTTCGGACATAGGTCGCTTGCCGGTGCGAAAAGATGGGAAGCAGTACCGCCCTTCACCCGTGAGATCCCACAGGCTCTCAAACAGCCCGACGGCTTGCGACGACAGCGGAACCCGGTGAGGCCTGCGCATCTTCATCTTTTCGGCCGGAATGTTCCAGATCGAGCGGTCGAAATCGAACTCGGCCCACTCGGCTTGCCGCAGCTCGCCTGGCCGTACGAAGAGATGCGCCGAAAGCTTCAGGGCGTACAGGGTGATCGTATGCCCCGAGTACCCTTCAATCGCCCGCATGAGATCACCGGCACGATCCTCAGTCGTGATCGCCGCCAGGTGCTTAGCTTTGGGAACGGTCAATGCGCCACGCAGGTCACTGGCCGGATCACGCTCAGCGCGCGTTGTAGCGATTGCATAACGGAACACACGGCTCAGAACGCTGCGCATGCGCCGGGCGCTTTCATGCCGGCCAGTCGCTTCGACCGCCCTCAGGCAGGCGAGCACCTCCTGCGCGGTGATCTTGGCGACCGGACGGTTGCCGATCCGCGGATAGGCTTTGTCGAGCAACCAGCGCATCTTGCTCAAGGTGATCTCGGCAATGCCCTCGCGCTCGTTCTTGGCGAGCCACTCGAGGGCGACGACCTTGAAGGTGTCATTTTCCTCGACACGCGCTCGCGCTGCGTCGACCTTCTGCTGGTGAGAGGGATCGGTGCCTGCGGCCAGCAAGCGCCGCGCCTCTTCGCGCCGCTCCCGAGCATCGGCCAGGGTCACCTCGGGCCAGGCACCGAATGCCAGCGTCCGATGCTTCTCCAGAAAGCGATAGTTCAGCCGCCACAGCTTGGTGCCGTTCGGCCGGACGAGAAGATAGAGACCTGCGCCGTCGGACAGCTTATAGTCGCGGTCGCGTGGCTTGGCGTTGGCGACGGTCGTGGCAAAAAGGGTGGCCATGAGGTATCGTCCCGGTCAGTGGACGATTTTCGATACCCTCGGATATACCCGCATTGTTCCCGATTGGTGCCGAATTCGCCCGGATTTGTCCGGACGGTCATAGCACAAAAAGTGGCGGATTTCAGCCCTTCTGCGGACGTCCGTGGACGCCGGCAGGAGAACAAATGGTGCCCAGAAGAGGACTCGAACCTCCACGCCCTTGCGAGCGCCAGCACCTGAAGCTGGTGCGTCTACCAATTCCGCCATCTGGGCACGGGCACGATGCGGAAGCACCGTGCGGGTAGGAGGGTGCCGATACGGAGTGCCTGAGGGCTTGTCAACGCCCATGTGCTGGCTAAGGTTAGATACCGCACAGGCTTGCGAAGTTTCTCTCGTCAAGCCGCTCCCCGGTTGCCCGGATCGGGGGCTTATGCCAAGGCGCGGCAGGTCGCGTGCGTAGCGGTGCGCGCGGAACTTACGGACCGGCGGAAGGACTTATCGAGGCATGAGCGTCAACGCGAACGTTTCCCTCAGCGGCAAAGTGGTGACCATCCTGGGCGGCACCGGCTTCTTTGGCTGTCATCTTGCGCAGGAGTTGCTCTCACGCGGTGCGCGCCTGCGACTGGCAAGCCGCTCTCCGCAAAAAGCCTGGCGTGTACGTCCGCTTGGAAATCTGGGGCAATTGCAGTTCATGCCCGTCGATGTCACGCGCCCTGCGTCCCTGGGTCCGGCACTTGCCGGCTCAGACATCGTGGTGAACCTTGTAGGAGCGTTCTCGGGCAATCTGGAAGCGCTTCAGGGGAACGGTGCGGGCCGGATCGCGGCTGCGGCGAAAGAGGCAGGAGTCGGCACCTTCGTCCATGTGTCGGCCATCGGTGCGGATGCTGATTCGACGGTTGGCTACGCCCGGACCAAGGCCGAGGGCGAAGCGGCAGTCCATGCAGCGTTCCCGGAAGCGACAATCGTGCGGCCATCCATCCTGTTTGCCGACGACGATAATTTCCTGATGATGTTCGGGCGGCTGATCAGCATGCTGCCGGCACTGCCGGTATTCGTCCCCCAGGCAAAGCTGCAGCCGCTGTTTGTAGACGATGCGGCGGAAGCGGTCGCTAATGCCTTGACCCTGCCCGAGGCAAAGGGGCGGACATACGAGATCGCCGGCCCGGAAGTTATCACCATGCTCGAAATCAATCAGCGCATAGCGTCAGCGCAAAGACGGCGCCGCAGCTTCATTGAACTGCCCGATGGAGTATCGCGCGCCATCGCCTCGCTGCCCGGAACGCCCATCTCGCGCGATCAGTTGGCGCTGCTAGAACGCGGCAACGTAGCCGACACGTCCATGCCGGGGATCAGCGAGCTTGGCGTTTCACCCCGGCCGCTTTCGCTTTTCCTTGACCGCTGGATGGTGCGTTTCCGCAAGCACGGACGCTTTGGCGATTCAGACGAGATATCGGCACCGGGAGCCAAGCTCTAGCAGGTGTAGACCACAGCGGGAGCGTGGCGACGCGCTCTACGCGTCTACTTCAGCGTAGTGGCTGGGAGGCTGAATCACTTCCATCCGTTCAGACAGGAGCGGGCGGAAACTGGGCCGACTTTTGATCACGAGGTACCAGCCGCGAGCGGGTTCGTGGCTGGACCAGTCTATGCCGCCGAGATAATCAGCCACTGAGATCTGCGCCGCTGCGGCCAGATCTGCCAGAGTCATCGTCGCGCCAGCGAGCCATGGGCGATGGTCGATCAGATAATCGATATAATCGAGCCAATCGTGGGCGAGCTTCATCGCCTCCCGCAGCATCTTGGCATCGGGAGACTGGCGAAGCACCAGGCGCTTTTTCATCCGCTCGTGCAGCAAGGGCCCTGCGACATCGTTGAAGAAGTTCTCGTCGAACATGGCGACGAGGCGGCGCACCTCAGCGCGCTGCTGTGCCGTTCCGCTGATCAGCGGATTACGGTCGACGGTTTCTTCAAAATACTCGCAGATGGCGCGGCTATCCGAGAGGGTGATGCCGCGCTCTTCCTCATGCAGCACTGGCACTCTGCCTGCAGGGTTCATCGCGAAAAATCCGTCCCGCGCCTCCCATGGCTTCTCCGTCTGCAACTCATAAGCGATGCCCTTCTCGCTCATCAGCAGGCGCACCTTGCGGCTGAAGGGACAAAGCGGGAACTGATAGAGGTGCCACATGCCACCTCGATGCCAAAGGCTTCCGCAAGCGTCCAGCATGCAGATGCGCTGGCAAGGCTGCGCTGGTGGATAACTGTTCACCGGCAAGCCGCAGGCCGATACCTCCCGGCCCTTCCCCCGATTGACCGCGCCGGACCAAGGCAGCATGACTAGAGCGCAAAAGAAAACAAGGAAGGATAGCGATGCTGAAGAGTCTGAGGTTCGGATCGAACGATGTAGCCAAGTCGCGCGCGTTCTATGACGCCACTTTCGGTGCCCTGGGCGTTGCGCCGTCCGCTACGCCAGCCGATTATCCGCTTATCATGTACAACTTGCCCGGCGGCTGCCGTTTTCTTTGCGGCCCTGCTCGGGATGGCCAGCCGGCAACGCATGCGAACGGCGGCACTGCAATCTTCGAAGCCCCTGACGAGCAGGCCGTGCGCAACTGGCACGCGGCCGGCCTTGCGAACGGCGGCACCAGTGAAGGCGATCCTGAACCAAAGCCCCAGGCACGCGGGGCGTTTGGCGCTTATCTGCGCGATCCGGACGGCAACAAGCTGGGGGCCTACTTCGGGCTGAACATGGGCTGAGGTGGGGCAGGCGATTGAGATCACCGCCGATGGACGGCGTTCGAACATCGCGCGCGACTGGGTACCTGAAGTGCCCGTCGCGCTGGAGTTTAACGGCGTCTCGTATGCGGTGATGATGGCAACGCCCGCAGACCTGGAGGACTTCGCCACAGGCTTTGCCATCTGCGAAGGGCTCGCGGCGGATGGCGCGCAGATTATCGAAGTCGCGCCTGCGGAGGTCGAAAACGGCTGGGTCGTGCGCACCATGATCGAGGGACTGGGCGCGGAGAGACTTCAGGAGCGCGTGCGGGCACGCGTGGCCGAATCGAGCTGCGGCCTTTGCGGGATTGAGAACCTGGAAGCGCTCGCGCGTCCTTTACCGCAAGTGCCAGACCATGAGCGTCTCGAGAGCGAGGCTATCTTCCGGGCACTTTCCCAACTGCGGGCGCATCAACCTCTTGGTCGGGCAACAGGCGCGGCTCACGCCGCCGCACATTTCACTCCCGACGGCACCCTGAACAGGGTTCGCGAGGACGTCGGAAGGCACAACGCCCTCGACAAACTCATTGGCGCCAGCGCCCGATCCAACAGTTCCCTGGCGCAAGGGTTTCTCCTTTCGACGGCACGGTGCAGCTACGAGATCGTAGAGAAAGCCGTGCAAGCAGGAGCGACAGCCCTGGTCACCGTCTCGCTACCCACGAGCATGGCCGTCCATCGCGCGCAGGCGGCGGGGCTCAGCCTGTGGGCGCTGGCGCGCGATGATAGTGTTCTTGCCGTGGCAGGGCCGGCGCTGGAGAACTGACTGGCCGCTGCCCAGTCCTTCAGCGCGCCAGCAGGAAAACCGCGTGCTCCGCCCGGAAGCTCGCCGCGGCGGGGCTGCAGCGCCGGTCACCACTCAGATACCAGGCTTGCTCCACCTTGATGCCGCGCTCCCGCACCATGTCGCGAAAGTCGTTCACGGTCGCATGATGGATGTTCGGCGTCGCATACCAGGCGATCGGAAGCAGTCGCGTCACGGGCATGCGGCCATTCCACAAGAGCGAGGTGCGCACCTTCCAGTGACCGAAATTCGGGAAGCTGACAAAGGCCCTGCGTCCGATGCGCAGCAGTTCCTCCAGCACCCGGTCAGGCCGCATCGTTGTCTGCAGGGTCTGGCTCAGGATGGCGTAATCCACCGAAGCGTCCGGATAGAAGGCGAGGTCCTTATCGGCATCGCCCTGAATGACCGAGAGCCCCCGCGCAACGCACTCGGCGACGTTGGCCGGGTCGATCTCCATGCCTCGCGCATCGCACCCCTTTCCGTCGCGCAGCGCAGCCAGCAGAGCGCCGTCCCCGCAGCCGACGTCGAGCACGCGTGAACCGCTAACGACGCTCTCCGCGATGACGGCAAGATCGGGCCGCAAAGCCATCAGCGCTGCCGCTCATTCGTGTCGGCCGGGGCATAGGAGTTTGCTGCCATCATTTTACCCGAGAAAGCCTGCGACCACCCGATCGAGAGCGGGGACGTCGAGCAGGAAGGAATCGTGTCCGAACGGGGCGGAGAGCTCGACGAAGCTCACCGGCAGGCCTGCCGCGGTAAGTGCATGTGCGACGTTGCGGGACTCGGCGGTGGGATAGAGCCAGTCCGTATCGAAGCTGACGAGGCAGAAACGCGCCTTGCTGCCCGCAAAGGCGTTGGCCAACATCCCACCATGCTCCTCCGCCAGGTCGAAGTAGTCCATGGCACGCGTGATATAGAGGTAGGCGTTCGCATCGAATCGGTCCGTGAACGCCAGCCCTTGATAGCGCAGGTAGCTTTCCACCTGGAAGTCAGCATCGAAGCCGAAGGTCTTCTCGGTGCGGTCCTGAAGGCGCCGTCCGAACTTCTCTGTCAGCCCCGCTTCGGACAGGTACGTGATATGCGCAGCCATCCGTGCGACGGACAGGCCCTTCTCTGGCCCTTTTCCGTGCGAGTAGTAGTCACCCTCTCGCCAGGCGGGATCGGCCATGATCGCCTGACGGCCAACTTCATGGAATGCGATGTTCTGTGCCGAGTGCCGCGCAGTCGATGCGATCACAAGAGCAGCGCGGGTACGCTCCGGGAAGTTGGCGGCAAGGCTGAGCGCCTGCATACCACCCATCGATCCGCCCACGACTGCATGCAGTTGATCGATCCCAAGCGCGTCGAGCAAGGCGATATGCCCCCGCACCATGTCGCGGATCGTGATGACCGGGAAGCGCATGCCCCATGGCTGTCCGTCAGGTCCTGGCGAGGCCGGTCCTGTCGAACCCATGCAACTGCCCAGCACATTGGCACAGATGACATAAAAGCGGTCGGTGTCGATCGGCTTACCCGGTCCCACCATGCGCACCCACCAGCCAGGTTTTCCGGTCTTCGGGTGGGGGCTTGCGACGTGATGATCGCCAGTCAGGGCATGGGTGATGAAAATCGCGTTGTCCCGTGCAGGCGAGAGCGTGCCGTAACTTTCGTAGGCGATGCGCACGCCGGAAAGGCTCTGCCCACCGTCGAGGCGCAGAGGCTGAGGCAGTGCAAGTACTTCACTTGCATCGATGATCGGAGCCGTTGCCATGATGATCGGAGGAATTGGGGCAGCCCCCCTCAACTGTCAATTGCGGCAAGTGGATCGTAAGCGCCCGTGAGGGGTGCAATCGGTGCCCTGCTTCGCTAAAGGCAACGGATCATGAGCCTTGCCCCCGCCAAAAACCGCGCCCCGACCCCCAAGCCGTGGATAGAAGCGATCCACGCCTATGTTCCGGGCAAATCGAGCGGTGCGGACGGGCGGCCGTTGATCAAGCTGTCCGCCAACGAGAACCCTCTCGGCACCAGTCCGGCAGCACTGGCGGCTCGGGCGGCGGCCGTCGAACCCTCGCTCTACCCGGATCCGGACAGCACTGCCTTGCGTCGGGCACTGGGAGAGTTGCACGACATCGACCCCGCGCGGATCCTGTGCGGAACGGGCTCGGGCGAACTGCTCACTCTTGCGGCAAGCGCATACGCCGGACCGGGGGATGAAGTCCTTTACGTGCGCTACGGCTTCTCGCTTTACGAGATCGCGGCGCGCCGATGCGGCGCAACGCCGGTGGTCGCGCCCGATGCGGACTATGGCACCGATGTGGATGCCCTGCTCTCCCTGGTCAGCGAGCGCACGCGCGTCGTCTTCATCGCAAACCCGAACAACCCCACAGGAAGCTTCCTGCCGCGTGATGAGCTGGCGCGGCTCCATGCCGGCCTCCCCTCTGAAGTCCTGCTGGTGGTGGACCAAGCCTACGTCGAATATGTCGCGCCTGAAGACGATGACGGCGCGCTTGCACTCGCTGCGGCGCACGGCAACGTCCTTGTCACCCGGACCTTTTCGAAGGCCTATGGCCTCGCCGGAGAGCGCGTGGGCTGGGCAACGGGAGCGACGGAACTCATCGAAGTGCTGAACCGCATCCGCGGGCCTTTTAACCTCAGCAACAGTGCCCAAGCGGTTGCCCTGGCTGCGGTGCGCGACGTCAGATTCGTCGAGCATAGCCGGCTGCACAATCTCCAGACACGCGCCCGCTTCGTGCAAGCGCTCGAAGCGCTCGGCAATCATGGCATCCGTCCTCTGCCTAGCGAAGCCAACTTTGTCCTCGTCACCTTCGAAGGTGCGCTTACGGCAGAGGTAGCCTACAACGGCCTGGCCGAACGCGGGTACATCGTGCGCTGGCTTCCGGGGCAAGGCCTGCCCCATGCGCTGCGCTTCACTGTCGGCCACACGCACGACATGGACGCTATCGCCGCAGCCCTGCGCCAGATGGCCGAGGCTTCCAAGTGAGCGAGAACCGGAGTGAAGGATCAGAGGGCATGACCTTCCGGCGCGTGGCGATCATCGGACTGGGCCTGCAAGGCGGCTCGATCGGTCTCGCCGTCCAGTCCTATCTTCCGGAGGTCTTCACCACAGGGACCGACATCGATCCCGTCACAAGAGCGCGGGCAGCTGAGCGAGGGCTGGTTCACAAAGTCTGTGAGAGCTCCGCCGAGGCAGCCGCTGACGCGGACCTGATCATCTTTTGCGTGCCGCCCGGCGCGATGGGAGGCGCCGCGTCAGAAGTGCGTGCAACGCTGCCCCCGGGAGCCGTCGTCAGCGACGTCGGCTCCAGCAAGCAGGCGGTGGCGAAGGCGCTGTCCGAAGCGCTTCCGGGCCACCTGGTGATCCCTGCTCACCCGGTGGCAGGGACTGAGAACTCTGGACCTGATGCGGGTTTCGCACAGCTTTTCCGCAATCGCTGGTGCATCGTTACGCCGCCCGCACAGACCGATCTGGTCAAGCTCTCCAGTCTCGTCACGTTCTGGGAGGCCTTAGGCGCCAACGTCGAGATCATGGATCCTGAGCATCATGACCTGGTGCTTGCCGTGACCAGCCACTTGCCCCACCTGATCGCCTATACCATCGTCGGCACGGCCTCGGATCTTGAGGAAGTCACACGGTCAGAGGTGATCAAGTATTCCGCTGGCGGCTTTCGCGACTTCACGCGCATCGCGGCGTCCGATCCGACGATGTGGCGCGACGTGTTCCTGTCGAACCGCGACGCGGTACTGACCATGCTGCAACGCTTCACGGAGGACCTCACCGCCCTCCAGCGCGCAATCCGCATTGGTGACAGCGACATGCTGTTCAATCACTTCGCCCGCACGCGCGCAATCCGCCGTTCCATCATCGAGGAGGGGCAGGACGACGCAAGGCCGGACTTCGGCCGCGCCGATCACGACGCGGCGACAAGCTGAGCTTGCCGCGTCGCGCCCCTCTCGGCGACGCGCTTACTGGACGACCTGCTCCCTGGCAGGTGTGCCATCATGAACAGCTGAACCCAGTTCGGACTGCGTTGGAGTGCTGAGTACATTGATCGCAGAAATCACCCGTGCCTCGATCTCTTCACGCGCAAGGCCAGCGGGGATCGGCTCGCCCACGCGGATCGTGATCGTCCCTGATCGCTTCCAGTTGCGATGGTAAAGAGGCCCGCTGTCGATGGCCACTGGCACGACCGGCAGGCGGAGTAGCTTGTAAAGCCCGGCGAAACCCGACCCCAGCGGAGCCACTCGGCCGTGAGGAACGCGAGTCCCTTCGGGGAAAATGGCCAGAACCCGGCCTTCCGCGATCAGGGCCCGTGCCGCTGTGAGCATTGTACGCAAAGCCTTGGCACCTTGATCGCGCTCCACTCCGATCAATCCGAAGTGGCGCCCTGCACTGCCCCACAGCGGTATTCGCAGCAGTTCGGCCTTGGCGATGATCGCGGGGTGATTGAGCAGGTTCGGCAAGTCGATCGCCTCGAAGAAGCTCTCGTGCTTCATCGCAACCAACGCGTGCGACTGCGGGAGTTCGCCCTCCACAACTACGCGGATTCCCAATAGCAGTCTCGTGCAGGTACGGTGAAAGCGGCTCCAGCCGATCACGATGCGTGCGAAGCGGCTTCGGTCGAACGGCAGCATTGCGAGTGCCGCCAGGACGTATGCCGCCGTTCCAATGTAGAACACGACATAGAACAGCAGGCTCCGCAGCACCTCGGCCAGGCGGCTCACTGTCGCCACTCCTGCCAGGTGTCGATCAGCCAACGCGCGAGCAGCTTATGATATTCCAGAAACAAGGTCCTCAATGAAGGTTCGCTGCGCACCGCATCGCGCAGGACTTTGATACCGCGCGGCAACTCGCGACCAAGCTCATACGCGGCGCGGCGCATGTGCCAATCGACCGTGACCACTCGCACCGAGCGGGCCCGATTCGCGCCCAACCAGTTTGCCGCTTCGACGGCGTTGGAGCGCGTGTCGAAGGCCCGGTAGCCAAGAGTGATGCAGCAATCCATCAGGCGCGGAGGGACGTCGTACTCACGGGCGAACTCCACCGGGCGGACCTCGGGATCGACGCCAGAAACCAGCAGGCGAGGCGAAAGGTCTCGCCGCAGGACGTCGATCGCGTGCGGTATGCGGCCGGGTCCGCCGGTAAGAACGATTACGGCGTCCGTTCGCTGGGCTCCAGCAGGCTGCGGCAGCGTGACGGCGAACCACAGAAAGCCGAAGAACCACAACAGCAGAAAGAACGCGGCGATGCGGCGGAACATGGGCGCTGCTATAGCATCTTACGCAGCGCGTGCATCACCGTCAGACGGGCAGTCAGCATGGCGAGCAATGTGGCGAACCCGGGCACGAGCGCCAGCACAAGCCAGTCCGTCCAGCCGAGAGCGCCGCTGGTCACCAATCCCGCCCCCAACTCTGCGAAACGGCGCCCGAGCGAGAGAATGACGACAATCGCCAAGGCAAGCCCCACCGCACCGCCGCCTGCGGCATCCCACGCGATCGAACGCTGGAACACGCGGGCGATCTGCGCATCCGTGCCGCCAAGCAGGTGGACGATCTCGATGGTGTCGCGATTCGCGCCTAATGCCGATCTCGCGGCCAGCAGCACCGCGGCGGACAGCGCACCTGCAAACAGCACGACAAGAGCGATCGCCAGCCACTGCAGCGAGACGATCGCGTCGAAGACCGGCCGCAGCCAATTCGCCTGCGCGTCTACCCGTGCCGAGGGTGCTGCCTGCAACAGCGCCTTCTCCACAGTGGCGACCCGTGCCGGAGTCGCAGGCTTGTCCAGCCGCACGTCGATCAAAGCAGGCACGGGGATTGTCATGTCCCCCTGGCTCTCCTCGCGTGAACCGAGCCAAGGCGCGACCAACCTGTCTAGTTCTTCCTGAGGAACCAGGCGCATGCTCTGAATACCGGGCAGCTGCTTGAGAGCGTCGAGCGCGCGCGCAACCTCCTGCTTACGCAATTCCGGGCGGGGTTCGATCACCTGGACGGTAACGCCGCCCTCGATCTCGGCAGTGGCGGCCACTACCGCGTTGCCCAGAGCAAGTCCGGCGGCAAGTGCAATCGCGGTCAGCGCAACCATGATCGCGATCACCCACGGCATGGGTCCGGAGAGCCGCGCCTGTGGCACAAGCTCGCTATCCGATCCCGCCAAGAGCTTCCGCCCCCGCGCAAAGCGGCCCGGTGCCTTAGTCTGCGAATTGCGGTTCAAACGTCCAGACCTCTCACGAAGGCCGCCGCGGCGGATAACGCAACGCTCCCGTGGGATCGGAAAGCCGCCCCCGGTCGAGGCGCATGATCAGCGGACTGGACACCTTCTTCAGCAGGTGAACATCGTGGGTCGCCACAACGACCGTCGTGCCCTGCCGGTTGAGCAGTTCGAACAGTCGCAGCAATTTTACGGCCATCTCGGGATCCACGTTCCCGGTGGGCTCATCTGCCACCAACACCTCCGGCCTGCCGATCACCGCACGCGCGATGGCGATGCGCTGCTGCTCTCCGCCAGACAGCGTCGCAGGGCGTGCGTCGCGCCTGTCTGCGAGCCCCACCCATTCAAGGATGTCGCTGACCGGCCCTGCGATCTCCCCCTCGGAAAAGCCGGCGACGCGCAAAGGCAGTGCGATGTTGTCGAACGCGCTAAGGTGCGGCACCAGCCGAAAATCCTGAAACACGACTCCGATCCGCCGCCGCATGGCGGGCAAGCCGCTGCGCGGGGTTGTGATCGCGTCCTTGCCGAACATCCGGATGACACCGCGAGACGGACGCTGCGCCAGATAGAGCAATCGCAGCAAAGATGTCTTGCCCGCGCCACTGGCTCCCGTCAGGAAGTAGAAGCGGCCCGGAAACAGCGTGAACGAAAGATCGCTCAGCACCTCGCGATCGGTGCTGTAGCGCAAGCCCACATTGTCAAAGTGGACGATTTCGCCCTCAGCCCTGGTGCTCATGAAAAGATCTTTGAAAACCGAGTGCGCGAGGTACGCCGAACGGGCTATTGCGGTCAATGAATGTGGAAAAAAGAGATTGGAGCAATGAAGCCACGTGTCGCCTGCTTGTCGCATGAACCATTGGCGTGCTTAAGGTGAAATCATGATCATCGCCTGCCCCGCTTGTGCGACCCGCTATGCGGTCCCGGACAGTGCGATAGGTGTGGACGGTCGCACCGTAAGATGCGCGAAGTGCCGCCACAGCTGGTTTCAGGAGGGACCTGAAGCGGCTTTGGCAGAGGCAGGCGCGGCTAGCGATGAAGCGGCCTCTGCAACTGCCGCCCCGCCTGCTACGGCAGATATGGCACCCCGCCAGGAGCCGCCCTCGCCCCGTGCTGCGGACATCGCTGAGCCTGCCGCAGGCACAGGTACCCGCGGACGCGACAAGCCGAGTGCTTCAGAAGCGCCGGCGCCGGAGCGCGATCCACCGCCACCTTCTCCGGGCAAGTACTACGACGACACCGCAGGCGGGCACTTCTCGGACGAGGGGCCTTCCCGATTCGATTTCGCGCCTCCGTTTCGGCCTCGGCGCAATTGGGCGAAGATCGGCATGATGGGTGCCGTCGTCTTCGCGGTAATCACCCTTTCGCTGGCAGCGCTGGTGGCCTGGGCCGGCTTACCCGATTGGGTGCCGGTCGCCCGCCCGACCTTTGCACAGGCCCAGCAGGACCTCGTGCTCGACTTCCCGGCCAAGCGTCAGGATCGGCGGACGCTGCCAAATGGGACCGAGTACTTCGGCGCCAGCGGCACGGTGACCAACATCGGCGGAGAGAGCCGCTACGTGCCGACGATCCTTATCGTGTTGCGCGATGCCAGGGACCGCATCGTGTACAGCTGGGAAGTCGTGCCACCCAAGCGCGAGCTTGCGCCGGGCGAAGCCGTCACAATCAACGAGGCCGTGACGGATGTGCCGAAGGCTGCGAAATCCGCTGAGATTGGCTGGAAGCCGAACTAAGGTGGTGCAAGCGGCGAAAACATCGTTTCGCCGCTTGCAGCCCTGCAAAGCCTTTGCTAATGGCGCGCTCCTGCCCCGGGAAGAGCGCATAGCTCACCCCGAGATTTAGCGGTCGTGGCGGAATTGGTAGACGCGCAACGTTGAGGTCGTTGTGGGCGAAAGCCCGTGGAAGTTCGAGTCTTCTCGACCGCACCAGGCAGTTTCAGAACAGCATTGATCTTCGCCTTCGGGCACCCCGGCGCGAAGCCTGAACGCTTCGCCTGCTAGTAGCCGCGTTACTGCGCGAGGCGTGCTCGCCTTTGCGGACCGATCTGGCCGATCCGCAACCGCGCACATAGCGGCATATCATCCAACTCGACGCAGCTCCCCACCCGCTTAGAGGGGGGGGTAATCGCGGATGCATGCATAGACGGAACCTTTACTCCGCTCGCCTTAGTGCTCCTGCGTTGTCGGCCATCAACGGGTCCGGCTGAGCGGATAGGGGTTGACGCAGGGCTCACAAAACTCCAAACCCTTATTGCGACTGATTATCACTAGCGTGAATGATGCGCGTGTAGACGGGCGAGGCAACTCGCTCACCGGCGATCAACCACAGGAGGTCCTCGCCATGTATGAATTTGTCGACCGCCACCCCGCCTCCCTCTCGAACTCCGGGCGCCTCGTGCTCTGGGCGATGCGGGGCTGGAGTGAGTCGACCGCGCGCAAGTCCTGTCCGCCGCTGGCGCTGTATCGCGGCTTTTCACGGGTAGGGGCTGGCGGAGCGGTGCACGACTTCCATACCGCCTCTACGAGCCTTCATGGCGATGCACTCGCCCCATTTACCATCGCGCCGATGAAATCCTGCAGCATAAGCGAAGATGAGGCGATGTTGCTGGCGCTCTGGCGAGGTGTGGCCCTCGAAGACAGCGACCTGGTTGCAGGGACGCTCAAACTTCTGGTCAAGCCTGAGGCGATCCTGACAATTGCACGTTCCATGTCCGGCTGCAGTGAACAGCTGAAGCTTGCGGGGCTCGACCTCTCACAGCCGCTTCCTCTGCGGGAGAGCCTGCCGTGAGCGATCGCAAGGCCGCCGCCGCGACGCTTGCCCCGTCGGCTACGCTGACTGTCGAGGAGGTGTTGCGGGTACACCACTGGAACGACCACCTGTTCAGCTTTTCGATTACGCGACCGGCTTCCTTCCGCTTTCGCTCGGGCGAGTTCGTGATGATCGGGCTTGCGGGCGAAGGCCGGCCGCTCCTGCGCGCATATTCGATCGCCAGCCCGGCGTGGGCCGAGGAGCTCGAATTCCTGTCCATCAAGGTGCCCGATGGGCCGCTCACATCGCGTTTACAGCGCATCGTCCCAGGCGACCCGGTCTTCCTGGGCCGCAAGCCGACCGGCACCCTTGTTGCCGACGCGCTACTGCCGGGACGTCGGCTCTTCCTGTTTGCCACGGGTACCGGCCTGGCGCCGTTTCTTTCGCTCGTGCGAGACCCAGACATTTACGAGCGCTTCGGGCAGGTTGTCGTGGTCCATTGCGTCAGATCAGTCTCGGACCTCGCGTACCGGGACGAACTGGAAAGCCATCTGGCGGAAGATCCGCTGGTTCAGGAGCAGGCTCTCCTGCAACTTACCTATCTGCCGACAGTAACCCGTGAACCATTCCACACCACCGGGCGCATTGGCGCCTTGATCGAGAGTGGACGCATGTTCCGCGGGCTCGGCGGGCCGCCACTGCTAGATCCGCAGACAGACCGGGTCATGCTGTGCGGCAGCATGGACATGATTCGCGACCTCGTGGGCACTCTCGAGCAACTCGGGTTCGACGAAGGCTCAAACGCCAAACCAGGCGATTTCGTCGTAGAGCGCGCCTTTGTCGGATGAAGGCCGCACCGCGCGCGAAAATGCCTAGATCGCAGAACTGAAGCGACGAAGGGAAGCCCGGCGATAAACATCGAAATGAGCGGCAATACTGCGGCTGTACGGCAGGCCGTCGGCTGTGATGACCAGTTGTTCTTCCTCAAAACGGCAGAGGCCGTCTGCGAGGTGCCGTTCAAGCCCCGGCATCGCCTCACGACGTAAAGTGTCATCCAGAACTGCTCGGCCGCGGCAGAGCAAGTCGCTGATCACCCTGCCTCTATGCTGGTCGTCTTCTGAGCGCCGAATGCCGCGTGTCGCCGGCACACGATCCTGCGAGACCATCATGCCATAGCGACCCGTGTTCTTTTCGTTCTGGACGATCAGCTCCGGAAAGCTGCTGATCGCCGATGCCCCAAGTCCGATCAGTGCTTCAGAAGGATCTTCCGTGAACCCCTGGAAGTTTCGGTGGAGCCGTCCGCTGATCGCCGCCTGTGCCAACGGGTCACCGGGCCTGGCGAAGTGGTCGAACCCGACAGAGACATACCCGGCCTCCAACAGGAACTGATACCCGAACGCAGCCATTTCAAAGCGCGCTCGCGCATCAGGCAGCGCCGATCCATCGATCTTTGCCTGACGGGCAATCAAGTGGGGCACGTGCGCGTAACCGAAAAGGGCGATGCGGTCAGCGCCGAGTTCAATCGTGCGCCTAAGGCTTTCTTCAAGATCTCTCAACGTCTGGCCCGGCAGGCCGTACATGAGATCGTAGTTGAGGGACGTAACGCCCGCCTGGCGCAATAGACCGGTGACGGCGCGAATTGCCTCCTCAGGTTGCACCCTGCCAATCGCCTGCTGGATCGCGGGCGCAAACGTCTGGACCCCGAGGCTGGCACGACTGATGCCCACTGCCGCGATCACGGACGCCCAATGGCGGTCAAACGTGCGCGGATCGATCTCGATGGAGACCGAAGGCTGCGGCACCGCGAAGTGCAGGGTCAAGGCGTCCATCAGGCGCACGAAATCGACAGGAGCAATGCTGTTCGGGCTTCCGCCGCCAAATGCAATGTGACTTGCGCGCACGACTTTGGGAAGGCGCGCCGCGATCAGCGCGATCTCACGATGAAGCGCGTCCAGATAGCTGGAAACCCGCCCAGTGCGGTTGGCGGCGCCCGTGTTGCACCCACAGTACCAGCAGATCTTCTGGCAAAACGGGATGTGCACATAAAGCGAAACGGTGCCGGTTCTGCCTTCCAGCGTGGAGGACAAGTCTGACGCGCCCACGTTCGCCGTGAACTCGGCTGCCGTCGGATAGCTGGTATACCGGGGCACCGGAATCGAAAGCAGTTCGGGATGATAGGACCACATGCATCAGTCTTTCTCATGCCGTCCGCAGACCGTCATTGCGCTCGATCAAGGCGCTTGCGAGACGATCCCGAATGGCATCCTTTTGCACAGCAAGGCCCCTGCTGCGGCCCCTGATCGCCCGGTGAGGACAGTCGGATATGCAACGTGCCACCCGCGCACAGCGGAACGGCCAGCGTGCGTGCGCTCACCGCGGACGGACCGAGGATCGCTGGCGTGAGCGACAGAGCGGCTACAAGTGGGAGCAGCCTCATGCCGGTCCCTCATCCTCGATCAGGATGCGGTTTGCAGCGCCGTCCAAGTCGTCGAACTGGCCCACGCGCATCGCCCAGAAGAAGGCGGCAAGCCCGCAAAGCCCCATTGTGAGAGCCAAGGGAATGAGGAAACCGAGGATTGTCATCTTGCGGACCTTGCCAGACGGAGAGAATTGCCAACCACGATCAAGCTGCTGAGCGACATGGCGACGGCAGCGACGAGCGGCGTGACGTAGCCGAGGATTGCGAGCGGGAGAGCGAGGACATTGTAGCCGATCGCGAGCGCGAAATTCTGACGCACGACCGCCATTGTACGGCGGGCGACTCGCACAGCCACGGCCACCGGCATCAGCCGCTCGCCCACAAAAACTGCATCGGCGGCCTGCTGGCTCACGTCCGCCGCAGTGCCCGGCGCGATGGACACGTGTGCGCCGGCCAGCGCCGGCCCGTCGTTGAGGCCATCGCCCACCATCAACACATTGTGGCCTACCGCCTTACGGCGTTCCAGAAGGGCCAACTTGTCGGCGGGCCGCATGCCTGCAGTTGCGAAGAGCCCGAGCTCGCGCGCGACCACGGCCACACTCGCCGGGCGATCACCCGAGGCGATGGCCGCACCGACGCCCATATCGCGCAAGGACGCGAGCGTCTCCTGCGCGTCCGCACGCACCGGGTCATCGAAGGTGATGCGCTTGCGGGATTCACCGACAAGCAGATCAACCGCAAGTCCGCTGACTTCCGCCTCCGGACGCAGCAGCGCCACCTCGGCTTCTCCATAATGCGCGCACATTCCCAAGCCGGCAGTCTCAGAAATAGCGTTGAGCCGCGCCGGTTGGGTACCAGCATTGCGCAGCGCCTCGGCAAGCCCCCTACTCAAGGGATGGCGGCTCTCCTGCGCCAGGGCGAGCGCGATCGATCGCTCCTCCGGTCCAAGTGCATCCAGAGACACAGGCCTCGGTGCGCCTAGGGTCAACGTGCCGGTCTTGTCGAGCAGCGCCTCATCCACTTCGGCAAGCCGTTCGAGCGCGCTGCCGTCCTTGATGAGGAGTCCGCGCTTCATCAACGCGCTGGCCGCCACCACTTGCGCAGCTGGCACTGCAAGGCCCAGCGCGCACGGACAGGTGATGATGAGCACGGCGACCGCGATCAGCAGCGACTGGTGCAGCCCGGCCCCCGCGATCATCCAGCCACAGAAGCTCAGGAACGCGAGGCTGTGCACGGCCGGCGCATAAAGGCGCGAAGCGCGGTCGGCGATCCGCACATAGCGTGAGCGCGATTGCCCCGCTTCGTCCATCAGGCGGGCGATATCGGCCAGCGCTGTGTCGGCTGCGGCGGCCGTGACCCGCACTCTCACAGGGTTGCCGAGGTTGATCATGCCCGCGTGGATCGTGTCGCCCGAACATGCGCTCTGCGGTGCGCTCTCACCCGTGAGCATCGATGCGTCGATCGTCGTCCTGCCCTCGACGATCTCTCCGTCTGCGGCCAGCGCTTCGCCCGCGGCGACAAGCATCACCATGCCCGGGGCCAGACGCTCCGCCTCTACATAGCGCGTGGAGCCGTCGTCCTGCACGACTTGCGCGCCCCGGCCCATGCGGCCCAGCAGTGCGGCGATACCGGAACGGGCGCGCCCGCGCATGGTCGCATCCAGAGCCCTGCCCGCGAGCAGGAAGAACAGCAGCATCACCGCCCCGTCGAAGTAGGCGTGCTCACCGCCGGTCGCCGTCTCCCACAGGCTCAGCGCCGTCGCCAGGATCACGCCGATCGAGATCGGCACGTCCATGTTGGTCCGGCGGTAGCGCAGGGCCATGGCGGCAGAGGCAAAGAACGGGCGTCCGGAATAGGCGATGACCGGCACCGCGATGAGGGCGGAAAGCCAGTGGAAGATCGCGCGGGTTTCCCCGTCTGCGCCGGACCAGACGCTGACTGACAGGAGCATGATGTTCATCATGCCAAAGCCCGCAACCGCCAAGGCCCTCAACAAACGCTTGGCCTCTGCGTCATCGCGGCCGAGTGGATTTTCAACCGCCCTCGTTGCCTCGAAACCCAGTCCCCGCAGTTCCTCGATAATCGCGTCTTCGCTCAGCTCCGGCGCGTGGCTGACGGCGACGCGTTTGGCAGAGAAGTTGACGCGCGCTGCGGCAACACCGGGCACGCTCACCAAGCCGCGCTCGATCTTGCCGATGCACCCGGCGCAACGCATGCTTGGCACGGTGAAGCGGCTGTCGACGCACACGGTGCCGTCGCTGGGGATCGTCGACTGGTTCATGATCGTCCTACCCGACTGACTGTTCGCCGCGCCAGACCTGCCCGTCCGCCTTGATCTCGAGCCGCAGGTTCCAGCGGCCCGCGGGCAAGGCCTCTCGGCTGACATATCTGCCGCTGGCAAGCGTCTCGAAGCTGACTTGCGTGTCCGGCACCCGTCCCAACGGATGGCGCGCATCGCCCGTGACGATCGCGCTCACCGGCACGCCCTCGCCCCGCAATTCGATGCGGCCATCGGCACGCCTTTGCGCGGTAACACTCCACCCCAGTGCCTGCGATGCACGCGCCTGTTCCAGCCAACCGTTAAAGCGCTGACTGGCGACGTAGGAGTTGTCGACGACCACCCCCCCGAAGGTGGTGCTGGCCAGAGTCGCCATGGTGAAGTTCACCGTGATGACGATGCCAAAACCGGCAACCAGGATGGCTGCCATGTGCCTACCCGTGAACGTGCGTGTCATTGGTCTTCTCCGGGTCCGTCGAAGCGTGCTTCGACGCTGTCGCTCTCACGCTGCTCGTCGAGCGAACGCAATGTGAAGATGAAGTCCTGCGGCTCCGTTCCTGGAGGAACCGCAACGTAGGCGCGCATCGGCTGGGTCGAATCCGCCGCAACTGTGCGGCGCAGAACCCGAGCTGCGTTTTCCCGAGGCATGTCGTCACCCCACATGCGTGCCCCGGGAAGCCCCTCGATCGTCAATTCCATGGTCCGCGGGCGGCTCTCCATGTTGCGCAAGCGCAGCGTGTAGGCATTGCGGATCGAACCGTCGCTGAGGACGATGTACGGCGGATTGCGATCCTTCGCGACGGTGAGGCCGGTATGGACCCGCGTGCCGAGCAGAAACAGCATGGCCAGCCCAATCGAGGACCAGACGGCAAAATAAAGAAGCGTGCGGGGGCGCCAGATCAGCTTCAGGTGACGCGTAGGCGGCTGCCCCGCCTTCTCCCGCTCCGAATCCTCCAGCGTTGCGTAGTCGATAAGTCCGCGCGGGCGCCCGATCTCGTCCATGACCTTGTCGCACGCGTCGATGCACAATGCGCAGGTGATGCAGCCGACCTGTGGCCCTTCGCGTATGTCGATGCCCGTGGGGCACACTGCGACGCACTGATTGCAGTCGATGCAGTCGCCGAACGCCTGAGGGTCGCGCTCCTTCTTCTTCACGCTACCGCGCCGCTCGCCACGCCAGTCCTTGTAGGTGACGATCAGGCTCTTCTCGTCCAGCATGGCGGTCTGGATACGGGGCCAGGGGCACATGTAGATGCACACTTGCTCGCGCATGAAGCCGCCCAGGACGAAGGTCGTCATCGTCAGCACGAATACCGTCGCATAGGCGACGGGGGCAGCACTACCGCTCCAGAACGCCTGATGCAGCGTTGGCGCATCGGCGAAATAGAAAATCCAGGTGCCGCCGGTAGCGAAACTGATCACCAGATAGATCGCCCACTTGAGCAGGCGCCTCGCGATCTTCGCCGGACCCCAGGGGGCCTTCTGCAAGCGCATGCGCGCGTTGCGGTCCCCATCCACCAGCCGGTCTACGTGCTGGAACAAGTCTGTCCAGACCGTCTGCGGACAGGCATACCCGCACCACGCGCGACCGACGGCGCTGGTCACGAGAAAGAGACCAATCCCGGCCATGATCAGCAGGCCGGCCACGAAGTAGAATTCGTGCGGCCATATCTCGATGCTGAACATGTAGAAGCGCCGGCTGGCCAGGTCGATCAGCACCGCCTGGTCCGGCGCGTAAGGTCCCCGATCCCACCGCAGCCAAGGCGTGATCCAATATACCGCCAGACAGACGGCCATGACCGCCCATTTCAAGCGCCGGAACTTGCCGTTGACGGCTTTGTTGAAGACCGGCTCGCGCTTCGCAAAAAGCGAAGGCGAGTGGTCGGCGCTGGGTGGTTTGATCGGGCTGTTCATGGCTACTGCGCCGGTTGTTCGGCGACCTCCGCAAAGTCCTCGCCGCCGCCCAGCGAGTGGACGTAGGCTGCAAGCATCTTGATGGTGACGGGGTCCAGACGGCCGCCCCAGGCGGGCATCACCCCATGGCGAGGCGCACTGATCTGCTGCACCACTTCTTCGCGTGAGCTGCCGTAGAGCCAGATCGCATCGCGCAGGTTCGGGGCACCGAATTGGCGCTGCCCTTTGGCATCCGCGCCGTGGCACACCGCGCAGTTGTCGGCAAAGACCTGTGCACCGCGCTGCGCGGCCGCACTCGGCTTCTCCTTACCGCTGAGCGAGAGAACATAGCTCGCTACATCTTCGATCTGCTCGGGCGGCAGCAGGCCGTCCTTGCCGAATGCAGGCATAAGGCTGGTGCGAGTCTCGGCGCTGCCGTGCTGGCGGATGCCGTGGATCAGAGTCGCCTCAATCGCGCGGATGTCGCCGCCCCAGAGCCACTCGTCATCGTTGAGATTGGGGTAGCCCTTCGACCCGGCTGCGCCGGCACCATGACACTGGACGCAGTTGACCTTGAAGGCCGCAGCACCACCGGCGATGGCTGCCGGCATCAGATCGGGCTGGCCGACGAGCTTTTCGACAGGGGTAATGGCAATCGCCTGCAGCACCTCGGAGCGCTCGGCTTCCTGCGCCTTCAGGTCCTTTGCCAGTTCGCCGCGGCTCGACCAGCCCAGCACCCCTTCGGTGGCCTGGGTCACCAGGGGCCAGGCCGGATAGGCAATGCAATAGCCCAATGCGAAGACGATGGTCGCATAGAAGGTGTAGAGCCACCAGCGCGGCATGGGGGTGTCGAGTTCCTCGATCCCATCCCACTCGTGACCAACGGTCTCGGTTTGGGTCGCTTCGTCCCACCGCTTTCCGTTCGGGCGCTTATTCGCCATCGTTCTCGTCCTTGAAGATGATGTTGGCCGCGTTCTCGTTGCGGTGCCGGGCGCCCGGCCGGAAAGGCCAGAGGCCAAGCGCAAGCCACATGACGAGCATGGCTGCCAGGCCCCAGCTATCGGCGAGGTGCCTCAGCGTCTCATAAGTGGAGTGGGTCACCGCCCCTTCTCCTTCGCGAGATCTTCCTGCGCCGCCGCTGCATTCACGTCGACCATGGTGCCCAGCACCTGCAGATAGGCAACCAGCGCGTCCATTTCGGTCAGGCGGGAGGGGTTGCCATCGAAGTCGCGGATCTGCGTCTTGGGATAACGCTCGGCCAAATCGCCGCTGTCCGCCTCGGGATCAGCCTGCGCGGTCAGGTCCGTCATCGCGAGTTCGATGTCCTTGTCGCTGTAGGGTACGCCCACCGCGCGCAGCGCCTTCAGGTTGGCCGCCATGTCCGGCACTTGAAGGTCGGTGTCGGCCAGAAAGCCGTACTGCGGCATGACACTTTCAGGCACCACCGACTGTGGATCGACCAGGTGCTGCACGTGCCACTCGTCCGAATAGCGGCCGCCCACGCGGGCCAGGTCCGGACCGGTTCGCTTCGAGCCCCACTGGAAGGGGTGATCGTACATGCTTTCCGCAGCCAGGCTGTAGTGGCCATAGCGCTCCACCTCGTCACGGAAGGGGCGGATCATCTGGCTGTGGCAGCTGTAGCAGCCTTCGCGCACATAGATGTCGCGGCCCGCCTGCTCCAGCGGAGTGTAGGGGCGGACGCCCTCCACTTCCTCGATCGTGTTGTGGATCCAGAAGAGCGGCGCGATCTCCACGATGCCGCCGATCGCGACGACTACGAGAGAGGCAAGACCCAGCAGCGTGACGTTGCGCTCAAGCCGCGCGTGTCCCTTGACGGTGGCGCGCACGTCAGCCGGTTCGTTCGACAGGTTATTCATGACTTTGGCTTTCAGTTCGCGGCAGCGACGACGGGACGGTCGGTGGCGGGATCGTAAGCGGCGTCGCTCATGGGAGCTTCGGCGCGCAGCTTGCCAAGGATCGTGGCCCAGACGTTGACGACCATGATCACACCGCCAGCGAGGTAGAGCAGGCCACCGAATGCACGCAGGGCGAACATCGGATGAACCGCGGCGACCGTGTCGGCGAACGAGTTCACCAGGTAACCGTCGGCGCCGTATTCGCGCCACATCAGGCCCTGCATGACGCCCGCCACCCACATGCTCGCGGCGTAGAAGACGATGCCAATGGTCGCGAGCCAGAAGTGCCAGTTGACCATCCGCAGCGAGTAGAGCCGCTCACGCCCCCAGAGGCGCGGCACGAGGTAGTAGATCGCGCCGAAGGTGATCATGCCGTTCCAGCCCAGAGCGCCGGAATGGACGTGGCCGATAGTCCAGTCGGTGTAGTGCGACAGCGAGTTGACGCTCTTGATCGAGAGCATCGGTCCTTCAAAGGTGCTCATGCCGTAGAAGGCGAGCGCCATTACCATCATGCGGATGATCGGATCGGTGCGGACTTTGTCCCAGGCGCCATTGAGCGTCATCAGGCCGTTGATCATGCCGCCCCAGCTCGGCATCCACAGCATGACCGAGAAGACCATGCCCAGCGTCTGCGCCCAGTCAGGCAGCGCGGTGTAGTGCAGGTGGTGCGGACCAGCCCAGATGTAGAGGAAGATCAGCGACCAGAAGTGGATGATAGACAGGCGATACGAATAGATCGGCCGCTCCGCCTGCTTGGGCACGAAGTAGTACATCATCGCCAGGAAGCCGGCGGTCAGGAAGAAGCCCACGGCGTTGTGGCCGTACCACCATTGCACCAGCGCACCCTGTACGCCCCCGAAAAGCGGATAGCTGCGCGAGCCCAGGAAGCTCACCGGCACGTCCAGGTTGTTGACGACGTGCAGCATCGCCACGGTCAGGATGAAGGCCAGATAGAACCAGTTCGCGACGTAGATGTGCGGTTCGGAACGCTTTACGATCGTGCCGACGAACACGATGAGATACGCGACCCAGACGATGGTCAGCCACCAGTCGACGTACCACTCCGGCTCGGCATATTCCTTCGACTGGGTAACACCCATCAGATAGCCCGTCGCCGCAAGGACGATGAACAGCTGATAGCCCCAGAAGACGAACCGGGCGAGGCCGGGGAAAGCAAGGCGGGCGCGGCAGGTACGCTGCACGACGTAGAAGCTCGTCGCAATCAGAGCATTGCCGCCGAACGCGAAGATCACCGCCGAAGTGTGCAGCGGACGAACGCGCCCGAAGTTGAGATAGGGCTCCAGGTTCAGAGCAGGCCAGGTCAGCTGAAGCGCGATGAACACGCCTGCCGCGAAACCGGCCATGGCCCAGAACACCGTGGCGATCACGCCCCAGCGCACCGGATCGTCATCATAGCGGGTCTGATCGGCCGGCACCTTCAGGATGCCGCGCGCAATCGCTCCATAGTCTGCGCCGCTTACAGCGACCCACAACCCAACAGACGCTGCCGCTGCGATGATGCCCATGTGCACCGCAAAGCCGGTATCCGCCGCAGCGGCAGCCGCTGCGACGGCAATAAACAACGCGGCAAGCCACCAGCCCGCCCGCGCGACCACGGTTTCCATATCTCTATCTCTTCTCAGGAAAATTGCTGACCTGTCCGGCGCCCATGGCCGGTGACGGTCGCTCGCGCATTGATGACGATCAAAACGGAGGGTCTTTGTGCGGCGCGGCGAAAATGTCGCTCCTGATTGCGCCGAATCAATTATTCGCCCGGCGGTTCCCACGACACGCATGAGCGACCGCAGAGTGGGGCCGCGAGGGGTGGTCCCGGTGGCAGGAACAGATAGACATGCGTAAGACTACGATGATCGCCCTTCTCGCAACGGCAACCGCGCTCACTGCGCCCCCCGCGCTGGCGGGTAGCCGCGATGGAAAGCTGCAAGTGAAGGTTCTGGGGACCGCCGTGTTGCCGGACGGCGAGATCGACAAGGTCAAGTCGATCGATCCCGCTCTGGGCAGCACCCTGACCGGCATGGGCGTGACCGACGTCGATGCCAAGGCGAACGACAACGTAGTGCCCACGCTGGCGCTGGAGTACTTCTTCAGCAAGACCATCTCCGTCGAGACGATCTGCTGCCTCACCCAGCATCACGTGAACGGTGCGGCTGACCTCGCGGGCACTCGGTTGGTCAACCATGTGCTAATTTTGCCGGCGACCGTCACCTTCAAGGCGCACCTGGACAATGGCGGCCCGATCAAACCTTACGTCGGCGCGGGCCCCTCGGTGTTCTTTGTGTTCGACGAGAAGCCGGGCGCCACGGCCGCAGCGCTGGGAGTGGACCGCGTCAAGATGTCGAATGCGCTTGGTGTCGCGCTGCAGGCGGGCGTCGACATCGCGCTGGGGCAGAACGGATATGGCCTGTCGCTGGACGCGAAGAAGTACTTCATCGAGCCGACGGCATCCTTCTACGCTGATGGCGCCAAGGTGCTCGAGACCCGGCACAACCTGAACCCCTGGGTGCTTAGCGCCGGGGTCAGCTATCGCTTCTGATCGTCGTCACTAGGAGCGGGGCGAACGTGCCTCGCTCCTTTCGCCGCCTGCTGTGCTTCAGAACAGTCCGTGACTGCCAGCGACCGCAGCCGCTCCCGTCGCAAGCGAGAGCACAGACAGGATCCGGTGCAGCCATTCCATAGCACGGAAATCACCTGAGGGGTTCGGGGAGTTGGTCATGCGGCGGTGCAGCACGAGCGGCTCCAGCACGAACAGCATGACGGTGAAGATCAGCCAGATCCCGACCATCGCGTGCATCCACCAGTACTGTGAATCAGCAAATCGCCACCACAGTCCCGCTCGCCAGGTCATCCAGAAGCCGCTGGCGCCCGCCAACAGGACCCAGAAGGCCGCCTGCGGAGCAAAGCGGCCTTCGACCCGATGAAAGGCCGCAAGCCGCTCCCGCGGCTCAGAAGAATGGCGGATGAACGGCATCACGACGGTCGTCACGAACGCCAGTCCGCCGATCCACATGACGATCGCGAGGACATGGAGCGCGCGAGCAATCGTGAAATCGTCCATCGGTCAGCTCCGGCAGCCGCAAGAATGCCTCAGCGACGTGCTGGAGCGGCGAAGAACATATGCCCCCTGCTCCAGACACTTACTGGGCGCGGATCATTCCCACTCGATCGTGCCGGGCGGCTTGCTCGTGTAGTCGTAGACGACGCGGTTGATGCCCTTCACCTCGTTGATGATGCGGGTCGCGACGCTGCTGAGGAAGTGCGCGTCGAAGGGATAGATGTCCGCCGTCATGCCGTCCGTGGAGGTAACGGCTCGCAAGGCACAGACGTTGTCGTACGTGCGACCATCGCCCATCACACCCACGGTCTTGACGGGCAACAGCACCGCGAAAGCCTGCCAGATCGCGTCGTAGAGACCTGCATTGCGGATCTCCTCGAGGTAAATCGCGTCCGCCTTGCGCAGAACGTCGCAACGCTCGCGCGTGACTTCGCCGGGAATGCGTATGGCAAGACCCGGCCCGGGGAACGGATGGCGACCAACAAAGACCTCGGGCAGACCGAGTTCGCGCCCAAGCTCGCGCACTTCGTCCTTGAACAGCTCGCGCAGCGGCTCCACGAGCTTCATGTTCATCCGCTCGGGCAAGCCACCGACGTTGTGATGGCTCTTGATGGTCACAGAGGGGCCGCCGGTGAAGGACACCGATTCGATGACGTCGGGGTAGAGCGTACCCTGCGCCAGGAACTCGGCACCGCCGATCTTCTTCGCCTCATCCTCGAAGACGTCGATGAAGGTCTTGCCGATGAACTTGCGCTTGGCTTCGGGGTCGCTGACGCCCTCAAGGCCTTTCAGGAACAGTGTCGAAGCGTCGACGTGCACCAGCGGAATGTTGTACGCGCCGCGGAACAGGCTGACGACCTGCTCGGCCTCGCCGCTGCGCATCAGACCGTGGTCGACGAATACACAAGTCAGCTGCTCACCGATGGCCTCGTGGATCAGCACCGCCGCCACGGCGCTGTCGACGCCGCCTGACAGCCCGCAGATCACCCGGCCGTTACCGACTTGCTGACGGATTTCCTCAATCTTGGTCTTGCGGAACTCGGCCATCGTCCAGTCTCCGGTCAAACCGCAGACGTGGCGAACGAAGTTCTTCAGCAGCTTGGCGCCATCGGGCGTGTGCACCACCTCGGGGTGGAACTGCATGGCATAGATGCGCTTGGCATCGTTCGCGATCACCGCAAACGGTGCGCCGGCACTTGCCGCTACGGGCCGGAACCCTTCGGCCAGACGCGTGACTTTGTCGCCATGGCTCATCCAGACCTGATGCCGCTCGCCCACTTGCCACAAGCCGTCGAACAGCGCGCAAGTCTCTTCGATCTCGATGAAGGCGCGACCGAACTCTCCTGATTCGCCAGCTAGCACTTCCCCGCCCAGCTGATGAGTCAGCGCCTGCTGCCCATAGCAGATGCCCAGCATGGGACGCCCGCTGTTCAAGATGACATCGGGGATTTGCGGACCATCGCTGTCGAGCACAGATGCCGGAGACCCGGACAGGATCACGCCCGCGGGATCGAGACGGGCAAACGCCTCTGCCGCCGAAGAGAACGGCGCAATCTCTGAATAGACGCCAGCCTCGCGCACGCGGCGTGCGATCAGCTGCGTAACCTGGCTGCCGAAGTCGACGATCAGGATGGGGTCCGAAGGCTGGATGGTCATTGCGGCGGGTTAGTCCGCAGCGCGGCGAGTGTCCAGATGCGTGCTGAGGCACGGCTGCGCAATGCGCGCATAGAATGTCAGTTGCGGATCACGCTCAGTTGCAAATTACGCAAGTTCGATTGTTGCTTTCGACATTGCGGAAATTACTAACCCTCCTATGTTGCACCTGCGAAAGGAAACGGCGCTATAAGAGTCGTGTTCCGCACAAACAGAAGGAAAGTGCCATGACCCTCGTCCACCGGACGTTCGGTCTCGCCGCGGCCCTGGGCGCCAGCGCCCTTGCGTTCGCAATCACCCTCGTCTGAGGGGGCGACCCGAAACAAAAGAAAGGCGGCCCGACGAGGGCCGCCTTTCTTTTTGTCCGCACAGCTTCGCTTACCCGGCGAGTGTCCGCACCAGATCATGAAGGTAGTCGCGAGCGGTATAGAGAGCCTTGGCTTCCACCCGCTCGTTCAAGCCGTGTGTCCCGTTGCCGTCCGGATCGGTCCAGACACTGGGCACACCATAGACGGGAATCCCTACCGCAGAGAGGTAAAGACCGTCGGTCGCTCCGGTTGCCATCGAGGGGATGACCGGAACTCCAGGAAAATACTTTGCCGCGAGAGATTCCACCGGCTTCACGATCTCCGGCTCAAGAGGCGGCGACTTCGCGATCGGCTTACCCTTCACGCGCTGCTCGATCTTGATCTCGGGATTGGCGATCACGCTGGCCAGCACTGCCTGCGTCTCGTCGGCGGTGTGCCCCGGGAACATCCGGCAGTTGACGTTGGCCGTCGCCCGCTGCGGCAGCGCATTGAGCGCGTGACCCGCATCCACTTGCGTGGCCACACAGGTGGTGCGCAGCATCGAGTGCAGCGCCTTGTCCTTATCAACGATCGCCAGCGCGGCCTTGTCCTGCGGGTTGGCCGCAAGCGCCTGCATGGCCTGCCCCAGTTCGCCTCCGCGCTGCTTGCCGGACTTGGCAAAGAAGGCTCGCGTCACGTCGTTGAACTCGACTGGAAACTCGTACTCGCCCACTTTCAGCAACGCGGCGGAAAGATCGTAGATCGCATTGTCCGGCACCGGCTGCGAGCTATGGCCGCCGGGGTTCGTCGCAGTCAGCATAAAGTCCTGATAGGCTTTCTCACCCACCTGCAACGTCTGGACGACGAGCTTGCCGTTCCCGTCCGTCCGGCCACCGCCGCCCTCGTTCAGAGCGAACCCGGCGTCGATCAACTCGCGCTTGTTCTGCGCCAGCCACTCAGCGCCGTTGAACGCACCGCTGGTTTCTTCACCGCAAGTCAGTGCGAGCTTGATCGTGCGCTTGGGCTTGTACCCGGTCTTGGCGAAGCGCGCGAGCGTGTCGACCCAGATCGAGGCCATCGCCTTGTCGTCCACCGCGCCGCGGGCGTAGTAGTACCCGTTCTCCTCGACCAGCTTGAAGGGATCGCGCTCCCAGTCCTCCCGCTTGGCTTCGACAACGTCGATGTGGGCCAGCAGCAGCATCGGCTCCAGCGTGTTCGAAGTGCCGGGATAGATGGCGACGAGTCCGCCATCCTTGGGATGCTCGGGAGTCGAGAACCGGATCAACTGATCCTCGGTCATGCCGGCTGACCTGAGGCGCGCGGCCATCTTGGCCGAAGCCTCGGTGCAACTGCCTTCGCTCAGCGTGGTATTGGTTTCGATCAGTTCCTTGTAGAGGCCGAAGAACTCCTGTTGGTCGGGCCGCAACCCTGCGCTTTGCGCAGCTACGGCCTGCGGCAGCACGAGCCCCGCAGCAAGCATGAACCCAAGCGATTTCCTGATCATCGGCAGCCCCTTGCCTGTAACGAGTGCGTCACTGTGACGCAGGCGGAGCCCAGCTTGCAAGCCTTTGTGGATAAGGGCTAGGCCGATGCCGGTTTTGCTTTAGTTTCGCCCATGCGGACCCTATATAATCGACATGGCAAGCAATCCTGAAGACCGGCCTGAGAACGGCAAGAACACCAACACCTATGGCGCGGAATCGATCAAGGTCCTCAAAGGCCTCGATGCCGTACGCAAGCGGCCGGGCATGTACATCGGCGACACCGACGACGGTTCGGGCCTGCATCACATGGTGTTCGAGGTTTCGGACAACGCAATCGACGAGGCGCTTGCGGGACACTGCGATCTCGTTCTGATCGAGCTTAACCCCGATAATTCAGTGTCAGTGACGGACAACGGACGCGGCATTCCAACTGACATTCACCGCGAAGAAGGCGTTTCAGCCGCTGAAGTCATCATGACTCAGCTTCACGCTGGCGGTAAGTTCGAAAACACGTCGGACGATAATGCCTATAAGGTTTCAGGCGGCCTCCATGGTGTGGGCGTATCCGTGGTGAACGCCCTATCGGAATGGCTGGAACTGACGATCTGGCGCGACGGCCAGGAGCACTGGATGCGCTTCGAACACGGCGACACTGTCGCGCCGCTCAAGGTCGTGGGCCCCGCCCCTGACGGCAAGAAGGGCACGCGCGTCACGTTCCAGGCCTCGACCGAGACGTTCAAGAACGTCACCGAGTACGACTTCGACAAGCTTGAGCACCGTTATCGCGAGCTGGCGTTCCTCAACTCGGGTGTGCACATCCTGTTGCGGGACAAGCGGCACGAGGAAGTGCTGGAGCATGATCTCTACTATGAGGGTGGCATCGGCGCCTTCGTGAAGTACCTCGACCGCAACAAGCAGGCGCTGATGCCCGAGCCGATCGCCATCTCGGCGGACAAGGACGGCATCGGCATCGAGGTTGCGCTGGAGTGGAACGATTCATACTACGAGAACGTCCTCGCCTTCACCAACAACATCCCCCAGCGCGATGGCGGCACGCACTTGGCGGCTTTCCGGGCCGCGCTGACCCGCACGCTCAACAATTATGCCGAGCGCTCGGGCCTGCTCAAGAAGGAGAAGGTCACGCTGTCGGGCGACGATATGCGCGAAGGGCTGACGGCGATTGTCTCGGTGAAGCTGCCCGACCCCAAGTTCTCCTCGCAGACGAAGGACAAGCTGGTCAGCTCCGAAGTGCGTCAGCCGCTCGAAGCGCTGATGGGTGACAAGATGAGCGAATGGCTGGAGGAAAACCCCGCCACCGCCAAAGCGATCATCATGAAGGTCATTGATGCCGCCGCCGCGCGCGAAGCCGCCCGCAAGGCGCGCGAACTGACGCGCCGCAAGGGCGTGATGGACATCGCCTCCCTGCCCGGCAAACTCGCCGACTGCCAGGAGCGCGACCCTTCGAAGTGCGAACTCTTCCTGGTCGAGGGCGACTCGGCTGGCGGCTCGGCCAAGTCCGGGCGCGACCGCAAAATCCAGGCGATCCTTCCTCTGAAGGGCAAGATCCTCAACGTGGAGCGCGCGCGCTTCGACCGGATCATCTCGTCCAAGGAGGTCGGCACGCTGATTCAGGCGATGGGCACTGGCATCCGCGACGACTTCAACCTGGACAAGCTGCGCTACCACAAGATTGTCATCATGACCGACGCTGACGTGGACGGCGCGCACATCCGCACGCTGCTGCTGACGTTCTTCCATCGCCAGATGCCTGAGATCATCAAGGCCGGACATCTCTTCATCGCGCAGCCACCGCTCTACAAGGTGAGCAAAGGCCGCTCGGAGGTCTACCTCAAGGATGATCGCCAGCTTGACCGCTACCTCGTCGAGGCGGGCTCGCAGGGGCGGGTGCTCGAGACCGCCGGCGGGGCGCGTGGCGGTGCCGAGCTTCGCGGGCTGATCGACCATGCCATGGCGATGCGCAATCTGCTCGGCTATGTGCCGCGCAGGTACGACCTCGGTATCATCGAGGCGCTGGCCCTCGCAGGCGCTTTCGCGCCGGATCTCAGCGATGCAGGCAAAGTCGCGGCGCTCACCGAAGCCGCCGCCTGGCTGGAGCGCGGCGATCCCGAGGCCAAGTGGTCCGCCCGGCGGGGTGAGGAAGGTGCCTATATCGTTGAGCGCCTCTGGCGCGGGGTCACCGATCACCACGTGATCGAGGCGACGTTCCTCCACAGCGCCGAGGCTCGCAAGCTGGCCCGGTTGGCTGCCGAGCACGCCCCCATCTACAGCACCCCCGCTCGCCTTACACGGGCCAGCGCTGACGCCCCTGAGCCCGAGCAGGCGCCGGATGGCGATGGTGAGGCCGAGGCAGCACCGGTGCGCGTCACCGACGGTGCGATCACGCGCCCGACGCAGCTGCTGGACACAGTGCTCGCGAACGGACGCAAGGGCCTCTCGATCTCGCGCTACAAGGGCTTGGGCGAGATGAACGCGGAGCAGCTGTGGGAAACCACGCTCGATCCCGACAACCGCAGCCTGCTGCAGGTGAAGGTCGAGGATGCTGACGTGACAGACGAGATCTTCACCCGCCTGATGGGCGACATCGTGGAACCACGCCGCGATTTCATTCAGGAGAACGCCCTCAACGTCGCCAACCTCGACGTGTGAGGGCGGCATGAATCGCTTCGGTTCGGCACCGGACGCTGGCGCGCTCGAAACGATGGCGCATGCGGCGTTCGCCCGGTTTCCGGAGCCGTTTGCGCAGCACCTGAACGGGATACGCGTGCGGGTGGAGGAGTTCGCCGATGACGAGACGCTCAAGGCGCTCCGCATCGGAGACGCCTGGGAGCTGACCGGGCTCTATCACGGTCGTCCGCTGGATCAGGACTCCATCTGGACCTCGGGCGAACTGCCGCCGGTGATCACGCTATACCGGCAGCCGCTTCTGGCGGAATGGTGCGAAACCGGCGTTGTGCTGGAAGACCTCGTCTCCTACGTCGTCATCCATGAAGTCGGCCACCATTTCGGGCTTTCGGATGAAGAGATGCACGCTCTCGAAGCAAGCGCCTAAGCGTCGGGCGTAGGCAAGCGCCCTTGCCCGCTGGCGCGTAAGGCTAACGCCGGGCAGAGCGCATCCTACTCGGCCGGCTGCGGCACCGGCTGCCTTGGGCGAAGCGATCCTGCCATAGCGTTCAAGACACGAGTAATCGGCGCATGGCGCGCCATCCACCGGTGATAAGCCGCGTACTTGGGATCTTCGGCCAGCAGATGCGCTTCCTCAGTTCGCGCACGCCAGTAGTAGATCCCGCTCACAAGCGTGAGCATGACGGTGTTGCGCACCATGTCCGTGAACGAACCATTCGTCACAAGGAAGGGCAGCGTCGAGCACCACCAGAACAGGTTCTTGGAAAGGTAAGCCGGATGGCGCGTAAGCCGATAGGGTCCATGCGTGATAACGCCACGATAGGTCAGGTTTGAAAAGCGGATACCAAAGGCGAACGTGGCCCAGGCATAGATCGCGGTGAGAGACACCAGAAGCGCGGCCCAGGCCCAAAGCAGCGGCGCGCTTCCCGCAAGCCAGTGCGCCCAACCTCCGGTAGCGGCCTCATACCCCATCACGTCCGCCCGGCCCATCGTGCCCCAGACGAACGGAGGATAGCACAAGAGGGCAGCAACCCAGCCGGCCAACAACGGATTGCCGCTGCGGATATGGGCATCGAGCGGGCGTAGCGTCAGCAGATAGCCAACCGTCCCGATCTGCACGTCTATCAGAAACAGAGTCTCGATCAGGACCTGCGCAAGATGCACCGGGTCTCCCGCAGCGGCGCTATAATCGGCCTCGACCACAATGGCGAAACCGGGCGGGAGTATCGAGATCATGAAGGCAGTAAAGAAGCCTTTGATGGCCCATGCGCGCCAGTGCTTCGCCACTTGCTCTCCATCCCAGGCTTCGCGCCCTATCAGCATCGCGCCGAAGTGCCATGCGCTGTCGCGCGGCTCGAGGAGGAAACGATCCAGCCACAGCACGTAGGGCACGGACAAGAGGAAGAGCGGTGCCGCGAAGGTGCCGATCACCTTCATTGCGAAGAGATACTGGCCATCCCAGTACCAGCGCGCCACGCAATAAAAGAAGCCTATGGCGGCCCACGTCGCCCAAAGACCCGCCAGCTTGGTGAAGGACACGCTGTGCACGTCTCGCCAACGCCGCGGGCGGGTCCAGTCGATCCCAGTCGAGGGGCGGCGATGCACTTTGTCGACCAGCAGCGACCAAAGGATCATCGGCACGGACGTGAACAGCAGCGTGGCCACGGCAGCATAGGGGCCAGACATCGGCGCGCGAGGCCCCGGAAGTGCCAGCGCCTCTGCAATGGCCGCCCAGTTGCGGCACACCATGACCCAGGCGAAGAGGCCAGCTACGCCGACCAGACCGACTGCGTTGGAGACATCGCTGCGAGGGCGTGCCGAAGGTGCCGGAGTGGCGCTGCTCATGGCGCCACTGGCTAGAAGGGAAAGGTTAAAACCCTAAAAACGACTGCCGACGACGGCGCCGCATCACCTGTATGCAGTGATCGTCCCGCTGTCATCGAGCAGATAGAGCGTCTGGTTGGCTACCACAGGCGGCAGCGAGATCGACGCATCCAACTCTGCATAAGGCGTCAGTGTGCCATCGGCAGGGTTCGCGTACGACAGCTGCCCCAGCGAATTGGCGACCCACAAGCGGTTGCCGGCGAGCACCGGACCGACCCAGAACACTGGGTCCTTGCGCTTCTCCGGTTTGCGATATCGCTGAAGCTCGTTCATCCAGCGCACTTTGCCGGTGGTCCGTTGAATCGCGAGAAGTTGCCCCCGGTCCGTCAACGTGAAGACCCAGTCTCCCGCGACAGCCGGCGTAGAGATGCCCGCCAGGTTGAGTTCCCAGATGCGCTGGCCGGTCACCAGTTCGTAAGCGGCCATGCGGCCACCCTGCCCCAGCGCGAAGACCCGGCCGCGATCGATAATGGGATCGGCATCGACGTCGGTCAGGCTACCCACTTCGGTGGAAATCGAGGTGCGAGCCAGCGCGTCCGACCAGAGCTGGCGCCCGTTCTCGTAGCGGTAAGCGACCAGTTCACCGGACGAATAGCCTGCAACGATGGTCCCCTGCCCGGCAGCCGGTGCTGCCACGCCGAACACACCTGCCTGCGAGACCGAAGCCGACTCGCTCCACAGTTGCTTGCCGTCCGCCGCGTTGAGCGCAATGATCTGGTTGTCCTGCGTCATCACGTAGACCGCTTCGAAGCCGATCGTCGGTGAGCCGCGCAGAGGACCGGCAGGCTTTACGCGCCACTTCTCCGAGCCATCGGCTGCGTTAAGCGCCGCGACTTCACCAAGGCCCGTCGTCACATAGACGTTGCCCGCATCATAGCTGGCACCGCCGCCGAAGATCGCATTGTCGTTCTCGCCAGAGCTGAACGGGTGGCTCCAAAGCTTTGCGCCGGTCTCCGCATTGAAGGCACTGACGACACCGCTCGTGTCATAGACAAACAGGCGCCCGTCACCGATCACCGGAGCGGCGGCCAGACGCCGCTTATTGCTCGCGCCCGCGACGCTGGCCGTCCAGACGCGCGTGGGGGATTGGCCGAGCGCGAGATGGCCGTAGGCCTTGTTGGCAGTGCCGCCGGCCTGAGCCCATTCCGCGTTGGCTTCCTGTGGAGGAAGGATCACCGCAACGTCCGCAAGCTCCGGCGCGACTTTTGCGCCCGACTCGATGCGAGAAAGGATCGGGATGCGCTCGCCGACGGTGGGCGTCTTCGACGCGTCTCCGTTGCCCTTGAAGATACCACAGCCTGAGGTACCGAGTACCAGCGCGATAGCGAGCACGGGAAGGAGGCGCGAACGCCGGCTGCTGACTGAATTCATGTCGGTAAGCTTCCCGGACAAATGCTTATTCTCCCTCTCCGCCCACCTGGGGCGCTTCGGCTTCCGAGGCGCTCACGACATCGTCGATCGCGTCATAGCCGATCTGCCCGGCGAGCTGGCGCACGCGTGCGCGCAATCCCTCGGGCTGTGTCTTGTCTTTGGCGATCTGGACCAGAAGAGGGCCAGCCTGCTCGTCTTTGCCAAGCTTGAGGTAGGCCATGCCCACCATCTCTCCGGCAACGCCGAACCACGGGCTGCCCGGCTGGGCGAGACTCGAAAGACGATCGACGACTTGCTGCGGCGGCAGCTTGTCGAACGTTGCCGCGACTTCGCGAACCCTGGCAAGATCGCGCAGCGGCTTGGGTGCGCCTTCGTCGGCTGCAATCTTGGCGTAGATACCCGCTGCCTCGTCCGTCTTGTCCTGCTCCAGCGCGATGCCAGCCTGGGTCAAGCGCGCGAGTACCGCATTTCCGTTGTCGCCGGCTGCAAGAGGCGTGAGCTTCTTCTGCGCTTCGGCAGCGTTGCCGGCATCCAGATCATCGAGCGCCAGAATCAGCTGCTCGGCATTCGCCTCTTCCTGCGCACTCCGGCGGTGCTCCCAATAGAGGAACGCGGCGAACGCGAGCAGGGCGAGCACAATCACCGCCAGAAGCGGTTTGCCGTAACGCCGCAGGAACACCTCAAGCTGGTCCTGACGCAAGGCGTCATCAACCTCGCGCATGAAGACGCCCTGCTCCGCGGCCTGACGACGGGTAATGGCATCGGAATTCTGCGGTGGAACGGCCAAGGGCGGGCTTTCTGGTAACCTGAGAATGCTGGCCGCGGTGTTTAGCGGATAGGCGCTGCTTTTCAACGACGATGATCGCTGCACCGGAGCGGGTGAAGCCCCGCTGAATGAAGAGGCACCGGCATGTGCGCGACCTGGGGGGTGGTCAGGGAAACCGCTCGCGCCCAAGAGCGCGCGCGTAGATCTGCCGATAAGCGGCGATCATCCGCTCCTCATCGTAGTGGGCACGGGCATGGGCCCGATTTGCCGCACCCACGGAAGCTCTGGTCTTCGCATCGGAAGCAAGATGGCCCAAGACCTGGGCAAGAGCTTCGTCGTCGTGCGGCGCGCAGATGAAATCCCGGTTCTCGACCGAGACCATGTCAGTCACGTCACCGACCGCTGGCGAGGCAATGGGTACTCCGGCTGCCATGGCTTCCACCACCGAAATCGGAAACTGCTCGCTGTCGGAGGATAAGGCAAAGATGTCGAACAGCCCCACCGCCTTCGCTGGATCCGGAGCGAAGCCGGGGAGGTGAACGCGATCCGCGACGCCGCTTGCGACAGCCTGGGCTTTGATGTTCTCACGCTCCGGCCCCTCGCCCACGATGACCAGCTGCCACGGCTCGGGCAATGCTGCGAACGCGCGAACCAGGCGCGGCAGGTTCTTGACTGTGCGGAGGCCGGCCAGAGTACCCAGCCACAGTTCGCCAGGGCGCTTCACGATCCGCGGCAGCGCATTGGCCGCAGGCTTTCGGGCGTAAGCCGAAAGGCTGATGCCGTTCGGGATCAGCTGCACGCGACCAGGCGGCTGCTGCCAAGGGCCAAGCGCAACAGCCTTCAGCTTGCGTGACGGAACCACAAGTGCCGAGGCCCGCCCCAGCGCAATCCGGCGATACCAGTTGCGCGTCGGCTTCAATCGCGTGGCTTCGTCCTCGTTGAAGCCGTCTTCATGGTGAATAAGCGGAGGTAAGCCGACGAAGTCCCGGAACACGGTGTGCGCCATCACCGCGTCCATCGCACCCCAGTTGTAGGTCAGAATGAGATCGTAGGGCTTCATCGCCGCGGCGAGGCCCTGCAGGCGGCGAGGCGTCGGCTTGCCGGAAAGGCTGGGAAAGGCATCCGGATATTCGACGCGAATGCCGCGCTCTATGGCAGAGGCCGCGCCAAGGGCACCCGGCACGGCAGAGACGACATCATGCTGGATGCCACGCCCGAAGGCGTTCATCAGCCGCGCCGCCCGCAACTCCTTGCCGCCCCGGTCGAAGCTCGAGTGAAGGTGCAGGATCCGCAAGCGCTCGCTCATCTCACGCGACCCGCGCCAGAAGGCGATCGATGGCATCGACGGCCTCCGGTTCCGTCAGCATGGGCGCATGCCCTACGCCTAGCACCGTGACCGCTTCGGCTTCCGGAACGCGCTCCTGCATACGATCGAGCGTATCCGCACTGAGCAGGTCCGAGACGGCGCCGCGTATTACAAGCAGCGGGCGACCGGCCAGGGCTTCCCAAGCTGGCCACAGGTCCGCCTGCTCTGCCTCCGGGTCGAGCGTGGTGAAAGCCTCGGCGATCTTCATGTCGTAGTCGAAAACGATACGGGCATTGCTCGATAGCATCATCACGCGCTTGGCGGCGGCGATCCAGAAGGGCAGGTCCTTGCCGGGATAAGCAATGCCGTGCACCTCCTCCAGTGCGCGCGCGGCGTGCACCCAGGTGGGAAAGCTGCGCCCCTGCCCGACGTAATTCTTGATCCGCTCAATCCCGGCGGGCTCGAGCCTGGGCCCCACGTCGTTGAGAACGGCTCCGGCGATACGGCCGGGCATCTGCAACGCCAGCAGCATCGTCATCAGTCCGCCCAGCGAAGTGCCCACCGCGACGAAACGGTCGATGGCACATTCCTCCAGCAGCGCGAGTACATCCTCGACATACTGAAGCGGATTGTAGGCGGCAGCGTCGCGCGCATACTCGCTCTCCCCGCGTCCGCGCATCTCGGGAACCAGCACGCGCCATTGCGGCGACAAGCGCTCGGCAAGTTCAGCGAAGTCCCGAGCATTGCGCGTAAGTCCGTGCAGGCACACCACCGGAGGCCGGGAATCCGACCCGGCATAGTCCCTGTAATGGAGCTTCAGTCCGTCTCGGCTGGACCAGAATCGGTCCTCGTATCGCATCATGCCTTACTGGCGCCCTTGTTTGCCTTTCGCCCGATGAATGGGCGGGCGCCCGCTTGCACTATCGCCGGACACGGCAAGATCCGCAAGCGAGTGCCGGAACGGAGATGGAAGGTCAGCCTAGGTACAGCCGAGGCCGCGTAAGGCGCACGCCAGAGTTAACGCACGCGTCGTTAGCAACCCGGTAGTAACTATCTGGCATAGCGCCCGGGATCGCAAACGGATCTAACTAACGGAACTTAAACCCTAATGGACGGCGCATCGACGCACGCTTCAGAGGTCGGCAAGGAACGGGGCCTGCTCCGTCCCTCCGCCGCGCGCGAGATCGTGTCCCATGAGCCGGCAACGGGCTCCGAGATCTGGCGTGGCCAGGTCAGCGACGTGGACGAGATGGTGAGCAGGGCCCGCCGCGCATGGTCGGACTGGGCCGCGCAGCCGCTTTCCACCCGCATGGAACTGGTGCGCCGATTCGCCAACGAGGTGCGTAAGGAAGCCGAACGGCTTGCCACCACCATCGCGCGGGAGACCGGCAAGCCGATGTGGGAGGCGCAGGCCGAAGTCGACAGCGTCCTTGCGAAAGTGGAGACGTCGATCCGCGCCTATGCGGAGCGCACCGCCCAGCGACGGCTCGACAGCGCCATGCAGGGCACGATGGCCCTCCGCCACAAGCCGCACGGTGTCCTGGCGGTGCTCGGTCCGTTCAACCTCCCGGCGCATCTGCCTTGCGCGCACATCATCCCGGCGCTGATCGCCGGCAACGCGGTGATCTTCAAGGCGAGCGAGCGAACCCCTGCCACCGGCGAACTGCTCACCCGCTGCTTCCACCGCGCCGGCATCGCGGCCGCAGTTGTACAACTGTGCATTGGCGGCCCGGACGAAGGGCAGAAGCTCGTCGTGCATGAAGGCGTCGACGGCATTCTCTTCACCGGATCCGCCAGCACCGGGATCGCCATCAACCGCAAGCTCGCAGCCCGGCCCGACAAGCTGGTGGCGCTGGAGATGGGCGGCAACAATCCGCTGGTGGTGTGGGATACGCCCAAGATCAGCGATGCTGCCGCGATCATCGTGCAGTCCGCCTTCACCTCTGCAGGGCAGCGCTGCACGGCCGCGCGGCGGCTGATTGTGAAGTCCTCCATGTACGATGCGGTCATCGCCGAAGTGAAGGCGCTCGCGGACCGGGTCATCTTCGGTGCGCCTTTCGACACACCGGCACCGTTCATGGGCCCCGTCATCGACAATGCCGCTGCCGACGGGCTGTGCGACAGCTTTGTCTACCTGCTTAGCCACGGCGGGCGGGCGATCAAGCACCTCGTCCGCCCTGACGAGAACCTGCCGTTCCTCTCGCCATCGATCATCGACGTGACTGCCATGAACGACCGTCCCGACGTGGAGCTATTCGGTCCGATCCTCCAGATCGTGCGGATCGACGATCTGGATGAGGCGATTGCGGAAGCCAACAACAGTCGCTTCGGATTGGTTGCCGGGCTGATCGGGGGCACACCGCCGGAGTACAACCGCTTTTGGGCCAACGTCCGCGCGGGCATCGTCAATTGGAACCGGCCAACGGTGGGGCCGTCCCATGCTGCCCCCGTGGGCGGCGTCGGCCTTTCCGGCAATCACCGCCCCAGCGGCTATTACGCAGCCGACTACTGTGCTTATCCCGTCGCCTCGGGCGAGATGGAGCAGCCGCGCGCGACCATCGGCGTCGGGCTCAGGTAAGCCGCGCCCGCGAGCGCCTCAGCGCCCGCTGACGATCAGGTCCACTTCGGTCAGGCCGTTGTCGAGCTTGCGCGCGTAGATCAGGTAGGCAAGCCCGCCTTTGCGTCCTCCAAGCACGTGATCCGAACCGTCCATGCGATGCTCGGCGCCAAACCCGGCCGCCGTGGCCTTCGTATAGTAGAAGTCCATGACATCGCCCGGAGACACCGGGCTGACGAAGTTCACGACCCGCAGGCTGCACCCGTCCGCGTCGGTACCCGCAGCTTCCTGCACCGCACCGCGTGGATAGACCGGTACGGCCTTCGGCAGCTTCGCCGCCCATGTGGCGGAATATTGAACTTTCTCCGTGCAGTCGGTGCTGGCCGCCTTGGCTTGCTGCGCCACCTGAGCGGCTGTCGCAGCGCTTTCCACCAAGGAGGCGGTGTTACCCTGCTGCGGCGGGGGCGTGGCCTTGAGACTGCCTCCAGCCTGCACCATGGCTTCGTCGCGTGCGGCCTGGATAGCTTCGGGCGACCGTTGTTCGGGAGGCAGTTCGATATTGCCCCCGTGCGGCGCAATGGCAGCGCCTTGCGCGCCCGCCATATCCGGATCGACCATGATCTCTTCACCGAGCGCCCCGGTTATTGCCGGATCGTCGCTGCCCTGTGGCTGCTCGTCCTTCTCGGACTTGCAGCCGCCCAGAAGAAGCATCGTGCCGGCAGCACAGGCGAACGCCAGGCGGGTGGAAGCTTTCATCGTCATGTCCTTCCCCGCCGGCCTGATGCGGAGGACGCCCGCAGACCGGCTTGCTTAACAGGCTGTTAGCCTTGTGCGGCAATCGTTAACGAGGCGTTGAGAAGGATGGTTAATTTCTCGCGCGTGCCAATATGGGCCACCACCAGTGCAGGACTGTAAACTTGCGTGGCTGCGAAACGCAAAGAAGGGCGCCCCCGCTCAGCGGGAAGCGCCCTCCCCAGCCGGCTCACGCAGGAGGCCGCGGAGCCGGACTGCTCTCCCCGCGCGTCGCCGTCCGCGCGGGGAGAACCGAGGGAAACTTAGCGGCAGCGCGACCCGCCGCGCTCGACCTCACGTCCAAGCAGGGCACCGCCCGCCGCACCGAGAACCGTTCCAAGGGTACGGTCGCGGCCGCCGTCGATCTCACGGCCCAGCAATGCGCCTGCAGCGCCGCCGATCAGAAGGCCAGTGGTGCCGCCGCTCTTGCGGCAGCTGTAGCGGCGGTTGTCACCCCGCCACGAGCGGGCGTCGCGGTTGCGGTAGTTGTTGCCATAGCCGCGGCGATAGTCATCGCGCGAGACCCGGTGACGGTCCCAGTCACGGTACTGGTTGAACGACTCGCTGCCGGGAGCCGCATAGGCCGTCTGCTGGGTCGAGAATGCGGGAGCGGCAACAGCCGGAGCTGCGGTCGCGATCGTGACGCTGGCGGCTGCAATGGCCGAAACCTTGAGAAAGATGTTCATCGTGCTTCTCCTTGTCGGCGGCACCGGGGAGACATCCGCCTTACGCATTCATGTTTAGGGCGGTGAATCTGAACGGAGTGCAACACGCCCGTCAGAATTGCAGATTTCGACGAAATGAGCCGACAGCCGCGACGAGTTGCTTGCTGGGCTCAGCCGCGCTCCCCTAAGGGCGGGCCATGAAAGCAGGCTCTCAATCGTCCAGCGGACTTCCCCAGGCGTTCGCAGCTTACCTGGCATGGGGACTGCTCCCCCTCTACTTCCACCTGCTGCGCGATGTGCCCGCACTGGAAGTGGTAGGCTGGCGTATCCTGTTCACGGTGCCGGTCTGCCTTGTGATCGTCGCCTTTCGGCGTCAGTTCGGTCAGGTCGCCCATGCGCTGGTCAGCCCGCGTACTTTGGCCGCGCTGACTCTGAGCGCCTTCCTGATCGGCACCAACTGGGTCGTCTACGTCATTGCCATCGCCACAGATCACGTCTTCGCCGCAAGTCTGGGGTACTACATCAATCCACTGATGAACGTGCTCGCAGGCACGGTCTTCCTCAAGGAGCGCCTTTCCCCACGACGCTGGGTAGCCGTTGCGCTCGCGGCGATCGGCGTCGTGATCCTGGCGTGGGGCGCGCTGAACACACTTTGGATCAGCATGACGCTGGCGCTGAGCTTCTGCGGTTATGGCTTGGTGCGCAAGGTCGCGCCGGTCGGTGCGCTTCCCGGCCTGACGGTCGAGACCATCGTGCTGATCGTGCCTGCCCTGGGCGTGCTTTTCTGGTTGGCCGGTCAGCCTGCCGGACTGTCGCTAGGCGACTCGGCGACGGTAGACGTGACTCTGGCTTTCGCTGGCGTCATCACCGGCGTGCCGTTGCTGCTGTTTGCGACTGCGGCACGCAGGATGAGCTATTCCGCTCTGGGCTTCGTGCAGTTCCTGACGCCGACCATGGTGTTTCTGCTGGGTCTGTTCGTCTTCCAAGAACCGCTCAAGCCGGCTCAGCTCGCCAGTTTCGTGATGATCTGGTGCGCGATCGCCGTGTTCTGCTGGGATCTGCTGCAAGCCCGCAAGCGGGCGCTCCAGGCCGAAGCCGAAGCACCCGCCTGACGCTCCTAGAGGGCCCCAGCGAAGCGCAGCGGCTCACCCTGCGCGGAATTGCCAAGCTGGCCTTCCCACATGGCGAAGTGCCCGCGAACGATGGTGCCGACCACCCGGCCCTCCAGTTCCATGCCAGTGAAGGGTGACCAGCCGCAGCGGCTCTCCAGCCAGTCCTCGGTCACCGCAAAGCGGCCTTTGCGGTCCACCACGGTGAAGTCTGCATCATAACCGGCCGCTATCCGGCCCTTGCCGACAAGGCCGAACACGCGCTGGACACCGGCGCTGGTCATGTCGATCAGCCGCTCGAGCGTCATCCGTCCTTTGGCGACGTGATCCAGCATCAGCGGCAGCAGGGTCTGAACGCCCGGCATTCCGCTGGGGCTCGCCGGATAAGGCTTCGCCTTCTCCTCGATCGTGTGCGGCGCGTGATCAGACCCGAGCACGTCGGGAACGCCCTGGTTCAGCCAGTGCCACAGCCCAGCGCGATGCGCCGACGAACGAATCGGCGGGTTCATCTGCGCATAAGTGCCCAGGGTCGGATAGGCTTCCTCGGCCGCGAGCGTGAGGTGCTGGGGTGTGACCTCGCACGTGGCGATGTCGCGATAATGAGACAGCAGTTCCAGCTCCGCCGGGGTTGTCACATGCAGCACATGGATCGGACGTTTCGCTTCGCGCGCCAGACGCAGGATGCGCTTTGTGGCGAGCATCGCGCTCTCGTCGTCGCGCCACACCGGGTGGCTGGAGGGATCGCCTTCGATCCGCTCACCCTTGCGCTCGTTCATCCGCGCCTCGTCCTCGGCGTGGATGGCAACGCGGCGGCGGCCATGGGCCAGCACACGCGCGAGCGGCTCGTCTTCCGCAACCAGCAGGCTGCCAGTGGACGCGCCCATGAAGATCTTGACCCCCGCCGTACCGGGGATGCGCTCCAGCTCCGCAAGCTCTTCGGCATTCTCCGCCGTGGCGCCGACGTAGAAGGCGTGATCGCAATACATGCGATGCAACCCGCGCGAGAGCTTGTCGTGCACGCGCATGATCGAGTCGGTGTTCGGATTGGTGTTGGGCATTTCGAACACAGCGGTGATGCCCCCCATCACGGCCGCTCGGCTGCCACTTTCCAGGTCTTCCTTGTGCTCAAGACCCGGCTCGCGGAAATGGACCTGGCTGTCGATGACGCCGGGTAACACGTCGAGGCCGGTGCAATCGACCCGGCGGCTGGCGTCCGGATAGCTGCCGATGCCCACGATCTTGCCATCGCGAACCGCCACGTCGGCGTGGATGGCACCGGAAGGCGTATGGACCAGCCCGCCGGTCAGCACGAGTTCTGCAGCAGTGCTCATTTTCCGCACTCCTCAGCTGCCGCCGCGTGCATCATCAAGCACATCGGACGAGGTAGACAGGCGGGAACGGGGCGAGCTGATTCGGTGGAATAGGTCATGGCGCTCATCTCTAGCGCGCGCGCCTTTGCAGGACAGCCCCTTGCGCGCTTTCAACGAAGCGCCACGGGACTGGACGCAAACAGGTCGCAAGCTGCCCATCGCTCGCCCGTTGCAGCAATGACGTGCGTGTCACCCCACCAGTCAACGTCCGGCACCACCCGATCCTGCCCCAAGAGGGGCTGTCCCAGCCGGATCGCCACCGCACACTGCAGCCGTTCCTCGCCACACTCGCGGGCAAAGGCGATCACGTGTGCAGCGCGCGCGCCGGTAACCTGGAGCGGCACATAGTCACCGTTGCACAGTGCCGCGCTCCGCTGCCGCCTCGCGAGCAGATCGGCCACCAGGCGCAGCTTCGCCGCCCCTGCGGCGCCCTCTCCACCTTCCAGCACAGCCCGGCGCAATACGAAGTCGACCGGCCGCCGGTTGTCCGGATCGACCATCGAAAAGTCCATCAGTTCGCAGCCCTGATAGATGTCGGGCACGCCCGGCGCGAGAAGGTGCAGCGCGGTTTGCGCCATGGTGTTCGCCAGTGCGGCGGCGGCGATCTGGCTCATGAAGGCTGCAAACTCATCGCGGAAGGATTGCCCCTCCTCGCCCCTCAGCAGAAGAGTGGCCAGGTCGTGACAGCGGGCCTCGTAGCCTTCGTCCGGCGCCTCCCAGGACGAGCGCAGCTTTGCCTCGCGCAGGGCCTTACGCTGCCAGTCGTGCACGCGCTCCAGCAGGGTCTCGTCGTCCTGCTCCCATGCGCCGACGAGCGTCTGGAGCAGCGCATATGCGTCGGCCGGCGCGACCGCCTCCGCCTTGGCAGCGGCGATAGCCAGCCATCCGCGAACACGTACCGCCCATGCTTCCGGAACCGCACTCAGCACCGCAAGGCGCGCGCGGGCATCCTCGCCCCGTTTGTGATCGTGCGTTGCGGTGGCAAGCATCGCATGCGGGTAGTGCTCGGCCCGCCCGTGCATTGCAGCATGAAAATCCGCCGGACTGGATGCGAAGCGTTGCGGGTCGAAACCGACATCATTGGCCGAAAGCAGGACGCTATGCCGATAGAAGGCAGTGTCCTCGACCCCTTTCGCCGCAATCGGCGCAGAGAGTTGTTGGAACCGCTGCACAGCCTCTGCTGCGAGTTCACCCTGCGCTGCACCCTCACCCGCCAGCCAGCCCAGCGCTATGTCGAGGACTGGCATCTCGCCCGGCGGCATGAGCGGAACCGCCGCATCGCGTGCAGCCTTGCGCACACGCTCGTCGGATGCCGGAGCCGAGGAACCGGTGCCATATGTGCGATAGACCGGGAAGACCCAGAGCAGCCGTTCGATAGCCCGGCGCAACATGCCCCTGGTGATCCAGTCCCGCGCCTCTGCCTGCGCCAGTCGATGAAAGGCAGCGACACAGGCGACAAGCTGCCCTTCGAACTGCCAGGCCAGAAGGTCGCGCCGGGCAGCAAGCGCCTCTTCGTCGAAAGAAGCCTCGCGCCCGCTAACCTCTTCCCAGAGCGCCACGAGCCGCTCCTGACCTGTGGGGTCGTGCAGCACCTCTGCGACTTCGCGCATGAAGTCGTAGCCGCTTGTTCCTTCGATCTGCCAATCGGTCGCGAACGGCTCATCTGCCGCGAGGATCTTTTCCACGACGATGTAGGCGTGCCGGTCGGGCGCGACCTGCTGGAAACGCGAACGCAGTTGCCGGCAATAGCCCGCAGGATCGGCGAGACCGTCGACATGGTCGATCCGTACGCCGTCGATCATCCCGCGCGCGAAGAGATCAAAGTAGAGCCGGTGCGTCTGCTCGAAGACTTCGGGGTCCTCCACCCGCACGCCAGCCAGTTCGTTGATCGAGAAGAAGCGCCGCCAATTGAGGCTGTCGTTCGCCGAACGCCAGTAGACCAGACGATAGTGCTGCCGGTCCAGCAAAGCCGTGAGCGATTCGGGAGAGGCGTTCCGGATGGCGCCATCGACATCCTCGCTGTGGATCGGATCGTCAGGGCGGATCGGATAAAGCGCACCATCATAGAGCTGGACGCACAGGCTCTTGCAGTGCCGGACCAGCTTGACCGCGCCATCGGCGATCGCCTCTGCCAGGGGAGTTCCGAGGACGGGAAGGACAATCCGCTCGTGCCAGTCGATGTCGAACACGCGCGCGTAGGCACTCTGTTCGCCGTGTTCCAGCACATCCATCCACCAGGCATTCTCGTCACCTGCGACGCCCATGTGGTTGGGGACGATGTCGATGATGAGGCCGAGGCCGTGATCGCGCAGCGCCGCAGTGAGGCGCAGCAGTCCGTCCTCTCCCCCAAGCTCTGGATTGACCCGCGTCGGATCGGTCACGTCATAACCGTGCGTCGAGCCCTTCGCCGCCGTCGTGATCGGAGAGGCGTAGAGATGACTGACGCCCAGTTCGGCAAGGTAGGGGACGATCGCCTCTGCGTCGGCGAACGTGAAGCCTGCGTGGAACTGCAGACGATATGTAGCGCGTGGCATCATGACGAGCGTGCCTGTACAAGAGCGGCAATGTGCCTGGCGGTTTCTGGCTGCTCAAGAAGTTCAGCCAGCGGTCCGGCCAAGCGGCGGCGCCAGTTCGGATGCTCGTCTATGGTACCGGGCAGGTTGGGCTGCTCTTCCAGGCCCAGGAGATCTTCCAGCGGGACGATCGCCAGGGTCGAGGGCGTGCGACCAAGGAAGGCGAGCGCAGCTTCGATCACCGGCCCGGGATCGTCCACTGCCGGCTGAGGCGCGCCGTTCCCCATGGCGGACCAGAGTGCATCGCGATCTGCCGCGCGTTGCCTCTCTTCCTCCTGCCACCCATCGCCAGCGCTTCCGCCCCTGCCAAGGCGGCGGTTCCACTCAAGGTCACGGCCCCGCCACCATCCAGCAATCGTCGCAAGGTCATGCGTTCCGGTCATCGCGATGGCGTGCGCAGGATAGTCCTCTGCCTTGCAGAACCCGTTCCAGTCGCGCTCAAACCAAAGCACGCGCATGCCAAGGATGCCTCTGTCCGCGAACGGCCCCATGAAGCCGGGTGGGCGCGTACCGAGATCCTCTCCGACGATAACCGCCCCGGCCCGGTGAGACTCCAGCACGAGCAGGCGCAGCATGTCATCGTAGGGGTAGCGGAGATAAACCCCGTGGCTAGCAGATGCGTTGTTGGGGACCACCCAGAGACGGGCAAGGCCGAAAGCATGGTCAATTCGCACGCCCCCTGCGTGCCGCAACGCTGTTCTCAGCATGGCGAGCCATGGCGCAAAGGCGCTACGGGCCAGCCCGCGTGGCGAGAAGCTCGTCAACGCCCAGTTCTGGCCGTCTGGCCCGAGAAGGTCCGGGGGTGCGCCGATCGTCAACCCTTCAAGCAGGACGTCTTGCATGGCCCAGGCATCGCTTCCCCCCGTATCGATGCCGACGGCGAGATCGGAGATCAGGCCTATGGCCATTCCCGCGCTGCGGGCTTCCTGCTGGACAGCCTCCAAAGACCGCTCTGACAGCCACTGCGCATAGAGGTGGAATGTGACCTCCTCTGCATGTTCGGTGGCGAAACGGCTTACCGCGGCTCCGTCAGGATCGTGATACTCCTGCGGCCAGGATCGCCAGCCCGTGCCCTGATCGGCAAAGTTAAGCGCAAGGGCATCGTGCAGCGCGTGCCGGTGTAGCCCCGGACCCCGCGCAGCCGCCCAGTCCTGTAATTCGACGCGCTCGGCCGTGCTCAGACTGACAAATGCCGCCCGCAGCGCAGCATGGCTTTCCCGAAGGCCCGCAGCCCAGTCGATCAGCGGGCCGCCATCCTCACTCTCACTGGTGCGCTCGGCCAGCGTAGGGTTCAGGAACAAGCGGCTGGACGGCGAGTAGGGGCTGAAGATCTGCTCGTTCGCAGGATTGGGTGCATGCACGGGGCTGATCGCCACCGCATCCGCGCCGCGCTGGGCGAACAGGCGGACCGCTGCGCGCAAGTCCCCGAAATCTCCGTAAGCGGCGGGCTTCTCATGAAGCGAGGGAATCTGGATTGCAGTGCCCCAGTGCCTCCCCGCCTTTGCTCCATCCCGGTCTTCCGGAAGCAGGCAGCGCTTGGGCGCTACGGCAAAGACAAGCTCATGCCCTGCGACATGCAGGGTGTGATAACCCGACTTTTCGATCCCCGGCAGATGCCCGTTCACAATAGCGAGGTCTCGCGTCTCGCCGTCCTCCATCTGCAGCCGCGCTGATCCCGCGCTGCTGAGTGCGGGCGGCAAGGGGCAGGCATGGTTCACGTCGGCGGAGAGGAAAGCAGGCGGCTGCCGATCTTCCTCCAGGCGCGTTTCGAGACTTGCGCGGGCTGCGTCGTCGTTGTGCGCAGGATAGCCGAGCGCCTCGGCAACGATCGCCAAAGTCGCATCGGAGACGACTTGCTCATCCCCTTTGGCATCGCGCCAGACCCGCTCGAGACCGATGGCTTCCGCCAAAGCGTGGAGCGGGCTCATGCCGTCACCAACCTTGCGATGAAGCGTTCGCCTTCACGGAATACGATTTCGCCGGGACCATCGGGCAAGCCGCCGGGGGCGTCGCCCAGATCGATTGCGATGCCGAGCCTGGCCCCATCAGCCATGTGCCACGATGCGCTCACCGCCTTGTCACCCAAAACCTGCGCGTCCAAACTAGTCGCTCCCTTGAGACGCGGCACGACAAGTCGCATGCGAAGGTCGATCAGCGTGCGATAGAGCGCCTCCCATTCCGCCGCGTCAGGCCCAGGCTGCGGACGTGAGCTTGTGAACGTCGTCTCTGCATTCGGATCGGGGATTTGCTCTCGCGACGCCTCATCCTGGAAGGCCGCGAACTTGGCGAATTCGCGGCGGCGCCCCTCGCGTACAGCGTCGGCCAGTTCGTCATGAAAGTCAGTGAAGAAGAGGAACGGGGTGTGAGATCCCGTCTCGTCGCCCATAAAGATGAGCGGGATCTGCGGCGCCAGCATGAGCAGTGCGGTTGCCGCGCGCAGACGTTCCTTGTCTGTCAGCAGGGTCAGGCGTTCGCCGAAGGCGCGATTGCCGATCTGGTCATGGTTTTGCAGGAATGAGACGAAGGCACTTGTCGGCAAGTGCCCGCTGGGGCTGCCCCGCGTCTTCCCCTGGTGATTAGTCGAGGGCTCGCCCTGATAGATGAAACCCTCTGCCAGACACCGTGCAAGCCGCTCGGCGGGACGGTCGGCGAAATCGCTGTAGTAGGCATCTGTCTCGTTAGTCAGCAGCACATGAAGCACGTTGTGGAAGTCGTCGTTCCATTGCGCGTCATAAAGGCCTGGCTGAAGGCGGTGCGCGTCGTTCTGCTCGTTTTCAAGCACGAGATGAACGCGGCGGTCGGGACCTGCTCGTTGGCGAATGTCGCGGGCCAGCTGATCCAGAAAGGCAGGGTTGCCAATGGCATGCACGGCGTCAAACCGCAGTCCGTCGACGCGGTAATCCTCAACCCACATCAGCGCGTTTTCGCGGAAGTAAGCGGCCACCAGCGGCTCGTCGACGGCCACGGCGCCGCCCCAGGGCGTGTCGACTTCGGGATGGAAGAAGGCAGGCGCATAGGCGCCGATGTAGTTCCCGTCCGGGCCGAAGTGATTGTAGACCACATCGACGAACACCATCAGGCCAAGGCTGTGAGCCTTGTCGATCAGGGCGCGAAGATCCTCTGGCGTTCCGTAGCTCTCGGCGGGAGCGAAGGGGAGCACACCGTCGTATCCCCAGTTGCGCGTGCCAGAAAAGGCGCCGACCGGCATCAGTTCGATTGCCGTGACGCCAAGATCCGCAATTCGCTCGAGTTCCTCTGCAACACCCTCGAAGCCACCGAGCACACCGACGTGCAACTCCTGCACGATCGTTTCCTCCCATGGCCGCCCTCGCCACTCCGCCGCCTTCCAGTCGAAGGCATCCGGATCGACGATAACGCTCCAGCCATGGACGCCGCCGCTCTGCGCGCGCGAAGCGGGATCTGGAACAGCGAGTCCGTCGTCCAGCAGGAAGCGATACCGCCTGCCCGGCTGCGCAGTCGCGTCCGCGTGAAAGCAACTGCCTTCCTGCCGCGTCATCGCGATGGGTTTCGCACCCTCAAGCTCGAGCTTCGGCGCCTCCTGTCCAGGAGCCCAGAGCGCGAACCGCCAGCGCTCGCCAGCCACACGGATGGGACCCCACCGGTTCGTCACTGCGCAAACTCCGAGACCGAGCGGATGAGCACGGCGCTATGCGGCGCCACCTCATATTCGCCGCCCACCTCTTCGTCCGATGCATCGGGCCGGGCGCTGTCGAGTAGCAGCATGCGGTCAGCCACCGCGGTGGTCAGAGTGAAGCGAATGGTGTCGTCACTTGCATTAAGCAGGAGGTTGATCGCTTCCATGCGGCCGTCCTCCAATTGCACCGCTCTGCGCATCGAAAGCGCACGGCCTTCGGGATTGTGCCAATCTTCCGCTGACAGGCGATTGCCGGTTTCGTCCCACCACTCGACATCGTTGATGCCCTCTCCGGGAGAGTCCTGGCCATAGAGGAACACCTTGGAACGCAACACCGGGTACTGGTTGCGGAGCGCGATCAAGCGGGCGGTGAAGGCATTGAGGCTCGCGCCATCCTCACTTTCCAGGAGGGACCAGTCGATCCAGCTGATCTCGTTGTCCTGGCAATAGGCGTTGTTGTTACCGCCCTGCGTGCGCCCGAATTCGTCGCCTGCGACCAGCATCGGTGTGCCGAGGGAGGCGAGCAGCGTCGTCAGCATGGAGCGCTGGATACGGGCGCGCGTCTCCCGAATCTCCGCATCGTCTGTCGGCCCTTCAGCCCCCCAGTTCCGCGAAAGATTGTTGTCGTGCCCGTCTCGGTTATCCTCGCCATTGGCCTCATTGTGCCGCTCCTCGTAGGAGACAAGGTCTGCAAGGGTATAGCCATCATGGCTGGTCAGGAAGTTGACTGAGGCCCACGGCCGCCGAGAAAGTCGATCGAAGAGATCACCCGACCCGGAGAGTCGTGCCGCCAGGTCTGCCCGCTGCCCGGGGTCGCCACGCCAGTAGCGGCGCGTGGTATCGCGGAACTTGTCGTTCCACTCGGCAAAGCCCGGCGGGAAGTTGCCGAGCTGATAGCCGCCCATGCCAACGTCCCAAGGCTCTGTAATCAGTTTCAGCTGACCCAGTATCGGATCCTGGCGCAACACATCGAAGAAGCCTGCGTTCGGATCGAAGCCATGGTCGGTGCGCCCTAAGGTCAACCCCAGGTCGAATCGGAAGCCGTCGATGCCATAAGAGGTTGCCCAGTAACGCAGGGAGTCCGCCACCATCTGAATGACGCGGGCATGGCTGAGGTTGAGGGTGTTTCCAGTGCCTGTATCGTTCAGGCAGTACCGGCGATCATCGGGCAGCAGGCGGTAATACGTTGCATTGTCCAGCCCCCGCCAGCACAGCGTCGGGCCGAGTTCGCTGCCCTCGCAAGTGTGGTTATACACCACGTCCAGGATCACCTCGATACCCGCCGCGTGCAGCCGCCGCACGGCAACCCGAAGCTCGTCCTGCGTCGCTTCGTCGGCGAAGTAGCTTGGCTCTGGCGTGAAGAAGTTGAGGGTGTTGTAACCCCAGTAATTGCGCAGCCCCTTCTCCTGAAGGAACCGATCCTGGGTGAAGGTCTGGATCGGCAACAGCTCCAGAGCGGTTACGCCAAGCCGCTGAAGGTGATCGATGACCTTTGGGTGCGCGAGCCCGGCGAATGTCCCGCGCTCCTGCGGGGGCACATCCTCAAGCAGCTTTGTCAGGCCCTTGGCATGCGCCTCGTAGATGACGGTCTTGGACCACGGCGTGTTCGGCCGGCGATCCTGCGACCAGTCGAAGCAGTCGTGCGTCACGACACTCTTGGGCATCGCGGGCGCACTGTCGCGCTTGTCGAACCCAAGATCAGCGCGCCGGCTTCGCAGGGGGTAGGCATGCAGGGCATCCGTCCACCGCAGCGCCCCCTGCAACCGGTGAGCATAGGGGTCGAGCAGCAGCTTATTGGGATTGAAGCGATGCCCTTCCTCGGGCCTGTATGGGCCATGGGCGCGGAAGCCGTAGAGCAGGCCCGGCCGGGCATTGGGCAAGTAGCCGTGCCAGACTTCGTCCGTACACTCCGGCAAGGCAAACCGCGCAATCTCGCGCCGTCCGCTGGGCTCGAAGATACAAAGCTCGACCTTCTCGGCATGTGCGGAGAAGACGGCGAAGTTGACGCCCAGCCCATCGAACGTGGCACCGAGCGGGTAGGGTCTTCCGCCTTCAAGGCGATCTGGCAATAAGCTCAAGGCTGGCACCTGCAAAAGTAACTAACACTCGGCATCGAGAAATGCCTGCTCAGGACTTTTGATGCAGCCAGGTCTTACACGCATGAAATAAAACGCGAGCAAAGGGGCAGCGCTCGCGCTTGTAGCGCCTTTTCGATCAGACCAGAACGAAGGGTATGGTGACGTACCCGCGAACGGCCACGCCCTGACCGTTCTGTTCGAGCGGCGCCCAGCGCCAGCGGCGCACGGCGCTTAACGCCGCCTTGTCGAGCCGCTGGCTTCCGCTGCTGCCGGCAATCTCGATGTCCGAAACGCGACCGTCGGGACCGACCAGCACCAGCAGCTTCACGGTACCCTGCTCGCGACGGCGACGGGACTCGAGGGGATATGCGGGCGGCTGCGCTGAAAGCACCTTGCTGGAGAGATCGCCACCGTCAGCGGGAGCCGCAGACACTTCGTGCGAATTCGCCTCTCCTGCCGGCCCCTCCTGCACGAGTGGCTTTGCAATGGCGATCGACATGGCCTCGACAGGCGGCGGGGCATCGAGAGCGACCTGCCTGGGGCCGGGTGAAGGGAGCTCAATGCGGGGCTTGGGAACGAAGACAGGGGCCGGCTGCTCCACAGGCGTGTCCAGCTTCTTGGCCGGCGGGCTGGGTGGTGGAGTTACGTCGAGCTGCTTCAGCGCCACCACTGTAAGGCGATCCGGGGCTTCGTGCTTGGCGATAACGTTGATCGTTGCCAAAGCGGCAAGCGCCGCCAGCATGACGCCAGCGGATGCGATGACGGCGACAGGTCCCGAGCGCCGCGAGGGTGCGTAGTGTCCCCGCTCATACGGCACGCCCGCCGCAGGGTCCGTTGCGTCATTCACCGGAACGAGCGGGCGCGGCGAGTGCCACTGCGATGGCCGCGTCTCGTGATTGGGTACTGCCGATGCGAGTGTCGCCATAAAGCCCCCCTGACGATCCAGCTATTGCGAGTCATTCGCATAGGCGCTAAGGCTCAGCACGTCCAGACTAAAAGGGCACCGCCAATCGAAAGAGCAGGCGGTGGTTTAAGCTCTTCTCCTGAGAAAGTTGCCGCACTTGGAAGCCGTTGAAGCCGCACCGTCCTCCAGCCACACGGGCGCCGCATCCGCACAAAGCCACAACTCCCCGCGGCAGACAACGTCCGCTTTGCCTCAGCGCCGGCAGAGCCGGGAACGCAAGAGCCGCAAGGGGCGCTCTATGTGGCTCAAGCAATTGCATACGTGGCACTGGGTCAGCGCCGCTGTCTCGCTTGCGGCAATGCTGCTGTTCTCGATCACCGGCATCACGCTCAACCACGCGGCATCGATCAGCGCCGAACCCCAGGTTACCCAAAGCAGCGGGCTATTGCCTGCGGCCGTGCTGGCTCAGCTGCCTGCCGCGAACGATGGGGATGCGCCGCTACCGGACGAAGTGGCACACGAGATCGCCCGGATCGCCCCTCTGGACCCTGCAGGCTATGCGGCGGACTGGTCGGACGAGGCCGAGGTCTATGTCGCGATGCCGGGGCCAGGCCGGGATGCCTGGGTCAGCATCGATCGCACCTCGGGTGAAGTCAGCGCCGAGAAGACCGAGCGCGGCTGGATCTCGTACCTGAACGACCTGCACAAGGGCCGCAACACCGGCGATGCGTGGTTCTGGTTCATAGACGTTTTCGCAGTGGCCTGCATCGTCTTCACCGTAACGGGGCTGCTGCTCCTTCAGCTCCATGCGCGGCATCGTCCGTCGACCTGGCCGCTGGTCGGGCTTAGCCTGGCCATTCCGCTTATCCTCGCCTTGTTCTTTCTTCACTGATCCAAAAGGCTCGCCTGATGAAATCGAAGCTCTTGCCTTCCGTTCCGTTGCTTGTCGCTGGCACCATCGCCACGCCGGCCGCCGCCGCGACGGTCAGCGTCACGATCCCGAAGATCAACGTCGCGGAGTACCACCGGCCCTATGTCGCGGCCTGGCTCGAACCCGTCTCGGGTGGCGCGGCCCGCACGATCTTCGTGTGGTATGATATCAAGAAGGGCGGGCAAGAACCGGGCACGAAGTGGCTTGCCGACTTGCGCACCTGGTGGCGCAAGGGGGGCCGCTCGCTCAAGCTGCCAGCAGACGGCGTGAGCGGCGCGACGCGTGCGCCCGGCACCTACAAGATTCCGCTCCCCGCCAACCTGCCCGCCGGCCGGTACGTCCTGAAGGTCGAAGCCGCGCGCGAAACCGGCGGGCGTGAACTGGTGTCGGTACCGATCACCGTCCCGAAGGGCGGCGGCTCGGCATCGGGGAATACCGAATTGGGCGCTGTCACTGTCCGCTAACACCTTCCCGCCCCTTGCGGGTTTCAGCATAAGGATCTGCCATGCGTTTTCGTCACGCTCTGATCGCCGCCGCGGCCACCGCCGCCGCTCTGTCCAGCCCTGCATCGGCGCACCGCCAGTGGCTCCTGCCCTCCACAACGACGCTCGCCGGCACCAGCGAGTGGGTCACGGTCGACGCGGCCGTGTCGAACGACCTTTTCTATGCAGATCACGTCGCAATGAGCCCGGACCAGATCAAGGTCTGGCAGCCGGACGGCAGCGAAGGCCAGCTCGAGAATGCTGCGAAAGGCCGCTACCGCTCCACTTTCGACGTCAAGATCGACAAGCCCGGCACCTGGGCCATCGGAACGGAGCGCAGCGGCCTCATGGGCTCTTTCCAGCTCAACGGCGAGACCTGGCGCGTGGGCGGTCGTGGCCGCCCGGGGCGCGTCGTCGCGACCGCAAAGGATATCCCTGCCGGAGCGACAGACATCAAGCTGACCGAGAGCATGGCGAAGAACGTGGTCTATGTGACTGCCGATGCTCCCACCACGAAAGTGCTGACGCCGACCGGCAAAGGGCTGGAGTTCCAGCCCATTACGCACCCCGCGTCGCTTGTCTCGGATGAGCCCGCGCGCTTCCGCTTCCTTGTTGATGGAAAGCCGGCGGCTGGCGTGAACGTAACTGTCGTGCCGGGTGGCAAGAAATTCCGGGAAGCCGAAGAAGCCCAGGAGCTGACCACGAACGCTGATGGCGTGGTGACGGTTCAATGGCCGGTGCCGGGCGTCTATTGGCTGAACGCCAGTCACACTGACACCAACGCGAGCGATCCACGTGCCGCCGAGCGCCGGATGGGCTTCACCACCACACTTGAGGTTGTGGCGCCCTGAACGAGAGGCGCTGAGCTCCCACATGCGGCTCGCCGTCCCTTCGGATCTCGACCCCGCAGCTTTCGATGGCTGGCGCCCTGACGCGCCAGTCGTCGAGCTGGGCGGTGAGACCATGGGAACGTACTGGCGGGTGCGCTTGGCAGCTCCACGAGACTTCCAGCAATCGCTGCTCGAAACTGCCATCGCGGAGCGGCTCGAGCAGATCCTGGCGGAGATGAGCCACTGGCGGCCGGACTCGCTTCTGGGACGCTTCAATCGTGCACCGGGCGGTGCGTGGTTCACGCTCCCTCCGGACTTTGCCGCCGTTCTGGAAGCCGCGCTTGCCGTGGCTGAACGCAGCGGCAGTGCATACGATCCGGCAATCGGCGAACTGGTCAACCTTTGGGGCTTCGGCCCGGAGCCGGTTGACGCCGCACCGGACGAGATCAAGCTGGCCGCAGCGCGCTCGCGCGCAGGCCACGCGCGTCTCGCTTACGACGCTGGGCACCGAAGACTTCGGCAGCCGGGAGGGCTTCACCTCGACTTCTCAGGGGTAGCCAAGGGCTTTGCGGTAGACGCACTGGGCGAAGTCCTGCGTGCACAAGGCTGCCGCCACGCCCTGGTCGAGATCGGTGGTGAACTTCTCGGCATGGGAATGCGCCCGGATGGCGATCCCTGGTGGGTAGATCTCGAGACCCCCGCAAAAGCAGCTGCTCCGCTCCGGGTGGCGCTCCACCAACTCGCCGTCGCCACCTCGGGCGACTATGTGCGCGGCCAGCACACCATCGACCCTCGGAGCGGACGTCCGGTCGCGCATGCGCTTGCGGTTAGCGTCCTCCACTCCTCGGCCATGTGGGCAGATGCTTGGGCGACGGCCTTGTCGGCAGAGCGGCCTGCGACGATGCAAGCGCTCGCTACGCGGGAGGGACTGGCCGTGCGGGCCCTTCTCCGTCGCGAAGAGGAAGTGCATGAGTGGATCAGCCCCGCGCTCACCGCGCTGCTGGTCACGCCTGACGAGCAACTAGCCTAAGCACCTGAAACGTATTGTACATTTCACCTGACGCACAGCGACGGCGGCGGAATGTCGCGGCACTCATACATTTTCCCTTGATACTGCGAGTGACTCGCAATATCGGCGCTGAGCATTCTCGAACTCTCAGGGGGAAACATGTCCAAGAGGCCGTCACCGTCAGCAGCACGCCGCACTTTCCTTGCACTGTCCTGCATTGCGCCTGCTCTCGCACCCGCCGCCGTGGCCCAGGAGGCCGGCCAGCAAGAGCGCTCGCTCGGCACCTTCACTGTGACTGACACGGCGATCGTCGAAGAACCCGGCCGCACCCTTGAGTCTCCGAAACGGACCCGTCCCGTTCGCGACACACCCCAGACCATCACTGTCCTCACGAACGAGGTGATAGAGCAACAGAACCTGCTGACTCTGCGTGACGTCCTTTCCACCGTTCCAGGCATCACCTTCGGTGCTGGCGAAGGCGGCGGCGGTTACGGCGACAACATCAACCTGCGCGGATACAGCGCCAACAACGACATCACCGTCGATGGCGTGCGCGACAGCGCCCAGTACACGCGCACCGACCCCTTCAACCTGGAGCAGATCGAAGTCACCAATGGTGCGAACTCGGTCATTTCGGGTGCAGGTTCGGTCGGTGGGAACATCAACCTCGTCACGAAGCGCCCGCAGGCCGAGGAAGCGTACGAAGTGACCGGCGGCGTGGGAACCGATGACTACTACCGCGCCACCGCCGACCTCAACAGCCGCGTCAACGATCTCGTTGCCGTGCGCCTCAATGCCATGTGGCACCGCAACGACGTGCCGGGACGCGACGTCGACAAGTACAAGCGCTGGGGCATCGCTCCGTCCGCCACGATCGGCATCGACGGGCCGACCAGCCTGACGCTGCAGTACTTCCATCAGGAAGACGAGAACACGCCGCAGTACGGCGTGCCCTATTACGAAGGGCTCATTCCCGGCGTGGATCGCGGCGACTACTTCGGCTACCGCAACGTGGATATCCAGAAGTCGAATGTCGATCAGGCCACCGTCATCTTCGCGCATGAATTCAGCGATACGCTTTCCATCCGCAATCTCACACGGTGGCAGGATGTTACCCAGTTCACGATCGTGAACCCCCCGCAGGGCACATACTGCCTCCCTAGCGGAGTGACGCCGAGCGGAGGCGCGTGCACGGCCAATGTGGGCACCAGAGACAATCCGATTAACATCCCGGTTCCGGCGGGCTTCTACCAGCCGACCGGTCCGCGTGGCACCACGCGCGACAGCCGCAATCAGCTCGCCTTCAACCAGCTTGACCTCAATGCGATCGTCAACACAGGCGCAATCGAACACACGCTCGCAGTCGGCGTCGCGGCCACATGGGAGAAATACGAACTTTATCAGGGCAATTCGCAGCGGAACGCCGATGGCAGCTCGCCTTTCTCCTCCTACCCGCTGATCAACATCGACAATCCGTACGATGTCATTGTCGGTCCCGGAGCCTTCACCTACGGCAACAACGTCTACACGGGACCGATCAACTTCATCCCGAACGTCTATCGCGTCGGCGAGCAGACCAACGTCGCGGGTTACATTTTCGATACGATGCGCGTGGGCAAGTTCGAGCTGAATGCAGGCGCAAGGCTGGAGCGCAACGTCGGCACTTACCAGTCCAGCTCTATTTCGACCGACGCGGCGACCTTGGGCGACCTGACGCCCGGTACCGAGTTCCGCAATGCCGATACGCTGTTCTCGTATCGTGTCGGGCTCGTCTACAAGCCGGTGGAGACCGTCAGCTTGTACGTCGCTTATGGCAACTCGCGCACGCCGTCCAAGAACTCGGTCAATGGCTCTTGCTCGGACGAGACCTGCAACATCGATCCGGAATCGGCAAAGAACTATGAGATCGGTGCAAAGGCGGAGCTCTTCGACGGGGGCCTGCTGCTGGCCGCTGCTGCTTTCCGGAACGAACGTGACAAATACGCGATTGCGTCCAACGATCCGATCGTGCCCCAGGAGCAGCTCGATGGCCAGTCGCGGGTGGACGGTATCTCTCTGAGCGCCATCGGCAAAGTCACGCCGGATTGGTCGATCACCGCTAACTACACGTACCTGGACGGCGAGTTGCTCCAGTCGGTGTCCGACTTCTGTCTTGCCAATCCCGGTGAGGGAACCTGCACCAACACTGTTGCCAACCCAGATCCCAACGCCGGTTCGCGTCTCGTCAACACGCCCAAGCATTCGGGTAGCCTGTTCACCACATACCGCCTGCCCTTCGGCCTCACGATCGGTTACGGGCTCACGTATCAGGGAAGCTTCCCCTTCACGCAGAGCAACACGGGCGTGGTCTACTCCGACGATTTCCTGACCCACCAGGCATACCTGGCGTATGACTTCACTCCGAACCTCTCGGCGCAGCTGAACGTCAAGAACATCGGCGATGAGCTGTACTTCACCCGCATCCGCAACAACGGCTGGGCCATGCCCGGCGAGGGTCGCTCAGCGGTCCTGACGCTGACTGCCAAGATGTAAGTCCAGAAGACGCGCCAAAAGAGCCCGGCAGCTGCAGTTGCGCAGCGGCCGGGCTTTCGCGTTTATAGAGCCGGTCTTGCCTGCGCCTCATCAACCGCCGAGAAAGAAACGATGGTCATCGAGATTCCAGAGCTGTTTGCACCTTCGGAAGTGCGGGACATGCGCGCAGCCCTGGAGAACGCCGACTGGACAGACGGACGCGCGACCGCCGGTCATCGCGCGGGAAGGGTCAAGCAAAACGAGCAGCTGGCACTGGAGCATCCCCTGGCGAGGCAACTGGCCGATTGCGTCCTGGCCCGGCTGTCTCAAACTCCGCTCTTCATCGCAGCCGCCCTGCCCAATCGCGTACTGCAGCCGCGCTTCTCGCGCTATGACGGACAGGGACAATACGGCGACCACGTGGACAATGCGATCTTCCCCGTCGGCAGCACTGGCGAACACTTGCGCTCTGACGTCTCAAGCACGCTGTTCCTGAGCGATCCGGACGAATACGATGGGGGCGAGTTGGTCATCGAGGACATGTTCGGCACGCATCGCGCGAAGCTGCCTGCAGGGCACCTCATCGTCTATCCCGGCAGCAGTCTGCACCGGGTGGAACCCGTCACGCGCGGCGTGCGCTTTGCATCATTCTTCTGGACTCAGAGCTTCATCGCCTCGCCCGAAAGGAGACGCCTGGTTTTCGAGTTAGATGGCGCAATCCAGTCACTCGCCAGCGATCATCCGGAGCATCCCTCCGTCGACATGCTCACGCAAGTGTACCACAACCTCCTGCGGCAGTGGTCCCAGATCTAGGTAAGGCGCAGGTGGCTTAATCGGTCATCCTAGAATGCTCTAAATAGTCTGCGTCAGCCGCTCTGCGGCGGCGGGCCTGCGGCTCCATCGTTTCGCCAGACGAAAGCGCCAGAACAGGGCGCTGATCGCATAGCCGAGCGTCGCGAACACAACTGCGAAGATAAGCAGCCCCACTGCAGTTGCGCCGGACGCATGGAGAAAAGCCGACAGCCAATCCGCATCGGCAGCGCCCGAACCGAAAGCGGCGATCGGCAGCATGCCTCCCACCTTGAAGGCCGCGAAGTAGATCGGCGCGAACGTCAGCGGATTGGTCACCAGCGTGGCCGATGCGGCAGTAGGCACGTTGGCGCGAAACGGGACCGCGAGCAGCGCCGCAAGCGCGAACTGGCCGAACGGTATGAGGAAGCCGACAAAGAGGCCCAGCGCGACTCCCCGAGGCAAGCTCCTGCGATTGAGGTGCCAGAGGCTGGGGTGGCCAAGCAGATGCGCAAAGGGCCGGATCCACCATTTCTGGAATAGGGCCTCGCGCGTCTTCATTCCCGATCTACCTGCATTTCCCGCTATGCGCACGCAAGGCATGCCGCTTCATCCGGTATAGCTGACACGCCTGCATACACTTCGCACGCAAGCGAGTCGGCTACGCTATTGGCTGAAGCACAATTAACACCTCGCGAACGTCGTCGTCCGGCAGGCCCCATGTAGGCATTCCCGCCCCGGATGGCGATAGCGGCACTGGAGAACGGGTGCGCAACGTCTTTCGCGGGCACCGTTCGGGCAAGGCTCGTCTAAGGGCGATGCATTCGGTAGAGGGCACCGATGAATGCACCGCCAAATCCAAATCACAGTTCCTCCAAATGAATGCGCCTGACGCCTTCGACGCGATCGTACTTGGCGCAGGCGCCGCGGGCATGATGTGCGCAGCGACAGCAGGAGCGCGTGGACTGCGCGTGCTGTTGATCGACCATGCTCCGGAGCCGGGGCGCAAGATCCTCATTTCAGGCGGCGGACGGTGCAACTTCACCAACCTGCACACTGCGCCGGATCGCTACCTGTCAGCCAACGCGCACTTTGCGAAGTCGGCGCTGCGCCGCTATACGCCGCACGACTTCCTCGCGCTGGTCGAACGGTACGGCATAGCCTGGCACGAGAAGACACTCGGCCAATTGTTCTGCGACGGCTCGGCGCGACAGATCGTTGCCATGCTCTCCGAAGAGTGCACGGCCGCGAGCGTGACAATGCTGCTCGGCAGCCCGGTCAGCGCCATCGATCATGCGGATGGCCTCTATCGCGTGACGGTCGATGGGCGGACCTGGTCCGCCCCTTCCATGGTCCTCGCAACGGGCGGCCCGTCGATTCCGAAGCTCGGCGCCACGGGTTTCGCCTACGATGTCGCGCGTCAGTTCGGGCTTTCCGTGGTACAGCCGCGCCCTGCACTCGTCCCTTTGACGCTCGGCGCCGAGGACGCCCTGTTCCAGAGCTTGTCAGGAGTGTCGGCCCAGGTCGAAGTCAGCTGCAACAAGACAAGCTTCCGGGAGGCCGCGCTGTTCACGCACCGGGGCCTGTCAGGACCAGCCATGCTGCAGATTTCTTCCTATTGGCAGCATCGGACTGCGATAGCCGTCAACTTCCTGCCTGACGTCGAGGCGGAGTGGCTGCTCAACCAGAAGCGTTTGCAGCCACGCACGACTCTGCGCCGTGCGCTGACCTCCGCGCTACCGGTGCGGCTTGCCGAAGTGCTGACAGATCGGATGGCGGAAGAGGCGCGGTCCCTTGGTGCAGAGTTGGGCAACGTTTCTGACAAGTCACTGCGCGCAGCGCAGGCGCATCTCACTGCCTGGACATTCACTCCTAACGGGACCGAAGGCTTCGCAAAGGCCGAGGTTACCGCCGGCGGCGTTGCAACGCGGGATCTGTCCTCGCAGACCATGATGGCAACGCGCGTACCGGGCCTCTACGTCATCGGAGAGGCTGTTGATGTTACCGGCTGGCTGGGGGGCTACAACTTCCAATGGGCCTGGGCGAGCGGGTGGGCCGCGGGTCAGGCCCTTACCAAGGCCTGATCATCCAGCCCTCGGGGGTGAAGCGGGACCGAGCCACACACGAGGCTCAACATCAACCCGCGCGGCGGCAAAGGAACCGGAGCTTTTCCAACCAAGTGGAAAAGCTCCAGGCCTGCTCGCTCCGTTACTCATCGGCCCCGCCTATGGGCAGGGCCGGCGCTTCCTGACCGCTGCGCTTGCCCTCTCCAGCGGCGGCGTCGCCTGCCACGATGTGCAGGGTCCGCGTCGGGAATGCGATGCCCACATCCAGCTCTTCCAATCTGGCAAAGATCGTCAGCATCAGGTCCTGCCGGATCACCAGGCTCTCGTCATAGTCAGCCGCCTCCATGTAGGAGAAGACTTCGATGTTCAGCGAGCTGTCTCCGAAAGTGGTGAACCGCGCACGCGCACCGGGCTCGACGATTCGCGGATGATCGTGCAGCACCTTCTCGATGGTCTCGACCGCCTGCAGCAGCCGGGCCGAGCCGATCCCGTATTCCACACCGATCACGGGATTGAAGAGGAATTGATCACGTTTCGCGTAGTTCTCGATCTGGCGCGATGAGAAATCGCCGTTGGGTATCGTCACAACCGTGCGCTCAAGGGTGCGGATACGGGTCGAGCGTATGCCGATGTCCTCAACGGTTCCGACCACATCCCCAACCTTGCAGAAGTCACCCACCTGAACTGGCTTGTCTGCGATCAGGGTGACACTGCCGACGAGGTTCTCGACAGTCTTCTGCGCCCCGAGCGCCAGCGCGATACCACCGATACCCAGTGCCGCGACACCCGTTGTCACGTCGATGCCAAAAGTATCCAGGATTGCCACCGCAGCAACGAAGAGCAGGAGTATCTTCGCCGCACGCCGCAACAGGTCCAGGACAGACACCGCTTGCCGTCGCTCCTGCCCCTCCATGCGGCTGATCATCAGCTTCGCCACCGCATCGATGAGTCGAGCAAGGAACCACGCCAGTGCCACCCAGGCGAAGATACCGACGTAACGCAGCAGAAGCTGGCGCGCCACGATCGAGACGGGGAAGGTGCGCGCCCAGAGCTGGAATACGATCGTCGAGAACAGAAGACTGAGCGGCGGCATTGCAGCCTGTGCGAACCGGTATACCGGGCTCTGCTCCCGCTCCCGGATAACCCGTCCCACGATCGCCAGAATGACCGCGTTGATCAGGTGGAAGCCGAAGAAAACCAGCACCGCGATGCCCAGCAGCTTCATCCAGTCGAGCAAGGATGCGCCGGCAATCTCCGTACCGTTCTCCCCGTCTGGCGTGATCTCGGGGCGCATGGAGCGTACAGCGGCCGACGTCTTGCGCGAAATACGCCAGACTTCCGCTCCGTCGTCGTTGATGCTGCGGGTCAGCAGAATGGGAGTCTGCTCGGCATTGCCCAGCTCGCCCACGCGCTCACGCGAAGGGTCGAGACCGTCCTCGAGAACACCGGTTGGCTCGTTGGACAGCGCACCGAAGGGTTGGAGCGCTCCGCCTGCGTCCAGCACCGCCTGCAATTGCCGCGCAAGCTGCTCGCCACGCGCTTTTGCCTCGAAGTAATTCGCAGCTCTTGCATAGTCGCGCTCGGCCATGGCCGCGAGCAGCCCTGAAACCGTACCTCTGGGAGTTTCCCGCCCATAGGAATCCGCAGGTACCGCTTCCTCGGTCTCCTCCGCTCCGTCCGAAGAGGCTGGCACCAGCTGGGCGAACGCCGGCGGAGCCAGCAGGATCATCAGCAGTGCCGCCCACCAGCGACATGCAGAACGTGTCATCAAAGAAAAACTCCTGGAATCGGATCACCTCAGTTCGCCTGCTTGCTGCGAACCGCCAAGCCGGGCTCTCATCTTCGGCCATTGTCCGGCAGGGAGCATGGCGCATGAAATGCCCCTAGGGGCGAGCGCCGCCGACCATGGCGCGGGTTGCCGGTGCTTTTCAACCGTCAAAAGGCAAAAACCTCCGCAGAATGTGCATGGGAACGAAGGCGGTGCTTGATCGTGCGGGTGCTGGAAGGCATCCCCTTCAACAACAAAGGGGATCCAGATGCGCAACGCCATTTCAGCTGCTCTTTCACTCGCTCTCGCCACACCGGCCTTGGCACAACCTGGTGCACTCGCCTCGGCGCAGACAGCAGAAGCGGCGGACACGCTCGTTTACGTCCACGCCGGGACCCTGCTGACCGAACCGGGCAAGCCACCGCGCGGTCCCAGCACCATTGTCGTCCGCAATGAGAAGATCGCTGAAGTGCGCGACGGGTTCGCAACGCCTCCGCCGGGCGCTCAGGTCGTAGGCCTCCGCGACAAGTTCGTGCTGCCCGGCCTGATCGACATGCACGTTCACCTCTGGGGCATCGGAGGCGACCCGCTCAAGGACCGGCTGACAGCCATGAACCGCGACGAGGCGGATGATATGATGCATGCTGTGGCGAACGCACGCACAACGCTCGACGCGGGCTTCACCACCGTGCGCGATCTGGGCGGCAACGCCCGGGGCATGCGCGCCCTGCGCGAGGCGGTGGAGCGTGGTGACATCGACGGGCCGACGATCGTGAACGCCGGTAACCCCATCTCCGTCTCGGGCGGTCATGGCGATCCCACCAACGGCATTGCCGAACAGTTCGCCGATGCGATCCACCAGCACACGATCAACACCTGCGACGGTCCAGATGAATGCCGCCGTGCAGTGCGGCAGCAAGTCGCGCTGGGAGCACAGGTGATCAAGTACATGTCGACCGGTGGCGTGCTTTCAAACGTCTCTGGAGGGCTTGGCCGCGCGATGACCGACGCGGAGATGAGCGCGATCATCGACACAGCCCATGGATTAGGCCGCAAGGTCGCCACGCATAGCCACGCTGCAGCCGGCACCAAAGCAGCCATCGCGGCAGGCGTGGATACTGTCGACCACGGCTCCTTCCTCGACGACGAGGCGATCAAGCTGTTCAAGGCAAACGGCACATGGCTGGTGCCGACGATGATGGCTCCGCGCGCGGCTGTTGAGCAGGCACGCGCCGGCATGCTTCCTCCCGCCGTCATCCCCAAGGCTGAAGAAGCTGCAGCAGCCGCTTTCGCCAGCCACCAAAAGGCGATCGCCGCCGGGGTGAAGGTCGCGTTCGGCACCGATAGCGGTGTGTCGCGGCACGCGGAAAATGCAAAGGAGTTCGCCCTGCTGACATCCGCGGGCATGTCGGCCGCAGAAGCGCTCAAGACCGCTACCGTCAATGCAGCGGCAGCCTTGGGCCGCTCGGCCTCGATCGGAACGATCACACCGGGCAAGGACGCAGACATCATTGCACTCAGCGGCTCACCGCTGGAGGACATTACCCGGCTGCAGAACGTGAACTTTGTGATGCGCCGCGGCCTCGTTCACAAAGCCGCGCAATAAGGAAAGTGCGCAGGTTATCTTGAGCTCTGCCCCCCGGACCGTTTTCACCCAAGCGAAGACGGTCCGGCCCTATTCTTGTTTGCCATTCGTCCGCTCGCAGCGCCCGATTCTCCAGGCACTCCAGCAACTAGCTTCGCCTCCAAGGCAAGAGCGTCGCTGTCACCGCCATAAAGGTCTTGCGCGACCCGTTGCCCGCCGGTAAACGCGCCGCTCGCCCATGGTCTAACCTAGGCGCGCCGCTTTAGCTCAGTTGGTAGAGCATCGCATTCGTAATGCGGGGGTCACAGGTTCGAGTCCTGTAAGCGGCACCACTCCAGTAGATGCACGATACCATAGACAACCGCGCATGCGACGGTCGGCGGTTTTCGTCTGTCCTTCTGCATCGCGCGCTGCGTCTCGTTTGGTGACAGCAACTCCGTACTATTCCTGAGGCAGCACACACGCCGACCCGTCTGCCCTGCAGCTATAATGATCACGGGCGTGCTGCGTGCAGTGCGCCGTCATTGGTCTTGGAGAGTATCGGACGCGCACAATGGAGGCTCTCGGCAAGCGGCAGGCGCGCCCCCTGAAGCGATGGGGCAATCATATCCATTTTGCGCTCGTCGCGCTGGCGCCTGCGATCGTGTTTCTACCCGACGAGAGCCGCATGCTCGTCCTGCCGCTTGCTCCTTCCAGCGCTCGCGCGTCGACTGCCTGGCTGCGTGAGAGCGGGGCCAAGCTGGTTGGACCGGGACCCGTTGCCGGGTCTTTCCTGATCGATGCCGCAGACGGTGCCCCTTGGCTCCCGGCGATCAGGAATGGCGCCATCCTGATCCGCGCCAGCTGGGCAGGCTGCGGCGCAGCCACACAACAATTGAGGTGAGTGCAGTGGATCTGAACTTTCTTCGGCTTACGGCCATACGCGTGCTGTCCACCGTGGGCGTCGCCCTGGCCGCGATCACCGTCGCAGGCGCCTTCATCATCGCTCCGAGCGGCGCAACCCTGGCCGCCCTGCTGGCGATAGGTCTCGCAATATTCCCTGCCCTGGCCGCCGGAAGCGGAAGAACCGATCCTGCGGCGCGCCTCTCGGCCGCTGCCAGCGTGGCGACGCTCCCGGCCCTGATGCTTTTCGTATTTCAGGGTACGGCGTGGCAGTTGGACCTGCACATGGTGTTCTTCGCCGTCCTGGCGATGGTGGTTATTCTATGCGACTGGCGGGCGATTGCGCTCGGAACCGCCATCATTGCAGTTCATCACCTGATCCTGGGGATGGCGGTGCCAAGCTGGGTCTTCCCAGGAGACAGTTCCTTCACGCGTATTCTGCTTCACGCGGTTATTCTGCTTGCCGAGGCTGCCACCCTTATCTGGGTTGCGCAAAAAGTGGTCGCTCTGCTCACCGCGCTTGAAAAAGGCGAACAGCAGCGGACTGCGGCTCAGGCCGAACTGGACGCAGAACGCGAGCGCCAGGCGCAGGAACTCACAACGGTTATCGAGAACCTGGAGACGAGTCTCATGCAGCTCGCGAAGGGCGATCTCTCCCGCGACGTTCAGGACGTATTCCCCGCGCGCTACGCCAGTCTCCGGAGCAACTTCAACGCGGCGCTTTCATCGTTGCGCCTGCTAATCCGCCGGCTGGGAGACAAGGCCGCCGCAATCGACGGCGGCTCGCGGGAGATTGCCCAGGCTTCCGAGGACCTCGCTCGCCGCACGGAAGCCAATGCCGCAACACTGGAACAGACATCGACCGCCATCGCGCAAATGGATGACAGGCTGCGTAGCGGTGTCGCCGCGGCTGAACAGACGCTTGAGCGCGCGGAACGGACCTTGGAGACTGTTGCTGCCGGCCGATCAACGGCGGACGACACCGTTCGGGCGATGGCAGGCGTCTCCGAAAGCGCAAAGGGTATCGACGATGTGATCGAGGGGCTGGACAAGATCGCTTTCCAGACCCGCGTCCTGGCCATGAATGCCGCAGTCGAGGCCGGCAGGGCAGGCGAGGCCGGACGCGGCTTTGCCGTGGTCGCGGACCTCGTCTCGGCCTTGGCCATGCGCGCCGAAGAGGAGGCAGGACGAGCCCGCACGCAGCTAACGACGGCTCAGACGGACATCGCGATTGCTGTCGAGATGGTGCGCAAGGTTGACGGGGCTCTTGGAGCCATCGTGTCGGATGTGGACGAGGTGAACAGCCTGGTTCGTCACATGGCCGCCGATCACAAGGCACAGGCGGCGACCATTGGCGAGGTCAGAACCGCGATCGTCGCCATGGATCAGGCCACGCAGCAGAACGCGGCGATGGTCGAACAAACGTCCGCCGCCGCGCGAAACCTCAGTTCTGAAGTCGCGGATCTCGCTGCGCACGCCGCGGAGTTCGTTGTCGAAGGAGAGAGTAGCGCGGTGTCTCGCCTTCCCGTTGCCATCAGCAAGCACCGTCTCGCTGCTCTTGCCCCCCGACCAGCGGCCTCGTCAGCTGGAGAGTGGATGGCATTCTGAGTGCATTGTCTCACCAATTCGGAATCAATGATTTAGCCCGGCGCACGCGGCCGGGAAACATCCATCTAGAATAGGACGTGGTCGTCGAAGCGTGGCGAAGCAATCAGCCACCCGGCAAGAGGAAATCAGGTAAATGTCCAACACGGAGATCAGCTCGCGTTTGTCCTTCATGGCATTCGGAGCTGAGCAGCGACGGCGCGTGGCTGCTCTCAAGCCGCAGATCAGCGCCCTGATCGGCGGTGCGCTCGAACGCTTTTACAGTCAGGCCCGGGCTACGCCCGTGACCGCCGCCTTCTTCCGCGACGGTGCCCACATGCAGAAAGCCAAGGCTGCGCAGCAGGCGCACTGGCTTCATATCGCCGACGGAGAGTTCGACGACGAATTCTACCAGAGCGTTCGCCGCATCGGCTCGGTACACGCACGGATTGGCCTTGAACCCCGCTGGTATATTGGCGCCTACGCCCTCGTGCTCGAAGACCTGCTCAGAGGTCTGGCGCGCAAGCAGACGCTAATGGGACGCGTGCGTGCGTTTTTCGGGCGCTCAGACGCGCAGGAAGTCAGCATCGCGATCATGAAGGCGGCTTTGCTCGACATGGACCTGTCGGTCTCCATCTACTTCGAGCAGGCGCAGGCGGATCGGACCCTTGCTGTCGAGAAGCTGACGGGCGCGCTGGAGAGCCTCGCGAAAGGGGACATGTCGGCTGATCTTGCCGGACTGCCCGAGGCATTTGCCGCGCTGGAGCACAACTACAACAGCGCAGTGGCCAACCTGCGGGAGTTGATCGGATCGGTGATCGAAAGCACAGATCAGATACGCGCCGGGTCAGGCGAAATCGCGATTGCATCGGAGGATCTGGCGCGACGCACAGAGAGCAACGCCGCCAGCCTGGAAGAAACGGCAGCGTCAATCACCATGATGGACCAGCGTCTTATGGCGACCGCCGAGGCCGCAGCAAAGACGGTGCAAACGGCCGACGGAGCGATTGCCACGGTCTCCGGGGGGCGTTCGGTCGCGGACCTTGCCGTTCAGGCGATGAGCCGCGTATCGGAAAGCGCAAAGGGGATCGACGGCGTCATCGAAGGGCTCGACAAAATCGCGTTCCAGACTCGCGTTCTGGCCATGAATGCAGCCGTCGAAGCCGGGCGGGCTGGTGATGCCGGACGCGGATTTGCCGTCGTGGCGGACCTTGTCTCTGCTCTGGCCATGCGTGCAGAGGAAGAGGCCCAGCGGGCTCGCAGCCAGTTGACGGTCACCCAGACCGACATCGTCACCGCCGTGGAAGCCGTTCAGAAGGTGGACGGCGCACTGGCTGAAATCTCGGGCGGAGTGGGTCAGGTGCACGAACTGCTCGCCACCATGGCGGCAGACAACCAGGCACAGTCGTCGGCCATCAACCAAATATCTGCAGCGATCAGCTCGATGGACAAATCGACGCAACAAAATGCCGCAATGGTCGAGGAAACCTCTGCCGCGGCACGCAATCTGACCAACGAGGTACAGCTTCTGTCCCAACAGGCGACCCGATTCCAGGTCAGGGACAGCAAGCGCGCGCACCTGTCAGCCGTCGGACAGAGCAAGGCCGCGCAATCGCCTCTGAAGATGATCGCCTGAAGTGCCCGGTGGCTTCGGACCGCAGCGGCCGAAGCCACCTCCTTGCCCGTCCTAAGGCCACCCGACAGAAGCCTTGAGACTCCAGTAGCCTAAGAAATCCATGCGCTGACCGCCTCGAGCAGCGGCAGAAAGCCGCTCACCGTGTCGCGCAGTTCATCAAACGCGCTCCGGAAGAGCCCTCCTTAGTCCAGCACCGCCCTCGCCGCCTCGGCATGAGGACCGTTGGCAAGCAGCGCGCGCTGTGTTTCGGCAGACACGCGATTGATCGCCTCCTGCGGCTTGGGAGCGGGGTGCACGGGCCGCCGCAGGGGCCGGGTTCCCGGAGCCATCGCGACGATCTCGGCAATGGCGCGCGGCACGTCGGCGGGATCGGGTCTGGCCGTCGCCGCAGCAGAGGCGCGGCCTGCACCCGGTGCAGGAGTCATGCTGGCGACCATCGCGGGATAGCCTGCCGTATGCCTTTCTTCTGCACGGGCGAGCAGCGCAGCGTTGTAGCGAGCGCGGTTCTCCCCCACGTCCGTTGGATAACCACCCGGCTGGATGATGACCACCTCGATACCGTGAGGGGCGAGTTCGTAAGCCAGTTGCTCACTCATCGACTCCACCGCGAATTTCGTGGCCGAGTAGAGCCCCATGCCGGGCATGATGATCCGGCCCTGCTGAGACGAGACATTGACGATCAAGCCTGACTTATTGCGGCGCATACCGGGCAGAACTGCCCGCGCCATGCGCTGGTAACCGAAGACGTTGGTATCGAACGCCAGTTGCGCCGCCAGCAAGTCCTGCACTTCGACTGGTCCGGAGATGACGATTCCGGCGTTGTTCACCAGCACGTCCAGCGGACCGCCGAGCCTGCGCTCTACCTCCGCGACCGTCGCCGCAGCCTGCGCGTCTGACAGGACATCCAGCGGCAGCACGGTGAGGTCCAGTTTCTCGTCGCGCGCAATCTGCTCCAGCTCGGCTCCTTCAGGCCGAGGCAGATTGCGCATCGTGGCGAACACCCTGGCGCCTCGACGGGCATACATCAGCGCGCCAAGGCGGCCGAAACCAGACGACGTGCCGGTGATCAGGATGCTCTTGCCTGCAAGGTCGGGAGAGGAACCCGTTACGGCTGCCGCGGTCGCGGGGACCGATGCCATGGACACCGCGAGCGTGGCTCCGGTGCCAGCCAAGATCTGACGACGGTTCAATGTGGTCATACCGAACTCCCATGACGCGCCAGTGCGGCACCGCCTTCTCCGATAGACTGTCAAAGTGCGATCCGCTTGGCACGCGCGTTTAGATCAAGTCGAGCCATCTACCCCCGAATACCGCGACCTTGTACCCGTTCCGCCGACCTCCTTCTCCAGTGAGCTCGCCGCCTTCGCCTAAACGCTGCAGTCTAGGTCCAGCCGCTGCGCGAGTTGGGAATCGCACTGCGGAAGAGGCTATCGGGCGCCTCCCAATCCATCCGCACCCGCCGATGAGCAATCAGCCACTCCTCGCCGGACTTGCGGAACCGGTCGAGATAATAGCCGGAATGATCCGGGCCGATGTCTGTCCAGGCGACCCAGTAGGTCCGCGCTTCGGCATTGTCCGCGTCCTTGAGGTCGATCCGGCAGGTCGAGAGGTGGTGCCGCACGAACGTAGCTCCGTGGGTGGCGCCTTCGCCCGCCAGCCAGCGCTCCTGCCACTGTCGGATCGCGGCCTTGCCCTCATAGCGAAATGCCCGGTCCGCCGGTACATGCTCGCTTTCGATTACAGCATCTTCGGTGAAGCAGGACACGAACTCATCCACCCGCAAGCGGTCGCCGGACGTTGTGTACTTCGCCATGACGTGGCGGATCGCTTCACGCGCGAGCAGGTCCTCTACGGTCATGACATGACCAAACCGGCATCGACATTGATCGACTGACCGGTAACCGTGCGCGCCTCGTCAGACGCGAGGAACAACGCCATGCGGGCAACGTCCTCTGGCGTGGAGAAGGTCTTGAGCGGCAAGGGCGCGACGATGCTCGCCTCTATTTCTTCCACGCTCTTGCCCTGCTCTTCCGCCACGCGTTTCATGTAGTTGATCATCAGATCCGTCCCGATCGCGCCGGGGACAACGCAATTGCAGCGGATGCCGTACTCCCCCACCTCGCGGGCGATTGTCTTGGTGAGGATGCGCAGGGCTCCTTTGGCGGCAGAATAGTGGCTTTTGCGGACCATTCCGTCCCACCCGGCACTGGACGAGAAGTTCACGATCGAACCTGTGCGGCGCTCCATCATCGAGCGGTTAAGCACCTCGCGCGTGCACAGCATCGCTGCCATGCAATCGACTTTGTAGGTATCGAGGAAGTTGTCGACCGTCTGCTCCCAGATGAACTTGTCGGTGCCCGGCACGGCAGCGTTGTTCATCATGATATCGACCTGACCCCAACGGGTCATTGCCGCATCTACCATGGCTGCCACGTCTTCTTCACTGGTGACGTCCGCACGCACTGCGACTGCATCTGGCCCGATTGCGGCGGCGGCCTGCTCGACAAGTTCCAGTCGTCGTGCCGCCAGTACGAGCCGCGCGCCTTCCTGTGCCATCATCTTCGCCATCACTGGGCCGAGCCCGGTACTGGCGCCGGTGATGATCACCACCTTGCCTTCGAAGCGCCTGTTTCCTGCCATGCTCATATGCCCGTCACCTTTCGCATGGTCGCATGACTTTCAGGGCTGCCATCGAGAGCGCGATTGAAACGCTCGACAATTCGCCAGCCCTCGCCGGTTCGCCGAAAGGTCCAGTGATTGACCGCAGCACGCCAGAGGAACCAGCGATCTTCCTCTTTAAGAATGACGACGGAGTAGCCCACCGCCTCAGCTTCATCCCCCTTGACGCTGATCTTCGGAGTACCCGTGAGATGCGCACAGCCGGTCTTCACCAGCTCAAGATGGCCTTCCCAGTGATACATTCCGGCGATCTCGTCTGGAGCCGAAAGGCGCTTCGTGCCTCCATCCGGAAGGGTGAAGCTGTACCCGCCGCCTTCCACCCAGAGCTCCCCCGCCGCCTCTGCCGTGGCGCTGTCGACGAGCGGCCCGTAGGTGTTCAGGAGATTGAGGATCTCCAAGTGGTCTTCCGCCTTGCGGCAGCGCGCCTCCAAAGCGGCAAGCCGCGCCTCAACTGAGCCTTCGGGCATTGTTCCCCCAACCTTTTTTGCATCCTGAACAGCAGTTCAGCGCAAGGTGCGCAGCGAGGCAAGTTCCCGTCTGGGGGCAGACCTACCAGTCAAACCAGCGGCGCCGGTTCGTCGCCACGTGGGTGCTGTGCTCGCCCGCCGTGTTGGTATGAAGGTGTGTCTCTGGGGCGGCTGTCGCGACTGTAGCGGAGACCGCTTCGGCCGCTGCCTCGGCCCTGGCGGCGCGCAGTTCAGCCTCATGCACGCGGCGTTCCGCATCGCGCGTCGCCAGTTCGCCCTCCCGGGCAGTGCGGATCGAGTAATAGTGCCACCACATCTGGCTGTGCGCGAAGGCAAGTGCGAGACCGCCGATGATCGCGAGGTTCTTGAGCGCGGCCACAGCCTGGTTGGGATCGGTGAACCTGTTGTGAAAAAACAGGATCGTGGCTGCCGTGAAGAGGGCCAGGATTATCGCCACGAGGCGAACGGCAAAGCCGGCCGCAAGACACAGCCCACCGATCAATTCCAACAGCGCGACTGGTACGGCAAGTCCGTCGGGCAACCCGACGGAGGTGATCATCGTATTGGTCCCATTGATGTCCAGGAGCTTGCTGATGCCGCTAGCAATGAACAGGATACCGATCAGCACGCGGCCGATAATGGCGGCGATCTTAGACATGCCCGCCTCTTCCTTCCTTGGAAAGCCAGCCAAAGAAGCATCAGCAGGAGGGATTGTTCCCGAAGGCTCAGGCGGGAACCAGGGCCCAGGGCATATGGGCGTTGCCGGCCTTGGCGGCCTCTGCCAGCGTCGCGCCGTCCAGAACCTCCATGAACGCAGCCAGCGCACGAGCCAGCAACGAACTGGTGCCACAGTCCGCACGAAGGGCACAGCCGCTGCAATCGGCAATGCGCATTCCGCTCTCCAGCGTGCGGACGACCTGCCCCACTGTCACGTCCTCGGCAGGCCGCGCGAGCGAAACGCCGCCACTGCGCCCACGATGACTGACGATGAAGCCTTCACGCCCAAGCTTCTGCGCGACCTTGGCGACGTGATGATAGGAAAGCCCTTGCTCGGCCGCGAACTGCGTGAGTGCCACTGGTTCGCCCCCTGCCCGCGCAAGCACGATCAGGAGCCGCAAGCCGTAGTCGGTGTGCTGCGTCAACTGCATACAGGCAATATGAATTCCCGCCTTGCATAAAACAAGCAAACATAATACCGGTATATTAAGTACCACAATAAAGGAGATGAGCCATGCGCACCTGCAGCCCCGAATCGATAGCCATCGTCAAGTCGACGGCACCCGCGATCGAGCAGCATGGCGTTGCCATCACCACCGCCATGTACCGGCGCCTGTTCCAGGATCCCGAGGTAAAGGCGATGTTCGATCAGGCCGCGCAGGAGAGCGGAGAACAGCCCAAGCGCCTGGCCGCCGCGATACTCGCGTACTCCAAGAACATCGACAAATTGCAGAACCTGGGCCCTGCAGTGAACCGCATGGTCGCGCGCCACGTAGAGACCGGCGTGAAGGCCGAACACTATCCGCTCGTCGCCGAAGCACTGCTACCGGCCGTGCGGGAAGTCCTGGGCGAAGAGGTCGCCACGGACGAAGTGCTGGCCGCCTGGGGTGAGGCATACTGGATGCTCGCGGACATCCTCATCGCCGCGGAACGCGAAGAATACGAAAAGCGCGCCGCCTAGGGCACGCCTGAACCGCTTCTGCCAGTGCAGGAGCGGTTTACAGCCTGGGTAGAGTTACCCCCTGCTGGCCCATGTACTTGCCGGCTCGATCAGCATAGCTGACTTCGCACGGCTCGTTGCCTTGCAGGAACAGGAACTGGCAAGCGCCCTCGTTGGCGTAGATCTTGGCCGGCAAGGGCGTTGTGTTGGAGAATTCCAGCGTTACGTGCCCTTCCCAGCCGGGTTCCAGTGGCGTGACATTCACAATGATGCCGCAGCGGGCATATGTCGACTTACCCAGGCAGATCACGAGGACATCGCGCGGCACGCGGAAGTACTCGACCGTGCGGGCCAGCGCGAAGGAGTTCGGCGGAATGACGCAGACGTCCGTCTTGCGATCAACGAACGAGTTCGAGGCAAAGTCTTTCGGATCGACCACAGCCGAGTCGACGTTGGTGAATATCTTGAACTCGTCGGCCACTCGAGCGTCATAGCCGTAGGACGAGAGCCCGTAGGAGATGCAGCCGTCCCGCCGCTGCGCTTCGACGAACGGCTCGATCATGCGGGTGCCGAGCGCCTGCTCGCGAATCCACTTGTCACTCAGAATTGCCATGGCGGGCGGGATTCCCGATGAAATCCTTCGGGGCAAGCATGTTGCGATTGTTGTCCACCGCTCTGGCTGCGCCTCTTTTGAACCCGGCTAACCTGCGACAGCGTGGCGGGTCTCGGCCTGCGAGGCGGAAGGCAAGTGATGACCCGCATCTGCGCCTCCAGCAGTCACGAGCATGGCGCTCGCCCCTGTCTCCTTGCACAAAGCTTTAAGATTACGTCTTGGCCGCGTTTTTTGCGGCTGGAGATTTCCTTCGGGGCACGTCCGCTCAGTCTCTGACGTGAGTTCATGTACCCTTATTCCATGCTTAACCCCGCGCTGTTATCGCCATCGCATGAAGGCACGCACCCGCATCCTGGTCATCTTCGGCACTCGCCCTGAAGCCATCAAGCTCTTCCCCGTGGTCCACGCTCTTCAAGCGGATGACCGGTTTGAATGCGTCGTGTGTGTCTCGGCCCAGCACCGACAGATGCTCGATCAGGTGCTTACCATCACCGGAATCAAGCCGGATCATGATCTCAACGTGATGCAACCGGACCAGACGCTCGACGCGCTGACTGCGAACCTGCTGACCGGCCTGGGCAAAGTGATGGACGAGGTAAAACCCGACCGGATCATCGTTCAGGGCGACACGGCAACGGCCATGGCAGGCGCTCTGGCAGCTTACTACCGCAAGGTTCCCGTGGATCATGTGGAAGCGGGGCTGCGCAGCTACAACATCTATCACCCCTGGCCAGAGGAGGTGAACCGCAAGATCATCGGCGCCATGGCCAGCCTGCACTTCGCCCCCACTCAGACGGCGGCCGCTGCCCTGCTGAAGGAAAATGCGCCCCCCGCGCGGGTACACGTGACTGGAAACACGGTTATCGATGCGCTGCACTGGGTGACAGCGCGCATCGAGGCCGAACCGTCGCTGGCGAGCGGTCTGGCAGAACTGGAGCAGCGCTTCGTCGGGAAGCGGATCATCGGCGTCACCAGTCACAGGCGCGAGAACTTCGGCGGCGGCATGGAGGGAATTGCCCAAGCGATTCGCGAAATCGCGCTGCGCCCCGATGTCGCTGTCATCTTCCCCGTTCATCTCAATCCCAACGTGCGGAAGGTCATGAACGAAAGCCTTGGCGGCTTGGAAAACGTCGCCCTCATCGAACCGCTCGATTATCCCCACTTCGCACGGCTGCTGAATATCGCTGAGATCATGCTGACAGACAGCGGAGGGGTGCAGGAGGAAGCACCCGCCTTGGGCAAGCCGGTGCTCGTGATGCGCGAGACGACCGAGCGGCCCGAAGGGGTAGAAGCCGGCACCGCAAAGCTGGTCGGGACCGATGCCGCCGCCATCGTTACCGAAATTTCAACCCTGCTCGACGATACCGAGGCCTACGAGGCCATGGCCCGCGCCCACAACCCGTTCGGGGATGGACGCAGCTCGGCCCGCATCGTGGAGCTGCTCGCCAATGAAATCGGACACGAAGCCTGACGTCTGTGTTGTCGGCCTTGGATACATCGGACTTCCCACTGCGGCGGTAATCGCCCGCTCAGGTTGCAAGGTGCGCGGCCTCGACGTTTCGCAGCGCGTCGTCGACACCATCAACCGTGGCGAGATCCACATCGAGGAAGTCGACCTCGACGGACTGGTGCAAGGCGTCGTCGCGCGCGGGCTGCTCTCCGCCTCCACGACAGTTGCGCCTGCGGACGTTTTCGTGATCGCGGTGCCCACGCCCTTCGACAAGGACCACGCGCCGGACATCTCCTATGTCCTGTCAGCCGGCGAGGCCATCGCCCCGGTGCTCAAGAGCGGGGACGTCGTGATCCTTGAGTCCACGTCTCCCGTGGGCACCACCGAACACCTCCGCGATCTGATTGCCGCGCGCCGGGCTGACCTTAGAGTACCTGGTCTCACGCGCGAGACGCCGGACATCGCCATTGCCTACTGCCCGGAACGCGTTCTGCCGGGCCGAATTCTTGAAGAGCTGACGAATAACGACCGTTCGATCGGCGGGATCACCCCTCGCTGTGCCCGCAAGGCCTTGGCCTTCTACAAGCGCTTCGTGCGGGGCGAGTGTGTCACTACCGATGCGCGCTCAGCCGAGATGACGAAGCTGGTCGAAAACGCCTACCGCGACGTGAATATCGCCTTCGCCAATGAGCTGTCGATCGTGTCCGACCGCATGGGACTCGACGTCTGGGAGGTCATTCGGCTCGCCAACCGCCACCCCCGCGTCAACATCCTCTCGCCCGGACCAGGAGTGGGCGGCCACTGTATCGCAGTCGACCCATGGTTCATCGTCCACGGCGCGCCCGAGGAAACGCCGCTCATCCGCACCGCACGCGGAGTGAACGACGGCAAGATGCACCACGTCATCCAGAAGGCGGACGAACTCGTCGCAGCAAATCCAGGCACAAAAGTCGCGTGTCTTGGGCTGGCCTTCAAAGCGAACATCGATGACTTTCGCGAAAGCCCTGCCCGCTTCGTCACCGCGCGTCTCGCCCGCAAGTACGGCGAGCGCATCCACATCGTTGAGCCGTATGCGAGCGAACTGCCTCTCGAATTCACAGACACCGGAGCCGTCCAGATTGACGTGGATGAGGCGCTGGAGACCTGCGACATACTCATCGTGCTGGTCGACCACGACGTGTTCCGCGTGGTGCCGCTTGCGGAACGTGCGAATAAGCTCGTCTATGACACGCGCGGCATCTGGCCGGACCAGCCCCGCGTCGTGTTTGAAGAGCCGCAGGTAGTACGCTTGGCCAGCTGAGGCAGCCCCTCAGATCCCGGCGTACCAGGCGTAGCCGCTGCTATCCTCCCAATAGCCGCCCTTGCCGCCGTAGAGCCCCGCCAGCGTATCCCGCGCCTCGATCCGCATCACGAATTTGGCATGCTTGTAGCCAAGCTGTCGCTCGACCCTGAGCCGCAGCGGGGCGCCGTGCGCCTCGTCCAGCGGCCGACCATTCATTCGCCAGGCAAGGATCGTCTGCGGATGGTGGGCATCCATCATATCGATCGACTCGTAATACGGCGCTCCGCCCAGCACGTCCGCGCAGTGAAACACGATGTACTTCGTGGCCGGGCTGACTTGCGCAAGTTCAAGCACCTGCGAGAGCTGCGGCCCTTGCCACTGCCCGATCGCGCTCCAGCCTTCGACGCAGTCGTGCCGGGTGATCTGCGCCCGTTGCGGCATCGCCTTCAGCGCGGAAAGGGGCAGGTCCAGGGGGCGGGCTACCAGCCCGTCTACCCGCAAGGCCCAGTCCTCGAAGCCTTGCGCAAGGTGGCGCTTGTAGTCCTCTCCGGCGCCCTCCCTGCTGCCGTTGGCGCGGAACACAGGCGACAGATCCGATACTGCAAATTCGCGTGCCAAGGCCTGCCCGCCGAGCGCGCGCTGCGTAACGCGATGAAGATCCTCGGCACTCTCGAGCACGCTACGAAATCGAGGTTGCTCGTAGAGCTTGTCGCAGCCGGTGAGCAACAGCCCGCCCCCTAGCGCCCCGGTGCGGATAAGCGCGCGCCGAGACAGGATAAGCCGCGTCATCGATCCCTCCTCGCACCCGGCAGCCGGTACTTGCCGGTCACCATGGATCGCGTCTCGTTCCATGGCCCCGCAAGCAGCACCATCGTTACGTGGATGAGGAAGAATACGGTCAGGCCCAAGGCGCAGATGAAGTGGACCGAGCGTGCCGATTGCCGCCCGCCGAACAGCTGCGTCACAACGGGAGCCCAAGAGTCGGTCGCAGGTGACATCCCCAATCCGGTGAAGATCATCAGCGGGAGCAGCACGAAGAGCACCAGCGCGTAAGAAAGCTTCTGCAAGAAGCTGTAACGCAACGCCGCTTTGCCCGTCGGAAAACGCAGGCGTGCGTGATCGCTCACGTCGCGCCAGACATGCCCCGGCCGCCACTCTGTGCCTGAAATGTGAAGGTCGCGGCGCAGATGCCCGTTGAGCAGCGACCAAGCCAGATAGAGCAGGAGCGCGATCGCCAGGATCCAAGCAAAAGCGAGATGCCATGTCCGTCCGTCGGCAAGGCTGTAGCGCGACGGAATGGTCGCCCATCCCGGGAAGGCACGATAGCGCTCCACCCCGTCAGCATCGGTCCAGACTCCGAGCACCCCGGTCGTCGGCACCTGGACCGAACCGACCCTCAGGAAACCCTCTCCGCCACGTTGGCCGATCTCAAGCCAGGCGTAGTCGAAATTCGCGCCGTACTCGCCCCAATAGAGCCGCGGGTGTGCGTTGAAGATCATCAGCCCGCTCATCAGCAGGACCAGGAGAGTGACAGCGTTTACCCAATGCCAGATTCGCGTGGAGAGGCGGTGCCGGCGGACAAGATCGCCCTCGTCTGGTCCGGCACCGGTCTCCGACAGAGTCACTTGCGCGCAAGCCCCTCGTTGCCGCCTTCCATGCGCACCCGCAGCGTGTTCTGTACGTAGGCGGTCGCGACATACTGGCCGACCATCATGGGGAACTCGATAAGCTGCTCCTCGTCCCATGTCTGTGCGAGAGTGTTCCAGGTGGCGTCCGATAGCGCCTTGTTGTCCAGCAGTTCCTCGACGCCGGCGACAATGGCCCGCTCATGCTCGCTCCAGCCCGCCGCCTTGGAACCCTGTCGGGCGCGTTCGATCTCTTCGGCGCTGACCCCCACCCGCTTGGCAATTGCGACGTGCTGGCCCCATTCGTAGGGCGCGCCGCAAAGCCAGCCGACGCGCAAGATAGCCAGTTCCCGTTCCCGCGCGGGAATAGCGCCCTGGAACAGCACCGTGCCCAGCTCCATCTGGCAGCGAAACACGCGCGGATGACGGATCATCGTACGCATGTACTCCGGGACGATTGTGGCGGGACCGGCCCCGGCAGCGGCGCGGATTTCGTTGATCAGGTCTACTGAAGCCGGGTCCAGCGCGTCCGGCGCAACCGGTTCTATCCGTGGCGCGTCACCGATGACGTGTCGTTCACGCTCGGCAATGTCCCAGTCCACCTTCATGCTCTCTCCCTTATCTGTCCGGCTTATTGGCCCGACCCTACTGTCCGATCATATGAACCGCCACTTCGCGACGATGCGGCCTGCGACGATGCTCGGCAAGGTAGATGCCCTGCCATGTACCCAGCCTCATGCGACCGTTCGCCACGGGTATCTGTAGATTCACGCCGGTGAGCGTAGCTCGCAGATGCGCGGGCATGTCGTCCGGGCCTTCGTCATCGTGGCGATAGTGATCGCCCTCAGGCGCGATGTGCTCGAACCAGGCGAGCAGGTCCGCGCGCACCGCGCGCGCAGCATTTTCCTGGATCAGCAACGAGGCGGACGTGTGGCGGCATAGAAGCGTGAGAAGGCCATCCGTCATCCCGGCCTGTTCAACCCAATCCGACACGTCGCTGGTGATCTCGGTCAGTCCACGTCCGAGTGTATCGAAGGAGAGGGTCGAGCTAGCTTGCCGCATGTCCATCTTCTGGCGCTTGTCGTGCTCCGTGGCAACCAAGGCTTCCGAGCCGGCCGCAGCTCCCCTACCCTAGGTCAATTGCGGTTGCGTCGATGCGCGGCTAACCGGGAGCTGCAACATCACCCGCAGGAATATCATGAGCGACACCGCGCAGCCCGAACTCCACTACCTTGAGTACTATGAGGAATTTCTCGCGAAAGTACGGCTCCTCTCGCGCCGGATCGCGCAGAGCGAGTGGAAGCCGGAGTTCGTCATCGGGGTAGGTCGGGGCGGGCTCGTGCCGGCCGTATATATCTCCCATCAGCTCGGCCTGCCGATGCTCTCGATCGACCATTCGGCACGCGTGCCGGGTTTCGCCGATGAGCTGCTTGCGAAGGTCGCCGGCATGAGCGCAGCGGGCACACGGCTGCTGTTCGTCGACGATATCAACGACAGCGGCGGAACGATCGCCTACATTCGCGAACTGCTCGGCAGCAGTGGCTGCGTCGACGACAACTTGCGCTTCGCAGTGCTGATCAACAACCAGCGCTCGAAAGCGACCGTCGACTATTGGACGGATACGATCGACCGGGCCGAGGACAAACGGTGGTTCGTCTTCCCCTGGGAATCAGTGGGGCAGGCGAGCGCAATCGTTGAAGAGGCACAGTCCGTGCCGGAGCGGCTCGGGTAACGCCGCTCCTTATTGCGCCTGCGTCGCCAAGTACTCATCGAGCCTGGCGATGTGGGCCGCGATCTGCTCGGAGGGAAGGAAGGACCCCAGGAAGCTGTTGCGCGCCAACGTGGCGAGGTGCTCACGGCTGAGGCCTCGAGCCTCCGCGACAGCCCTGTAGTTGTCTGCGATATAGCCCCCGAAGTAGGCCGGGTCGTCGGAATTGACCGTAGCTGCCAAGCCCGCCTGCAACATCCGGTCGATAGGGTGCTGCTGAAGGTCGCCGACGACGCACAGCTTCAGATTCGAAAGCGGACAGACGGTCAGCGTCTTCCCCTCCTCCCGCAAGCGGCGCACCAGCACCGGGTCCTCCATTGCCCGATTGCCGTGGTCGATCCGATCTGTCCCGATCAGGTCCAGCGCTTCATAGACATAGGCGGGTGGCCCTTCCTCACCCGCATGAACCGTGATCTTCAGCCCCTTGGCGCGAGCAGCCGCGAACACGCGCGCAAACTTGGCAGGAGGATGGCCCACTTCCGAGGAATCCAGGCCGACAGCCGTGATGCGGTCCAACCACGGTTCGGCCTGCCTCAAGGTTTCAAATGCCGCCTCCTCGCTCAGATGGCGCAGGAAACACAGGATAAGCTGGGAGGTCATCCCGTACTTGTCCTTGGCTTCGGCCATGGCCGACAGCAGCCCTTCGACCACTTCGGCAAACGAAATGCCGCGATCGGTATGCGTCTGCGGATCGAACATAATCTCCGCATGAAGCACGCCGTCTGCGGCTGCCCTTGCGAAGTAGGCGGACGCCAGATCGTGGAAGTCCTGCCGTGTGCACAGGACGGCGGCGCCCGCGTAATAGATGTCGAGGAAGTCCTGCAGGTTCGAGAAGGCGTAGGCGGCCCGCACCTCATCCACGGAAGCAAAGGGAATGGCCACCTTGTTGCGCTCTGCCAGCGCGAACATCAGTTCCGGCTCCAGGCTTCCCTCAATATGCAGATGGAGCTCCGCCTTCGGCAGGCCAGTGATGAAGGGATCGATATCGGTCATACGGTGCTTCCGGTGAGCAGGATCTTCACACGATGGCAGATCGAGCCGGATCGTGCCACATCCGACGCAGCCAACGCCCGGCGAGACTGCGTCTGACCAGATTCTGCGCGACCAGACTCCGGCCGCCTCAGACGACGTCCCCCTCACGGGCCTGCATGGCCCTGCGCTCGGCCATGCGTGTGACGCTAGCTGGCTCTTGAGCCTCGCTTGCGCGGGCATAACGGCCTGCCAGCCATGCGCAGACAAACAGTTGCAGCTGGTGGAAGATCATCAACGGCAGCACCACCAGCCCGACCTCGGCGGGTGCGAACAGCGCTCCGGCCATCGGCACTCCCGAGACCATGCTCTTCTTCGATCCGCAGAAAAGCAGCACGATCCTGTCCTCCCGCGGGAGCTTGGCAAGCTTTCCGGTGAATCCCGACAGCAGGAGAACCGCAGCAAGAACGAGCGCGCTCAAAACCAGCAACATCAGCAGATCCCGCAAGTCGAGGATCTGCCAGATGCCGTTGACCACAGCAGCGCTGAACGCGGTGTAGACGACCAACAGAATCGAGCCCCGGTCGACGAACATGAGCACCTTCTTGTTCCGGTCTACGAAGCCGCCGATCACGGGCCGAAGCAGGTGCCCGCTCAGGAACGGAACCAGCAGTTGCAAGACGATCCCTTGCGCCCCCTGCCAGTCGACCCCTTGTTCCGAGGCTCGCGAGTGGATGAAGAAGCCCACCAGCAACGGCGTAACGAGGATGCCGAGCAAGTTGGAGAGCGACGCGCTGCAAACCGCGGCCGCAACATTGCCCCGCGCCATCGCTGTAAAGGCGATGGACGATTGGACCGTCGAAGGCACCAGAGTGAGAAAAAGCACACCGGTGACCAGGAGCGGGTTAAGCCAACCCTCCACGAGTTGCACGGTCAACAGGCCTATGGCCGGAAACCACAGGTAGGTTGAGGCCAGTGTCAGCCCATGCAGCCGCCAGTTGCCAATCCCCTGCCCGATCGCAGCTCGGGACAGTTTTGCACCATGCAGGAAGAAAAGCAGGCCAATCGCCACATCTGCGAGACCGTCGAAAGCGGAAGCCGCCACACCCCGCACCGGCAGCAAGGACGCGGCGACAACGACAACAATCAGGCACACCAGGAAGGGATCAATACCTGGAACGAACGACCTGCCTCGCATGAAACCTCTCGGTGGGCGGCCTCCTGCCGCCAATTAGCCTGAACGAAGAGCAGGCGATAATGGGAAGCCATCGCTATGGCCCCGGCCGCTTCATTCAGCCGGACTGCCCCCTTCCCCCACCATGGCGTCGGGCGGCGAGGTGGTGGGGTTCAGGATTTCGGGCGGCGTGCGTCGCTCCTCAAGCATCTGGGCAGCCTCATCCAGCGCCCGCGCTTCGCCCACCGTCACCCCTCCGGGCCCGGGCGCATTATCGGCCTTGTCGCAGCCGACCAGCAGCAGCGCGGCCATTCCGATGAATGATCGTCTCACGCCCCGATCATAGCGCAGCTACGCCTGGAGCAAACCCCTAGCCTTCAATGATGCGCGTATGCGGGTGATGCTTGTCCAGATGCCGCTGGATGATCTTGAGATTGCGCGTGTTGGACCGGAACAGGAAGTCGAACGCATCTCCTGCGATCGGCACAGCGCCCAGAGCGGTATCGACGCCCACGTTGGCAACCATCCGGGCAATCTGGAACCGGGACATGCCCAGCTTGCGCGCTTCCCAGACCAGATACATGCCAAGGGCTGCCGATACGACGTCCCCCGCCACGGGAACCAGGCCGACGATCGCATCCAGGCCCACCTTGCGGCCGATGCCAGGAATCTCGAAGCTCCGTTCGAGAACTTTCTCGAGCGCCTCTATGCGCCGACGGACCGAGGCTGCGTCGTTACCCAGCGGCAGCTCCGGGCGCATGGGTCGAGCCGACCCTGTCTGAGGCATTGCGGCAAACCTTTCAAAAAGTAGCTTTGTTCAGCTTATCTGTGCAGCCACGCGAGCGGCATCAAGGGGTGCCATGCCCACGGATTGGGAGAGAAGCCCTGCACGCTGCCGCGGACGAGCGACCAGCGGATCGGCGACCCCAGCGGAATGAAGACATTCGCCTGGGTCAGGCGCGCTTCAGCCTCATTCAGGCGAAGCGTGCGCTCCGCACTATCCTCCAGCTTGATGGCCTCTGCGACCAGCGCGTCCACTTCTGGTTCGCAAAGACCTTGCCGAGCGACACAGGACAGCCGGTTGAGGAACCAATGCGCACGCGGATATCGGGCTACCTCATCCACGAGGCGCAGATCGGCGTCCTTCGGATCTTCCACACGTTGGCTAGCGACACCAATCGTTCGGAAGTCGCCCGAGAGCCGGTTGAACAGAATGTCTGAGCCGGGTCCTGATGGAAGCCATATCGACAGTTCCGGTGCCTTGGACTGCTGCGGCGTGGCGCCCCCGTTCACAGAACTTCCATCTCGGGAAGACCTCGCTTTCCCTTCATCGTCAGCGTCTGGATCCAGATCCGCGTTCGCCCAATTGCGGACTCTTTGCGCGGCAGCGGCACGCCGCTCTGCCAGCGACAGATCGGCCCAGCGCTCCGGATCGTTCTCAAGCTCTCCATCCAGATCGGTCGGGAGCAAACGGGTTGAAGGCGTCCACCCGTTTACGCCAAATGGCTCAATCAGACTGGGGCGATCAATGGCCATCGCCAGCGCCTCGCGGTTCTGAGGATCGGCAAGGAAGCCTTCATCATTGGCGATCTGCAGACCAAACAAGCCCATGACCGGGTCCAGCTGGATGGTGCCGCGCAGGATCCCCACCGAGTTGGTGAGCGGAAAATCCTGGATCCGCCCCCCCAGCACGAGATCGGCCTGCCCCTCATTGAAGCGCTGCACGGCCTGCTCGGCAGGAAGGGCCATCATCGCCACCTGCCTCACTCGCTCTTCCCATTCGGGAATTTCAGGCAGCCCCAGCCGACCGGGCTCTATCGGCGTAAAGAGGGCGGTGTCACCCTCGCGCTCCAGCACCATCGGCCCGTCGCCCCGCTTTTCATGCAGGAGCCCCAGCTCCGGCTGCGCGAGCAGTTGCAGGAAATAAGGCATTGGTCGCAGGAGACGCACTTCGATGACGCGACCGGCCATCACCCGGATCTCGTCCACGCCGGCAAGGTCCAGCCCTAAAGGCGTGTTCCGCACCGCGCGTATCGCGGCATCGAGCCCCTTTTTTGCGGACTTGGCGGTCAGCGGCTCTCCGTCCAGCCACTCCCCGTCGCGCAAGCGGAAGATATAGCTTCGGCCGTCGTCGGTGACGATCCAGCGGTCTGCCAGAGCCGGAACGACGCGCCCCTGCTCATCGAAGGAGACGAGCCCACCAGTCGTGGAAGCACGGGTCAGCTGAGCTGCAAGCGGCAGGCGCACTCCCGACTCGAACGGATCGTCCGGCTCACCGATGACCACCAGCGGAAAGCGAGAGGTATCGGGTGAGCCGCAACCCGTCAGCATTGCGCTGAAAAGACACAGAGCGATCAGCCAGCAGAACTTGCGTATCGCAGCCGCTGTTTGCAGGTCTGCCATCTATCGGGAACTAGTCGATTTTGGCAGGTTGGCAAAGCCATCGATCCGCAGTGCCTGCAGACCTCATCAAACCTTCCGGATCTGCCCCGTGCTCGTATACGGCTGATGGTTGCGTGTGAACCTGGGTGCAGAATCGTCCTCGGCGTGCATCTTCGTCCGGGCGATGCGCGCATCGATCGGTTCCAGGAAAGCCACGCCGAACCGATTCTCCTGGACCCAGGCCACAGAGCCCTTGGTCCAGCCGACATTGCGAATGTTCACTTCCACGATCGAGCCGCGGGGAACGCGTACGTCCCCCTCGCCCATCATGCCGCCATCCGACAGGTTCCGGACCTTGATGCGATGTTCGCCGGGAAGGCTATCCGCACGAAAATCCGCCATGAGAAACAGGCTGTCGCGCGCGATCTGCCTATTTTCGTTACCGTCCATTGGCTCCATCCCGCAAGGTTCGGGCGTCGTCGTTTCCAGGCGCTGGCCACAAGAGACTGGCGCTGATGCAACCTATAGACGCAAAGCGCAAAAAAACGCTTAACGCACAGGTAATTTCCCGACGCCCGAACCTTTCGGCTCAATCGTCCCGAGAGACCTTCTCGCGCCGCTCGTGAGCTTCCTGAGCCTCGACCGTCATCGTCGCGATCGGGCGGGCGATCAAACGCCCCAGACCGATCGGCTCACCTGTCACCTCGCAATAGCCATACTCACCCTCTTCGATGCGGCGCAGGGCCGAATCGATCTTGGCAATGAGCTTGCGCTGGCGATCGCGCGTGCGCAGTTCGATACCCCAGTCGGTTTCGCTGGAAGCGCGATCATTGAGATCCGGCTCACGAATGGGGCCGTCCTGCAACTGCTGGAGTGTTCCAGCCGAGGCATTGAGGATCAGCCTTTTCCAGGACATCAGCAGCTTTCGGAAGTATTCCTGCTGCGGCTCGGACATATAAGATTCGTCGTCGTCGGGAACATAGGCGCCACCGATTTCTCGCTTCGCCTTGGCCAGCACGTCAATTTCGTCAGCAAGGGCCGTCGTCATTTCAAGATGAACTCCGCACCGTTTCACCCCTGGGAAACGACGATGCCCTGCTGGCCCCGAGTTAACCCCGGTGGCCCCCGCTATCCCAGGATGCCGCGCCTATAAATGCGAGGATTCGCCTGCACAAGCTTTGATGCAGAATCGCCGGTGAAAAAGCGGACAAGGTCGGCCACATCCTCGTCGCACGGCATCGAGGGCTGCGGGAATTAAGCGAGCACATTAACCACTTGTTGACTACGCGGGGGCAGATTTGCCGCGAGCCACGGAGGGCAAAGGGTCGCTCCAGGCTCGGGGGTAAGTCCTATGAGCATTGCTTGGTTTAACCATAAAGCAGCCGACAAGGCGTCGGACACCAACGCCGGCCTGGAAGATGCGCTCGTCGCAAGCTGCCTCGCTTCTGCGGCGCAGGGCGACCACACGGCCTATTTCGATCTGGGCGTGGCGTTCTCCACCGGCAGCCATGGCGCGAACTGCGACCTGATCGAGGCGCACAAGTGGTTCAATCTCGCCGCCGTGGCCGGACATGAGGAAGCAGCGATGTGCCGCGCAGACATTGCGGACGAGATGACCGCGCGTGAGATCGCCGAAGCGCAGCGTCGTGCGCGCGAGTGGCTGTCGACAACCACCCGCCGCGCAGCCTGATCTCAGTCGCCCTTCCGGAACGGGGTTCTCTGCGCCAGCCAGAACTGGTCCTGCGCCACGCCCTGGCGCTCCCGCACGAGGAAGTCCGCCACCGCCTCGCGGAAACTCTTGTTGGCAATGTAGTGCGCTGAGACGGTGCTGACCGGCTCATAGCCCCGAGCCAGCTTGTGCCCGCCCTGTGCGCCCGCTTCGACCCGCGAGAGGCCAAGCGATATCGCCGCGTCGATGGCCTGATAGTAGCAAAGTTCAAAATGCAGGAACGGCCGGTCGACGAGCGTTCCCCAGTAACGGCCATAGAGCGCATCGCCGCCGATGAAGTTCAGCGCGCCGGCGATCGGATCGCCATCCTCATAGGCAAGGATGAGCAGAATCTTGTCGGCCATTCGTTCGCCCAAAAGGGTGAACGCCTCGCGCGTGAGGTAAGGATGGCCCCATTTGCGCCGTCCCGTATCTTGGTAGAATTCCCAGAATACGTCCCAATGACCTTCCTCCAGGTCAGGCCCGGTGAAGCCACGGATCGTCAGCCCTTCCTGCGCCTTGGCCCGCTCCTTGCGCAGATCCTTGCGCTTGCGAGATGCAAGCACCTCCAGGAAATCCTCGAAGCTGGCGTAGCCCCGGTTTGTCCAATGGAACTGCGTGTCCTCACGTAGAAGCCACCCCGCCTTTTCAAACTGAGCAATCTGCGCAGCCTCGATGAAAGTCGCATGGGCTGAGGAGAGCCCGTTCTGATCGCAAAGGCTTTCCGCTGCGCGCAGGAGCGGCTGCGCCAGTTCGGGATTTCGCGTCAGAAGCCGCGGGCCGGTTGCGGGCGTGAATGGTGCTGCAATCTGCAACTTGGGATAGTAATGCCCTCCGGCACGATGCCAGGCGTCCGCCCAGGCGTGATCGAACACGTACTCACCCTGGCTGTGCTCCTTCAGATACGCCGGCAGGGCGCCTGCAAGCATGCCGTCCGCATCTTCTATCAGGATCGGAGCCGGTGCCCAGCCGCTGCGGCCGCCGACGCTGCCGGAATCTTCCAGTGCCGACAGGAAGGCATGGCTGACAAAGGGATTGCAGCTGTCGGTGAGGGCATCCCACTGCTCGGCCGGAAGAGCCGACACGCTTGACGCAATCTTGGCGACGAACTCCCGCTCGCTCACGCGGTCAACTCCCCATCCTTCGCGGTGCAGCTAAAACCATCCGCCTCGGCGATCACGGCGTCGGCACTTGCCTGCGCCCGCTTCCGCTGCTCCGGCGCTCGCACCGTCCAGGTTGCGATCGGCAGTCCTCTGGCCCGCTGCTCCGCTGCGAAACGCGAAGGCAAGTCCCGGACGTCGTAGGCCAGAAAATCCGGTCGAGCATGCCACAAGGCCAACCGTCGGCGGATGGCCCCTGACAAGCTGCGGTTTTCGTTCTCCGTGACGACCAGCCCCCGCACCGTGTCCGGCGCGTGACGGAAGAACCACCGCGTCACGCGAGGGTCGAAGCTCATCACCGCGTGTGGCCCGACATAGCCCTTGAGCGTCGCGTGGACGGCAAGGCAGAAGTTCGCGACCCGCCGCTCGCGGCGGGTCTTGATCTCGATCAGCAGCGGTACCCGCCCGGCTATCTGTGACAGAGCCGCGTCCAGCGTCGGGATTGTCCCCTTGCCTCCCCGCAGTTCCATGCGGCAGAGCTGCTCGGCAATGAAACGAGCGACACCCCCGGCGTGCTCCGTCAGCCGGTCCAGCTTCCAGTCATGAAAGACCATCGGCTGGCCGTCCCGCGAACGCTGAACGTCGCACTCAATGCCCCAGCCTTGCGCAATGGCAGCTTCGAAAGCGGCAAGGGAATTCTCGGGCGTTCCAGCTGCGTGGAAGCCCCGATGCGCGAACTCCTGCCGGGCGATCCAGGCGACTTTGCCTGGTTCGGGAGCAGGAGCCAGCAAGCGATCAAGGGGCGCTAACGGCAACAATGGCATCGACTTCCACGGCCGCACCAAGCGGCAGCACCGGCACGCCCACTGCGCTGCGGGCATGTTGTCCCATGTCGCCGAAAACCGCCGCCATGAGTTCCGAAGCGCCATTGGCAACCTTCGGCTGATCGGTGAAGTGCGGTGTCGAATTGACGAATACGCCCAGCTTCACGATCCGCTCCACTCGTGTGAGCGAACCCAATGCGGCCTTCAGCTGCGCAAGGATCATCACGCCGCACGCCTGGGCCGCAAGCACCCCCTCTTCAAGGCTCACGTTTTCGCCCAGCCGCCCCGTCACGAGCTGACCGGACACGAACGGCAACTGGCCCGAGACATGCGCAAGCCCTCCTGCCACGACCACCGGCACATAGGCGGCGACAGGGGCCGCAGGTTCCGGCAGCGTCAGCCCGAGAGCAGCAAGCCTCGCCTCGATTGCGCCGTCACTCATGTGCGTTCCCTTTCTTCGTTCTCATGGAGCTGGTCGAGCAGCCACGGTACGGCTCCCTCCCAATCGTCGATGCGGGCATGGGCATGGCCCGCCCGGTGTGCGCAGGCGATATGCGGTGCCAGCAGCGGCTCGGCACACAAGTGCAGCCGCGTGACATCCGGCGTGATGCTCGACACCGAGTCATGGTGCTGCGCCAAATCGTCGATGAAGGCTGCGCGGCTGGGCGCATATTCTTCAAGGATCGCCTTGAGCGCCGGCCCCTTGGGTCCTTGATTAGTGAACACGCGCAGGTCCAGACCATGCTCCAGCAGCTGACGCGTGCGCGCGTCCTGGCGGAAGTCCATCAGGTTGGTCAGCACAACCACATCGGCGTGCTCCCGCAGAGTCTTGATGCCCTCGACCGCTCCCCGGACCGGGGTCTGGCGATGCATCTGGTCATCGAAGAAGCGGTTGAGAAGCGCCCATATCTCCGCCTGCGGCACGGGGTCACCGCTGTCAGTGCGTCGCATGGCGCTGACGAAATCGCTACTGCCCATCGCGAAGGTCACGCCTTCGGCTTCGGCAAGCCAATCGCGAAAATGCGACACCATGTAGAGCAGCACTTCATCGCAGTCGGTAATCACGAGGGGACGGCTCATGATCCCAGCCTCCCGCGCACGGCTGCCAACTCTTGCGGAGAGATGTCCAGGGCCTCCGCTGCGCCGATCAGATCCGGCTCGTGCGAACAGAGGAAGTCCAGGACGGCACTAAGCGTGCCTTGTTCGCCCAGCGATGCGCGAAGCTCGTCAGGAGTAAGGCCGGTCAGAGCCAGAAAGCGGGAAGCCCGATCCTCGTCGCCGAGAATCCAGCCCAGGGCGTTCAGTGCGGTCGCTTGCGGATCCGGCGTGCTCATGTCTGGGGATGCGGGTTGCTTAAGAATTGTCAGCCTCGCGTGCGTGCCATAGAGGTAGGGGCAACCTGCTGGATGCCAGTCTGTTAGATAGGGTCGCGCATCGAATGGCAAAGCGAATCCTCGTTGTCGAGGACAACGACCTCAATCGAAGGCTCTTCTGCGATGTGCTCAAGAGCCAGGGCTTCACGTGCGAACCGGTGGCAGACGGTCGCGATGCCCTGGAAAAGGCGCGCGAGTTCGTGCCAAACCTCATCATCATGGACATCCAGTTGCCCAATGTGTCAGGTCTGGACCTGATTGAGGCAGTCAAGAACGACCCCACGCTGCGTTCAACTCCTATACTTGCCGTGACCGCTTACGCTGGCAAAGGGGACGAGGAACGGATCCGCGAAGCGGGCGCAGAGGGATACCTCGCCAAGCCGGTCTCCATCGGTCCGTTCATGCAAGCGGTGAGAGCGCTCGTCTAAGGCGGGGTTGACACTGAAGCCCGGCGCCGCTTTTGCGCCCTATTTTCCGGCCACAAGGCCGACGCCGTTAACCGGAGCACCTGATTCATGGATCGCGAAGCCACCAAGGCCCGCATTGACGCCCTTATCGAGCCCTTCAACAAGAAGGGTATCCCCATCACGGATGCAACTCGCTTCACCGACGACCTTGAGTTCGACAGCCTCACTGTCATGGACTTCGTGGCGGCCATCGAAGACGAGTTCGATATCATCATCAGCATGAACCAGCAGGCCGAGATCGAGACCTACGGTCAGCTCGTCGACGCCGTCGTGAAGCTGCAGGACTGAACGCGATGACCGAAGCCGTGAGCCAACCCGACCAGCCGGAGACAATCCAGGGCGGTGCACCGGACTTGTTCAGCAAGTTCGATCCGCTCATACAGATGCGAGAGAATCTGCTGTCCTCTGGTGTGGAAGACCCGTTCGGGCTGGTCATGGAGAAAGTGCTCTCGCCCACCGTCGCCATCTGCAACGGGCGCGAGACAATCCTGCTCGGCACCTACAACTATATGGGCATGACGTTCGATCCGGACGTGATCGCGGCGGGCAAGCAGGCGCTGGACGACTTCGGATCGGGCACCACGGGCAGCCGCGTCCTGAACGGGACATATGCGGGGCACCGCGCTGTTGAGCAGGCGCTGTGCGACTTCTACGCCATGGACCATGCGATGGTCTTCTCAACCGGGTATCAGGCGAACCTCGGCATCATTTCGACCATCGCCGGCAAAGGCGATTACATCGTCCTCGACATCGACAGCCACGCGTCGATCTGGGATGGCTGCAAGATGGGTGACGCGGAAGTCGTCCCCTTCAAGCACAACGACATCGAGGCGATGGAAAAGCGCCTGCGCCGCATCCCCGAAGGTGCTGGCAAGCTGGTGGTGCTCGAAGGCGTCTACTCGATGATGGGCGACATCGCGCCGCTCAAAGAGATGATCGCGGTCGCCAAGAAGTACGGCGCCATGGTGCTGGTGGACGAAGCGCATTCGATGGGCTTCATCGGCCCCAACGGCCGCGGCGTTGCCGAGGATCAGGACTGCCTCGACGACGTGGATTTCGTCATCGGTACGTTTTCGAAGTCGGTCGGCACCGTTGGCGGCTTCTGCGTTTCCAATCATCCCAAGTTTGAGATCATGCGGCTGGTCTGCCGACCCTACGTGTTCACAGCCAGCCTGCCGCCAAGCGTCGTCGCCACGGCCTGCACGTCGATCCGCAAGCTCATGGACGCCGCCGACAAGCGGGCGCACCTCTGGGAAAACTCACGCACGCTGCACAAGGGCCTCAAGGACGCGGGCTTCCAGATCGGCACCGAGACACCCCAGAGCGCGATCATATCGGTCATTATGCCCGATCTGGAGCGCGGGGCCGCGATGTGGGAGGCCTTGCTGCACGAAGGCCTCTACGTGAACCTGGCGCGCCCCCCGGCCACCCCGGCGAACATGACCCTGCTGCGCTGCTCGCTCTGTGCCGAACACTCGGCCGAGCAGGTTCAGCAGATCATCGGCATGTTCGAGCGAGCCGGAGCCCGCGCCGGGATCATCTGAGCTTGCCTAAAGCCCGGCGAACACGGCCAGAGCCACGTTGATCCACAAGGCAAAGACGAAGAGCACACCTACGACAAACGCGAGCCCACGATGGCCCGGATTGTTGTAGGTCATGTGCACCGCGCTTTGCACCACTCGCGCGGCGGCATAGCCCCACGCGAAGACCAGCGTCCATCCGCTGACCGCGCCGAGCACAAATGCAGTCAGGCTGCCGGCGTAGAACAGAGTCGGCAGTTCAAAAAGGTTGTCCCAGTGCCGCGCGCCCGCAGCGGCGCTCTCCGGTTCCGGCGCACCATGGTGAGCCCGGTAATAGGCCGGATCATGGCCTGCCTTTACCGCAGCGGCCCGGCCCATCGCCATGCGAACGAAGGCGACCAGCGTCAGTGCAACCACCACAAGCACGGGCAGAAAGATCAAGGTTTGATTGTAGAGCATGCATTCTCCCCCGTTTCGCAGGAGAATGCATGCGGCGTGCCGCAGCGGCAAGCCATGACGTGCCCCGTTAGCGTCCTGCTAGTCCGTCAGCGGGCGCGGGATAGTTCCTGGAAAGGATAGCGGTCGCGTATTTCGGCGTTGAAGAAGCCGCCTTTCGACGACGCGGCGGCAAAGTCTTGCGCAACGTGATCCGGGACCAAGAAGTACCGGTACCTGCGACCGCTCACGAACGTGACCTCGAGCGTTCCGACTTGCCCGTCATAGGCGAACTCACGAATCGCGGTGGATGGCATGAGATCCCGTCAGCGTTCGACTTCCGGTGCCTCGCCGCACACCCGCCTCAGTCAACAACGGCCAGCGGCTTTTTGGCAGCACTGGAAGCCTGCGCCTGAAGGGCTGTTTTCGATGCGCGCGTCGCGAAGTAATCCTTGCCGTGCTGGTTGTAGGCAAAGAACTCCGTGATCGGCACAGCGAATTCGCGGGCCCCATCGGTAAGGATGACGTCATTGCCGGACAGCCCAGCGACAGTTCCCACCGGCTTGCCGCTGGCATCGAAAATCGGCAGCCCCCGCTCCATTTCGCGGCGAGTGACGTTGCGAACCGTCATGACGTCGTGCTGGGCCATAGCTGCTTCCAGCGCAGCATCTTCGGCGCCATTTTCCTGAGCCATGGCAGGCGCGCTGCTCGCCAGCGCCACGCCAGCGGCGAGGAGCATGATCCTACTCATTATACGTGTCTCCACTCGAGATTTCTTATCGACAAAACGCAGCGCGTGCCGTGCAAGTTGCAGGCGCGCCGCGTTCGGTCACCAAGTCTCGGCGAGACGACGTTTCACAACGATGAATATGCGAAGGTGGAGCCCGTTGGGAAGGCACCAACCTCCCGACAGACGCGACGGACGGTCTTCGCCGCTCAGGGAGCCGGTGAGGTCTCGCCCGCTTCGGGACTCTCTGGCGACACATTGGTCATCGGAACCTCTGGCACATCGACGGGAACGCCGGGCGAGTTCGCATCGGTAACGATCAGTTCGCCCCCGCTGACGTCGGTCGCATCGGCTTCGTAGGTCTTCTCCTCCGGCTGGCCGCCGCATGCCGCAAGGGGCAATGCCGCAGCAGCGGCAAAGAGCAGAGATGCAGTGGTGCCATAGCGGCGCGAAAAGACCATCGGGAGTTCTCCTGTGCTGTGCTGCCAAGCCCTATAAGCCGGGCTGGCAGGTCAAGTTCCTGACTTTTGCTCCGCGGAGTTCAGCAACGCCCGCTTCACTTCACTCCGCCGCCACGCCCTCGCCGAACAAACCCGGCACCAGCTCGATAGGGTCGTTGGCCTCATCGCCCTTCTGCGCCTTGCGACGCGAGTCGAAGTTGGTCCAGACATCCTGCCAATTGCCGCGCGTTGCGCCCTTCGAGTATTCCGTCGCGCGTGTCTCGAAGAAGTTGGCATGCTCCACGCCGTTGAGCAGCGGCTGAAGCCAGGGGAGCGGGTGATCCTCGATCATGTAGATCTCGGGCAGGCCGAGCTGGCCCAGACGCCAGTCGGCGATGTAGCGGATGTAGCGCTTGATCTCCTTGGCGCTCATGCCCGGCACCGGACCTTGCTCGAAGGCGAGATCGATGAAGGCATCTTCCAGCCGCACCGTCTTCTGGCAGCAGTCGATGATATCTTCCTTCACCGCCTTGGTCAGGCAGCCGCGCTCCTGGGTGAAGGTGTGGAACAGCTTCGTGATGCCCTCGCAGTGCAGGCTCTCGTCACGGACCGACCAGGAGACGATCTGGCCCATGCCCTTCATCTTGTTGAAGCGGGGGAAGTTCATCAGCATCGCGAAACTGGCAAAGAGCTGCAGCCCCTCCGTGAAGCCGCCGAACATCGCAAGAGTGCGGGCGATGTCCTCGTCAGTGTCGACGCCGAAGGTGTGCAGATAATCGTGCTTCGCCTTCAGCTCCTCGTATTCCAGGAACATGCCGTATTCGCTTTCGGGCATGCCGATCGTATCGAGCAGGTGGGAGTAGGCGGCGATGTGCACCGTCTCCATGTTGGAGAAGGCGGCCAGCATCATCTTGATTTCGGTCGGCTTGAAGACGCGCGCGTACTTTTCGTGATAGCAGTCCTGCACCTCGACATCGGCCTGAGTGAAGAAGCGGAAGATCTGCGTAAGCAGGTTGCGTTCGTGGTCCGAGATCTTCTGCGCCCAATCGCGGCAATCCTCGCCCAGCGGCACTTCCTCGGGCATCCAGTGGATCTGCTGCTGGCGCTTCCACATATCGTAGGCCCAGGGATACTCGAAGGGCTTGTAGGTCTTGCGAGCTTCGAGAAGGGGCATTGCGGTCGACTCCGGACAGAAACATGCGGCACAGGCACTCAGAAGCGCTCTTGTGCGACCGGCGGCACACGGCGCCGGCATCCGCACGAAGATAAGCATTTTGGAACGAATTGGGAGAGGTCAGCCGGATCTTCGCGAGCTTGTCCACAGCCCAGTAAATCGCATATCTTGCGCCTAGAGGCGAATGACGGCCCTAGACATTGTGCTGAGGCGACATGCCTTCGATAGGCTCGGCCCCTTGTAAACGGCGCGACAGCACGAGTCGCGCCGCCCTCGCGTTCCTTACATGTTCTTCACGGCGGAATAGTCTTTTTCCGGTACCGATGGCGTGCGGTTAAAGAATCGGTCGAGGTCTGCGCTGCTTGCCGCGCGCCGGGTCCGATTGGCAGCCTCTGTGAATGCCTCATTCGCCCGCACGAGTGCGCGCTGGACGGCAGGACGGGCAGCAATACGGTCGCGCCACTCAACAAGACGCGGGTGTTCGCCGCCGTCGAACCCGTGGCGCTCCAGATAACCGGCCCACGGATAGGTAGCGATATCGGCGATCGAGTATTCAGCCCCGGCCAGCCACTCGTTTGCCTGCAGACGCTCATCCAGTAGCCGGTAAAGCGATTGAGAGATCGCCCGGTAACGTGCGTGAGCATAGGGCTCGCTTCCCGCAGGAACGAGGTTGAAGTGGTTGAGCTGTCCGAACATCGGGCCGATATTCGCCATCTGCACCATCAACCACTGCATGACTTCGGCCCGGGCGGGCTGCTGAGATGGCAGGAACCGCTCCCCCCGCTCCGCCAGCCAGAACAGAATGGCGCCCGATTCGGCGAGCGGGATACCGAGGCGAGGGTCCTCAAGCACCGGAACCTTGCCTAGCGGGTTGAGCTTGAGGAATTCCGGGTCGAACTGCTCCTGGCTGAACACCGCCACGTGGCGCAGTTCGTAGGGCAGGCCCAACTCCTCCAGCATGATAACGACCTTGATGACGTTAGGGCTGCCCATGCCGTGCAGGATCAAGGTCTCGCTCACGCTGCGCTCTCCATGACGGGAGTTGCCGGAAGGACGAACGTGACGAGGCACGCGGGCTTTTGAGTGTCGTTGCGCCACCCGTGGACTACCCCCCTGATCACACCCACATCACCTGCCCGCAGGCAGACTTCCCCGGTTTCCAGAACCAGCACAACCTCTCCTTCGATGACATAGAAGTGGTCGGCCGTATTGGTGAAGTGCATTCCGGGATCGTCCCGTCCCTGACCTGGAGCATACTCGGCGACCATCATGGAATAGATCGGCTCTGCCATCTGCTCGAAGCGGAAGCTCTGCGTCGCCGCTTGCAGGGGAGCGGCGTTATCCGCCCTCGAGCTGAGCGCACCGGTCCAAAGTTGCGCGATGCGCATGGCCCCTAGGTCCAGCACGCTCACCGGTGCATCGGCCAGCACGGCACTCTGGCCCTGCGCATCAAGGCCCGCGACCACGCGACGTGGTCCGCTCGCGGTTTCTGTCATATCCCCCTCCTCTTTCCTGATACGTTCATCACGCAGATCCCGGGATCAGCCAGCGACGAGTCTCGTCGATCGTCCTGGCCCCTCCAGGGGAACCGCGCGCGGGCGCCGATCATTCCATGAGCAACACCGTGGCCGTTGGTGGCCTCCCTTTTCACGAGCGGAGTATTCCCGTGACGCAGCATCAAACGCAATCCCACTTCTCCCGCGTTCCGTCCAAGGAGCCACAATCGGCTGAGGCGTCCCAGGACGCTTCGCTCTCACGGCCCCGCTCACCCGACGCAACATCACCGTACGAAGGCCCCGAGGATCACGAGCAGCCATCGCACAAGCCGGCGCATGTCACGCACGAGACCAGTCCTGCCGAGATGGCCGAGCCCTACTTTTCCGAAGCTCAGTCGACTTTGGGCGCGTTTTCACCTGTCCAGCGCCCCGGAGACCCATTCCCGGAACCGGAAGACCCTCAAACACCGCGGGCAGCAGCGCCAACCCGCTCGGAACAGCCGCACGGCAACTCAGCTAGGGTACCCGATCCTGATGCAGCGTTTCAGACAACGGCAGGAACGATTCGCGCCGGGATGACAGTGCTGGACAGCTATGGTCACGCCATCGGTATCGTCTCCGGGGTGGATGGAGAGCGTCTGCGTCTTGCCTCGACCGATCCTCACGACGACGGGGTTGCCTTCCTGCCGGTGAGCCTCATCGACGGCATCGAAGAAGACCGCGTGCTTCTAGGCGGGCGCGGCGATTCGTCCTTCGGCGTTGAGGGACACTGATTGGGCATGCCATGCCCCCTGCTCCTCCCGGGTGGCGAGGTGACAGGGGGCATGCCATTATGTCTGCCGAGGATCGGCGACCATCATGCCGAGCGGGGTCTGCTGATGCTGCACGACGTCCCACTCCTCATGCGCGCGGCGGCGTAACGTAGTGGTACACAGTGCGTGGTAGCTGCCTTCCTCCTTCTGGGCCTCGACCCTATAAGCAATGACGATGAGCCCTTCCTGAGGCCTGCTGACCCTTTGCTCACAAAACCTGACGTCCCGCCAGCGAGGCGTCTGCTCCACCGCTTTCGCAGCCTCATCCCCACCAAAGAGGAATGGCTCCCCGGGTAGTGCCATCAGGCAATCCTCGCTGACGCGTTCACGATAGACGGCATCACCGCCGACCCAGAGTTCGCGCTCGAAATCCCAGATGCGCTCGTCTTCCATGAGCTTCTCCTGTTGGTTGATTTCCTTCTGAACGCCGAACTGTGCGCGTCGGCTTCGTTGCCCGCTGGGCCATGCCGCAGAACGTTCGCCCTATGCGGTAGGAACTGGGAACGCTCGCGAATGCTGGCACGTTGTACTCGTGCATCAGGCAGACGCACTGGAGGCCCCATATGTTCGAGAAGCTTCGCATCAAGGAACACATGGAAATCGCCGACAACAACGGCCGCCACGTCGGCACCGTCGACGAGCTTGTGGGCGATCGCATCAAGCTGACGCGCTCTGATAGCGGCGACGGTGCGCACCACTTTCTGGATATCGCCCAGGTAGACAGGATCGAAGACAACCGGATCTACTTGAAGGTCGGAACGCCGATTCCGATCGGCATCGGATAAAGATCACACTTCTTCGCGGCGGTTCCTCCCCCTCCCTGCCGCCGCGCTACGGCCCCGGCATCCTCCTGGATGCCGGGGTTTCGTATGTCCAACGCAGACATATGATACACATGGGCGCACAAAGTGCTTGTTTTCACCTGCACGGCTGTTAGTCGCCACGTCCAGGTATGTGGGAGGACGTAAGATGGGCGGTTTAGCGCGCAGGTTCATGGTGACGCTGGCGTGCCTGATGTCAGCGCTGGCTCTGGGCTCGTGCGATCGCCCTGCACACCCGGTCGAGCAAGCTATGGTGGCCAATCCCGACGAGTGGCCGAGTTGGGGCCGCACCGGGCATGAGACTCACTACAGCCCGCTCGATGAAATCGACGCGGACAATGTGAGTGAGTTGAAGCTCGCTTGGCATTACGACCTTGAGCCGGGGTATTCCGCCTCGACCCCGCTCATGGCGGACGGAAAAGTGTTCATCACCACCGGCCACTCGCACATCCGCGCCTTCGATGCCGAGACGGGCAAGGAACTGTGGGACTACGACGGTGGAACGCGAGAACGCGCCAAATCCGTCCTGCAGATGAACTGGGGCAACAAGGGCATCGCCTACGACGCGGGGCGCGTCTTTCTTGTCACCACGGACGGCTATGTGATCGCGCTCGACGCCACTAGCGGCAAGGAAATCTGGAAGACCTATGACTTTCCAGACGATGCCCCTCGCAACGCCAACGGAGCGCCGCGCGCCTTCGCTGGAAAGGTCATCGTCGGCTTCGGCGGTGCTGACATCAGCCCGGCACGCGGCTTTGTGACGGCATATGACGCTGCGACTGGCAAGCAGGCGTGGCGCTTCTACACCACGCCCGGAGACGAGGTATCACCCGTCAACCGCAAGGCCGAAGACGTCATGCGCAAGACGTGGCCCACCGGATGGAAGAATCCCGATGGGAGCCGCAGGGGCGGTGGCGGCTCGGCCTGGAATGCGTTCAGCTACGACCCCGAACTGAATCTCGTCTACCTGGGCATTGGAAACGGGTTCCCCTACAACCAGCAGTTGCGCAGCCCTGGCGGCGGAGACAACCTGTTCCTGGCGTCCATCGTCGCCGTGGATGCGGATACCGGCGCCTATCGGTGGCACTACCAGGTCTGCCCTGCCGAACAGTGGGACTGCACCGCCACGGCGGACATGACCCTCGCCACACTGGAAATCGATGGCAAAGACCGCAAGGTGCTGATGCAGGCGCCCAAGAACGGGTTCTTCTACGTTCTGGATCGCGCCACTGGCGAGTTCCTCTCTGCCGAGAAAATCGCCAAAGTCACGTGGGCGGAGCGGATCGACCAGAAGACAGGACGCCCCGTAGAGAACCCCGGTATTCGCTACAACGGCAAGCCGGGCCTGTTTGAGATGTGGCCGGGACCAACGGGCGCTCACTCGTGGGTGCCGCAGGCCTATAGCCCGCAGACCGGGCTGGTCTACGTCCCCATTATGGAACTGCCTGCGCTGATCGGCGAAGGGCAGGAAGGCGGAGCTGAAGTGGCCGCTGGTATGGGCGTGACGCTGATCCCAGAGGTCGAGCTTCCAGGCGGGCACAAGAGCTATCTCAAAGCCTGGAACCCCGTGACCCAAAGCGAGGCGTGGCGGGTCGAACTTCCCGGCACCTGGCCGGGCGGTGTGATGACGACAGCCGGAGGCCTTGTCTTCCAGGGTCAGATCGACGGCAAGTTCGTGGCGCGCGATGCTCGTACGGGCAAGGAACTGTGGTCGTTCAAGACCGAAAGTCCCATTGTCGGCGCTCCGATCTCTTATCGCATGAATGGCAAGCAGTACGTGACCGTGATCACGGGCGCCGGCGGCCAAGGCGCAGGGATGCAGACGCTGGGCAATCAGGCTTACCGCACCGACTATCGTCTGCCGCGCCGCGTGCTGACGTTCGCATTGGGCGGCACCGATACGATTCCGCCGTTCGAGATGCCTGAACGCGTACCTCTCGAAGACCCGAATTACACGCCCGACGCGGCGCGTGCACAAGCTGGGTTCATGCTGTTCGCCACCCGCTCATGTCTGGTGTGTCACGGCTGGAACGCGGTTGCCGGAGGCGCGGCGCCCGACTTGCGCTACTCGCCCACCATCACGGACGCTGCCACCTTCCGCACGATCGTGAAGGAAGGCGGCCTCAAGATGAACGGCATGCCCCCCTTCCCGCAGTTCACCGATAGCGAGCTTGAGGACTTGCGCTTCTACCTTCGGACGCGCGCACAGCAGGCTCCAGCGGAGCACAAGGCCTACATGGAGAGGCTGCAGGTAGCCAAGGCCAGCAATGCCAAGCCGCAGGACTTCGCGGGCAAATGGAACATCGTCATCCAGTCGCCGATGGGCCCACAAAAGGCGGTGATGGACCTGAAAGTGCAAGGCGACGTCGTCACCGGCAAGGTAACAGCGGATCAAGGCACCGTAGACGTAGCAGGTGGCGTGGCCAACGGTCGCGCCAAGCTGGAGGGTAAGGCAAACATGCCGATGCCGATCACAGTCAGCTACGACATCACGGTAAAGGACGGACAGCTGACCGGGGAGAACTCGAACGGCCCCTTCGGCACGTTCCCGGTAACCGGCACGCGCTAGAGCGTTTCCACTATGAGCGGAGACGCTCTCGATCTTCGATGACGCACTTTCCGAGCCATTGACCCTAAGCGGTCAACTTGAAAATGCTCTAGCGTCCGGATGAGCGCCTGACGAGGCGGTCGTGCATGTGGAGGCGAACGGCGTCAGCGCTTCAACGGCGCAGACGGATCAGCGCACGCAGCTTGCTCCGGTTGCGAAAGGCATAGCCGCCTCCCACAAGCACACCGCCGAGGCTCAGAAGCTTGGCGATCGCGACGAAAGTTCCGCTCAAGGCACCGACCGTGACGCCCCAGAACAGTTGCGAGAGGATAGCCATGACTGTGCCCATCGCCGTTAAATCGCGGTTAGAGCATGGAAGATCAAGGGCTTATTCCGGTCCACTCATGCCGCAAGTGCGAATTCCGCGTGGTTCTGGCGCTGGTTCTCCCGCATGGCCGCATACCCCGCGAGCGCTGCCGAACCGAGAATGGAAAGCGCATCCTCCGCAAAGGCGACCGGCTTGTCACGACCCAAAGCCCTGGCAAGCACCGCACGCGCCCGATAGCTGATGTAGGCGCCTGCGAGCGCGCCGGCGGCTCCGAGGCCCGCCGCCAGCAGCGCCTTGCCGGGCCGAGCGACGGCCGCTGCAGACAGAGCGCCGCCGATGGTCCGACCGACGAGCCCGCCCGGCGCGATCCTGGCGGGAATGCCCGGCTGTTTGTCCGCCATGTATTCGCCAATAGCAGCGGCGCTCATGATCGCGCCGGTCCACTTGGAAGTCAGGAACGACAGCGGCGTGCCCTTGAGCCCCAACCCGCTTCCGGCCGCGGCTACGGTCACGGCAGCCGGCGGCGTGAAGGTACGCTGCCCGTTTGCCATGCCCAGCAACAGAGGGACCGATAGATCCTCAATGGTGATTCCGGTTCGCTCTTCTGCGGCAGCGACCTTGCGGCTGCGAACCATTTTGCGCACCGCTTCTGTGACGACACCAAATACCGCGTGCGAAGCATAGCCATAGAGGTGCGTACGCAGCGTATAGTGCCAGGCAGGACGCGAGAAGCCAGCGAGTGGAACTGCGATCTGATCGATCAAGGTGGCTGACACCAGACCAAAGGCGATGCCATGCCATCGCGTGACACCCGGGACCGTCTCAGCCATCGCGCCGTACCCTGCGCCGGCCAGAGTTCCCACGACGTAGTGCACAGCCGCGCCACCCGTCTTCCGTTCTGCCTTTCGCAAGCGCGCTCCGCCAACAAGGCGCGCCGCAGCCTGGGCCGCCTGCTCAGTAGCCGGGGGCTGCGATCCCGAAGGGCTGAACAGAGTGGCGGCGTAAGTCTGGAACCCCTCCATCACCGCTGCGCCGGCAAAACCGGCCAATGCGCCCGCCGCCGCGCCTGCGGCCGTATCGACAGCCGCATCGACAGGCTTGCGTGTCTGCGTCAGGGTTTCGCCAGGCGTGTTCTCGAGAAGCATGTGTGTCCGTCCCATCTGTCACGCTGCGTGCGCATTTCAGGATAGGGACGAATGGGAAGGGCTGCGGGTTCCCTTGGATTTTGGCCCGGAATTAAGCGGCACCCGCAATGGGGATGCCCTTAGGTCAGCATTTTGCCGAGGCGGCCATCAACCGGGCGGCCTCGGCGTAAAGCTTACTGGCAGGCCAGGCACTCATCGTAATCGGTCGTCTCGCCCAGTTCGAACTTGGGTGCTTCGGGCGTGTTGTCGGCTTCCACGCCGCCTGCGAAGCCCGCGCGCTGCACGGACTTGGAGCGCAGATAGTAGAGCGACTTGATGCCCTTTTCCCACGCCTGATAGTGCAGCATCATCAGGTCCCACTTGTCGACATCGGCGGGGATGAACAGGTTCAGCGACTGCGCCTGATCGATGTAAGGCGTGCGATCTGCCGCGAATTCGAGCAGCCAGCGCTGGTCGATCTCGAAGCTGGTCTTGTAGACTGCCTTTTCCTCAGGGCTGAGGAAGTCGAGGTGCTGCACCGAGCCGCCATGCTCAAGGATGGAGTTCCACACGTTGGTGGAATCCTTGCTCTTCGATGCCAGCAGCTTTTCCAGGTACGGGTTTTTCACCACGAAGCTGCCCGAGAGCGTCTTGTGGGTGTAGATGTTGGCAGGGATCGGCTCGATGCAAGCCGACGTGCCGCCGCAGATGATCGAGATCGAAGCGGTGGGCGCGATTGCCATCTTGCAGCTGAAGCGCTCCATCACACCGACATCGGCAGCGTCCGGACAGGGTCCGCGCTCATTGGCCAGCAGCATCGAGGCTTCGTTGGCCTTCTGGTTGATGTACTGGAACATCTGCATGTTCAGCGCCTTGGCCATCGCGCTTTCGAAGGCGATGCCGCGCTTCTGCAGGTACGAGTGGAAGCCCATAACGCCCATGCCCACTGAACGCTCGCGCGCGGCCGAGTACTTGGCACGCGCCATCTCGTTCGGCGCGCGATCGATGTAGTCCTGCAGCACGTTGTCGAGGAAGCGCAGCACGTCCTCCACAAAACGCTTGTCACCCTTCCACTCTTCCCAGGTTTCCAGGTTGAGCGAGGACAGGCAGCAGACTGCCGTGCGGTCGTTACCCAGGTGATCGCGCCCCGTCGGCAGCGTGATCTCCGAGCACAGATTCGACGTCGAGACCTTGAGGCCGAGCTCGCGATGGTGGCGCGGCATCATCCGGTTCACCGTGTCGTTGAACACGATGTAGGGCTCGCCCGTGGCAAGCCGCGTCTCGACCAGCTTCTGGAACAGGGAACGGGCATCGACCTTGCCGCGCACCGAACCGTCCTTCGGGCTGCGCAGCGCGAACTCGGCGCCGTCGCGCACGGCTTCCATGAACTCGTCGGTGAGCAGTACGCCGTGGTGCAGGTTCAACGCCTTGCGGTTGAAGTCACCCGATGGTTTGCGGATTTCGAGGAACTCCTCGATCTCCGGGTGCGAAACGTCGAGATAGCACGCGGCCGAACCCCGGCGCAGCGAGCCCTGGCTGATCGCCAGCGTCAGCGAGTCCATCACGCGCACGAAGGGGATGATGCCGCTGGTCTTGCCGTTGAGACCCACCGGCTCGCCAATGCCGCGAACGCTGCCCCAGTAGGTGCCGATGCCGCCGCCGCGCGAAGCCAGCCAGACGTTCTCGTTCCAGGTGGCGACGATGCCTTCAAGGCTGTCATCGACCGAGTTCAGGTAGCAGGAGATTGGCAGGCCACGACCCGTGCCGCCGTTCGACAGCACTGGCGTTGCGGGCATGAACCACAGCTTCGAAATGTAATCGTAGAGCCGCTGCGCATGGTCCTGATCGTCAGCGTAGGCATCGGCCACGCGTGCGAAGAGGTCCTGGTACTTCTCGCCAGGCAGGAGATAACGGTCGTCCAGCGTCTCCTTGCCGAAGTCCGTCAGCAGCCCATCGCGCGCGTCGTCCGTGACGATCGTGAAGCGGCGTGCGTTGATGGTTTTGGAATCGCTCTTCGCCGGAGCAGCAGCCGGGCCTACTGCCAGATCAGCACTGATGGCGTCGGTCTTGTCCATTGCGATAGCCGGGCTTTCCCCCGCCTCCTTCTTCTTGCCTGCGACCGAAACTTCGAGCTCCATCTGGCCGCTGGCATCGAACTGCTCCACGTCTCCGCGTCCGTTCTGTTCTTCGCTGCCGTTCCTAAAATCCACGTAGCGTCCCCTGTCCGCATATCTTTGGCTCGATTCGGCCGGCAAGTGATCAGCCTAGCAGAGTTCAGAACAAAACGGGACCATACCCGCCGTATCGAACCGCCAATCCTCACACCGGGCGCACCTGCTTATCCAAGCGACGCCTGCCCCGCTGTCGTTTGGCTCAAGCTAAGTCTTGATGCACCCTGTTCAACCGCACACAACCTATAGTGACCTTTTGGATATCAGACGCAAGAGGGGGGTGCGTTCGCGCAGAGTGCCGATAAAGTGCGTTTCTACCGTTTTAACCGCTCGCGACGCGCGGGAAGTCCTTGGCTCGTGAAGTCCGCAAGAGGCAATCGACCACTCCGAACCGGATTCTTTTTCCACATCCTTGCTGGGCGAGAAGACTCCGGAATACGACGAGCGGAGACAGCGCCTTGCCACTCGTGCGCCGAGAGTGCACCGTAAGCTCACCAGCAGGAAAGACTCTCGCCATGATCAACGTCATCACCGCCATCATCAGTGGACTGATCATCGGCGTGCTCGCCCGATTCTTTTATCCAGGCTCCGTCGATATGAGCTGGATCGCAACCATCCTGCTGGGCATCGGCGGCTCGCTCGTTGCGGGGCTGGTCACCAGCCGCGGCAGCGCGGACTTCAATCGAGCAGGCTGCCTCGCTTCTGTGATCGGTGCCATCGTGCTGATCTTCGTCGGACGGATGCTGGGCATCGGCTAGGGGCGCGCTCCTGGATCCGGTAGCCTGCCAACGCCGCTTGCGCGCAAGCGGCACTCAGCGCCGAACCCTCACAGCATTGCCCCACCGTCGACGGGGATGATCGCACCGGTGATCCATCGGGCCCGTTCGGAGCAGAGCATGGCGATGGCGTCGCCGACATCTTCCGGTTGCGCCACCCGCTTCAGCGCCTGCATCGAGGTGGTCGCTTCCCGGCCCTCCTCGGTTTGCGCCCAGGCAGCGACCGGTCCGGTTGCAGTCGTACCGGGTGCCACGGCATTCACGCGGATCCCGCGCGGCCCCAACTCCACGGCTGCACGGCGCACAAGGCTCTCCAGCGCTGCCTTCATCGATCCGTAGGCAGCGACCGCGCCGGTCACCCGCCGCGCAGTGAGCGAGGAGACGAAGACCACGCTCGCACCATCCACCAGCACCGGCGAGAGATACTGCAACAGGAAGAACGGCGCGCGCAGGTTCACGGTGGTGAGCTGATCGAAGACCTCAGGCGTGCAGGTCGCCAGGTCGGAGGGCGGCATGATACCTGCATTCAGGACCAGTACGTCCAGGCCGGCGCGGCAAAGCGCCTCCACCTCTTGCGCAAGAGCGGCAGGCGCGTTCGGATCCGAGAGGTCCCCGCCCACCATGTCCGCCACGCCCCCGCTCGAGCGAATCGCCTGCACAAGCTGCGCTGCCATGTCGCGATTGCCGCCATAGTGGACGATCACGCGATAGCCGTCCGCCGCCAGCGCTTTGGCGGTTGCCGCTCCGATTCCCTGCGAGGAACCGGTCACGAAAGCCGTTCTGCCTTCCACCATCAACGACTCCTCTCTCGGGCCGGTTTGCTTATGGCACCAACACCGTATCGACTGCTTCCGGCAGCGTTTCAGGATAATCGAGTGTGTAGTGCAGCCCCCGGCTCTCGTGCCGTCTGAGAGCGGACTGCACGATCAAGTCCGCGCTTTGAAGCAGGTTACGCAGTTCTATGAGGTCCGTCGACACCCGGAAGTGGCGGTAATACTCCTCCACCTCGTGATTGAGCAGCTTGATCCGGTGCTGCGCGCGCTCCAGCCGCTTCGTCGTGCGCACGATCCCGACATAGTTCCACATGAAGCGGCGGATCTCGGTCCAGTTCTGCTTGATGACCACTTCTTCGTCAGAGTCCGTCACGCGGCTTTCGTCCCAGGGACGTACCGGCGGGGGGGCATCGAAGGCCTCCCAGTGGTCCAGGATGTGCGCGGCGGCGGCCTCCCCGAAGACGAAGCACTCGAGCAGCGAGTTGGAGGCAAGGCGATTCGCGCCATGGAGGCCGCTCTCGGTGCACTCTCCGGCAGCATAAAGGCCGGGCAAGTCCGTTCGCCCGTCCAAATCGACCAGAATGCCACCGCACGTGTAGTGCTGCGCCGGCACGACTGGGATCGGCTGGCGGGTCATATCGATCCCGAGGCCCAGCAGCTTCTCGTAGATCGTCGGGAAATGGGTCCGCACGAACTCGGGTGACTCATGGCTGATGTCGAGGTGGACGTAATCGAGCCCGAAGCGCTTGATCTGATCGTCGATCGCCCGGGCCACCACGTCGCGCGGCGCCAGTTCACCGCGTGCGTCGTAGTCCGGCATGAAGCGGTGCCCCGTACCGGGATGCTTGAGATGACCGCCCTCCCCACGCACCGCCTCGGTGATGAGGAAGTTCTTGACCTCAAGGTTGTAGAGGCACGTCGGATGGAACTGCATCATCTCCATGTTGGAGACGCGCGCGCCGGCGCGCCATGCCATCGCAATGCCGTCACCGGTGGCGCCCCGCGGTGCAGTGCTGAACTGGTAGACACGTCCCGCGCCGCCGGTCGCCAGGATCGTCGCGCGGCCGGTATGCGCTTCAACCCGCCCGCTCTCCTGGTCCAGAGCATAGACGCCCCAGACCCGGCCCGATCCGGAATAGCGCTGCTCATGCCGCCCGGTGATCAGGTCGATGCAAGCGCGTCCCGGCAACAGCGTGATGTTCGGGTTGGCATGCGCTGCACGGACCAGCGCCTCCTGCACAGCCTGCCCGGTGGCATCGTTCACATGGACGATCCGCCGATGTGAATGGCCGCCTTCCCGTGTAAGGTGAAGTGCATCCCCATCGGTGTTGAAAGGCACACCAAGCTCGACCAGCCGGCGAATGGTGTGAGGCGCGCGCTCAACCACCAGTTCGACGGTCTTGAGACGGTTCAGCCCGGCTCCTGCCACCATCGTATCACGGATGTGGTTCTCGAAGGTGTCTCCCGCGTCGAGCACCGCAGCAATGCCGCCTTGCGCCCAAGCGGTCGAGCCGCCTGCAAGCTCCCCCTTCGCAATGACCAGCACCTTCAGCTTCTGCGCAAGCGCCAGTGCGGCCGTCAGGCCCGCCGCGCCGGAACCGACGATGATTACGTCGTACTGGGGCCGTTCGCCCTGTTTCAGGTCATCCATCGCGCTTCCTTGCCGCTAACCTGGACGCGCGGCAACACCCGGCGACCGACGGGCTGCCCCTGAGGGCAATCACGAGAGGGCCGCCTCAGCCCCCGGCGCTTGCGCTCGTCAAGCTGACGAAGACGTCCTCCAGGTCCGCTTCACGCGTCGTCACGTCCACGATGGAAAAGCCCTGTGCCTGCACCACGGAGAGGACCTGGCCCGCTGTGCTGCGATCCTTGTCGTAAGTGATCGCAATCGTGCGCTCGCCCGTCTTCTCGCTCTTGATGAAAGCGGCATCCACCGGGAGCTGGCCGAGGTCGCGGTCCAGGGTCAGTTCCACGACCTTCTCGCGCGCCATGCCGACCAGCTCGCGCGTGGGCTTGTTGGCGATGCACTCACCATGGTTGATGATCGCGATACGATCGCACAGTTGCTCGGCTTCTTCGAGGTAGTGCGTGGTGAGGACGATGGTGACGCCCTCCCGGTTCATTTCAGTGACCAGATCCCACAGCTGGCGCCGCAGTTCGACGTCCACACCTGCGGTGGGTTCGTCCAGCACCAGCACCGGTGGCTGATGGACCAGTGCCTTGGCGATGAGCAGACGCCGCTTCATGCCTCCTGAAAGCGTGCGGGCGTAGGCGTCTCGCTTGTCGGCCAGGTGAACCGCGCGCAGCAGTTCTTCGGACCGGCGCAGATGCTTGGTGATGCCGTATAGACCGCCCTGGTTCTCCAGCACCTCGAAAGGAGTGAAGAACGGATCGAACACGATCTCCTGCGGGACGATGCCGATCGACCGCTTGGCGTTGCGCATGTCGCGATCGATATCGAAGCCCCAGATCGAGATCGAGCCAGATGTCTTGTTGACCAACCCAGCCATGATGTTGATCAACGTCGACTTGCCCGCGCCGTTGGGGCCAAGCAGACCGAAGATCCCGCCTGCCGGCACATCGAAGCTCACGCCCTTGAGCGCCAGCTTGCCCTCCCCGCCACCGGCAGGCGCGTATCGCTTCACGACGTCGCGGATCGAGATGGCGGCGTTTTGCGGAGAACTGCTCATGGCCTGCATTTGGAGCAAGGCGCAGCGCCGGTAAAGGGCCCCGCACAAGGCGGACGCCCCGAGGCGGTTCACCCTTCGTGTCGGCGAGACCTGCGCTTCCACGGAAGGCGGCCCTCGATCTCCATCTCGAGGCTGAAGCTGAGGAAGGTGCGAATGGCGACGATACCGGCGAGTACCGCCACGCTCGTCAGGCTGGGCTGCACGGCCACGGTATTGATGATGTCGGCGGCGACCAGGAACTCAAGCCCGAGGAGGATGGCCCGACCGAGGCTGGACCGCAGACAGGCGACCGACTCCTCGGTAAACTTCCGGTCCCGAGCCGCGCGGTAAAGGAACAGCAGCAAGGTTCCGAAGGCGCCGGCGGCAATGATGGCGATCCCGGTGATCTCGACAATACGAGTAACGCTTCCGGCGACGTCGATCGCTATGGCTTCGAGCACGGGCTCCTCCTGCTGCCTCCCCTCTTAAAGCAAGGCAGGCTCTGCTGTTCCGCGCCGCCCAGGTTCCAGGCAGTCCGCTCGGACCCGGAATTGCCTTTTCATCTGGCGCGCAATCGCCATGCTTGATAATCGGCGTCCATGATCGAGCCGCCTGAAACCGTCTACACCGACAAGCGCCGCGTCTTCTGTGACGGCGCGACCGATATTCGTGCCGGCTCTGCGCTCGGCCATCCGCGCGTCTGGATGGAGATCGACGAACGGGGCTATGCCGATTGCGGCTATTGCGACCGGCGTTTCCAGCTCAAGGGCAATCCGCACGAGCGCGAAACGCACGAGCTCTTCCCTGGCGAACTTGACGAGCCGGGCGCGAACACGAGTGCCGATCCCAGCGGATCAGGGCACACCGCCATCTGATCGTGCTGGCGGAAATCGGGAGCGGGCCTATATTCCCCGGATGGCATCCGCACCCGATCCCCGCTCGCTCCTATACCGCCCTGACCACCTCACGCCCGAAGACGCACAGGCTCTTGCTGCCGAGACCCTGAAGGCGTGCGACGATGGTGAGCTCTACCTCCAGTTCATCGCCTCAGAAGCCTTCGGCTTCGACGATGGGCGGCTGAAAACCTGTGACTATTCCCGCGACGCCGGATTCGGTCTTCGCGGGGTCTCGGGCGAAACCACTGCCTTTGCTCACGCAAACGACCTCAGCGCCGCAGCCATCCGGCGGGCGGGTGAGACGCTCAAGCTGCTCGATGCAGCGATAGGAGAGCGCCCCGCGCCGCCGCGCGCCAGCAACCGCCACCTCTACACCGATGCCTCGCCGCTGGATCTCGTGCCTTTCGCCGAGAAGGTGAAGCTGCTGGAGACCGTGGACGCCGCCGCTCGGGCCCGTGATCCGCGTGTGGCCCAAGTGTCGTGTTCACTGACCGGAAGTTGGTCCGTCGTCGAGATCATACGACCCGACGGCTTCCTCGCCACGGACGTGCGTCCGCTGGTACGCCTGTCCATCTCCATCGTCGCCGAGAGCAACGGGCGTCGCGAGACCGGCACGTTCGGGATGGGCGGACGCTGGCTCTACGACGATCTGTTCGCCCCCGAAAACTGGAACCGCGGCATCGATATTGCACTCAATCAGGCGCTGGTGAACCTGGAGAGCGTGGATGCGCCCGCCGGTGAAATGACCGTGCTGTGCGGCCCCGGCTGGCCCGGCGTCCTGCTGCACGAAGCGGTGGGCCATGGGTTGGAAGGCGACTTCAACCGCAAAGGAACCAGCGCCTTCTCCGGCCGCATTGGTGAGCGCGTCGCAGCGCCCGGTGTCACTGTGGTGGACGACGGATCCATACTGAACCGCCGCGGCTCCCTCTCGATCGACGACGAAGGCACGCCGACGCAGGAGACCGTGCTGATCGAGGACGGCGTCCTCAAGGGCTATATGCAGGACCGGCTCAATGCGCGCCTGATGGGCGTGGAGCCCACCGGCAACGGACGGCGCCAGGACTATGCCCATGTTCCGATGCCGCGCATGACCAACACTTTCATGAAGGGCGGCAACGACGATCCGGCCGAGCTGCTTAGCCGCGTCAAGAACGGCATCTATGCAAAAAGCTTCGGCGGCGGCCAGGTGGACATCGTCTCCGGCAAGTTCGTGTTCTCCTGCACCGAAGCCTACAGAGTCGAGAACGGCAAGCTGGGTGCACCGATCAAGGGCGCGACTCTGATCGGCGACGGGCCCTCGGTGCTCACCCGAGTGACAGGGATCGGCAACGACATGGCGCTCGATGAAGGTGTGGGCGTATGCGGCAAGGCCGGGCAGAGCGTACCTGCAGGCGTGGGCCAGCCAACTCTGTTGATCGAGGGCCTTACGGTCGGCGGCACCGCCTGAAGCAAGATGATTTCGGGAAACGGATACGCGTCCGCTGCGTTGCCGGTCAGCAGGGGTTCACTGTCGTTATGGCACACCGATCCTCACAACGCATGAAGAGGTTACCATGAACAGGAACATCATGGCCGCGGCAACACTCGCTACGGCTGCAATGGGGATGGCGGCCAGCCCCACTCTCGCAGCTCAGCAGAACGAGAGCGGCGAGGCTGAACTGGCCAAGCTCCTCGAAGGGCGTGAGGCCGGCACACCGGTCTCGTGCATCCCATCTACACAGATCCGCCAGACACACGTGATCGACAAGACAGCGCTGGTCTACCGCGTGGGGAACACTCTTTACGTAAATCGGCCCAGCCAAGCTGACGCTCTGGACGGTGACGATATCCTCGTGACCCGTCAGCACACCGGCCAGCTCTGCCGTCCGGATAGTGTGGAACTGCGGGACAGGAGCACGTTCTTCTATGACGGCTTTGTCGTGCTGCAGGACTTTGTCCCCTATCGCAAGGTCAAGACCGGTAACTGACGTCAGCAGCAGGCCTGTGGTAGCGGATGAATCCCTGCGCCCGGCGATTGCAAACTGACGAACTGCCGATAGGATCGCACTTTTTTGCAACCCAGCGGTGAGGCGTCTCCCCGTAGGCAGAAATCGAGGGTGGAGAGCGCGATGGTGGCAAACCGCGGCTATCAATCGACTGGAGCGAAGACCCGGCACCGGCTTATCGAAGCTGCCGCGGACCTGCTCGCCGAAGAAGGCTATCCTGCAATCACCGCGCGCAGGATCGCGGGGCACGCTGGATTGAAGCCCCAGCTGGTGCACTATTACTTCCGTTCCATGGAGGAACTGGTGGTAACAGTGTTCCAGCGTTCCACCGCGATATACTTCCACCTGCACGATGAGGCGCTAAGTTCCGCTTACCCTTTGCGGGCCCTCTGGAATCTTAACGCAAGTCAGCCGGAAGCGCGCCGCGTCCTCGAATTCGTAGCACTGGGTAAACAGTACCCGCTTCTGCGCGAGGAGATGCGCAAGGCGGGCGAGCGCTTTCGCGCCTTGCAGGTGGAAGCAATCGAGAAAGTCTATTCGGAACGGCAGATCAACAGTCCGGAAATCAGCGCACAGACACTCGCGCTGCTCCTGTCGGCCATCGCCAGAAGCATGGTCATCGAAGGACAGGTCGGAATGACAGCCGCGCATGATGAGACGCGGAGCGCCATCCTGGGCTATCTCTCCCGTATCGAAGGTTCGCCCAACACTCGAGAAGCCTAAAGTACCACAAGAGGCAATCCTCACAGCACTTCCTTGCACTTGACGGCTACCGCCCCTCGACTAAGAAGGTGTCAAAATGCCGCCCGCAGACCTCGCTCTGCCGGAGAATGGCAACGCCTTTACAGTGACGGACTGCCGCGGGCAGCCGGCGAGGGAGGAGAGGACGATGGGACAAGCAAGCAAAGTGCTGCGCGCGTGCGCATTAGGGGGAGTGGCAAGCTCTGCCCTGCTCGTAACGGCAGGCTCGGCTTACGCGCAAGATGGCACGCTGGCGCAACCTGCACCGGCAGCACAACCTGCCGCCAGCGCGCAAACGGCACCTGGATACCAAGGTCTCGAAGCGATCGTAGTGACGGCGCAGCGCAGGCAGGAAAGCCTGCAGGATGTGCCGATCTCCGTCGCCGCTGTGACCGCGCAGGCACTGGCGGCTTCCGGCATCAACGAGACCAACGCGATCAGCCAGATCGTGCCTGCCGTGAACTTTCAGCGCTCAGGCGCCAGTGGGCTGTTCTTCGTGCGCGGCGTCGGTACCACCAACGCTTCGGTTGGCGACGAGGGTTCCAACGCCTTCTACGTTGACGGCGTTTACATTCCCGACCTTGCCGGCACGGTCACACAATTCAACAACATCGCGCGGATCGAGGTTCTGAAAGGTCCGCAAGGGACTCTCTTTGGCCGCAATGCGTTCGGCGGCCTGATCCATATCATCACCGAAGAGCCGGGCGACGAACTCGTCGCAAGAGGCGAGGCGACTTACGGGAACTACCGAACGGCACAGGGGAAGCTCTATGTCGGCGGCCCGATCATTGGCGACACCGTGAGCATGGATCTTGCGCTCACCGGTCAGGATCAGGGTGAGGGCTGGGGCCGGAATATTACCCTGAACCGCGACACGAAGAAGATGGACTACTGGGGCGCGCGCTCCAAGCTGGTCTGGCGCGCCTCGGACGCGGTGAAAGTCACGCTCGCCGGCGATTACTATGAGAATGACGACAACACCGCGATCGGCTGGTCTGTGGATGAGGATTTCCCCGCGCGCGGCCTGACGGGACCAGTGTACTCGGTAGGCAGCCTGGACACAGCCGCCGATCATTACTCGCTCACCAAGCTGAAGAACTGGGGGATCTCGGGGACAGTCGAGGCCGATCTCGGCTTCGCGGACCTCACCAGCATCACTTCAGTCCGTGATAGCAAGAACAACAGCGACTTCGACGTCGACGCGACTCAGATCCCGTGGCTGCGGATCACCTTCGAGTCTGGATCGCGCGCCTACCAGCAGGAGCTGCGTCTTGCCTCCCGTGCAACTGATCCGCTGAGCTGGCAGATCGGTGCTTTCTACCTCCGTTCCGAAGTCAGCAACGCATCGCGTTTTCGCGGTCTGGCGGTGGGCGGCCTTACAGGCGGGCAGTTCATCGACGCAACGCTCGACACCGACTCCTATGCGCTGTTCGGCGAAGTCAGCTACAATATTACGCCAAGCACCACCGTGACGGGCGGCATCCGCTACACGAAGGACAAGCGCGAACTGGGTGGTGGCGTCTATGCCGTCAGCAATAACACGCTAGGAGCCTTCACGCCGACTGTAGACGAGATTGATTACGGCAAGTTCACCTACCGGCTGGCGGTACGACAGGAACTGACCGAAGCCATCAGCGCCTACGCATCGTACAACCGGGGCTTCAAAGCCGGCACTTACTCGCTTCAGAGCCCGACCAACGCACCGGTCCAGCCCCAATATATCGACGCATTCGAAATCGGCCTGAAGTCGGAACTGTTCGATCGCAAGCTGCGCCTGAACGTCGCAGCCTTCCACTACGACGTCGACAACTACCAGATCCGCTCCGCGGCTCTCGACGTCGGCGCGGCCGTTCTGCTCAACGCGGCGACAGTGAAGGTGGACGGTTTGGACGTCGAGTTCGAGGCGGCTCCGATAGACCGCCTGCGGGTGTTCGGCGGCTTCACCTGGCTCAATTCACGCTTCGACAGCTTCGGCGGTCCCGGCGCTGAGTACCAGGCGCCGATCCTCTATCCGCTCCCCGCGACCTGCCCTCCCGGACTTGTCGGCACGGCCGATCCCGGCGTGCTTGCCCCCGGGCCGCGGACCGGCGGGTTTGCCACGTGCTTCGGCGACGCGTCGGGCAACCAGACACCTGGCGCACCCGACTTCACCGGCAGCCTTGGCGTAAGCTATTCCGTACCCGTCAGCGATGAAGCCAATCTCAGGTTCAATCTCCTAGGTAGCTACAACAGCGGCTTCCCCTTCGAATCCGACGGCGTACTCAGCCAGAAGGAATATGCCCTGCTCAATGGCTCGATCGGCTACTGGGTCACGGAGCACTGGGGCGTCGAACTCTGGGGCCGCAACATCACCGACACCAAGTACTTCCAGCAGAAGATCTCGACCGGTCTTGGTGCAACAACCGCTCGTGCCGCGCCGCGTACCTATGGCGTGACGGTGCGCTTCGACTACTGACAATAGATGGGGCGGGTACTTCTCGCTTCCGAAGCCCTCTCGGGTCGCAGGCGTCCGGGCTATTAGCCCGGACGCTTATTCGTTTCGGAGCCTGATCGCAAAACTGCCTCGCCCTCCAATGACAGCGAAGGGAATTATCGGCACGCGCCTTGTTTCGAGATTGCGAGCCGGTATGAAAACGCATGACTTTTCAGACGATCCCGAGCGCGCTTGCTTTGGCACTCTTCGCCTCGGCCGCCGCTCCTCAGATGGCTCGGGCCCAACAAGCGCCTGCAAGCCCGATAGTCGTGACAGGCCGCGGCCTGCCCGAGACCCCCGCCACCCCGGCATACGACACTGTCGAAATCGAACGCAATCTGATCGCATCCAGCGCCTCGGGACGCATTGAGGATGTCCTCTCCTCGGTTGCGGGATTCACCCAGTTCCGCCGCTCTGACAGCCGGTCTTCCAATCCCTCAGCACAGGGAGTGACGTTGAGAGCGCTGGGCGGCAATGCCTCAAGCCGGGCGCTGGTGCTGCTCGATGGTGTGCCCGTCGCCAATCCGTTCTTCGGCTACATCCCGTTCAGCGCCCTTTCGCCGGAGCGGCTTGCGACAGTGCGTGTGACCCGTGGCGGAGGAGCCGGTGCGTTCGGGTCTGGCGCGGTGTCGGGCACGATCGAACTGGAAACGGGCGGCCCTGATACGCTGGGCCCGGTCCGCGGAAATCTTCTTGTGGACCAGCGCGGCGAGACGCAAAGCTCGCTTACCCTGGCGCCGCGCCTCGGGCAGGGCTTTGCAGTCGCAAGCGTCGCCTGGGACAGGGGCAAGGGCTTCTGGACTACGCCCGCTGACCAGCGCGTTCCGGCCAGCGCACGGGCCCGCTACGACAGCCTGTCCGGCGCGCTCCGCGCTGTCGCCCCCCTCGACAGCCTTACGGAGTTGCAGGCTTCGGTCCTGCTCTACGACGACGATCGCCAATTACGGTTCGCAGGAGCAGAATCGAGCTCCAGCGGCCAGCAGGCCAGTTTGCGCCTCGTCGGGCGGGGAGATTGGGCCTTCGACGTGCTGGGCTACGTTCAGGCACAGGACTTCTCCAACGTGGTCATCAGTTCGAGCAGCTTTCGCAAGGTGCTGGATCAGGTAAAAACCCCCTCGAGCGGCTACGGCGGGAAGATTGAGCTGCGCCCGCCCGTCGGCAGCAGACACGTTCTGCGGCTGGGCGCCGATCTGAGGATCGCCGAGGGTCAGCTCTACGAGGAGCCCTTCAGCGCAGCCACCGGTGCGCGGACCGCGATCCGCCGCGCCGGTGGGCGCAACAGCGACATCGGCTTCTACTTGGAGGACGATTGGACCATCGGCGACCTCGTGCTGACGGCGGGAGCCCGGGCGGACCGCTGGCGGGTCGCTGACGGTTTCTACCGCGAGGCCGACGCGGCAGGCGTGGTGACGATCGACGACAGTTTCGCCGAACGCAGCGGCTGGGAAGGCAATTTCCGAGGCGGAGCACTCTGGCGTGCGAGCGAAGCCGTCGCTCTTCGCGCGGCGGCTTATACCGGCTTCCGCCAGCCCACCCTGAATGAGCTGTACCGGCCCTTCGTGGTCTTTCCCGTGACCACCCTTGCCAACGCAGAGCTCAAGAACGAGCGCCTCGAGGGGTACGAGATCGGCATGGAACTGACGCCGCGCGAAGGCCTCTCCTTCAGCGTGACCGCCTTCGATAACCGTTTGAAGGATGCGATTGCCAACGTGACGCTGAGCCCCACCTTGCGGCAGCGACAGAACGTGGATGCGATCCATGCGCGCGGCCTAGAATTCGGTACGAGTGCGCAGCTCGGTTCGATCGCCTTCGACGGAAGTTTGGCCTGGACCGATTCCGAAGTCGAGGCGAGCGGCGTCTCTGCAAATCTCGACGGTCGGCGACCAGCGCAAGTTCCGAAACTCATGGCAAGCGGCACTCTGGCGTGGACGCCGCGTGCAGGATGGCGCGTCGCAGGCACGCTGCGCCACGTGGGCGCACAGTTCGAGGATGATCAGGAGACAGACGTGCTGCCCGCCGCGACAACTCTGGACGGCTTCGTCCAGGTGCCGATCGCAACGGGGCTGAGCTTCATCCTGCGCGGCGAGAACCTGCTGGACGAGCGGATCGTGACGCGTAACCAGTCCGGCTCCATCGATCTTGGTACGCCGCGAACCGTCTGGGCAGGCCTGCGCGTCGGGCTGCGCTGAGCGTCTGGCGGATCACGCCATCACTCGCTAGGACAAGGGCGATGTCACGGCTGACCGTCAACGACCATCCCGTCGAGTTCGACATGGACCCGATGACGCCGCTCCTGTGGGCATTGAGAGATGCCGCAAACCTGACTGGCACGAAATACGGCTGCGGAGTGGGAGACTGCGGGGCCTGTATGGTGCTCATCGATGGTGAGGCCCTGCGTTCGTGCCTCGTCAGCCTTGCCGAGTGCGAGGGGCGCATCGTGACCACGATTGAAGGGTTGGCTCGGGACCGCTCGCATCCCGTGCAGCAGGCGATGGTGGCCGAACAGGCGATCCAGTGCGGTTTCTGCACCCCGGGAATTGTGATCGCCGCAGCCGCTTTGCTTGCTCGCAATTCCGACCCAGGCGAAGCCGAAATCAAGGCCGCGATCCCGAATCTCTGTCGTTGCGGAGTCTATCCGCGCCTGATCCGGGCGGTGCAAAGAGCCGGACGAATCATGCGCCGCGAGGAAACGGTGAGCGCTGCGCCAGCGCCAGGCATCACCACACAGGACGCAGCGCGCGCCGTACCCGCGCTGAATCCACGTAGACCCTGAGGAGATATGCGATGAAGGCAACCATCTGGCACAACCCGAACTGCGGCACCTCTCGCAAGACGCTCGCGATCTTGCGGGAAACCCCCGGCATGGACGTCGAAGTGATCGAATATCTGAAGACGCCGCCTACACGCGAGAAGCTTGAGCAGCTGTATCGCGATGCCGGGATCACACCGCAGCAGGGCCTGCGCACCAGAGGCACGGATGCGGAGGAACGCGGGTTGCCCAGTGCCGACGACGACATCGTCCTGACCGCAATGGCCTCAGAACCACGCCTGATCGAACGCCCGCTTGTGGAGACTGAAAAAGGCGTCAGGCTGTGTCGTCCGCAAGACAAGGTGCACGAGATCCTCTGAACTTCAGCACCTCGCATGCCTTGCAAAGGTAAGGCTAATCTGCCACCGCCCCCGTTCGAAAGTTCAGTGCCATGACAAGCCCGAGAGCCGCCGCCGCATGACCAGTTCAGAGCTTGCCCGCGAGGCGCTTCCCCAAAAGATCAAACGGCGGATCAAGCATGCGCTGGGACCTTGGGGAGTCTTCCTGGAAGGCTTCGTGCGCCATCCTGTGATGGTCGGGTCGATCATTCCATCATCCCGCTTCACCATCGCCAAGATGCTGTCCCGGGTGAAATGGGACGAGTGCAAGCTTTTCGTCGAGTATGGGCCGGGTGTCGGCACGTTCTGCCGCCCAGTCTTAGAGAGGCTGCCGCGCGACGGCGCTCTTATCGTCATCGACACCAATCCGCTCTACATCGACTACCTGCGTCGCACGATTACCGACAGCCGCTTTACCGCGGTGCTGGGCTCCGCTGCCGACGTCGAAGACATTGTGCGGGCACACGGACATGAGAAGGCAGACTACGTTCTGTCTGGCCTGCCCTTCTCCACTCTGCCGGACGGCGTCGGGCCCGCCATTGCTGACGCGACGTGGCGGGTGATCCGGCCGGGCGGAGCATTCCTGGTCTATCAGTTCTCAACCCGCGCGCGCGACTATATGGCGCGGCACTTCACGCGGATCGAAAAAGATTTCGAGCCTCTCAACGTGCTGCCCTGCCACCTGTTCTGGGGCTGGAAAGACGACGAGGAAACTGCGGCTGCGGCCTGAGATCCTCGCCTTGGCGTCGACCGTTTAGCGTTACTCGAACGTCCGGCGCTCCTCTTCGGGGGAGCGGCCCGCCAGCTGGCTATGCACAGCGCCGATTATCCCCACCAGATAAAGCGCCATGAGCGCATTGAGCGTGGAGGAGATGACGGAGGTCATGACCGTGGCCGCGTGCGTGCCGCCTCCGAGCATCTGCAGCGGAATGCCAAGCACCACGCTCACCATCGTCAGGATCACCAGAAAGGCGATCAGGAACAAGGCGTAGAAGCCAAAGAGGCGCCAGCCATTCCCTGCCGTCAAAGCCCAGGAGCGGCGCAGCGCCCGCAGCGGGTTGCGCTCGCCTCCAACGGCCACGGCAGCGCCGGAGAGCGAGACTCGAACGGCAATCGCGATGGCAGCCAGGACGACCATGGCCAGCCCTGCGACCGCCAGCGCGGCAGCTCCGCTCAGAGCCAGGATGCTCAGAAGAAGCCCGCCCGCAAGCCCCACACCTACCCCCACAACCAGCTGCGCACCGAGGTAAGTAGGCAAACCGGCAAGGCCACGGCGGAGCGCCTCGCCTACCGTGGGTCGGTCAGCATGGCTCAACAGCGAGAGAAGGCCGAGCGTGCCCACCGCCTGTGCCAGAATGAGCGGGAGCATTACCGGCAAGGTAGAGAGGTAATACGCACTGGCCAGGTCCATAATCTGCTGTTCGCTCATGCCCGCTGCCGGCTCCGGCTGAGGGAAGAACAGCGCCAGCACCAGCTGCGGCAACAGGAAGAACACGCCGGCCACCGCCAGAACGGCGTCCCGATTGCGCGAGATGTTACGCGAGGCTTCCTTCCAGGCGCGGTTGGTGTCGAGCTTCATCTGGGACTCCGGGGGTGGATCGGACCGCATCCGTAGGCGCGGCGGAGGCGGGAAGAAAGTCCCCCTTGATAAGCGTAGCGATTGCGGCCACGCAACGCGTCATGACGACTGCCCCCGAAACGCTTCCGGGCGACATCGAGCTACGCATTTCAGCTCAGCCGGTCCCCTATCGTGAAGCGCTTGCGGAGATGACCGAGCGCAACGCGGCAATCGCCGCGCAAGAGGCGCGCGAACTGATCTGGCTGCTTGAGCATCCTCCCGTCTACACGGCCGGAACCAGCGCGGCATCTGCCGAACTCCTGGATCCGCGTTTCGAGGTTGTCGAAGCGGGCAGAGGGGGACGCTACACCTATCATGGACCGGGCCAGCGGATTGGCTACGTGCTGATCGATTTGCGCAAACGCGCGCGCGACGCACGCGGCTTTGTCCATGCGCTGGAGGGCTGGGTGATCGACACGCTATCGGACTTCGGCGTCGAAAGCTTCCGCAGCGAAGGGCGCATCGGGATCTGGACGCACGACATCGACGGGCGCGAGGCGAAAATCGGCGCGATCGGAGTGCGCATCCGCAAATGGGTGACGATGCACGGGTTTTCTGTGAACCTGAACCCTGATCTCTCCCACTTCACCGGCATTGTGCCCTGCGGCATCGATGAGTTCGGTGTGACCAGCCTGCAACGGCTGGGCCATGCCATCGACGTCGCCCAATGGGACCGCGCCCTCATCGCGCGTGCCCCCGCTTTTCTGGCGGCGCTGGACCGAGCCTGCCCCAAGGAGCCTACAGCATGAGAGTGCTTTGCCTGTCGCCCCTGCTTCTCTCGTTGTGCGCCTGCGGAGGGCAGAAGACCGCGGCCCCTGAGGAGGGCTCGTCCTTCGGCGAAGTCCTTCCGGGCTCGGTCAGCGACGCGATGCTGCCTTATGACACCGCCAGTTCCGCACCTCCCCTGGAGACGCCGCAGGCCGCTTCGCCGAGTTCAGCCGCTGGCAAAGACAAGGCTGGCTCAACTGGGCCCGCAAACACGGCGCGCCCTGCCGAAACACCCGAAGACCAACCGCAGCCTGAGCCCGAACCAGACCCTACCTGAGCCGTAAGCGTTAAAGCGCCTTCTCGTAGATGCGGTACTCACGGTTGATCTTACTCTCGATAGTGTCGGCGATGGCCACCATTCCCTGGTTGTCCTCCAGGATCCAGCCGATCTCGCCACGCTCCGCTCCATAGCGCGTCACGGCCGCACGACGGATGTATTCGATCATCATGAAGGCGAGCTGGCTGGCCAGACGCGAGGATTGCAGGCGCTTGCGCACGCCCATCAACGGCACCCGCATATCCGCTGGTCTGGGCTTCCTCAGCCACCATGCCAGTTTCAGCCAGCCAAGCAGCGAGGGCTTGCCGTTCCGCCGGACTGCGCGGCGCTGCACCTGATTGAGATCGGGCAAGGTCATCATGAATGCGACCGGCTCTCCCTCGTATTCGGCGATCAGGATCAGGTCAGGGTGCACCAGCGGCTTCATCTTCTTGCCGGTGTGGGCGATCTCACGCTCTGTAAAGGGAACGAAGCCCCAGTTATCCGACCAGGCGTCGTTCAGGATATCGCAGATAATCGCCGCGTCCCGCTCGAACTCCTTGAGCACGACCTCTCGGACCCGGACCTTCGCGTTTTTCTCGCCAGAGGAGACGATCCGCTGCACGAGGGGCGGGAAATCCTGCCGCACGTCAAGCTCATAAGTGTAGAGGCTTTTCGCGCGAACGTATCCTGTCCCCTCGATCCATGACTGATAGGCGGCATCGTGATGCGCCATCATCACCATCGGGGCGTGGTCATGGCCCTGAACAAGAAGGCCCGGCTCCTCCCACAAGGAAAGGTTCATCGGCGCGAGTACGCGGGTCATGCCTTCGGCTCGCAACCACTCCTCGGCGCGGGCAATAAGCGCAACCGCGATCTCCTCGTCATCGGCTTCGATAGCACCCCAGTTTCCTGTGCCCGGCCCCATTCCCCGCTCGGGCGGCTGCGCCAGGGCCAGCTCGTCGATGTGAGCAGATATTCTTCCCACGACGGTACCCGCGCGCTTTGCGAGGAACAGCTGGCAGCGCGCATGATCGAAGAACGGATTCTTACCCGGCGTGAACTTCTCGATTTCCTCCGAGCGGAGGTTCGCGACCCAGTTCGGATCTTCGGCATTGCGCCGATAGGCGTAGTCGACGAAGGCCGCACGACCGGCCTTGTCGGAAACGGGCTCGATGATTAGCTGACTATTGGAATGCTGGGCGTCCGCCACGATGCTGCCTTTGTTCTGGTATAGTTAAGCTGCGAAAGCGCGAAGTGCGACGCGCCCCGCCAGCTTGTCAAGAACGAGCTGGCGGCACACAGCACCCCGCGTGATAAACCGGAGCGCTTCCGGGCAACCCATACGGATACAAGCATGAGCCTGCATCAATCGCTCTCTGCGTCGAGCGTTTCCCCAACCTTCGCCAAAGAGCGCGCGCCCGAGCGCATTGTTATCGCAGACGACAAGGAGATGCTGCGAGCCGCGGTGGAACTGACACGCGACATCGCCGTAGCACGGCCCGAGATCTACTGGCCCGACATGCTAGGCTCAGCCGCGCTGGGATACGCAGCGCTGGCGGGAGCCATCCTTGCAAGCAATCCTGCCGTCATGTTCGTATGCGGGCTGATCGCGGCGCTGGCGCTCTACCGTGCCATGCTGTTCATTCACGAACTGACCCATATCCATCGCGACGCCTTGCCGGGCTTCCGCCTGGGATGGAACCTGCTCGTCGGCATTCCCTTGCTCACCCCCTCGTTCATGTACGAAGGGGTGCATCAGTTGCATCATGCACGAACCCGCTACGGCACCTCCGAAGATCCGGAGTACCTGCCGCTTGCGCTGATGAAGCCCTGGTCTCTGCCGGTCTTCCTGGTCACCGCCATCCTCCTCCCACCCGCTCTGCTGATCCGCTCGGCGGTGCTGGTGCCGCTCGGCGCAATCATTCCGCCCCTGCGCAAGCTCGTTTGGGAACGGCTATCATCGCTCTCGATCAATCCCGCGTTCCGGCGGCGCCCTCCAGAGGGAGCCTTCGCCCGCATGGTGTTCTGGCAGGAAGTGGGTGCCAGCATCTGGGCCATCGCCCTGCTGGGTGCGAGCTTCGCCTTTGGATGGCGTCCGCTGCTGATCGGCCTGTCAGTGGTCTCCGTGGCGGCGGTGCTGAACCAGTTGCGCACACTTGTCGCCCACCTGTGGGAGAACGAGGGCGATGCGATGACGGTGACCGCTCAGTACCTCGATTCCGTGAACGTACCCCCTCCGGGACCTGTTCCCGCCCTGTGGGCCCCTGTCGGCCTGCGCTATCATGCGCTCCACCACTTGCTGCCCAGCATGCCGTATCATTCTCTGGCGGAGGCACACCGGCGGCTCAGCACGAACCTGGGTGCCGAGGGAACCTATGCTAAGGCCAACCACGCGGGGCTACTGCCTCTGGTCGGCCGTATTGCACGGAGCACGATGCGCGCCAGGTAGTCTTTCCAGCAGGCAGGATAGCCGGAGAAGTCAGGCGATCCTGCCCGTCGGTCTCCATGAGGCACCGCTATTCCTCAGTGCGGACCAACACCGTCTCGCCGATCAGGGCGAACAACAAGAACGGCGCCCACGCAGCGATGAAGGGCGGGTAACCGCCGAAGTTGCCCAACGCCAGTGCCGCGTTGTCGAACACGAAGTAGGCAAATCCCAAGGCCATCCCGATGACGGCGCGGATGAGCAATTGGCCTGATCGTGCGAGGCCGAACGCAGCGACGGCACCCAGCAGCGGCATAAGCGCGGCGGAGAGCGGGCCAGATATCTTGTGCCACCACGCTGCCTCAAGCTCGCTGGTGCGCCGTCCTGCCACTTTCAAAGCGTCGATGGAGCGCGACAGGGTAAGCAGGTCCTGCGCATCGGCATCGACCCCAGAGATCGCCACCCTGGCAAGCGAGATGCCCTTGGCGACAACTGCGGAGGGCAGAGTATTCGTCGCCACGGCACGCGCGTCGAACCGCGTCGGCTGCTCAAGCCGCCAACCGGGGCCGGCATAAGTCGCGCGTGGTGCGCGAAGCTGCTCGACGATCATCCCGTTTTCATCACGGCGATAGTAGGTCACTTGGTCCATGACCGTCGCCTCTCCGCTGCCGTTCACGGCACCTGCGAGCAAGATGTCACGACCCTCTGCAAGGTAAACATTGGTCCGTGCACCCGCGGTTCGAGGGACCGGGCCATAGTCCACCGCCGACCACGCGTTTAGCGCTGCGGTGGCTCGCGTCACAACGCGCTCGTTGAACATGAAGCTCACAGCTGCGATCGCCAGTGCGGTTGCGATCAACGGCGCCAGTATCTGGTGCGCCGAAAGCCCTGCCGCTTTCATGGAGATCACTTCGCTGTTCTGGTTCAACGTTGCCAGCGTGATAATCGTCGCCAGAAGTACCGAGTAGGGCAGGAAGCGTGCGATCAGCTGTGGCACTCGCAGCGAGACGTACGTCAGCAACTGACCCTGGCCGTTGCCGGGATAGGCAAGGATCTTCCCGCTTTCGCCCAGAAGGTCCAGCATTTGAAGTACGAGCGTCAGCATCAACAGCACCGCCAGAATGCGGGTGAAGAACAGGCGCGCCAGATAGATCGTCAACGTGCGCGAGGGGAAAAATTCGAAGTGCACGTCAGAGAGTCCCGCTCGTATCATCCGCCGGCTCAGGCAGGACCGGGCCGCGGCGGCGGCGGCGCATGAGCGACTTGAGCTTCTTCATGACGTTCTCGGCACCCTTCTCCAGCCAGCCGATCGCCTGACCACCGGGAACGTAAGCAACGCGGTAGTACATCCAGAGGATCAGGCCTCCGACGACTGCGAACGGCCCCCACAGCCCAAGCGTCGGATTGATCCGGCCGAGAGCCGCGACGTCCGAGGCGTACTGGTTGACCTTGTGGTAAGCGACCACCATCACGATGGAAACAAACAGGCCGAGCGACGAGCTCGATCGCTTGGGCGGAATCGCCAGCGCCACCGCCAGCAGGGGCAGCAGCAGCATCATGACCACTTCGACCATGCGATAGTTGAAGTTGGCCTGGCTGGCGACGCGTTCAGCTTCTGGCAGTTCCTTGTTCCACCCGATGCGCAGGAGCTCGGGCAGCAGATACTCTCGCCTGTCGTCCTCGGAGCCGCGCGTGCGGAAGCGTTCGATCGCAGGCAGGTCGATGGGCAGGTCGTGACGGGTAAAGCTCAGGACTCGCGGCGGCGCCCCAGGCATATCCTGAATAATCTGCCCCTCGGACAGGCGCAGGATAATCGTATCGGGCTGCTCGTTAAGGGCAAGGAACGTGCCCTCTTTGGCCGAGATCGACAGGACCTGCCCTTTCTCGTTCGCCACGCGGGCGAAAATGCCGATCAGCCGACGGCCATCGTCGCGACTCTCCTCGATCCGGAGCGCTACGCGATCCTTCAGAGTCGTGAATTCACCCACCTTGATCGCGGCGCCCAGCGCACCTGACTTGAGCTCGTATTCCAGCTGCTCGTAATAATAGCGCGCCAGGGGCTGCAGGTATCCCACGATCGCGAAGTTCAACAGCGCAAGGGCGATCGCGATAAGGTAAGGGACACGAAGAAGTCTTGTATAGCTGAGCCCTACGGCTCGCATGACGTCGAGTTCACTGGAGGTCGCGAGTTTCCGGAAAGCCAGCAGGATGCCGAGCATCAGGCCAAGCGGGATCGCGAGGCTGGCGTACTCCGGCAGCAGGTTCGCCAGCATCTTGAAGACCACTCCGACCGGGCCACCTTCCGTGGCCACGAAGTCGAACAGCCGCAGCATCTTGTCGAGCATGAGCAACGACGCCGCGAGCAGGAAGATGCCGATCATCGGCATCAGCACCAAACGAAAGATGTAGCGGTCTATGGCGCTGATGAATGTCACGAAATTGCGATCACCGGAAGCTGGCTGTCCGCCTTAACCGCAAGCTGCCATCGGAGAAAGACCCGATTGCCCACAGGACAATCTCGGTCGGTGATCAGCGCTCACACGTGCACCAAGGACGATGAAGCTCCCCGATCCGCGGAGTCGATCGCTTGAATGCCGTTTCGAACCGAACCTGTTCCCCGACTCGGCACCGGCTGCGCTCAGCCGGCGTGGGCCGATATCAGGCCTTCTCGAGCGTGCACTGGAGAGGGTGCTGGTTTTGCCGCGCGAAATCCATCACCTGATTCACTTTGGTCTCGGCGATTTCATACGGAAAGATCCCGCAGATGCCGACACCCTTCTGATGCACATGCAGCATAACCCTGGTGGCCTGCTCCAGGTCCATGTGGAAGATACGCTTGAGGACCAGCACGACGAACTCCATCGGAGTGTAATCGTCGTTCAGCATCAGCACTTTGAACTGGCTAGGTTTCTTTGGCTTGGCCCGGGTCTTTGTGGCGATGCCGACCTGCCCATCATCGTCAGGCGGGCGGCCTCCACCTGCGCCATCCTCCCCGTCGTCCGCCCCGCAGAGCGGACTGGATCGGACAGATTCGGCGCGGGGGCGATAGGAAATCATCGACTGAGAATATCGTAAGCGAATGGCCATCTTCAAGATGGCCTAGCGCAGCATCGTCGCACCTGAAACACGAAAAGGCCGAGTCGTTGCCGACCCGGCCCCTCGGCGAAGTCAAAGATCAGAGCGCGCCCGAAGGCATCGCAGTCTGACGCGCCTTTTCAACGGCCACGTTCATACGTCCGGAAATCGGTGCCATCGCATCGCTCATAAGCTTGAGCATGGCTTCGCTGTTCTTGGAACCATAGGCGGCGGCGGTATCGAAGCTCTTGCGAACCATGTCGCTCTGGATCTTGAAGAAGTCGGTCGGAGACTTCGCCGCTGCCAGCTCCTTCACATCGGCTGTCATCGTCTCGAAAGCGGTCCGTCCTTCCGTGATCAGCGCGGTGCTCATATCCTGGCATCCATCGGCAAAGATCCTGCCCGACTCGATCACGGCCTCGACATTGCCCTTGGTGAACTCGCTGACTTCGCCGAGCATGCTGGTGCTCTTCTCGAAGGCTTCCTGGGCTTTCGCCTGAGCTTCACTCATCATGCCCTGAAAGCCATTGAAGTTAGCGCTCATATCCATGGTTAGATCCTTGAAACTGAAATTGGTTTTTGAAACGGCGGGTCTGCTATCGGAATTCTGCGGCGCCCGGCTCGGGGCAGGGCTCTGCATGGAAGCACTCTGCGGCGTAGCGGCCGCGGCCCGGGGGCTCCCGGACATCCGGGGCTTCGCATCCTGCCTTGCGCCTACAGCCGCAGGCTTCGCTTGGCGCGATTTTGAACGAGGCGATCGAGCAGGCACGTCCGACGGGCGTTCGGCTTCATTCTGAGACGGCTCATCAAAGAGCCTGGAGCTGACCGGATCGCTCTCAACCGGCAACGGGCCTGCCTTGGCCTCCCCCTTCGACGTCAGGCTGGCGATGCCCTCCTGCACGGCAGAAGCGGATGTTGCTGTGCCTGACCCTTCGGACAACAGTGAAGCCTTGCGGCTGACAGAGGGCTTCGCCAGCTCAGGAGCCAGCGCCGCATCTTCGATCTTAGTCTTCTGCTCAGCCATAAAAACAGAGGCCCCGCGTTTAACGTGTCACTTACCATGCCCCTGAGCACCCGTTCGCGATGCGATGAACACGCCACAACCGTATGCTGCATTGCAACAATAGGGCTTGCACAGCCTCTCGTCAACTTTTTTACGCTGCAGCGCAGCATGGAAATGGCGCACGTGACCTCCGAGGCTCTTTTTTTGCGCTGATCGCTCGGAGCGGCAACGCGCCTCAACGGGTCGCGACGTACCGACCGGGCGCATCCTCGATAACCGTGTCACCGCGACCGCCCGGCCGGCGCTTGCCCCGCGCCGGAACCAGCACGGGGTCGACAGTCTCAAGCCACTTGCGCCAGTGCGGCCACCAGCTGCCTGCGTGCTCCTGTGCCCCCACAATAAACTCGGCGAGCGAATCAGGTTCTCCGGAGTTCGTCCAGAACTGATACTTGCCCGCCGCCGGAGGGTTGACGACGCCCGCGATGTGACCTGAACCGGCGAGCACGAATGTCCAGGGGCCCGCAAGATGACGCGTGAGCTTCCAGACACTCTCCGGCGGTGCGATATGATCCTCCCTCCCTGCCTGGATGTAGCAGGGCGTTGTGATCCGCTTGAGATCGATCGGCACGTCGCACGCCTTGAGCGAGCCCGCAGTCACCAGCCGATTATCACGGTAGAGGTCGCGCAAGTAGTCGCAGTGCCAGCGCGCCGGCAGATTTGTAACGTCGCCATTCCAGTGAAGCAGGTCGAATGACGGGTGATCTTCGCCTTTGAGATAGTTTCTCTCGACGTAACTCCAGATCAGATCATTGCCTCGCAATGCGTTGAATGCTGCCGCGAGGTACCGCCCATCGACCACGCCGTCGGCTGCAAGCTGGCCGATCGCCTCGATCTGTCGGTCATCGATGAAGTTCTTGAGTTCGCCCGCCTCTTCGAAATCGACTTGGGCGGTGAAGAAGGTCGCGCTCTTCACCTTGTCCGATTCACCCTTCGCGGCAAGAACCGCCAGAGTCGCAGCGAGCGTAGTTCCGGCCACACAATACCCGACCGTATGGACCGCAGGCACCTTGAGCCGGGCGCGGACATGCTCGATCGCATCAAGCTGCGCCTGAATGTAATCATCCCAGACGAGTTCGGCCATTGTCGCATCGGCCGACTTCCATGACACCATGAAGACGGTAAGGCCCTGCTCCACAGCCCAGCGCACGAAGCTCTTCTTCGGTGCAAGATCGAGGATGTAGAAGCGGTTTATCCATGGCGGGAAGATGAGCAATGGTACGGCCAGCACCTTCTCTGTGGTAGGCGTGTACTGGATCAGCTGAAAGAGCGGCGTCTCGTAGACCACCTTGCCAGGCGTCGCCGCGATGTTCTCTCCGAGCGTGAAGGCGCTGGGACTGCTGTGCGTCAGTTGGCCGCGACGCAAGTCCGCCAGCAGGTTTTCCATACCCTTCACCAAGCTCTCACCCCGAGTTTCACGGGCCTTTTCCAACGCAACAGGATTGGTGAGAGGGAAGTTGGCAGGGCTCATCGCATCGATCAGTGCCTTGGTGGCGAAAACCAATTGGCGCTTCTTGGGAGGGTCCAGCCCTTCGGCGCTCTCGGCCATGGCGAGCATCTGCTCGGAGATGAGCAGGTACATCTGGTGGATCAGCGCGAAGTAGGGCTGCTCTCGCCAGGCGGCATCCTCAAAGCGGCGATCCTGACGCGGCAGAATGGGCTCAGGCGCCGTGGCCGGGGCCGCCTCACTCGTAGCGGCAGATCCAATTCCGAACTGCGCCAGCACCGCATTGGTAAGCGCAAGGCCTTCACTCCACAGCCTGTGCTGCACCTCGGGACTCGCGAGCGGCAACTGGCGCAGCACCGATTCGCTCGAAGCGATCCACTGATGCGGGTCCATGAAGCGCGGCGGTGTCGCTGCCGCCTTTGCCAGCTGCTCCATCTGGAACTCGGCCCACATTGTCTGCAGCCGCACCGCAAGGCTCGCCCAGTGAGCCGCCTCTTCCGCGCCGGATGCGCCGGACGACTCAGCGTGGGGCAAGAACTGCCCGAACAGCGCCATAGCGCCTTGTGCCTGCGCCATCATCATTTCGGCAAAGAGATCGGCGCCCTTGTCTTTCGATCCCACTTCACTGGACATCGGCCTTCGCTCTCCTTCGCAATCCTTGTTACCTGCTTCCCGATCCAGGCTGTGTCGAGTCTCCTTGGGCGCAGCCGTCCTAATCTTGATGCACAGAGCCTGCGATCAGGCATTTGCTGGACAGCCGTAATCCCCTACAGGGCCATGGCGGCGCCGGTGCCGCTTCAAGGAAAACCAGAGGTCATGGAAGACGAGTTCTACCGCATCAAGCGACTGCCGCCTTACGTCATCGCCGAAGTCAACGCGATGCGGCACGCAGCACGCCAGGCGGGTAAGGACATCATCGACCTGGGTATGGGCAATCCCGATCTGCCGCCTCCACAGCATGTCATCGACAAGCTGTGCGAAGTGGCCCAGAAGCCCAGCGCGCATGGCTATTCCCAGTCCAAGGGCATTCCCGGGCTACGCCGCGCTCAGGCCAACTACTATGCCAATCGCTTCGGAGCTGAGGTCGACCCCGAGCGTGAGGTGGTCGTCACAATGGGCTCGAAAGAGGGGCTTGCCAGCCTGGCGACCGCAATCACCGCGCCGGGCGACGTGGTGCTGGCACCGAACCCGAGCTATCCCATCCACACCTTCGGCTTCATCATCGCTGGTGCCACCATCCGGTCGGTGCCGACGACGCCCGATGAGAACTATTGGCGCAGCCTGGACAAGGCCATGGCCTTCACTGTGCCGCGCCCATCGATCCTGGTGGTGAACTACCCCTCCAATCCGACGGCCGAGACGGTGGATCTCGCATTCTACGAACGGCTGGTTGCCTGGGCGAAGGAGAACAAGGTCTGGATCCTGTCCGACCTTGCCTATTCCGAGCTCTACTATGACGGCAATCCCACGCGCTCCATCCTGGAGGTGCCCGGCGCGAAGGACGTCGCGGTCGAGTTCACGTCGATGAGCAAGACTTACTCCATGGCAGGCTGGCGCATGGGCTTTGCGGTCGGCAACCAGAAGCTCATCGCCGCGATGACACGCGTGAAAAGCTATCTGGACTATGGCGCCTTCACGCCGATCCAGGCAGCGGCTTGCGCAGCATTGAACGGACCGCAGGACATCGTTGAGAGGAACCGGCAGCTCTATCAGAAGCGCAGGGATGTCATGGTCGAGGCGTTCGGCCGCTCCGGGTGGGACATCCCGCCGCCCAAAGCGTCCATGTTCGCCTGGGCACCGCTTCCACCTGCACTGCGTGAGATGGGCAGCCTTGAGTTCTCGAAGGAACTGCTGACGCACGCTGGCGTGGCAGTGGCACCGGGCGTCGGGTACGGTGAGGACGGCGAAGGGTTCGTGCGGATCGCAATGGTCGAAAACGAGCAGCGCCTCCGTCAGGCGGCCCGCAACATCCGCCGCTACCTGACCTCAAAAGGGGTAAATTCCTCAGCCGCGTAGGACCTTAGTAGTCCTACCTGTAAGAATATACACCTACCCCAAAAGGGAGGAGAGCACCACCACGTCCCCGACGCGAGCCCGCCAAACGAGGCTTGCGCATCCTGCGGTCGCACCAGGAAAATTGGAGGACGTAGTGGGTGCTTTCCGTTGGATCTCGGACGAAGTCATGCCTGAAGCGCGAGACTTGCGGCGCGACGGCTGGAGGCTTGCATCAGCCGGTGCCCCGCCCGACTGCATTGCTGTGGTGGATGCATCAGGGCTGGACGGCATTGGCTGGGCCCGCCTCCTGACGGCAACGTGCCATGATGCGCGCAGGCTAATGCTGGTGAGCGGCGCCAATGCACCGTCAGAGCGCGCGAACCTTCTCGAAGCCGGCTTTGGAGATGCGATCGGCGATGGCATCTCCGTGGTGGAGTATCACGCACGCGCCAGGCGGTTGCTGGATCTAACCTCCTGGGTTCCTCGGGAGCGCCGAATCGGAGCGAAACTGCGACTCGACCTGATTTCTCGAAAGGCATTCATCGCCGACGAGGCTCTCGACCTCAATCCCCGGGAGTTCGGCCTGCTCTGGCGCCTTGCGGATACGCCTGGCGAACCGGTTAGCAAGCAGTCCCTCACACAGGACGTCTGGCGTCTCGGCTTCGTCCCGGAAACGAACAGCATCGCCGTTCATGTCTCTCGTCTTCGCAGCAAGCTTGCTGTGGTTGGCCTCTCCCACATCCTCACTACGGTCCCCGGCGGTTATTGCCTCAGCCTTTCGGCTCATCCGGTGAGCAGCTTCACCATACCCACTCACAGGTTGCGCCAACGGTGATAGCGCGCGGGCGCGACACGGATAGGCGGGAGCTTGGCGTCAGCCGCAAGGTCCCGAACGCTGCATTGCCTGCAGATCTTCAACGGTATTGATATTGGCAGGCGGCGTTGGTGTATCGACCAGACGCGCGCCTAATGCCTGAGCCAGTCGAAACAGGGAGTGCGGCGGATCTCCCTGCAGCAGCGCCTCTATTTGCGAAGCGGCGCTTGCCGGCCAGAGCCCGACCACCGGCTGAGCCCGAAGGCAAGCAGGGGCAGGCTCGAGTAAATGGAGCAGGTTATCCGGCAAACCCAGTGAATCGACGCCACAGCTCAAAACGGCAGAGTAACCTTCGTCCACCGCAAAGCGGAGCGCAGCAGCCAGGCCGCCTAGAGGCCCCATACCGGCGCGCGGCCAGTCAGGCATCGTGGGAGCCGGAGCCGTCACTCTGCCGACAACGATGACATGGTCGCACCAGCCCGCCAGCGCGTCCACTGCACATGCGAGCAACGTACGTCCGTCGAACTCGGCAAGCGCCTTGTCGCTGCCAAAACGGCTCGATTGCCCACCGGCTAGGACTGCACCAAGAATCATCGCCTACCTACAGCTCGACCGCGCCGGCAATCCAGCCAAAGCTGGAGACGCAGGAGAAATAAGCGACAGGCGGCCTGCGGGTTGCTGGTCTTGCTTACGAAAAAAGGCGCGCCGGTTACCGGCGCGCCTTCTTGCGAAACCAGGTGCTCGCAGAAGAGCCTTACTGCTTCATCTCAGCTTCGGCTTCAGCAGCAGCGCTCTCAGCGGCAGCAGCTGCGTCACCGGCAGCGTCAGCAGCTTCGGCACCGGCGTCTTCAGCGGCGGCGGCGGCATCGCCAGCAGCATCCGAAGCTTCGGCAGCAGCATCGCCAGCGGTGTCAGCGGCCTCGTCGGCAGCGCCGGCCAGGTCGTCAGCAGCCGAAGTCGCGGTCACCTCAGCGGAGTCCTGCGTCTGCTCAGAGCAAGCAGCCATCGACAGCAGGCCAATGCCAGCCGCAGCGGCGAGAACGATCTTGCGCATCTTCTTGTACCCTTGATCAATTTTCCGGACGTGCGGAGGATAGTTTCCGCACTAAAGCCTACCAATGCGATAGACTTCACGCGGTCAATTAGTGCGCTTGCTCACGCTATGCAAGCGTCCGTCATCAAGCTGGGCTCGGCTCGTCGCATCCAGCCGGATCATGTCCCCCGACAAGAGACCCTGCGCTTGCCCACCTAGTTACTGACGGCCAGTCTGCGCGCTGCTACCAAGCGCGCCATGGAGTCCAAACAGCATCTCTACCTGGTCGACGGTTCGGCCTACATTTTTCGCGCTTATCACCGGCTGCCGCCGCTGACCGATCCGCAAGGCACGCCTGTGGGTGCGGTTTACGGCTATACGACGATGCTGTGGAAGCTGGCAGAAGATCTCAACAAGGCTGACGGCCCCACCCACCTTGCGGTCATTCTCGACAAGGCAAGCACTTCGTTCCGCAACGAACTGTATGACCAGTACAAGGCACATAGGCCGCCGCCGCCAGAGGACCTGGTGCCCCAGTTTCCCCTGATTCGCGATGCGACGCGCGCCTTCAGCCTCGCCTGCATCGAGGAGGAGGGGGTCGAGGCCGACGATATCATCGCCAGCTACGCGCGCGCGGCAACCCGGCAAGGATGGGACGTGACGATCGTCTCCTCCGACAAGGATCTCATGCAGCTTGTCGGCAAGTGCGCCGAGCCTCACGACGGCGTTGAGGGCGGCTGCATAGACATGCTCGACACGATGAAGAACCAGCGCATCGATGTCGCCGAAGTCATCGAAAAGTTCGGCGTTCCGCCCGAGAAGGTCGGCGACGTCCTCGCACTCATGGGCGATTCGGTGGACAACGTGCCTGGCGTGTTCGGAGTGGGGCCGAAGACGGCGAGCAAGCTGATCCAGGATTACGGCGACCTGGATTCGGCCCTGGCTGCTGCACCCTCAATGAAGAAGGGCAAGCTGCAGGAGCGGCTGATTGAGCATGCTGATCTCGCACGGCTTTCCAAGGAGCTGGTCACGCTCAAGGAAGACTGCGCTCTTCCTGTGCCCCTTGATGATTTCAAGCTTACCGCCATCCCACCCGAACCTCTTGCCGCCTTCCTGTCTCGGCACGGTTTTACCAGCCTCCTCAAGCGGCTGGACGGAGGCCACGGCAGCCCCGAGCGCGCGACTCAGCTGAATCCATCCAAGCCCGTGACAATGGGCGTCACACCGGTCGAGGGGGCTGCTCGGCAGTCTTTGCCTGACTGGCCCGCGCCGGATCTGGACAGCTATACCTGCCTGACAACCGTCGCCCAGCTGGACGCATGGATTGCCCGAGCTTCTGATGCACGGGTTGTAGCGATCGATACCGAGACGTCCGCTCTCGACGCCATGAGGGCCGATCTTGCGGGCATTAGCCTTGCTCTGGGCCCGAATGACGCATGTTATATCCCGCTCGGCCACGGGGGCAGTGACATGTTCGCTGAACGGCCCACGCAGGTGCCGCTCAATGAGGCTCTGCAGCGCCTGAAGCCCCTGCTGGAGAGCGATGCTGTTCTGAAAGTCGGGCAAAATATCAAGTACGATATCAACGTGTTGGCCCGCCACGGCATAACGGTTGCGCCGGTGGACGACACGATGATCATCTCGTTCTGTCTCGATGCGGGTCGCCAGGCCGAGGGGATCGGCGGCGGACACGGGATGGACGAGTTGTCCGAACGGCATCTCAATCATAAGACTCTGACTTTCAAGGAGATATGCGGGACGGGGAAGAAAGCGATACCTTTCGGCGAAGTCCCGCTTGACCGCGCCACACGTTATGCTGCGGAGGATGCAGACGTGACGTGGCGCCTGCACAGCCTGCTGCGCCCGCGGTTACCGCAAGAGAGCGGTACGCGGATCTACGAACGCGTGGACCGGCCGCTCATCCCGGTCGTCGCACAGATGGAGCGGCACGGGATCAAGGTTGACCGCGAGAAGCTCGCCGGTCTCTCGAGACAGTTTGCCGAGACGATCTCCGCCCTGGAATGCGAAATCTTCGGCCTGTGCGGTCAGGAATTCACGATCGGCAGCCCCAAGCAGTTGGGCGACATCCTGTTCGACAAGATGGGGTACAAGGGCGGCCGCAAGGGCAAGTCGGGCCAGTATTCGACTGACCAGGCGATCCTGGAGAACCTGGCCGCACAAGGAGCCGAGGTGGCGAACAAGGTGCTGGAGTGGCGCCAGCTGACAAAGCTGCGCTCCACTTACACCGAAGCGCTGCAAGCAGCGATCAACCCGACCACGGGGCGCGTGCACACCAGCTACTCGCTCGTCGGGGCGCAGACCGGGCGCCTATCGTCCACGGATCCGAACCTGCAGAACATTCCGATTCGCACGGAGATCGGCCGCCAGATTCGCGATTGCTTCGTGGCAGAGCCCGGTAATGTTCTGCTCTCCGCCGACTACTCGCAGATCGAGTTGCGCCTGGCAGCTCACATGGCCGACGTCCCTCCCCTGAAGCAGGCATTCGCCAAGGGAGAAGACATCCACGCACGCACCGCCATGGAGATGTTCGGCACGGTCGATCGCGACACGCGCGGCCGAGCGAAGACAATCAATTTTGCCATTCTCTATGGCATTTCCCGCTGGGGCCTCGCTGGACGGCTCGGCACGAGCGCGGACGAAGCCCAAGCGATGATCGATCGCTATTTCGACCGGTTCCCCGGCATCCAGCGCTACATCGTTTCGACCTTGGAACTGGTGCGGGAGCGGGGTTACTCAGAGACGCTCTTCGGTCGCAAGACCTGGTTTCCGCGCATCAACGCGAAGTCGCAGGCGGAGCGCCAAGGGTCCGAACGCGCGGCGATCAATGCGCCCATTCAAGGCACAAGCGCCGACATCATCAAGCGGGCCATGGCGCGCATGGGGCCAGCGCTCACGGCAGCGGGATTGAACGAGGTACGGATGCTGCTGCAGGTGCACGATGAACTGGTGTTCGAGTTGCCTGAAGGAGATGTTGCTGCGGCCGCACCGGTCATAGAGCGGGTGATGGCGGAAGCAGCGTTGCCCGCAGTCAGCTTGGATGTCCCGCTCGGAGTTGAGATCGGATCGGGGCAGAGCTGGGGCGCCGCGCACTGACAGCGCTTCTGGCCAAGGCTTCAGCGACTCGCCTGCCCTCAAAGTGATAAGCCCGGCCACCCAAGGCCGAGCTTATAGTAACCGTACACCGACCAAGCGCTCAGTCGCCGTGCTTACGCTCCCGGCGTGGCTCAAGCATGCCGGGGGCGATGAAGCCGACCGGCTCCACGGCCATGGCGCGCTTCTTCAGCTCGCCCTTCATGCGCTCGTACTCTTCCTCCATCTCGGGCGTGACGGTTGCACGGCTGTCTTCAAGCGCTTCGTTGAAGTCAGCCTGGGACACGGTCGAGACTGTCGCACCCTGCTTGCGGATCGCGAGCAGACCGGCGCGCCGTACGACGTCCTCCAGATCCGCGCCGGTGAAGCGCTCGGTTTCCTGCGCGACGCGGCTTAGGTCCACATCATCCGCCAGAGGCATACGAGACGTGTGGATGCGCAGGATGTGCTCACGACCGGCGGCGTCGGGCGTGCCGACATAGACCAGTTCATCGAATCGACCGGGTCTCAGCAGAGCCGGATCGACCAGAGCCGGGCGGTTGGTAGCTCCGATCAGCACTATGGATTGCAGTTCCTCCATGCCGTCCATTTCGGCCAGGATCGTATTCACCACCCGTGCCGTCACCTGCGGTTCACCACCGCCACCCATTCCACGAGCGGGAACCAGGCTGTCGATCTCATCGATGAAGATCACGCACGGAGCCACTTGTCGCGCACGGGCAAACAGCCGCGCAATCTGCTGCTCGCTCTCGCCGTACCACTTGGAAAGCAGGTCGGATGACTTGATCGAGATGAAGTTGGCTTCCGCTTCCTTCGCCACAGCCTTTGCCAGCAGGGTCTTGCCCGTGCCGGGTGGCCCATAAAGGAGGAAGCCCTTCGCCGGGCGAATACCAAGCCGGTGGAAGCTTTCCGGATTTTTCAAAGGCAGTTCGACGCCTTCACGCAGCCTGAGCTGCGCGTTGTCCAAGCCGCCGATATCGGCCCAGCCGATATTCGGGACCTGCACCATGACCTCCCGCATCGCTGACGGCTGCACCCGCTTCAGCGCCGCAAGAAAATCGTCGCGCTCAACAGAGAGGCTTTCGAGCACCTCCGGCGGGACTGTGCGGGCATCCAGATCCAGCTTGGGCATGATCCGCCGCACCGCTTCGATCGCGGCTTCCCGCGTCAAAGCGGCCAAGTCGGCTCCAACGAATCCATGCGTCGTGCGCGCGAGTTCACCAAGGTCGACGCCCGGACCAAGCGGCATCCCTCGGGTGTGGATGGCCAGGATCTCACGGCGCCCGCTCTCGTCGGGAACACCGATCACGATCTCTCGATCGAAGCGGCCGGGACGACGCAGCGCCTCGTCGATCGCGTCTGGGCGGTTGGTCGCCGCGATCACGACGACATGCGCGCGTGAGTTGAGCCCGTCCATCAACGTCAGCAACTGAGCGACCAGCCGCTTCTCCGCCTCGCCATGGACCTGACTGCGCTTGGGCGCGATCGAGTCGATTTCGTCGATGAAGATGATTGCCGGAGACGATTTCGCCGCCTCTTCAAACACTTCGCGCAACGCCTTCTCGCTCTCGCCGTAGCCAGAGCCCATGATTTCGGGGCCATTGATCGAGAGAAAGTTCGCATCGCTCTCATTGGCCACGGCCTGCGCCAGGCGAGTCTTGCCCGTTCCTGGCGGGCCATGCAGCAACACGCCCTTTGGCGGATCGACTCCAAGCCGTGTGAAGAGCTCAGGATAACGCAACGGCAGCTCGACCATCTCGCGCAACTGGCGGATCGTGTCGCCCATCCCACCAACGTCATCGTAGTTGATGTCGCCCCGCGGCCCCTGCGCCTCTTCATAGACCTCGCGCAGTTCGACCTCGGTATTCTCATCGATCTGAACAATGCCCTTGGGCACTGTCGAGACGACATTGAGACGGATCTGGGTCAGCGAATAAGCGGGCGCGTTGAACATGCGCTGCAGTTGAGGAGGCAAATCGGCGACCTGCTGCTGGCCTGTGGTTGCGACGAGATCGCCCTGCACCATCGAACGGCCGAAAAAGTTGCGCTTCAAGGCCTGCGCTGGCCCCTGAAGCCGCATCTCCTTGTGGGCAGGGGCAAAGACCACGCGCTGCGCCGGGCGCGTTTCCGCTTTGCGCACCTTCACATGCTCACCCGAACCCACCTCGGCGTTGCCACGCTGGAGCCCGTCCAGGCGAATGACTTGAAGCTCCTCGTCCTCAGGATAGCCAAGCATGGCACGCGCCACTGTCATACTCTTCCCGGTGATTTCCAGCACATCGCCTTCCATCGCGCCAATCGCAGAGAGCGAGGCGCGGGAGAGGCGCGCTATGCCATGTCCACTCTCCTCCTGGCGCGCCGCGGCCACCTGAAGCTTAATCGTCCTGTCCTCTGACTGGATCGCCGCGTCGGCCATGCATGAAATCCCTTCGCATCAACTCTGCCCGTCGCGGGCCGGAGCCGAACTAGGAACGCGAGCCAGCGATTTCAAACCAACGGTCGCGCCGCGGGAGGGTTCCGCCAACCCAATTGGCTGCAGTGCGCATGCCTAAGTCACGGGCCAACCTGGCAAATGAAAAAAAGGCCCGATCGATGCCGACCGGGCCTTGGAAGTTTTGGGAGAGGATGCCTGAAAGGCATGCTCTATATGCGCGTGATCCCATTTTTGTGCAAATGCGAAAAGCTCGATTCAAGTTGCATAAAACGCAACACAGATCACCTCCACGCACCGGCAGCTCACAAAATGCTTAAATGCCGCATGTTTGAACTCTGGTTATGAGCCGATACCGTTGCCTCCAAACGGTTTCCGCCTGTGGCTGGCCTGGGGTTACGGCCCACACCACTGCTCACTTGCTGCAATGCGGCACACCCTTAGCTAGGTGAGCATCTTCCAGGCTCTCGGCTCAGCTAGTGGGCGAGCAGCAACGCGGGCGCACTCTGGTCCTGAAGGAAATGCGCGGTGACGCCGCCAAAGAGGTACTCCCGCAAACGGCTCTTGCCATACGCACCAATGACCAGAAGATCCGCTCCCGATTGGCTGACTGCCGCGGCGAGCGTCTCCTCGACCGAGCCGTTCCGCTCGACCTCGTTCAACTCCGCGCAGATTCCGTGTCGTGACAGGTAGCGCAGCACGTCGGTTCCGGGGTACCCGCCTGCTTTCTCTGCGATACGAACCACCTGCACCTTTTCGCATTTCGCAAGGAGCGGCACGGCGGCACGAACAGCCGCCGCTGCCTCATCTCCGCCGTTCCAGCCAACGCAGGCGCTGCGTGGCGGCATCACCAGCCGCCCTTCGTCAGGAAGTGCAAGGACTGGCACCTGCCCCATCAGGACAACGTCCCCGGCAAGTGGATTCGAGCGGGAGAGCACGATGAGGTCCGCAAGCCGCGCAGCCGACGCAATTGCCGCGCCGGGCTCTTCTTCGCTGCGGACGACATCGAACGGCACGCCTTCGCGGGTCAAGCGCTGCTCAAGCGTGGCGACGGCTTTGTCCTCGTCGGCTCTTGCCTGCTCCAGCGCGTCCGCCACGACATAGCTGCCCCCAATCCCATCGAAGCCAACGTAGCGCGATACCGGCAGGCTGAAGAGAACAGTCAGATGAGCGCCAAAAAATCCGGCCAGATCAATCGCCGCTTGCAGCCGCACCTCGGCTCCCGGTCCAGATTCACCGCTTACGAGTATTGAACGCATCGACTGTCTCCTTCGAATCCGTGGCGATGATCGCCCGGAGATTGTCGGCAACTCCATGATACAAGTCAAAAGGCGCGATCTCTCTTCAACGAGAACTGGACCTTTACGCAGGCCATCGGCTATCGGCAGGCCCGAAGCGCTGCAGCGCAACACGCGAAGCCAGCAGGGAGGCCCGCCGATGAACAAGCTATACCCCGATGCCTCAGCCGCTCTTGACGGCTTGCTCCGGGACGGCCTGCTAATTGCAGCCGGTGGTTTCGGCCTTTGCGGCATCCCCGAGCGTCTGCTCGACGCGATCCGGGATAGCGGCGTGAAGGACCTCACCTTCGCATCCAACAATGCCGGCATCGACAATGAAGGCATCGGCAAGCTGCTGCGCACGAAGCAGGTCAAGAAGATGATCTCCTCCTACGTCGGGGAGAACAAGGAGTTCGAGCGGCAGTACCTCTCGGGTGAACTGGAAGTTGAATTCTGTCCGCAAGGCACACTGGCGGAACGGATGCGGGCCGGCGGCGCTGGAATCCCCGGGTTCTACACGAAGACAGGTGTGGGCACACTCATCGCAGACGGCAAGGAGACGAAGGTCTTCAAAGGTCCGAACGGTGAGGAAGAGTACGTGCTGGAGCGTGGCATCTTCGCGGATCTTGCGCTTGTAAAAGCCTGGAAGGCGGACGAGACCGGCAATATCGTCTTCCGCAAGACCGCCCGCAACTTCAACGTACCCGCCGCGACGTGCGGCAAGGTGTGCGTTGTTGAAGTGGAAGAGATCGTGCCGACAGGATCGCTCGACCCGGACTGCATCCACCTTCCCGGCGTGTTCGTGCAGCGCATAATCGTAGGCGCACCTTACGACAAGAAGATCGAGTTCACGACCACGCGCGAGAGGGAGACCGTCTGATGCCACAGGACAGCAAAGGTTGGACCCGCGATCAAATGGCCGCCCGTGCGGCGCAGGAGCTGCAGGACGGGTTCTATGTGAACCTGGGCATCGGCATCCCGACGCTGGTGGCGAACCATGTCCCCAAGGGAATGACGGTGACGCTGCAGTCGGAAAACGGCATGCTCGGCATCGGCCCCTTTCCTTACCCCGACGAGGTGGACGCGGACCTCATCAACGCCGGGAAGCAGACCGTCAGCGAGTTGCCCCATTCCGCGTACTTCGACAGCGCGACCAGCTTCGCGATGATTCGCGGCGGGCACATTGACCTTGCGGTACTCGGCGCGATGGAAGTGGCTGAGAACGGTGACATCGCGAACTGGATGATCCCGGGCAAGATGATCAAGGGGATGGGCGGCGCCATGGACCTGGTTGCCGGCGTCAAGAAGATCATCGTGGTGATGGAGCACACCTCCAAGAACGGTGACCCCAAGTTCATCCCGGCCTGCACCCTCCCGCTCACCGGCAAGAACGTGGTGGACATGATCGTCACCGACATGTGCGTCTTTGCCCGACCCGACCATGCGAGTCCATTTCGCCTCATCGAACTGGCGCCGGGCGTAACGACTGATGACGTCGCCGCCAGGACGACGGCGCAATACGGGAGCTGACCGCCGTTTTAGCGGAGTCTTGCGGCGGTCAGGGGACGCCCCCATAACCTCTCCCGAACCATTGGGAGAAGACAAGCATGGCCGATCTCGCCGCAATTCCGCTGACCCGCATCAACGGCACGCCTGACAGCTTGGGCGAACACGCGGGCAAAGTGCTGCTGGTCGTCAACGTCGCTTCGAAGTGCGGCCTCACCCCTCAGTACGAAGGACTTGAGAAGCTGTACAACACCTACAAGGAGCAAGGGTTCGAAGTGCTGGGCTTCCCCGCCAACGACTTTGGCGCGCAAGAGCCTGGCTCGCATGAGGAGATCGTCGAGTTCTGTCAGGTGAATTACGGCGTTTCGTTTCCGCTCTTCAACAAGGCGCCGGTCAGCGGCCCCGAGAAGCAGCCGCTCTATGCGGCGCTAACCGAAGCGGTCCCCCACAAACAGGGCGACGTCGACGGAATGAAAGAGCGCTTCAAGGGCTACGGCATGACGCCCAACGACGATCCGGAAGTGCTCTGGAACTTCGAGAAGTTCCTGATCGGCCGCGATGGCAAGGTGGTGGGGCGCTTTGCCCCCGCCATGACGCCCGATGATCCAACCCTCGTCTCCGCCATCGAGACTGAACTGAAGAAGTGAGTGCGGGATGCCAGAGGGGGCGCTCAGCCCTCTTTGGCCACCGGCCGCGCGGGATCTGACGTCCACTCGCTCCAGGAGCCGGGATAGAGCCTCGCTCCCTTCATGCCGGCCAGTTCCATCGCCAGCGCATTATGGCACGCCGTGACGCCTGAGCCGCACTGCAGAATGCTGCGGTCCGGCGACTTGCCTGCAAGCGCTGTCCGGAATTCACCGGCAAGCTCCACTGGAGAGCGGAACCGCCCTACTTCGTCCAGATTGTCGCGGTAAAAGCGGTTGGTTGCCCCCGGTATGTGTCCCGGCACGCTATCGAGCGCGTGCGGCTCACCGGCAAACCGCCGTCCGTCCCGCGCATCGATGACCTGCAGTTCGCCGCTCTCCAGATTGGCCATCAGTTCGTCTGCGCCAACGGGTTCTCCCACCAGCACAGCGCCTGGGATTACGTCCCCTTGCGGCGCGGGAACGGGCTCGCCGCTTTCCAGCGGCAGCCCTGCTTCGATCCAGACCTGCTTGCCTCCGTCGAGCACAGCAACAGCGCTGTGACCAAGCCAGCGGAGCATCCACCAGAAGCGGGCAGCGTAGATCCCGCCGCTGTTGTCATACGCGATCACCTGCATGTCGCCTCGCATGCCAAGGTGGCGCATTGTCGCGGCGAAGGCGGTCCGCGCTGGCAAGGGGTGTCGCCCGTTCTTCCCGTTCGCGGCGCCCGACATATCCTTCTCAAGGTCAATATGCCGGGCCCCAGGAAGGTGGCCTTCGAAATAACTCTTCCGGCCCTGCTCCGGGTCAGTGAGGTCGAACCCACAGTCGATCAGCAGCAGTGCGGAGCCTTCGACTACAAGGTCGCGCAGCGCCTCGACCGATACGATCGTCTCATAATCCTTCGAGCGGGCCATGGACTGCGGACCTTACTCCGCCGGCTCGAGCTTACCGTTCTCCTGAGCCACAGCCGCTTGCAGCGCTTCGCCCAAGTCCGTCCGCTCCCAAGGGAACAACTCGCCCTCAGGCTTGCGGCCGAAGTGGCCGTAGGCCGCGGTCGGCCGATAGATGGGCTTGTTCAGGCCCAGCCCAACACGAATCCCCCGCGGCGTCAGCCCCCCGAGCTTCTCCGCCGCGACGCTCACGATCGCCGCCTCCAGCACGTGGTCCGACACCGTGCCAGTCCCATGCGTGTCTACATAGAGCGAGAGCGGACAGGAAATGCCGATCGCGTAGGAAACCTGGATAGTGCAGCGGCGCGCCAGCCCGGCAGCGACAACGTTCTTAGCAAGATAACGCGTGACGTAGGCAGCAGACCGGTCCACCTTCGTGGGATCCTTGCCCGAGAAGGCTCCGCCGCCGTGCGGCGAGGCGCCGCCGTACGTATCGACGATGATCTTGCGCCCGGTGAGGCCCGCATCGCCATCAGGTCCGCCGATCACGAAGCTGCCGGTCGGATTGATGTGATAGACGGTCTCTTCGGAGAGAAGTTCCTGCGGCAGGATATCGGCGACCACCTGCTTAACGTACTTCTTGAGCTCCGCTTCCTTCTCACCGCTGTCCCAGCCCTCCTTGTGCTGGGTTGAGACGACGACCGCGGTGGCGGCCACTGGGCGGCCTGCCTTGAACCGTAGGGTAACCTGGCTCTTGGCGTCCGGCTCGAGGAAAGGCGCGGCGCCGGAATGGCGGTCAGCCGACATGCGCTGCAGTATCTTGTGGCTGTAATCGAGCGTCGCAGGCATCAGGTCGGGAGTTTCGTCACAGGCGAAACCGAACATGATTCCCTGGTCGCCCGCGCCCTCGTCCTTGTTCCCGCTGGCATCCACGCCCTGTGCGATATGGGCGGACTGGCCGTGGAGGCAATTGCTGAACTCGAACGTCTCCCAGTGGAAGCCATCCTGCTCATAGCCGATCTCGCGCACGACTTCTCGGACGGTCTTCTCGATCTCCTCAAGCGCCCCCGGAGCCCACTGGCCGTTCTCGTACACGCCCTTGCACCGGATCTCGCCGGCCAGCACCACACGCTGCGTGGTCGTCAGCGTCTCGCAGGCGATACGTGCTTCGGGGTCTTTCGAAAGGAACAGGTCCACGATCGCATCGGAGATCTGGTCTGCCACCTTGTCCGGGTGCCCCTCGGAGACGCTTTCGGACGTGAAAACATAATTGGTACGCATCGGTCACCCGTCATATAAAGATTTCTTTATGCGTGGGGATAAGCGCTGTGCCGCCTCCGCGCAACCACCGATGCGGCGATAAGCAGAACAGCCATCCCAAGCGGGAGCATGTTCCCATACCGCGCGAACAGCGTCGGCTCCCTCGCTGGCGGAATGCGCCCGTCAATCCGCCCCGCAACGTGCGAAGGCAGGTGCTCTCGTACGATGCCGTTCGCATCGATCACCGCGCTGATTCCGGTGGTTGTGGAACGCAGAACCGGCAAGCCCTCTTCTATGGCACGAAGGCGTGCCTGAGCCAGATGCTGGGGCGGCCCCCAACTGCCGAACCAGCCGTCATTGGATGGGTTGAAGATGTAGTCCGGTCGATCCGCCGGGTCGACTACCTGGCCAGAGAAGATGATCTCGTAGCAGATCTGCATCCCCGCCTTGCCCCAGGCGCCGAGGTCATACGTGCGAGCCCCCGGACCCGGCCAGAAGTCGAGCGCACCTGCGACAAGGCGTCTTGCCCCAAGCGGTTCAAGAAGCCAGCGGAGGGCGAGGTATTCGCCATAGGGAACGAGATGGGCCTTTGAGTAGCCTGCCAGAATACTACCGCGCCAATCTATTGCAGTGACGGAATTGCGCGCGCCGATCGCCGTCTGATCCTCGATCACGAGATCGACCGCACCAGTCAGAAGCAGGCTGTAGGGGCCGATGACCTGGCCGATCCGCTCACGGGCGAGCGCCGGGTCGGCAGCATAGGTCATCTGACGGTAGTAACGTTCGGGATAGCCATCGCGCAGATAGTCGACGAGCCCCGACTCCGGCCAGAAAACCACCCGCCGATCGCCCCGGTCCTGTGGAACCGTGAGACGCGCCATCTTGATGAAGTGAGCTTCATAATTGCGCGGGTCGTCGAGGGTCTCCTGCCGTATGTCCGGTTGGATGAGAGTGAACCGAACCTGCCCTTCTGCGCCGTTGAGGTACTTCGCCGGCAAGGCGACCTGAGCTCCGAGCGCAGCGGCAAGCAGCACAAGCGCCAGCCCCCATCCGGCACGGGCACTGCCGGCCGCCCCCATAAACCCGTGAGCCATCGAACGCACGGCTCCGCCGATGAGGACCAGCACACCCGAGAGGCCGTAGGTCCCGATCCACGGCGTCAAGAGAGCGAGCCCCTGGCCCGAGTAGGGCCCGAGCACAGCGACACCCAGAGGATTCCAGGCAAAACCTGTAAACACCCAAGCGCGCATCCACTCGGTCAGGATCCAACACCCCGCTAGCGCCAGGCCTATTCCCGTTACGCGCGAGACCAGGCCCGCTTCCCGCCTTCTCCTTGATCCGGGAAGTCGGTGGACAATCAACCAGGCCCCCAGCGCGGCCAGCGCAGGGTAGAGCGCCAGGTAGATAGCCAACAGCACAACGGCGACTGCGCCCAGCCACGCGGGCATCTGCGCCTGATAGGTGAAGGCCGTTGCAATCCAGTTGTTGCCGACAGTGAAATGGGAGAGGCCGAAGAGCCAGCCGACAAAGAATGCCTGCATCGCTCTCGGTGCTCGGGCGACCAGCTCGATCAGCCAAGCCGTCGCCAGGATCGTTAACGGCCACCAGGCAAGAGGCTGAAAGCCACATGCCGCCAGACCACCCGCAGCAAGCGCGCCCGCATGGGGATGGCGCAAGACTGCTGCCAGGGTTTTACGCGACGCTTGTGTGGGCGAATCCATAGTCATGGGCTTGCAGCCCGAAGAAGCGCGGCGCAAGCGAATGTGCCTTGCCGCGCTTCTCCAAATCAGTTCACGGTTTCAAGCGTACCGGCTCCGTCATCCGAAGGCGGCGCTGCGCGGCGAGTGCGCCGCTTGGGTTTGGCTGGCGCTTCCTCCGCATCCCCCTCCTTGCGAGTCGAAATGGCGGGAGGGAGGCTTGCAGGATCCAGATTGGCCGGCGCGTCGCCCGTATCAGATGCTACAGCTGCGCCTTCGCCGTCCTGCTTTTCGCGGCGCGGCTTACGCTGGCGTGGCGTGCGGGGCGCACGGTCCTCACGCACGAACGGGTTCTCCGAAGCTTCGAACGCAGACGATTCCGCATCTGCAGTGGGCTGCTGCTCCGGATTGCCAGGTGCCTCGTCTGCTTCCTTGCTGGCGCTCCGCTCGGGACGGTCGCCACGCTCGGGACGGTCGCCACGCTCGGCCCTCTCGGGGCGTTCGCCACGATCAGATCGCTCAGCACGATCAGGCCGCTCATGCCGGCGAGGGCCACGTTCGGAGCCACGCTCGGGGCGCCCCTCGCTCTGGCTGGAACCAGAACCTGCTGCTCCACCATTGCCCCCCTGACCGCCACCAGAACGATCGTAGGGAGAGCCGCTGTCGCCGTAGATATCGTCTTCCGCATACTCGTCGGAGTACTCAGGACCACGCTCATCACGACGCGGCTGGCGCGATTCTTCCTGACGTTGCCGCTGATCGGCAATGACACGAAAATAGTGATCCGCGAACTGGAGGTAATACTCCTCCGTCACACGATCACCGTTCAGATGCGCGTCATGGGCAAGCTTGCGGTATTTCTCCAGCAGCTGCGGCGCATTGCCCCGTGCCCTGCTGTCGATCCGGTTCAGCTGCTGGCCGCCCTGCGGACGATTGTTACCGCGGCCACGCCGGCGGTTATTGTTATTCCGATTATTATTCAAGGATAGCTTTCCTCAAAACCCCGGGGCCGTCTCGAACCCATGTCAAGTTCACGATGCCGAATGTCGCTCCCCCACGGGTCATCTCGAGCACCGTGGTCCCGACATCTGCCCTGTCGCAACTCCCCCGCCGCGATCAACTGCAAATGCTGGAGTCGAACCGGGTATGGGAAATCCACGTCCATATGCCGGTTCGACTGCAGACTTAGGAGTTGCGCTGACAAAATCCAAGCGAAATCTTACCCGCCCATGCATAATTCCAGAACTCTAGGCCGCCCACCCAGATCGCGATGCAACTGAGCATGGAAGCCAGCGGCCTCTGCGAGAGCACCGACCGCCACGGCTTGCCGGGCACCGATCTCCACCAGCGCGATCCCACCCGCGCAGAGCAGTCGCGGAAGCTGCGGCACCAGCGCACGGTAAGCGTCCAGGCCGTCATCGCCTGCAAACAGAGCGCCGGCGGGCTCATAGTCGCGAACGGAAGCGGCAAGTTCAGCATGCGCCTCCACGTATGGCGGGTTGGCAAGGATCAGGTCGAAGGGCCCTCCCAGCGGCTCCTCCCAGCCTGCCTGAGTCCAGTTCGCCGGGGTGAAGCGTGCGCGGGGCGCGAGGTCCAGCGCCTCTGCATTGCGTTGCGCCACGGCCAAGGCAGTGTGACTCCGGTCGATGCCAACGCCTTGCGCCTGTGGCAGGTTCGCCAGCACCGCGAGCAGCAGCGCGCCCGATCCGGTTCCGCAATCGAGTACGCGACGCGCGCCCGGCGAGGCGGCAAGCGCCCGCTCCACGACAACTTCGCTGTCGCCGCGCGGGATCAGGACATCCGGAGTGACAGTGAAGGGCAGTCCGAAAAACTCCTGCCCCCCCGTGATGTAGGCAACAGGTTCATGCCGCAGCCGCCGTTCCACCGCATTAACGAAAGCGGCCGGTACGGCATCGTTCAGGCGCCTGAGCAGCAGGTCGGAGCGGGACGTGCCAAGCGCATGAGCCATCAGCACCTCGGCATCCAGCCGGGCGGTATCGCTGGTAATGGCAAGACGGGCGGCAGCCTCGCGGATCGCCTGCGATACCGTCATTCGCACTCCGCTCACTGCGCCGCCGCGGGGGTTGCGAGCAAATGCAGGCTCGACAGGTCAGCCATCCATCGCGGCGAGGCGCTTGGCCTCATCTTCTGCGATCAGAGCGTCCACAAGCTCGGCAAGGCCCGGACCCTCAAGGATTTCGGGCAACCTGTGCAAAGTCAGATTGATGCGGTGATCCGTGACGCGCCCCTGTGGGAAGTTGTAAGTCCGAATGCGCTCGGAGCGGTCGCCCGAACCGACCATCGCCTTCCGCGCCTCGGCTTCCGCGCCGTGAGCCTCTTCCCGCATCTTCTCGTAAAGGCGGGCGCGAAGCACCTGCATGGCCTTCGCCTTGTTCTTGTGCTGGCTCCGCTCATCCTGCTGGGTGACGACGATGCCGCTGGGCAGGTGCGTGATGCGGACGGCGGAGTCCGTCGTGTTCACGTGCTGACCGCCAGCACCACTCGCGCGATAGATGTCGATCTTGAGATCCTTGTCGTCGATCTGCACATCGACTTCGCTGGGCTCGGGCAGCACTGCCACGGTGGCGGCGGAGGTGTGGATCCGGCCGCCGCTCTCCGTCACGGGCACGCGCTGGACGCGGTGGACGCCGCTCTCGAACTTGAGTTTGGCGAATACGCCCGTACCGGCAACGTTCGCCACGACTTCCTTGAAGCCGCCAATATCGCTGGCGTTCGCGCTGATCATCTCGACCCGCCAGCCCTGCTCGGCCGCGTAGCGTTCGTACATGCGATAAAGGTCGGCCGCGAACAGCGCCGCTTCATCGCCTCCGGTTCCTGCCCGGATCTCAAGCATGGCTGGACGCTGGTCCGCCGCATCGCGCGGCAACATGGCCAGCGCGAGGCGCCGCTCCGCCTCAGGCAGTTCCTCTCTGAGTCGCCCGATCTCCTCTTCGGCGAGAGCCCGCATCTCCGGGTCGGGGTCCTGCAAGACCTGCAGACTGGCCAGCTCGCCGCGCATGCCGATGACCTCTGAAGCGACCCGCGCTACCGGCTCAAGCTCAGCATAATCCCGGCTTGCGGCGACGAAGGCTTCGCCTTCCAGAGTACCCGATGCGAGGCGTGCCTCCAGTTCCGCAAAGCGCGCGCCGATTTGCTGAAGGCGTTGGTCGGTAATCGTGCTCACACGCCGATCCTTGCGGGGATGGCGTGAAGGGGAAGCCGTTCCTGCGCCCCCGAGGAGAGATCCTTCACCGTGGCCTCGCCGGCCGCCAGTTCATCATCGCCCACGATCAGCGCGAACCGTGCACCGCTTTCATTAGCCCGGCTCATGCGCTTCTTCATGTTGCCTTTATAGCCCATGTCCACGGCGAGACCGGAGCGGCGCAGGGTTGCCGCCAGGCCAAGACACGCGCTCTCCGCTGCCGCCCCCATGGGAACGATGGCGACATCGGCTTTCGTCTCCGGCACTTCTCCCGCATCGGCGACCAGCATGGCGAGGCGCTCGATACCCGCAGCCCATCCAACAGCCGGGGTAGCGGCACCGCCAAGCGCCTCCATCAGCCCGTCATAGCGGCCTCCGCCCAGCACCGTCCCCTGAGCGCCCAGCCGGTCGGTGACGAATTCGAAAGCAGTGTGTCGATAATAGTCCAAACCGCGCACAAGGGCTGGGGCGCGGGTATGAGCCACCCCCGCTGCTTCCAGCCCTTGTGTCACCGCCGCGAAGAAGTCCTGCGCCTCGGCAGAGAGGTAGTCGTCGATGCGGGGCGCAGCGTCCGCGAAGGGGCGGTCACGCGGATCTTTGGAGTCGAGGATACGCAGCGGATTGCGCTCGAGGCGGTCTTGGGAGTCCTCCGACAGCTCGGTACGATGCGCGCGGAAATACTCGACCAGCGCGGCGCGCCAGGCCTCCCGGCTGGCCGCATCGCCAAGCGTGTTGAGCTGCAGCGTCACGCCCTCCGCGATGCCAAGCTCGCGCAGGAGTTGGTCGGCCATGACCAGCAGTTCGACGTCCGCTGCCGGTTCCGCCGCTCCGATCACTTCGGCGTCGATTTGGTGGAACTGCCGATAGCGTCCCTTCTGAGGGCGTTCGTACCTAAACAGCGGCCCGTGCGTCGCCACCTTCAGCGGCGCGAATTGCTGCCATCCGTCGGTCAGGTAAGCTCGTGCGATGCCTGCGGTGAATTCCGGCCGCAAAGTCAGAGAATCGCCGCCGCGGTCCTCGAAGGAATACATCTCTTTCGAAACGACATCGGTTGTCTCGCCCAGAGAGCGCGAGAAAACAGCGGTTTTCTCGAACACCGGCATTTCGACGCGGCGGAAGCGGTAGAGACGGCGTACGCGCTCGAACGTCTCTACAACGCGCGCGAAAGCCTCGGCCTCTGCGCCAAAGATATCCTGTGTGCCGCGGACCGGATTGGGGGTGGCGGCTTGCGGTGTGGCAGTTTTCATGCGCGCGCGCTTAGCCCGTTTCGGGGGCGCAGGCAAAGCTATGACCTGTCCCGCCATTTTGGGACTTGCAGGGTGCGCCAGCTCTGACCAAGCTGAGGCATGAAGATTAAATACGCGCTCGCAGCCGCCTCGCTCACCGTATCCTCAATCTCTCTGGCGCAGCAAGTGCCTGGCAACAGCGCGCCGCATCCAGTGGCGCTTCCCGATTCCATTCCCGAAGCACGCGATATCGCGTATCCCGGCACCATCGGTATCGACATCGACGCCACGGACGTGATCCGCGGCCTTTACAAGGTGACGCAGACGATCCCGGTTGCGCCCGGCACGCACGAGCTGACGCTGCTGGAGCCGCTCTGGGTTCCGGGCGGACACTCTCCGCGCAACAGCCTGGCCCTGTTCTCGAACATCCGCTTCACCGCCAACGGGAAGCCAATCGCCTGGACCCGCGACCCGGTTGCGGTGAATGCCTTTCACCTGGTGCTGCCGGAGGGCACTCGCAGCGTGACGGCGAGCCTGATCCACACCTCGCCCGTGCAGAGCAATGAGGGCCGGATCACCATGACGCGGGAGATGCTCAACCTGCAGTGGGAGAAGATGACGCTCTATCCCGCCGGTTACTATACACGAAACATCGCCGTGGAGCCGCGCGTCAAGGTGCCTGGGGGCTGGAGTGTCTTTACCGCTCTCGACGGGATGGCTCGCAGTGGCGACACGGTGCGCTGGGCGAAGACCAGCTACGAGACCCTTGTGGACTCGCCGATTTTCGCGGGGCGCTATGCGAAGACCTGGGATCTGGGGCAGAACGTGCGGATGGACGCCATCGCGGACGCGCCGCAGAACCTCGACGTCAAGCCCGAGCACCTCCAGACCTATCGCAAGTTGGTAACAGAGGCCATTGCGCTGTTCGGTGCGCGGCACTTCGACCGCTACACTTTCCTTACTGCCCTGACGGACCGCATGGGCGGCATCGGCCTTGAGCACCATCGCTCCAGCGAAAACCAGATGGAGCCAAGGGCCTTGGTCGACTGGGAGGCATTCGACTGGGACCGCAATGTCATCGCGCACGAACTGGTGCACAGCTGGAACGGAAAGTACCGTCGCCCGGCTGAGTTGTGGACGCCGGACTACCAGTATCCGATGCGCAACTCGCTCCTGTGGGTCTACGAAGGCCAGACGCAGTTCTGGGGCCTCGTTCTGGCCGCCCGATCGGGCATTCAGTCAAAGGAAGTGATCCTGGGGGCCCTGGCCGCAAACGCAGGCCGCTATGCCGAGGGAACGCCTGGGCGGGCGTGGCGCTCGGTAGAGGATACCACCAAAGATCCCATCATCAACGGGCGCCGCCCCCTGCCGTTCGATACGCTGACTCGGGGGGAGGACTACTACAACGAGGGCGCGCTCGTGTGGCTGGAGGCCGACCAGATCATCCGCCAGGGCACGCGCCGCGCAAAGGGGCTGGATGACTTCGCCCACGCCTTCTTCGGCATGCGTGATGGGGACTGGGGCCAGCTACCCTACACGTTTGAGGATGTCGTAACCACGCTGAACCAGGTCTACCCGTACGACTGGGCCACGTTCCTGCGCACGCGCCTGTACGAACCGGGGCAGCCGGCGCCCATCGCCGGACTGGAGAAGGCGGGCTATCGGCTGGTCTGGAAAGACACGCCCAATCCCTATCAGGCAGGCATCGCCAAATACCGTAACTCTATCGACCTCAGCTACTCGCTGGGGATCGGCATCAGCGAGGATGGCACTGTCAGCTCCACAGTTTGGGATAGTCCCGCATTCGATGCCGGTCTCGTCAAAGGGGTGAAGATCGTCGCCGTGAACGGCAATGCCTACTCGCAGCAGGTGATCAAAGACGCGATCTCCGTTGCGAAAGGCGGCAATCAGCCCCTGGAGTTGCTCATAAAGCGTGGAGAGCGGTACATGACAGTTCCTGTCGATTGGAACGGTGGACCGCGCTGGCCGTGGCTGGAGCGCACGACAGGTGACAAGGAAGCGCCGCTCGATCGCCTGCTTGCGCCCCGACGATAGCGCGATTGCCTAGCTGAATTCACGTTGCGGCGCAGCATTGTGGAGGCTAAGTCGCGCCCGTCTCAATCAACAGAAGCGCCCAGAGGCGCGGGATAGAAGGACGGCCATGCGTATCGACATGATCCCGGTAGGGAAGAATCCGCCCGAGAACCTGAATGTCATTATCGAAGTTCCTGTCGGCGGTGAGCCGGTAAAGTACGAATTCGATAAGGCTTCAGGTGCGCTCTTTGTCGACCGCATCCTGCATACGCCGATGCGCTATCCGGCGAACTACGGCTTTGTCCCCCACACGCTCTCGCCCGATGGCGATCCGCTGGACGCGCTGGTGATCGCCCGCTCGCCGTTCGTTCCCGGCGCAGTCGTGGCGGCCCGCCCGATCGCAGTGCTGAACCTCGAGGACGAAGCTGGCGGGGACGAGAAGCTCGTCTGCGTACCCAGCGACTCGGTTTTCCCGTACTACTCCAATGTCTCGGAGAAGGACGATTTGCCGGGTATCGTCATGGAGCAGATCGAGCACTTCTTCACGCACTACAAAGACCTGGAGAAGAAGAAGTGGGTCCGCGTTGGCACCTGGGGCGGAGCCGAGGACGCGCGCCGCATCGTTGTGGAGGCGATCGATCGCTACAACCAGAACAAGGTTGCAGCCGAGGAATCCGTCAGCGCGACCTGACCGGCGACTTCTCGCTATTGAAAAGGGCCGGCGGATCTCTCCGCCGGCCCTTCTTGTTTGTACCGAAATCGGCGATCAGCTGACCACCCGGCCGCCGTTGACGCCGATCGTCTGACCCGTGACGTAGCCGCTGGCTTCATTGCACAGCCAGGCACAGGCGTTTGCGATGTCGTCGGGTTCGCCCATGCGACGGACCGGAATCGTCTGCAGCAGCACTTCGGTCGGGATCTGGAAGCGATCGCGGTTCGCCTCGGACATGATCGTGCCCATGACCGAGCCGGGAGGAATGTTGTTGACGGTGATGCCGTAGGGACCAAACTCCTGGGCCATCGAGCGCGTCATAGTGACCACTGCGCCCTTTGAGGACGAGTAGCAGATCATGTTCACTGCGCCGGTCTGCGCGCTCGACGACGAAATATTGACGATGCGGCCCCATTTGGCGGCCTTCATGTCTTCCAGCACGAGCTGAGACAGGATCATCGGTCCACGCACGTTGACGGCGTAGACGAAGTCCCAACGCTCGTCCGTCATGTCCTCGAACTTGGTGAAGTCGGTTACACCCGCATTATTCACGAGGATGGTGATCGGACCAAGTGCGTCGCGGCACTTTTCGATTGCGGCCTTGCACTGCTCACGGTTGGAGACATCCGCGCCCAGGGCGATGGCCTTGCCGCCCGCCTGCGTGATGGCTTCGACGGTTTCGGCGCAGCGCTCGGCATCGAGGTCGAGAACGCCGACGGCAACGCCATCTTTCGCAAGCCGCTTCGCGCATGCGGCGCCGATGCCGGCCGCAGCGCCGGTCACAAGGGCAACTTTATAGGTCATGCAGGATCCTCCCTGGAAGTTTGCGTGAGCAGGCCCCCGCTTAGCTCAATTCGTGGTGAGGTGAACCCCAGAATTGGACGCCTGTTCAGCCATGGAAGCGGTCAGTCTCAACGACAACGCGCGAAGCAGAGTTCACGACGTTTCCGGCGCGTTTTTGTCTGCCTTGCGTCGGCCCATTCGCATACTTGCTTCCAGCCGGGCGCGCAGCTGAGCGTAGTAGTCTTCCAGGAACGCGCGCGGCTCCTCGCTGCCGTCTGTCCGGCCGGTCTTGCCGGCAATCGCCGCTTGCACCGACACCAACGCGCGCGCGCGATCCTCGCGCAGGATTCTCTCGAGCGTTTGCAGCTCGTACTCGCCATACACGGCCAGTTCGGCATCGTTGAAGCGGTAGCGATAGCGCTCCCCTGCAGCGGGCATCAGCACGGGCGCCTCAAGCATGCGCCGGGGCGCCTCAACTACCCAGGTGCCCGCAACGATGTCCCCCGCCCGCAGGCGGTCTCGGTTGAAGCAGGGCAGCAGCAGGAATGTCGCGAACCAGGCCGTTGCCGCAAGCCAAGCGGGCGTACTGTCCGCTCCTGCCGAGGCGATGAACGCGATGGGCAGGAACAGTTCGATATCCCGCAGAAAATTGCGGGCAATCACCATCTCCGCAGTCAGGCGCCCCCCGTCGCGCGCCGCGACGCGTATGCCGGTGATCCGCTTGCCGGGCGTAGCCCCGCGAGGCCCAAGCTCAAACCACAGGAACCAGGAATGACGCAGCAGGAAGCCTGCGATGATCCAGACTACGATCAGGAACTGCAGTGCCGCGGAGGCATGGCCATTGTCAGCGCCCAAGGGATCGAGCAGCCCCGCAACCCCTCCGGCAAGCGAAATGAGCGCGACGGTCACCGCGAGATACCCGGTCGTCAGAAAAACGAAGTCGAGCATCAGCGCCCCCGCCCGTGACCCGCGGCTGGCAACCATGAGGGGGAGTGTCACGCCTTCCGGAGTGAGGAGCACTCGGTGGCGCTCGTTCCCGCCCGAGCTGGCGGGCTGAAAGACGCTACGCGCCATCGCCCGCTCCCCTTCGTCCGCGGGCGAAGGCGAAGAAATAGGCAGTCCAGACCATAAGCATGCAGAATCCGATCCCCATGCGGCCCGGTGTGTTGTCGACCAACTGTCGCGCAAATCCCTCGAGCAGAGCCGCCATTACCAGCATGAACACGACCCCGGCCATCACTTGGGCCGCGCGTTGTCCAGCGTCCGCAGCGGCAGCGAGCACGCTGCGCTCCCCTGGGAACGCCATTGCGCGGCCGATGTGAAGTCCTGAGGCGCCTGCCAGAAGGATCGCGAAGAGTTCGGTCGTGCCATGTACCGAGATCCAGGCAGCGAAGTCGAGTGTCAGACCTGCCCCGGCGTAGAGCCATAGCATCGCCCCAAGCACGGCGGTGTTCTGTACCAGCAGCATCAACGTCGGCACGCCGAATGCGAAGCCCAGGGCAAAGGCCATGATCGCGACTCCGGCGTTGTTGCTGAACAGGTAGGCAGCAAATGCGCCGAGCCCGTCCTGTTCCGACTGCCCGAACAGAGTGGCGCGCAATACCTCGGGGCTCGCGCCCGGTACACGAGCATCCGCAAACTGCCCCGGCACCAGTGTCCGGTACCACTCGACATCGCCGGCTACGAGGAACCATCCGGCGATCACTCCCGCCACCATCACCGCCAATGCGAGAGCAAGGTCGATCCCGAGCCCACGCACGGCTTGGCTCCAGCCTCCGCCCAGAAAGCCCTTCAACCAGCTGCCGAGCGATGATCGGGGGCCATAAACAACGAACCAAGCGCGCTGCGTCAGGGCCTCCAGGTACTCCAGCGTCGCTGCATCGAGTGAGATGGCACGCGCGATCGAGAGGCTTGAGGCGACGGTGCGGTAAAGCTGCGGAAGGGCGAGCAGATCCTCGTCCGAAACCCGACGCAGGCGCCCTTTCTCCATGGCCGTGACAATGGCCTCCAAACGCAGCCAGTCACTCTCGCGTTCGAGACGAAAGCGGTCGGACTTCAGCAGCGCAGCGTTCACTGCTTCGTCGATGTCGGCCGGTCTCGTCATCAGCCGATGGCTCCCTGCCGCTTGATCGTCAGATAAGCATCGAGAAGCCGCGTTCCGATACGCTCATACGGGGCCTCGACCACGTCAACGCCCAACTGGCGCAGGCGCTGCAGGACCAGTTCGCGTTGCCGGAGCAATCCGCTGGCCGATACCGCAACCGCAAGATCACCGACGGTAGCCGGGCGGACGGTTGAAAGGGCCTCGAGCTCGGTATCAGCCAAAGTCACGAAGATGACCACATGACGCGCAAGCAGGCGCGACACGCTTTCGATCATCAGCTCGGCCCCGGTCGGGTCGGAGAAGTCGGAAAACACCACGATCAGGGAACGGCGCGTGAACCGCGCTGACAAGGTAGCCAGAGCCAGCGTGAAATTCGGTTCCTCGGCCTTGTATTCGTAAGCGGCGGCGGCGCGCTGGAGCCGGTGGAACTGTGTTGAGCCCCCAACAAATGGGGTTAGCCCTTCCGGCCTCGCCGCGAACCCGTAGAGCGCCACCCGATCGCCACCCTTCAAGGCGACATACGCGGTGGTCAGAGCAGCGCTGATGGCTCGGTCCAACCGTGACATGCCAGCAACCGGTTCGCACATCGACTGGCCGCAATCGATAGCAAAAACGATCTGGTTGTTGCGCTCGGTCTCCATCTCCTTGACGTAGAGCTCACCGTGGCGGGCAGAGGCCTTCCAGTCGATGCGTCGCCGGTCCACGCCTGGCTCGTACTCGGTCAGAGCTTCGAACTCCGTCCCCTCTCCCCGGAAACGACGGGCAATCAGCCCCAGTTGTGCATCTCGCAGAAATGCCTGCAACGCCGGCGAGCGCACCTCTGCCAGGTTGGGCCAAACGCGTACCTGTTCGCCTATCCCCTGGGCCAGCTGGCGCGCGCCCAAGCCCAGCGGTCCCGTCCAGCGCAGCCAAGCAGCCGCGACTTCAGCAGGTCCACGCCGCAGCGGGGTAAACTCGGCGCGGCTACTCCAGTGCGGGGCCGAACCAATCAGTGATGACGAGCATCGTCCTCCCGCCACAAGGCGGCTGTCGCAGGCAAGCGCCGCCTCCACTCGAGACTGCCGCCCGCCACGAAAGCGAGCCTCGAATGCGAAGGAACTGGCGGCGCCCACCTCAGCATCGTTGGGCACGATCGTCGTAAAGCTCTCCAGCCGCCCAGCCACGACACCATCGATGATCGCGAGCAACAGGACGCCGAAAGCATAGGCAACAATCAGGAGCCATGCTCCAGGCATCATGGCTGCAATCAGAACGCCAAAAGGCGCAGCGGCTGCCAGCAGCCCCACGGTCCGCACAGTAGGCACGACAGGAGCAATGCCACGCGCCATTGGCCTAGCGGGGGGCTTCGGTCGCTGTGACCAGCTCGGCGACCAAATCTTCGATCTGGCGCCCCTCGATCTCAGCGGAAGGACTGAGCGCCAGACGGTGACGCAACACACCGGGCGCAAGCGCCTTCACATCATCCGGCAGCACATAGTCGCGACCATTGATGGCCGCCCGAGCGCGCGCCGCGCCCGCCAGAAGCACCGCGGCACGAGGCGAGGCGCCGAGCGAGAGTTCGGTACTCTCGCGGGTCGCACGGATCACCCGGACGATGTAGTCGACTACAGGCTCGGAGAGGGTGACCTGCGACACTGCGGCAGTTGCGCCCGCCAGCCTGTCAGGAGCAGCGACAGACACGATGCCGAGATCACGCGGGAGGGGCTGTGCGCGGTTTTCCGCGTAGCGCGTGACGATTGCACGCTCCTCCTCGTGGCTGGGGTACGGGACGACGAGTTTGAAAAGGAAGCGGTCGAGCTGCGCCTCTGGCAGCGTATAGACGCCGTGGCTTTCAATCGGATTCTGCGTCGCCACCACCATGAAGTGGGGCGGAAGCGCATGCGCCGCGCCATCAAGCGTCACCTGCCGCTCCTGCATTGCTTCCAGGAGCGCAGCCTGGGTCTTGGGAGGCGTGCGATTGATCTCGTCGGCGAGCAGCAGATCGCGGAAAATCGGCCCGCGCGTCAAAGTGAACGTGCTGGTCTGGAAGTTGAACAGGTTCGACCCGAGAATATCCCCGGGCATCAGATCGGGGGTGAACTGAATGCGTCCGAAATCCAGCCCCAGGCTGGCCGCAAAACACTGCGCGAGAAAGGTCTTTGCCGTTCCCGGAGGGCCCTCGAGCAGCACGTGCCCCCGCGCCATGAGCGCGATCAGCAGATGATCGATCACTTCGGACTGGCCGACGACCGCCTTGGCGATTTCGTTGCGGATGGCGGCGGCAAGCTCCGCCACCTGAGAGAGCGCAACGGGCTGCGTGTCGGTCATCGGGTAAGCGTCCTTTCGAGGGCATGAAGATCCTGGGCTGCACTGAGAAGCTCGCGCTCGGAGCGCACCTTCGCCACGCGGGCCGCGGCGTCGGAGAAGGCATGCTCCCCTCGGCCCATCCCGCGCGCTGCGCCATCCAGAGCGGTCATCTGCGAAGTCACGTTGCTGTGGCGAGGCAGCGCAAGCGAGCGCACGAGACGCTGTCTAATGGCATCTGCGTAGGGCTGACCAAGCAGATGGACTCTGCGTGAGCGCACTACGAGACCGGCCGTATTCGAAACCAGAGCACGCTTGCCGTATGCAATCGGTCGCTCTGGTGCCAGCGGAGGGCCGAAGCGTAAGAATCCCCGCCAGGCGATGGCGGCAGCAGCCAGCACGAGGCAGATCGTGGCGGCGAGGAAAGGCGGCGTGAAAGCAAGCGTCAGCAGATTGCTGCCCCGCTCCAGCCCGGCCAGCGTAAGATCGAAGATGACCGGAGTGGCTTCACCGTCCATGCTCGCGGTCACAAGCGCCAGCGCGAGAGCGGCACGCTGCCGATCGGCCATGCCGTAGTTGTTGAGAAGATCAGGCTCGGACACGATGACCAGCGGGTATCCGGCCAGGTCGGCCTCCCCTTCGGCCCTCGCCCCCAGCGCCGGGGCAGTTCCATCGTCGAGATAACCGGCAAGCGCCTGTCCGCTGCGATCACGAACGAGGCTGGTGACCGCTCCGGAGGAAAAAGACTGAACGGGCGATCGGTCCGGAAGCACCCCTCTCAGCCCCAGGCCTTGCCAGGACGATCGCGCACGCTCAGCTTCTATCCGAACGTCCAAAGGCCCGAAGATCCTCAGTTCTTCCGTCCAGGCAGGTCGTTGTGCATCTGCCAGAACGACCCAGCCTTGCCTGGCTTCCGTCGCAGCGCGCACCTGCGCAGGCACGGGAACGGCAATCCACTTCGGCAGCACCAGCAGCGTGGGACCATAGGGTCTGTGTCTTGCAATTGCAGCTTCGATGTCGGCGGCCTTGGCGTGTTGCTCCGGCGTAAGCACCAGAAGCCCCTGTTCGGCAAAGGCGGCCTTGGTGCGGCTCCGCCGCACGGGGCATCCGCTTGCCTCGAGATAGCTTGCCAACGCAGCATAGCCGTTGAGGCCGCGCCCTTCGGCATGAGCACCGCCATTGTTCGAGCTGCCATCGGCCAGGCCATTGCCGATCATCCAAAGCAGCGCGATGAACAGGAACGATCCGAACAGGACCAGCGCAAGCGTCGAGCGCCAGGTGAACGGAGCGGTGCCGGCAGCGACAGGCTTGGTTTCGGCAATCATGGCGCGATGTTCGCCAGAGCGAAGTCGGCGTAGGCAGCGCGTGCGGCGGTCCAGTCCTGCTCCGTCAGACCGCGCAGGGCGAAGAGGCTTCGCTCCACTCGCTCGGCAATGATCGCGAAAGCCGCACGGGCTGCGGCTGGAAGTTGCGGAAGCGCGGCAATTTCACGTGCCGTGCTGGCAGGCGAGAGGGCCTCCGGACGCACCAACCGGATTTGGCCGACGCTGCGCTGTAGCAGCAGGTGCGCGGCTTCATCATAGAGGCCGCGTGCAGCCAGCCGATCCGCGTCCTCAAGGAGGGCCAGCGCCTCTTCGCGTGCCAGTGTCCATGTATCATCCGGCGAGCCCTGCGTGCGCCGCTTCGACAACCAAGGGGCAACGAGCCGCCACGCAAGATAAAGCGCAAGCATCAGGGCCAGCGCCAGCAAGCCCTGGTCAATGACAGGCCAAGCCGCGATCAGCCCCTCGGCCGCAGGGCCGAAGATCGAGTCGAGCAACCGGCCGAGCCATTCAATCCATCGCGGGGATTCCGGCGCCTCGACCGGCGGCAGAGGTGCGAACTGAATCTCGCTCGAGCGGCGGACGGCTTCCCAGTCGCTTGCAGCCTCGTTCGCCACTGAGTTGGCCGCTGCCGCCATCGCGAGAATTGCGCCGCCCCCCGTCACTGGCCGACTGGTGGCATGATGCCGGCCCCGGCGCAAGCAGGAGGATGGCGCCGAATTAAGAGGTCAGCCCCGTGCCCGCGCCTGGGGATAGCTTCCAAGCAGACGCACGAACTTGCAGTGGAAGGACAGCTCATCGATCGCCTGATCGACGCGCGGATCGCCGGGCGCGCCCTCGATATCGGCATAGAACGTGGTTGCCGCGAAGCTGGCGCCGACCTGATAGCTTTCCAGCTTCGTCATGTTGACGCCATTGGTCGCGAAAGCTCCCAGCGCCTTGTAGAGCGCGGCAGGGACGTTCCGCACCTCGAAGATGAAGGTCGTCATCGCCGGACCGCCGCCGAGCGACGCCGGATCGAGCGGCTCACGCGCGAGGACAACGAAGCGGGTCATGTTGTCCGCCGCGTCCTCCACATTGCGCTCGATAATCTCAAGGCCATAGAGTTCGGCCGCAAGCGCAGGCGCAATGGCGCATGCCGAAGGGTCGCCCTGCTCCTTCACATAAGCGGCGGCGCCCGCGGTATCGGCATAGGACAGCGGTACGATCCCGCGATCCCGCAGGTAATGGCGCGATTGGCCCAGTGCCTGCGGATGGCTGTAAGCGGCTGTGAAAGGCCCCTTACCGAGGCCCATCATCGCGTGATGGATCTCCATGAAGTGTTCGCCGACGATGGCCAGGCCACTCTCGGGAAGAAGGAAATGAATATCAGCAACTCGGCCATTCTGCGAATTCTCGATCGGAATGATCGCTCTTGCGGCGCGCCCTTCCTTCACGGCATCGAGCGCATCCTCGAAGGCGAAGCACGGCAGCGGGTGACACTCCGAATCGTACTCGAGCGCTGCACGGTGCCCGTTGCACCCAGGTGCTCCCTGAAGCGCAAGCGTGCGCGCCGGGTCGGCGGCTGCATCAGCCTCCATCTGCGTGACGAGGGTGCGGGCGGGTTGCGGATAGGAGTCCATCGTGCCGGGGCGCTTAGGCTGGGTGACGTGCAACCGCAATGGCTCTTGCGCTCGCCTGCGCCCGACACTAGAGCGCAGCGCAATCGGCTGAGCAAACACCCGCGGGGCAACTCTTAAATGGACGACCGTTTCAACACCATCGCCGGCTGGGCCCTGTTCGCGGGCGTTGTAGGCCTTGGACTCTCGAGCGTCAGCTCGCACTACTTCAGGGCCGACAGGCCTCATCGCCCCGAGACCATGGGCTACGAGATCGAAGGCGTAGAGGCCGAGGGCGGCGGGGCTGGCGAAGTCCCCATCGCAACTCTGCTTGCCACCGCTGACGTCGCCAAAGGCGAATCCGTGTTCGCGAAGTGCACATCGTGCCACACGATCAACGCGGGTGGAGCCAACGGCATCGGCCCGAATCTTCATGGTGTACTCGGCAAGCCGCTCGCCCAGCATGCGGGCTTCGCGTTCTCCGACGCGCTCAAGAGCAAAGGCGGAACGTGGACCTTCGAGACCATGAACGAATGGCTGAAGAGCCCCAAGGCTTTCGCTCCCGGCACGAAGATGACGTTCGCCGGCCTCTCGAAGGCTGAAGACCGTGCGAACCTGATGGCATGGATGAACACGCAAGGTTCGAACCTGCCTCTGCCCGAAGCTCCGGCTGCGGAAGCACCGGCCGAGGAAGGCGCAGCCGAAGACGGATCCGTCAATCCTCCGGGCGGCGGGGCGGAACCCGCGCCTTCGGGCGAGCAGGCCGAAGCCGGTGCGATGGCGCAGCCTGCCCCCAAGCTGGAAGGCGGCGGCGACAAGGCCGGCACCATAGCCAGCCCTGTCTCACCTTAATGGTTTTTGCGCCCCCTGCGCAGGAGCGGGGGGCACATACCCCTCAGGCGTTAAGTTTCGAATCAGCGTCCGATCGGGAAATGCAAGCGACTGTCGCACAAGCCATTCCACCAGTCAGGGGCCGCTCGGAATACTGCGGGTGAACATCCTGATCATCTTCGCGCGATCACGCGACCTCATCAACGATGCGGCCTAAAGCGCTCCTGACAGGATTTCTGCCGAGCGTTCCTGAGGGGATGATGCCGGTCGCCCAGCGCCGGATCGCCACTGCCGTGGGGGCAGTGCTGCTCGGGCTCGTCGCACTCTCCTTCGCCTGGCTCGGCGACCGCGCCCAGGCCGTGCTCATCTCCATAGCGCACCGGTGGCCTTATGCGCCCCTGGTGCTGACGCCTTGCATCTTTGCCGCAGCGGCGTGGGTGACCCATCGCTGGTTCACAGCGGCGCGTGGATCGGGCATCCCGCAAGTCATCGCGGCAGCGCGCGAGCCTGCCGCCTCCGGCGACGGGCCGCTCGTTTCGCTCCGTACGGCGCTTGGTAAGTTCGGGCTAACTCTCGTCATGCTCCTGGCTGGCGGCTCGGTCGGCCGCGAAGGTCCGACTGTTCAGATCAGCGCGGCGATCATGATCGCAGTCCATAGATGGCTGCGGGTACCGATCACGGCCGGCGTGTACATCGCGGGGGGCGCCGCGGGTGTATCCGCAGCCTTCAACACGCCACTCGCGGGAGTGGCTTTCGCCATCGAGGAACTTGCCTCTGCCTATGAGCAGCAAGTCGCCGTCCTCGTGATGGCTGCAGTGATGATCGCGGGTTTCATCAGCCTGGGGCTAGCGGGCGATTACGTCTACTTCGGCCTTATGCGCGAAACGTTGAACCTGCGCGCCGCCCTAATCGTCATCCCGGTAGTGGGTGTTTGCGGAGGAATCGCGGGTGGGCTTTTTTCCCGTGCCGTACTGCGCTTCGGCAAAGTTCGGCACCCCTGGATCGTCGCCGCCCGCCAGCGCCCTGTACTGCTCGCACTCGGATGCGGGATGGTGGTGGCGGCACTGGGTGTGGCGACTCAGAGCACCTGGGGGACCGGCTACGAAGCCACACGCGCCATGGTGGAGGGCGATCAGGCACCACTCTGGTTCGGCCCTGCCAAGCTCGCCTCCACTCTGGCGACCACGCTAAGCGGCACACCGGGAGGGATCTTTGCGCCATCGCTATCCGTCGGCGCCGGTATCGGCAATCTCCTGTCCCCCCTCTTCGATGCACCTGCTGGCGTGATCGTTGTGTTGGGGATGGTGTCCTACTTTGTGGGTGTTGTGCGTGCTCCACTCACCGCCGTCATCATCATCATGGAGACGACCGCAAGCCGCGGCCTCGTCATTCCGCTCTTCGCTGCCGCGCTCATTGCCGATGCCGTCAGCGCCCTCGTGTGCCGGGAACGGCTGTATCACGGCTTATCCGCCGCCTTCCTCAGTCCGGCGGCAAAGGCCTGACGCAAGCTCAATGAGAGTGGCCGGCGGCCGCTTCCGACTCAGCGGATGCAAAATCCTTGTACTGCTCAGGGGTCATCTGCGGTAACGCTTTGACGAAAGCTGCGATGTTCCAGAGCGCACGTTCGTCGTGGGATCCACCGAAAGAAGGCATCCCGCTCATCTTCACGCCGTGCTTGACGATCCAGAAGACCTCCTCGGGCTTCCATTCCGCCGCAGCGGATGCGAGCGCTGGAGGCATGGGTCGCATGCCGTGCGCCCACTTCTCGCGGCTTGCACCGACACCGCCGTGGCAATGCTGGCACATCGCCTTGTAAGGCGCCGCTCCGGCAGCAACCATAGCCGGCGTCATTGCCGGCACCCGAATTTCGCTGGCGCGGTTCTGAACGGAGTTGCGCATCGTCGTAGTCAGCGCCCATCCGACAGGAGTCTCGTGCCTATCGTCCGCAGCGACGTTGTAAGCCCCTGTGAGCACGACAATAAGCGCAAATGCGAGCAGTAGCGAGAGCATGCCAGCCGCACCGATCAGCACGCTGCGCCACGACACCTTGCTCATCATGCTTCGCACTCCATCGGTTGCTCCAATGCCCTCATTCAGGAGCCTGTGAGCAGTCCTCGTAGCCGCGATAGCCGAGTTCATCCTTTGCGCCCGGCAACATCACGATCATGTCGACTTCTCGGAAAACTTCTTTGGCCAACTGCTGATCGACCGGACGGATCACCACCCGAAGATCGCCATCGGAATAATAATGCCCTCCTGGCTCTGCCTGCAGCGGGATGAGCTTGTTGTTGAGCTTGATCGCTCCAGTCCCGTGCCTTTCGTCCAGAACGAAGGAGGGAAGGCCGACCCTGGTAAGCCGGATCAGGCATCTGCCCTCCGCGCCGCCGAGGCTGGCGATCTCCGTAGCGGTCATGGTCTCGGCCTGCACGGCTTCGGTCGCAATGCCTGACAGAGCTTGTGACGCCGGCACAACGGACGCCGGCATGGGGGCACTGTCGAGCTGTGCCTCGCGGTCATTGCCGGGTGCCGTATTGCTATTGCACGCGCAGAGCATCAGCATGGTCAAGGAGCAGAGTAGACCACCGTTCCGGTTCATTGGTCGTTCTCCCGCTTTTTCTCCGTGGAACCCGTGGCGGACGTACCCGGCGCTGTAAGCTCTTCCGGACGGGGCATGCGCTCTACCGTTCGCACACCGTTCTTCTCTATGTCGACGATCAGGTACTTCATTTCGGCAATCTCGCGCCGTTGCGCCACGATGATGTCATGCGCCAGTTCCCGGACCCGCGGGTCGCGAAGATGGGCGCGCTCGCTGGTCATGATGGCGATCGAATGATGCGGGATCATCGCCTTCATGTACTCTGTATCGTCTACTGTCGTCTGGCTGCGCACCAGCCACAGCGCCAGTGCGAAGGTCACAGCGGCAACGCCAAGGATGATCAGGTTCTTCGTGCGGCTCTTGTACATCGACCACATGAAGAGCAGCATGACGACGGCCATCGTCGCCCCCATGACGAAGGCCATCCAGAAGCGAGTTTCGCTGAAGAAAACATGGTCCGCGCTGAAAGTGTTCAGATACATCAGGAAGAACATGACAACGGTAGACGTACCGATCATGGCCATGAACCTGCCGTACATGCCGCCTCCGCTCATCTGGCCGCCGCCGTGCGCGCCGTCATGATCCGGCTTCTTTTCAGCCATGGCTATCCTCCTGCTGCTCCTCCCGGAATACTCAATCGCCTCCGATTGTTCCCCCGCCGCTGGACTGGACAACCAAGCGCGATCCCGTCGCTCCGCGTATCGCTACGCACTTGCGAGCGTAGGTACGCTGGTACAAGACTACGCTATGACCTCGCAGCAGCACGCGATCACCCCCTCTGGCGAGTCCGGCGTCGATCTGGCTCTTTCGCGTCACCGACTCGCGCTCGTCGCCCAGGCAGCGGAGCAGCTTCTTGCCGCTGTTGACCCCGCTCGCATGGTCGATGATCTTTTTGAGTTGATCCAGTCAGAGCTGCAACTCGACGTCTTCTTTAACTATCGATTCGCTGACGACCGCCTCGTGCTGGAAGCGCATGGCGGCCTCACCGATGAACAAGCTGCCGCTGGAGCCGAGCTTCAGCTGGGGCAGGCAGTCTGCGGTTGCGCCGCTCGCAATCGAGAGCGCCTTCACGTGACAGAGGTGCAGGGATCGGACGATCCGCTTGTCGCTTTCGTCAAGGGCATTGGCCTGGACGCCTACGCCTGTACTCCGCTCGTCCACGGAGAGAAGCTGATCGGCACCTTGGGTTTCGGTCGCAAGTGGGCAAGCAAGTTCACCGAAGACGAGCTCAGCTTCCTGCATACGCTGTGTCACTACGTCACGTTGGCCAAGGTCCGCCTCCAGGCGGAAGAGGAACTGCGCGCGGGCATCGCGGCTCGCGAACGGCTGCTGAGCGAGCTGAATCATCGCGTGCGTAACGCATTGCAACTGGTTGTCAGCATGGTGAGGCTGGAAACGGCCGACGAAGCCGAGCCGGGTCGTGCCGCTGCGCTGAGCCGCATGGGGGACAGGATAGAGGTGATCGCATCGGCGCACCGCCCCCTCTACGCCTCGAAAGATCTAAGCAGCGTCTCGATCGTCGATCTGCTCAAGGGCTTGGGCGGAGATCGGCCGGCCGAATCCGTGCGGGTGGTGGGAACGGTCACAACACGCCTGCCGATCGAGAAGGCTGTCGCGTTGGCGCTCTTGGTAGACACCGCGCTGAATCATGCCTCGCAATCGGAGGGCGGCTTTTCCATTGAGATCGCTTCGGGCGGCACGGGCGACATCGCCGAAATTGCTGTGAAAGACGCGAATCTGCCAGACAACGTGTTTGAGCAGCGCCTGTCACGCGCATTCCTGCGTCAGGTCGGCGCAACACATTCGGTGAGCGGCGGCACTCTCACCATCCGTTTCCCTGCGAGGGTTTGAATGTTTGAAGATCCTGAGCCGGAAGACCGGCCTTTGAACCTTTTGATCGTTGAAGACGAAGCGCTGATCGCGATGCTGATCGAGGATGCACTGACGCTCCATGGGCATACGATTGTCGGCACTGCGGATAATGTGCAGGAGGCGATCGCGCTTGGGCAGGCGGGCGATGTAGATCTGGCTTTGTGCGACGTCCGCCTTGCCCAGGGTGATAGCGGCGTGGACGCAGCCGTGAAGCTGGCAGAGCTCGGCATCCCCGTCATCTATCTGAGCGGCAATTGCCCCGGACGCGCCGACCATCGCCTCATTTTGGGCTGCGTCAGCAAACCCTTCCATACTGCCGCACTTCACAAGTCGGTCGTCGCAGCGCATTCCATAGCGGCCGGAGCAGCCCCGCCCATGATACCAACAGCCCTGACGCTCTACAGCTAGCCGCGAATTGCGACGCGGCGATTAAGCAACTTACAAGTGAAACGTCGTGCAACAATTGCTGCCCGAGGTCGTTCACGCTTCAGGATTGTGTAGGAGGAGGACTGATAATGGTAGATCATCGCCCTGATGGAGGCCGTTCCAAACGTGGCATTCTGATCGCGGTTCTCGTCGTCGTTTTACTTCTGATCATCGCTTGGATGGCTGGGCTCTTCGATGTGGACACTCAGGGTGAGCTCGCGGCGCCCGAGGTCGATATGTCTGTCCAGGGAGGCGCACTCCCCGAGGTTGACGCCGATGTCGCCGACATCAATGTCGGCACCGAGACGCAGACTGTGGAAGTTCCCACTGTAGATGTGAACGCTGCCGAGGCTGACGAAGAGTAAGCGGTTAAATCCGATAATCTGGCGCGCATTGCGGCCGCTCAGCCTGGACATGGCTGAGCGGCCGCATTCGTTCTGATCAAAAGATGCGGCAGCTCGCGATCAACCCATTGCAACGATGCTATGCACCAAAGGGCATGTCCTTAAGGACATATCGCCAGGCAGGATCTGAATAAGTTCAGGCATGGAATTGCCATAAAGTCCTTTGATTTCATTTTGATATTGCCGGTCCCTTGCGCGATGAGCGTTAGCGTTTGATCGAGTATTCCTGCTTTTGCAATGAATACGAAACCATCCCGGTTTACCACTGTTCAACGTCGTCTTCCTATGAGAACTCCGTGGGCCGCTTTTTTGCCGCCAGTTCTAGCCGTCCGTGATCGCGGATCGGATTGGAATACAGGAGTTCGCTATGAACTGGTTTCAAGAAGTCGCGCCGATCCGCCAAAAGACTCTGGTCGCCTTTGGATTCCTCACCATGCTGACCGGCGTCACAGCGATAAGTTCCGTATTCGGAAATACTCTAGTTACATTAGGCGTCGGACTGATTGCGACTGCACTGTCCGCACTTCTGGGCTCGCAGTTCCGGCGTGCTATCTGTGACCCGTACGTGACTACGGTTGTCCGCATGGAGGGATTGGCGGCTGGCGATCTGCAATCACCGATCCAGTTCACCCACTACAAGGACTGCGTCGGACGCATGACCGCAGCGATGTTTACGTTCCGCGAGACTGCCTTGCAGCAACAAGCCCATACCAAAGAGCAGAAAGCGGTAGTCGACCTGCTCAGCGAGCATCTGCGTAGCTTGGCGGCAGGCGATCTGACGGCCACGGTCGCCGACGACCTCCCGGTCTCGTACTCTGGTCTGAAAACCAACTTCAATGATGCCCTGCACAACCTCTCCGCGCTTGTCAGCTCGATCACTGAAAGCGCGTCGGTGATCCGCACCGGCTCGGGTGAGATCGCACAGGCGAGCGAGGATTTAGCACGCCGGACCGAGAGCAATGCCGCGTCGCTGCAGGAGACTTCAGCCGCTGTCACTCAGATCGATGGTCGGTTGAAGGCCTCTGTCGAGGCCGCGTCCCGTACGGTCGAAAAGGCTGACGATGCCATCGCCACTGTCGCCAACGGACGCAAGATCGCGGATCAGGTCGTTGAGTCCATGAGCCGCGTATCCGAAAGCGCAAAGGGCATCGACAGCGTGATTGAGGGGCTAGACAAGATCGCCTTCCAAACGCGCGTTCTGGCCATGAACGCTGCGGTCGAAGCGGGTCGGGCCGGTGAAGCCGGACGCGGCTTCGCCGTGGTCGCCGACCTGGTTTCCGCTCTAGCCATGCGCGCGGAGGAAGAGGCCAAGCGGGCGCGCGATCAGCTTACAGTTACGCAATCCGAAATCGGCACGGCTGTGGATGCGGTGGGCAAAGTGGACGGAGCCCTCGTGGAGATTTCCACCGACGTCCGTCATGTGCACGAATTGCTGGCGCAGATGGCAACCGACAACCAGGTGCAAGCCTCAGCGATCACGCAGATCGCGGTCGCGACGAGTGCCATGGATGAAGCCACGCAACAGAACGCCGCCATGGTTGAAGAGACCTCGGCCGCCGCTCGCAATCTGGCACAGGAAGTTCAGGCGCTTGCCGCCGAGACAAGCCGGTTCAAGACAGATGCGGCAGAGCCAACCGGTACGCGCCGCACCGCATCCCCACACCTCCAAGCTCCTCCCGCACCCCGCTTGGCCCAAATCGTCAATGCCATGTCAGCACAGGTACCCTCGAACGACTGGCACGCCTTCTGAGGCAGAGGCAGAGGCAGAGGCAGAGGCAGAGGCAGAGGCTAGCACCAACTCTTCGGCCGGAAATGGGCTGAAGTTGGACCCGAAGTCTTCTCGTGATCAAGCAGGAACAGCATTCGGCAAGAGCTAAGAATCGCCAATATCACGTCGGCTCAGCCTACGCTCGATCTCGACGGGCGAGCTGAAGTCGCGCTCGAGTCAGATTTCGCTGTCGTGCTGAGGCTATTTGGCTTCACTTGGAACTGCTTTCGGTCGTTCAAGGGAGCACTGGGCTCGTCGCACACGAACCGGGGGATCCGCGCCCTGGGAAACACAACCAAGTACAGCTTCTGATTGCTTGGCGAGACGTTCCACGGAACGGCACGGTGCGCCTGCCGTGCTGCGTTGTCGATAGCTGTACTTGAGAAGGATGGATGCCCGACGAGGATTCGAACCTCGATTGACGGAGTCAGAGTCCGTAGTCTTACCTTTAGACGATCGGGCAACGAGGGCGCTCCTCTAGGCACGTGTGTGATTCGGGTCAAGCGCCCTTCGCAACGGAGTTTACCGGATGCCCGTTCGCAGCTGCGCCCTTGCCCCGGGAGCATGCGGGCGTTAGCATCTGTTTCAGGTGCCCGTCCGTCTTGGCCGGGATGATATTGGAAGAGTTTGCTACCCATGGCGGATCCCCTTCCGCCGGCAGCGAAGGTCGAAGTGTCGGGCCGCCGTGCAAGGCGGCGAAATGCGCGTAAGGGCAAAGTTCGCCCATCTGCCGCCAACGACACGCCGGAAGTCCGCTCCCCGGGCGGAAAGCCGCATGCGACAAGCGCCGCGCCGCGCGAGAATGACAGAGCCGGGGCCTCAAACGGTTCCCGTCGGTCCGGGGGCAGCAGCACCCCCGATTCGCGCGACACAGCGGTGCGCAGCTTCGCCCAGCCGCGTCAGCAGAGGCAGGCCTACGCCGCTATCGACCTGGGCACTAACAACTGCCGGCTGCTGATTGCCCGCCCTTCGGGCGAGAACTTCACCGTAATCGATGCATTCAGCCGGGTCGTGCGGCTGGGCGAGGGCTTGGCGCAGACGGGGCGGCTTTCCCCCGAGGCGATGGAGCGTACGCTGGGCGCGCTGCGCGTCTGTGCGGACAAGCTCATGCGCCGCAATGTCTATCTCGCTCGTTCCGTCGCCACGGAAGCTTGCCGCCGGGCGGAAAATGGTACCGCGTTCATCGAACGGGTGCGTCAGGAGACGGGTATCGCGCTGGACATCATCAGCGCCCGTGAGGAAGCGCGTCTCGCCGTGCTTGGCTGCCATGTGCTGCTGGAAGAGGGTATGGGCCCTGCCATGATCTTCGATATCGGCGGAGGATCTACCGAGCTGGTTCTGATCGAAAGCACGGACACGGTGCCGCGCATCCTCGACTGGCAAAGCGTCCCTTGGGGCGTGGTCTCACTCAGCGAAAGCTGCGGTGAGGAGGGGAGCACACACGAAGCGCGGCTTGCCCGTTATCAACACATGCACCGGCTCGTATCGGAGAGTTTTGCCTCATTTGCCCGACGTATTCAGCCAGCTCGCGAGTCCGCGGGGAGCGCCGGACCCTTGCGCCTGCTGGGCACCAGCGGCACCGTCACAACGCTCGCAAGCCTTCATCTGGAGTTGCCACAATATGACCGCAGCGCCGTGGACGGGCTGATCGTGCCCGCCAGCGCCATGCGCGCAATCAGCAGCCGTCTTTCTTCCATGCCGATCGAGCAAAGGCGCGAACTGGCATGCATAGGACGAGAGCGCGCCGACCTGGTTGTCGCCGGCTGCGCAATCCTTGAGTCCATTCTCGACTTGTGGCCTGCAGGCCGTCTGGGCGTGGCAGACCGTGGCATCCGCGAAGGAATTCTGCGCAGCTTGATTGCAGCGCACGGGTATGGGGGCGAGCGCTACCGGCTCGCGGATCGCCCATGAGCCGCTCTGGTCGCGATCCCGGCGAGCGCCTGCGTACCGGGAAGAAGCGCTCTACGAGCTCCGCACGGTGGCTGACCCGCCAGCTCAATGATCCTTACGTCAAGAAGGCGAAGGCAGATGGATACCGCAGTCGCGCAGCCTACAAGCTGATCGAGCTGGACGAGAAGTTCGACCTCTTGAAGGGCACCGAGCGGGCCGTCGACCTCGGCATTGCGCCCGGAGGCTGGAGCCAGGTCATACGCCAGCGCCGTCCGCAGGCGAAAGTGGTTGGCATCGATCTGCTTCCGACTGATCCGATCGAGGGCGTCACCATCTTCCAGATGGACTTCATGGCGGACGAAGCGCCTGCCGCGCTAGAGGCAGCGCTTGAGGGTGCTCCTGACCTCGTGCTGTCGGACATGGCGGCCAATACGGTGGGCCACAAGCAGACTGACCATCTGCGCACAATGGGGCTCGTCGAGACCGCAGCCGATTTTGCGATCGCCACGCTGGCTCCGGGCGGCATATTTGTTTCCAAAGTGCTTGCCGGTGGAACGGATTCGGCTCTCCTGACTCTGTTGAAGAGGCACTTTGCGACGGTAAAGCATGCCAAGCCGCCAGCGAGCCGCAAAGATTCTTCGGAATGGTATGTCATTGCCAAAGGGTTCAAGGGCCGCTGAACCGAGCGAGAGCGAACGCCGCCCCGTCATCGTCGTCAGCGCACCGCAGGCTCCAGCACGCGGATGGTGCCAGCGTCGGCATCGATCTCTGCCATCACGCCTTCTGGAATACTGATCTGCCCCGAAACGTGCCCGAACGGGGCACCTTGGAAGGCTGGCACGCCTAAAGGGGCGAACGCGCGATCCAGCACTTCGTAGATAGTGAAATTGCCATAACCCGCCGCCTGCTCGGCACAGCTGGTGCATCGCCCGAAGACGATGCCCGCGACCTTCCCCAGAAGGCCTGACAAGGCGAGCTGCGTCAGCATGCGGTCTATCCTGTACTCGGATTCATTCACATCCTCGAGAAACAGGATAGCACCGCTGAAATCCGGCAGGTACGGAGTGCCGACGAGTGCGCTCAGGACCGTGAGATTGCCGCCGAGCAGGCGACCCGTCGCTTTTCCGCTGCGGAAGGTACGCACCCGCGAGGCGCCGCGCGTCAGCAGGTTGCCGGGATAAGGCGATGCTTCGATCGTAGGGGTTTCGCCTTCGAACGCGAGCGCATGAAACGCATTCCACGACGATTGCTGCCACGCCGTCGCTGCATTCGGACCGTGAATGGTCGGAAAGCCGCAGCGCACAGCAATAGCCATGTGGAGTGCTGTGTTGTCGCTAAAGCCGACGAAGAGCTTCGGATTGCGCGCGAGCACTTCGAAGTCGAGGTATGGGAGAATGCGCGCACAGCCCCAGCCCCCGCGCACGCTCATCACCGCAGCAACGCTGTCATCGGCGAACATCGCCTGGAAATCAGCAGCACGTCTGCGGTCGTCGCCGGCAAGGTAGCCTTCCCGAGTCAGAAGATTGCTGGCGAGCTTGGGCACGAGGCCCATGGCTCTGACCGCAGTTTCTATCGCCTCAATACCGAACCTGTCGCCCACAAAGCCGGCCGGTGCTACCAGCCCCAGGGTATCCCCGGCGCGGAGACGCGCCGGCTTTCGGGCGAATTGCCGCGAGGATGGAGCGCGCGCTGATAGTGGGCCTGCAGCGGCGAGCGCCGCGGCGGCCATTCCCGTGATGAAAGAACGTCGGTTGGGCACCATGCATCCTTAGCGTCTCCTCCAGCCTCAGGCGAGGCAATGGTGTCGGACGCTTTGCACTCGACGCCGCGTCCGCGAGACGCCATGTGATCCGTCATGACCGAACCCGAAGACAAGAACCTGACCGACAGGCGTTTCTATAAAGCCGAACAGGAAGCGGGCTTTGCCGAAGCACAGGACGGCACCCCGCAGACGCAGCATCCCGCCTACCGCCTGGCATTCCTCGACTCCGAATTTCTTCTGCGGGACGAGTTGCGGCCGGTGCGCTTTCAGCTTGAGCTCCTCAAGCCTGAGATGCTGCTGGAGGAAGCCAATATCGGCTCTACGCTGGTAATGTACGGGTCCGCCCGCATCCCGGCGCCCGAACATTGCGAGGCCGTGCTGGCGACGGCAACCACGCCGGAGCGCAAGGCGGTGGCCGAGCGCCTCGTGGCTAAGTCCAAGTACTATGAAGAGGCGAGGAAGCTCGCCCGCACCGCCAGTTCCTGCGCAATTGTCGAGAATGGCATGCGTCAGTTTGTGGTCTGCTCAGGAGGAGGCCCGTCGATCATGGAGGCCGCCAATCGGGGCGCCCAGGATGTCGGCGCCGAATCGCTGGGCCTCAACATCGTACTTCCGCACGAGCAGGCGCCTAATCCTTACGTCACCCCTCGCCTCTCATTCCAGTTCCACTACTTCGCGCTGCGCAAGATGCACTTCCTGCTGCGCGCGCGTGCGGTTGCCGTGTTCCCTGGCGGGTTCGGCACGCTCGACGAGTTCCTGGAACTGCTGACGCTGGTCCAGACTGGCAAGATGAAGCCCATCCCGATCCTGCTCTTCGGCAAGGATTACTGGAGCAGGGTGATCAATTTCGAAGCCATGGCCGAAGAAGGTGTGATCAACCCCAACGACACCGATCTGTTCCATTGGTGCGAAACGGCCGAGGAAGGATGGCGCCACATCGTCAAGTTCTACGGCCTCGATTGCGGCTGAAGCTGGCGCGGCATAATCGGCGCCGGCAGAGGGTGGCGCTGATCCTCCGCCGAGTCAGCCCGCGTCGCGGAGACGCTGGTAAAACTCGAGAGTCGAGCCGTCCTCTTGCACCTTCTCGGCATAGTGGCTGAAATCCAGGCCAGCAGCGACCCGCTGCGAACCCGCGTTTCCTCTCTCGATCATCGCGACGATACGCCTGGGTCCATGCGTGGCATCGAACCAGGCGAGAATGGCCTCCATCGCTTCGCGGGCCAGCCCCTGCCCCCAGTGATCCCGCCGGACGATCCAGCCTGCCTCGGGCTGATCGTCCATGCTCGGCTCGATGCCCCGCCACGAGTGGAACACCCCACAGTTGCCGATGATCTCGTCGCCGTCTCGCGGCCGAACGAGAAATGCACCGTATCCGTACAGGCTCCATGATCCCGCATTGCGAAGCAGGCGCTCCCATTGCGACTGTGGAGTTGGCTCTATGGACCCGAGAAAGCGCCGCGTCTCCTCATCCGCGACAAGGCGGCACAGGCCGTCGAGATCTTCGGGTCCACGAGGGCGCCACAGGTCGAAACGCTCAGTCCTGAGCAAAGGCATCCCTGTCACAGCGCTTTCTTGCCTCACAACCAGAGCTCAACGGCGTGGATGCCGAGGCCAAGAAGGCCGCCGACCAAGGTGCCGTTGATGCGAATGAACTGAAGGTCACGTCCAACCGCTCCCTCGAGACGTTCCGTCACCGTCTGTGCATCCCAGCGCTTCACTGTCTCAGACACGATGCGCACGATCTCGTCGCCATAACGGGATGCGATCCCGACCATGGTGCGGCGCGCGAAGCGATTGAGCTGATGCTGCAATGCCGGATCGTGCTGCAGCGCCTGCCCAAGTTCGCCCATCATGCCTGTGATCCGCGTGCCCAGCGTCGCATCGGGATTGCGGGCCGCGTCGATCAGGGAGCGGCGCAGCCTTTCCCAGACCCCCTGCCACCACTCGCCAACTGCGGGATTGGAGAGCAGGTCCAGCTTGGCACGTTCCACCTTCAACCGGGTTGCGGGGTCGTTCTCGAGCTTGTTGGATAAGTCTTCGAGCATAAGCTCGATCTTGAGCTTGAGCGGGTGATCGGGCTGCACGATCATCTCGGCCATCAGCTTGTAGAGGCCGTCGAGCACCGCATTCGCCAGGCGCGTGTCGAGACCAGCGAACCGCATCAGCCCGTTGGCCCGCTCGCTGATCATCGTGCGAACCAGCCCCTCGTTCGCCTCTAAAGCCTCCCCTGCCCAGCGTATGGCGCCTTCGATAAGCGGGAGATGACGCCGATCCGCGATCGAGGCGGACAGCATCTGGCCCAGCAACGGCGCGAGCTCCACCTTCTCGAGCTGGTGGGCCAACCCTGCTCTCACCTGCGTCCCAATCCGCTCCGGATCCAGCGATTCCAGGACATCGGCAAACAGGTTTGCCGCTCCGGCTCGCAAACGAGACTGCCCGGAGTTCCCGGGTCCGGCGAGGAAAGCGCCGGCACTCGCGGCAAGATTGAAGCCGCTGACCCGGCGAGCGACCACCTGAGGTGTTAGGAAGTTGTCGCGCAGAAACGCCGCCATGGTGTCGGCGATGCGATCCTTGTTGGTCGGGATGATAGCGGTGTGAGGAATGGGAAGCCCCAACGGACGGCGGAACAGCGCCGTCACGGCAAACCAGTCGGCCAAGCCCCCCACCATGGCCGCCTCGGTAAAGGCTATCGCGAAGCCCCATGCCGGATGGGTACCTGCGAGCCGCTGCAGGGCGATGAAGGCAACCGCCATGAACAGCAGCAGCCCCGTCGCGGTTCTGCGCATCCTCCGCGCACGATCCGGCGGCGGAACGGATGCGAACGGCTGTCTGGACGGCGATTTCGGCAGGAACACGCTCCGTTGGTCAGGCCGCAGGCGCTACTCTGCAGGCAGGCCGCCGTTGTCGGTGGGCCGGTGGTTGGCACCGGCGTCCGCATGCGCGGGGTCGTACGTCAGGAACGTACGGCGCAGCTTCGGTCCGATCCGCTTCTCGAAACCATCGGCCAGGCTAAAGGCTGCAGGAACGATCACGAGCGTCAGCAAGGTTGAGAGCAGCAGGCCGCCGATCACCGTCAGACCCATGGGCGCCCGGAAAGCGGCATCGCCGGAAAGGGAGATCGCCGTCGGCACCATGCCCGCAGTCATCGCCACGGTCGTCATCACGATAGGCTGGGCGCGCTTGCGGCCCGCGTCGATGATCGCGTGCAGCTTGTTCACGCCCTTGTCCATCTCCTCGATCGCGAAGTCGATCAGCAGGATCGAGTTCTTGGCCACGATCCCCAGCAACATGAGAATCCCGATGTAGACCGGCATGGAGACCGGCTGTCCAACGATGGTGAGCGCCAGCAGCCCACCAAGCGGTGCGAGCAGCAGGGATGCCATGTTCACGAGTGGCGACACAAAGCGCTTGTAGAGCAGCACCAGCACCGCGAAGACCAGGAAGATGCCGCTGATGACGGCGATGATGAAGTTGTTGATCATCTCCGCCTGCCACTTGTCCTCACCGACCGGCGCGTTCGAGACGCCCGACGGAAGGTCCTTCATGATGGGCAGGTTCTGGATCTGCTCCATGATCGGCCCCTTGACCTTCCCGGGCCCAAGGTCCGCACCCACGAAGATGCGACGCGCCTGGTTGTAGCGCTGGATCTGCGTCGGACCGGAACCGAAGCGGATCTCCGCGACGCGCTTGAGCGGCACCGACCCGCCAGAGGCAGTCGGAACGGGCAGGTTCTCTATCGTGGAGAGATCCTGGCGCGATGCGGTTGGGAGGATCACGCGGATAGGAACCTGACGGTCCGTGAGCGAGAACTTGGCTGTGTTCTGGTCGATCTCCCCGAGGGTGGCGATGCGGATCGCCTGACTGAGAGCCGAAGTCGTGACGCCAAGCTGAGCTGCCAGATCGAGGCGGGGTACGACGACGAGTTCCGGCCGCTTGAGGTCCGCCGCGACCCGCGGCGCAACGACGCCATCGATCGTGCGCATCTGCTCCACCAGCGTCTGGGCGGCCGCCATGAGCTGATCCGGATTGCTGCCGGAGAGCATAACCGAAATGTCGCGCCCCGAACCGAAGCCGCCTGACTGGCTGGCAAAGCTGACTCGCGCATCCGGGATCTGCTGAAGCTCGGGTGCCAGCCTGCGCTCAAACTCGACGCTGGTCGCGTCCCGTTCAGCGGCGGGTTTGAGCGAGACGTACAGCGTACCGTTGCCCTCGCGCGCCGCTTCCATCACCTGTTCCACCTCAGGCTGCGCCTCGATGAGACGGGTAACGCGGCCTGCGACGGCGGAGGTCTGCTCAAGCGTGGTGCCCGGCACCATCTCGATATTAACGCGGCTGGTGTCTTCGTTCGTGTTGGGCTGGAACTGCTGCGGCGCACCGGCAAGCAGCGCAAAGGTGACCACGAGAGCATAAACGCCCACGCAGAATGCGTAAAAGCGGTGATCGCGCATCCGTGCCGCAAAGCGGTCCGAGATGTAGCGGTACCAGCGGCCAAACGCCCCCAGCGCTCCGAACAGGCGGCGGAACAGCCGACCCAGGATCAGAACGACGAACGGCACGACAATGGGAGCGATCACCGCTGAAAGGACGAAGGCGGTCCTATCGAAGCCCATGCCGCGCAGGGCTGCATCGATCATCTGAAAGACAACGACTGCCAACGCGATGCCGGCTCCAAGGATTGTCGCCATCAGCAGGAAAGCCAAGGGATAGAACCATGGGCTCGACGGCGCGCGCTGCACCAAAGCGCGCAGCCGCTGCGATTCCCGACTGTCGAGCGTCCAAGTGAGTACACGCAGGTACAAGTCCATAGCCTTGCCGCCGCCGTGTTCGGCATGGCCGTGAGCTTTCAGGAAGTAAGCGGCCAGCATTGGCGTGACGACACGCGCCACGGCCAGACTCATCAGCACCGCCGCCACGACGGTAAGTCCAAAGGCCTTGAAGAACTGCCCCGGAATACCCGGCATCAGGCCAACCGGCAGGAATACCGCGACAATCGAGAAGGTGGTGGCAACGACGGCAAGCCCGATCTCGTCAGCGGCGTCGATCGACGCCTGGTACGCGGATTTGCCCATCCGCATGTGCCTCACGATGTTCTCGATTTCGACAATCGCGTCGTCGACAAGGACGCCTGCCACCAAGCTCAGCGCCAACAGCGACAGGAAGTTCAGCGTGAAGCCCAGGAGATCCATGAACCAAAAGGTGGGGATCGCCGAAAGCGGGATCGCGATAGCCGAGATGAACGTGGCTCGCCAGTCGCGCAGGAAGAGATAGACGATCACGATGGCGAGTACGGCACCCTCGACCAGCGCCTCCATCGAACTGGTGTACTGATCCTTGGTATAGTCCACCTGGCTGAAAAGCTCTGTGAAGTGGACGTTCGGATTCTCCTTCCGGATCTCCTCAAGCCGCTCCATCGCGTCGTCGTAGACAGTAACTTCCGACGCGCCGAGTGCCCTCTCGAACCCAAAGGTTACGACCTCGCGCCCATTGAGCTTGGCGATCCGCACCTGCTCGGAATAGCCATCGTACACGTTCGCGATGTCGGCGAGTTTGACCGAGCGGCCATTGCCCAGATTGATGCGGGTCTGAGACAGCTCGTAAGCCGTGTCCGCGTTGCCAAGAACACGGACCGACTGGCGTGATCCTGCGATCTCGGCCCGGCCGCCCGCCGCATCCACGTTGACCGCGCGCAGCACGTTGTTGATATCGCGCGCAGTGACCCCCAAGGCCGCCATGCGAGCAGGGTCGACAACCACGCGGATCTCGCGATCGACGCCTCCGGCGCGCTCAACCTTGGCCAGCCCCTCAACGGACAGCAGGCTCTTGGCGACGGTGTCATCGATGAACCAGCTGAGCTGCTCCATCGTCATATCGTCTGCGCTGACCGCGAAGTAGGCGAGGGAGCCGCCGCCACCGGCCTCGATCTTCTGAACCTGCGGCTCCAGGATGCCTTCCGGCAGGTCGGAACGGATCTGGTCTACCGCGTTCTTGACCTGGTTGGTGGCATCGTCGGCGTCCGTCCCGACATTGAAGAAAACGAGAGTTTGCGAACTGCCCTCGGAGGCAGTCGACTGGATCTCCTCGATACCCGGGATCGAGCGAACGGCCCCTTCCACGATCTGCGTGATCTGCGTTTCGATCTCGCTGGGCGCAGCGCCGGGTTGCGAGACCTGTACCACCACGCCGGGGAACTCGATGTCCGGCATGTTGTTCACGTCCATCCGGCTGAACGAAACCAGTCCGGCGACGAGCAAGCCGAAGAAGAATACGATCGGGATGATCGGGTTACGGATCGACCATGCCGAGATATTGCGAAGACCCATGGTGTTCGTCTTTCGCTCAGCCGCCCTGCTCGGCACGGCGGGTCTTGACCGCATCGCCGGGGTTCAAAAACCCGCCGGCGCGCAGCACGACCCGTTCGGTGCCGGTCAGGCCCTCGGTAATTGCAATTCCCTCAGCGGTGACAAGTCCGGTCTTGACCGGACGGCGTTCAACGCGCCCATCCTTGTTGACGATGTACACGAAAGAGCCTTTCTCATCGCTGAGAATGGCGGATTCCGGCAAGCGCGGAGCGACCAGAGTGCCGGACGCAATCCGGGCGGTTGCGAAACCGCCAGGCCTCAGGCCGGGTGCATAGGGCAGCGCGATGCGCGCCTCTCCCTGGCGGTCCTGCTCGTTCACGACCGGAGATAGCTGCCAGACCTGGCCTTCATACGTGCGATCTGAACCGACCGGAGTCACTTCCGCGCGCACACCTACGGACAGTTTGGCAAGATCGCTTTCGCTCAAACGCGCCAGTAACTCCATCTGGCCACCTTGGGCGATGCGGAACAGCACGCCGCTCCCTCCGCCCACAACCTGACCCGGCTCCACGTCGCGCGACAGAACGAGCCCGCCCTCGGGTGCAACGATGTTGAGGCGATTGTTGCGAGCCCTGGCCTCGCCCAACTGGGCGCGAGCAACATCAACGCGGGCCTGGGCGGCATCGCGCGTGGCAGTCAATCGATCGATGTCGGCGCGTGATATGAAGCCACGCTCAACCAGCTTGAGCGCACGATCGAGGTTGGCCTGGGCAAGACGTGCGTCAGCGGCCGCGACATCGACCTGCGCGGCCAGGCTAGCAACCTGCTGAGCCTGAACCGATCGATCGACAACCGCAAGCGTCTGCCCTTCCTTGACCCAGTCCCCGGCATCCACGAGCACGCTGACGACTTGCCCGCCCTCACCGACGGAGCCGACTGGCAGCTCCCGCCGTGCAGCGATCGACCCGGTACCGGTAATCTCGCCCGAAATGGTGGCACGGCCGGGGCTCGCCACGGTTACCACAGGCACTTGTGCGGCACCCGCGTCGGTCGCTGGCTCGCCGCTACGCGAATGCAGGAGGAACCATAGCCCGATCATCGCCAGCACCACTGCGGCGACAATCAGCAGAACGCGTCGCCGCGAGCGCGCATCCTTCACGCTTTCCGCCTCCAGCGCCGGATCCTGGGACGTATCGCGCGCTGTCTCGATCTTGGCGTCGTAGTTCATCAGCTGCCACCTGCACGGCGCCGGCTCGCTGCCGGACGCCGCAAACCCGGCGCTCCACAGGGACCGCATCTGCTGCTGCCACCTAGCTCACCGGAAAAATAACCTAGGCGAGCCATATACCGCAGGCTTGTCACTGGCAAACGCGAACTCATCCGCGCGCACTTCAGATCACGTTACAAGACGAAGTGCATCTTTTTCGTCACCATCAATGACGAGCTGACGCCCTGCACCGATTTATGGAGCCGGAATCAGACGGGGCCCGCCTTGCAACGAGCCCCGCTTCATGATTCCGGCCAGTTCGGATACAGGAGAGTCAGTATTTCTGCTGACGCTCATAAAGATCGCGGTAGTGTTGGATGCGCGTCACCCTCAAGCCTTGCATACCGGACCGATCAACCGCGCGCTGCCATGAAGCGAACTCCTCCAGCGTCAGCTGATAACGCTCGCAGACTTCGTCAATGGACAACAGCCCGCCGTTCACGGCAGCAACGACTTCCGCCTTGCGGCGTACCACCCAACGCCGGGTATCCGGCGAGGGCAAAGAATCCAGAGTGAGCGGCTCTCCGAGCGGACCAATAACCTCGGCCGGTCGGATCTTCTGATTTTCGATCATGTGTACCCTCGTCCACCGGTTCTCTTGACGCCGGCGTCGTGCGACAATTTGGGGTTGGCTGGCTTGCGATTGCCTGAATTGTTTGAGTTAACAGTCTGTTTACATGTGGTGTGAGTTGCGACGAACGGCACTGCAGATTCGGCGAAACTGCCGCGCCCGATGTGCGAGGTTGTCCTCATTTCCCTTGCAAGGGAAACGCTTGCCTCACGCGCAGCGACCATGCGCGCAAGCAGCTCCGGCCAACTTGGGTGTCCCGTGGCCCCCGGATTTCCGCGGACGGGACGACCGGCCGCCGGGTCATCAAGATCAAACAACATGTCCATCGGCGCCACCTTAGCCGCGGCGCGGTCAAGATGAGGTAAAGAGCTCTTTTACAAGTTGTTCAGATTGGTTAACTTTTCGGCAGGTCTGCGGGCCCGTGGTCAGGCGAGTTGCGAGCCGCTATGGGGTCGCAATGAGTCTTTTGAATAACTTGGCCGCCCCCGAGGCCGCGGCGCTTTTTCAATTGCCTGCTCCGCTGCGCGCGCGTCGTATTGTTGTCGCCATGTCCGGCGGCGTCGACAGTTCGGTGGTTGCCGCCCTCGCTGCGGCAAGCGGTGCAGAGACGATCGGCGTCACCCTACAGCTTTACGACTACGGGGCAGCGACCGGACGAAAAGGGGCATGCTGTGCCGGCGACGACATCCGCGACGCTCGCGCGGTGGCAGATCGGCTTGGCATCGCGCACTATGTATTCGATCATGAGAGCGCGTTTCGCGAAGACGTGGTGGAGCGCTTTGCCGACGACTATCTTGCTGGCAGAACACCGATTCCTTGCATTCGCTGCAACATGGGACCGAAATTCACCGATCTGTTCGCCATGGCGCGAGACCTTGGCGCCGATTGCCTCGCCACCGGGCATTATGTGCGCCGTGTAGAAGGGGCTGCTGGTCCCGAATTGCACCGCGCTGCCGATCCTGCTCGTGACCAGAGCTACTTCCTTTATGCGACCACCGAGGCCCAGCTGTCTTTCTTGCGGTTCCCGCTTGGCGGCTTGCCGAAGGCCGAAACGAGGCGGCTCGCCGAAGCCGCGGGCCTGCGTGTTGCCGGCAAGCCTGACAGCCAGGACATCTGTTTCGTACCGGACGGCGACTACGCCAAAGTGGTCCGTCAGCTCCGGCCGGATGCGGATGCTGCCGGCGAGATCATCCACGCCGAGACCCGGGCCGTGCTGGGCAACCACCGCGGCGTGATCCACTACACCGTCGGACAGCGGCGAGGTCTCGAGATCGGCGGCCAGCCGGAACCGCTGTACGTCGTGGGCATCGAGGCAGAGAACCGTCAGGTGCTCGTAGGACCGCGACGCATGCTCGGCGTACAAGCTGCAACGATCGTGGAGACAAACCGCATAGGCCCTCTTCCCGACCAGCCGCTCCATGCCAAGGTGCGATCTTTGGCCAAGCCCGTACCTGTCACTCTGGAGGGACAGCTCGGCGAGGGCGCCGAAGTGACGATCCACTTCCATGAGCCGGAATACGGCGTCGCTCCCGGGCAGGCTGCCGTACTCTACGCTGGCGAACGTGTCGTCGGCGGCGGCTGGATTGCAGGGACTGCACCCGCGTCGTGAGCCGGCACTAGAGCATGGTCGGAATGACCGTTTAGAGTCGACGTCTCGATGGACCTGGGTCTCGATAGACTTGGGTCTCGATAGACTTGGGTTTTGAATATCTGGAGTGCCTTCCGCTAAAAGTGGAAACGCTCTAATCGCTCCACGGCTCGAGCATGCAGCCACCGCGGGGCGACCAGCGGGCCGTCTGCTCCGCGATTCCGGGGACGCGAGCGGTCAGGCTGCGCGATGCCACATCCTCGCTGAGCGTCACCCAGGGCCGGGAGACGCCGGGGTCGGCCTCGCAAGCCTCAAGGCTGCGGCTTGCGGCAAAACGACAGAGGCAGGCCGTCTGGGCACTGTAAGCCGTGCTTGCCAGAGACGTTTCGCGCATCCTGCCCCAGAAGAAGGCGACGATCGCCACTGCCAGAGCACAGGCCAGCAGCACGAGATTACGCCTCCAGCGCGAAGGCTGGTGTTGCCGCACTTCCATCGTCTTGGCTGTTGCCATCGCCTCCCGCCTCGCACATCACCCGCGCGCATGTTGCCGCGCCGCCTGCCCCTTATCTTCGCCCTCGCCCTGCTGCCAGCCCTGTCGGCCTGCGCCAGTCAGCCCGATGGTCCGCCGCCGCCGAGCTCGGAGGCGACAGCCGCGATTCGCGGCGACGGTGGTGCGGCGCGCGTGCCCCTCGCCCGCGCGATAGACGCCCTGTTTGACGAGGAGGCAGTCGGCCAGACGCAGGCGCTGCTCGTGATGAAGCGTGGCAACGTCATCGTCGAGCGCTATGCCCCCGAAATTAGCGCGAAGACGGCGCTGCCCGGGTGGTCCATGGCCCAGTGCGTGACGGCTTTGATGGTCGGACAGCTCGTGAGCGACGGGCGGCTGCGGATGGATGAGACGGCACCCGTGCCGGACTGGCAACGCCCCGGAGATCCGCGCGGCGAAATTACCTTGCGCCAGCTCCTGCAGATGCGTTCGGGCCTGCGTCACCAGGAGAATGCGGAGCTTGATCGCAAGTCGGACCGCATGCGAATGCTGTTTCTCGACGGGCGAGACGACATGGCCGCCTACGCGGAGGCCCAACCCCTGGAGGCGCCTGCGGGCCGCCTGTTCGAGCCATCTTCTGCAACGGGTGTAATCCTGACTGACCTTGCCGCCCGCGTGCTCACCGACAGCCGTTCTCCGGACATACGCCGCCGCGTCGTAAGCGACTATCTGCGCACGCGCGTCCTGGAGCCGGTCGGGATGTCGAACACGCGCGTCAGCTTCGACCGCGCGGGCACACTCGTGGGGTCGAGCATGATGCTGGCACCCGCCCGAGACTGGGCTCAGTTGGGGGAGTTCCTCCGCCATAACGGGTCGGTGAAGGGAGCGCAGGTACTCCCCCATCGCTGGGTCCACTTCATGCGTAGCGCATCGCCTCGCAACCCGGCCTACGGTGCCGGCGTATGGCTGAACGGCACACCGCCTGAGGGCGTGGCGCCGCTCTGGCCCGGCCAAGCGCGCAAGAGCCTGTTCGCGTGCCGGGGCGAGCATGGGCAATACGTAGTGGGGTCGCCGGGGCAATTGCTCACCGTCGTGCGCCTCGGACATACGCCTCCCGAACTGGAAGGCGCTCTGCACGATCGTATGGGCGTGCTGCTGGATCTGTTTCCCGGCTAGCGGGGCCCTAGAACGCGAAGCGCCCTTCCACGACCGTAACACAAGGCCCGCCAAGCCAAGCCCGCTCTCCCGCGCGCCGACAAATCAGGCTGCCTCCCCGTCGCGACGCTTGAAACGCTGTCAGTTCCTCTTTGCCCAGCCGTTCGCTCCAGAACCACGTCAGCGCGGCATGGGCGGAACCCGTCACGCTGTCCTCATCCACCCCTCCGCCCGGAACGAAGACGCGGCTGACCATGTCCGTCTCCCGGCCCTGCGCGGTAACGATGAACTGGTCATCTCCCAGAGCGGCCAGTCCCCGCAGGTCCGGCGCCAGCCCGCGCACTTCGCGTTCATCCGCAAACAGGAAGATGTTGTATCCGTCTGGCGAGCGCCACGTCTCCAGCGGATTTGCGCCAAGCAGCGCAACGGCCTCCGGGAAATCTCTCCGCGACGTGGGGATGGTAGGCAGCCCCAGCTCAAGCGCTGCACCTCCACGCCGAACCGTTAGTATTCCGGCTTTGCGTGTGCGGAAGGTGACAGCCTTGGCGTGCGGTTCCAGTCCAAGCAGGACATGACCGGAGGCAAGTGTCGCGTGGCCACAGAGCCGGATCTCGCAGGTGGGAGTGAACCAGCGCAGCTCCCAATCGGCCGCCCCGCTTGTGTCCCGGACGAGGAAAGCAGTCTCGGCGAAGTTGTTCTCCTCGCCGATGGCCTGAAGCACCGCATCATCGGGCCAGTCCTCCAGCACCATCACTGCTGCCTGGTTGCCGGCGAAGGGCCGATCGGCGAAGGCATCGACGTGCCAGTAAGGAACAGAGGGCATCAGCGCGCCTTTTCAGTAGAGGACATTGCTCCGAGAGCATGGTCGACATCGCAGGTGTGTGGAAGCACGTCTCGGGCTCGAGGCCCTTCCTCGTCCACCAGACCTTCGGGATCGGGGTGGATCAGTATCTCCACTTCGGGGAATTCCGCCTGCAGCCGCGTTTCGATATCATCCATGACGCGATGAGCCTCGCGCACGGTCATCTCCGGATCGACCCATACGTGAAACTGCACGAAGTCCCGGTTGCCGGAAGTGCGGGTGCGCAGATCGTGGACCCCCGTGATGTCAGGGTTGCGAGCCAGGACTGCCAGAAACCGTTCCTTTTTTACGCTCGGCCACTCCCGGTCCATCAATTGCTCAATGGCGTCCTGAGACGCCTTCCAGGCATTCCATCCGAGCCAGCACGCAATGGCGAGGCCGAACAGCGGATCCGCGCCCGAGATCCCGGCGTACTGATCCATTGCCAAGGCCGAGATAACCGCAGCGTTGAGCAGGAGGTCAGACTGGTAGTGCACGCTGTCGGTATGGACGGCCAAGCTGCCGGTGCGGCGCGTGACGTGCCGCTGCCACCCCAACAAGGCGAGCGTGATGACGATTGCTCCCACAGACACGCCGATGCCGTATTCGGCCGCCTCCGTTCGCGCCCCTTCGAAGAACTGCTCCACCGCGCGCGCTGCAATGCCCAGAGCGGAAATGGAAATGAGCACGATCTGGAACAGCGCGGCGATCGCCTCTGCCTTTCCGTGGCCGAAGCGATGCTTGTCGTCCGCCGGCATGGCGGCGATCCAGACGCCGGTAAGCGTGGCAACGCTCGCCACAAGGTCGAGCGCGGTGTCGGCCAGGCTGCCGAGCATCGCTGTCGACCCCGTCGACCACGCGGCCCATGCCTTGAGGCCGAGCAGCAGCACGGCCGCCGTGATGCTGGCGGCCGCCGCGCTCAGGTTCAGCCTTCGCGATTCGTTCACGGATAGAGAAGCGTGCTGGTCCACGATCCGTCCGGGGTACGCTCGAAGCGACGGCGCTCATGCAGGCGATGCGCGCGATCGGTCCAGAACTCTATGGCGCGAGGCAGGAGGCGAAAACCGGTCCAATGTGCCGGCCGCTCGATTTCGCCATCACCAAACCGCGCCCGAGCCTCCTCGAACCGCGTCACGAAAGTTTCGCGCGAATCGAGAGGCGCCGATTGATCGGAGGCGACCGCGCCCAGCTGAGAATCGCGGGCGCGCGAGTGAAAATACTGGTCTGCCGTTGCGGCGTCGACTTCAGTGACCGCGCCTTCGATCCGGATCTGGCGGCGCAGGCTCTTCCAGTGAAACAGAAGCGCTGCGTTGGGATTGGCCAGCAGTTCCCCGCCCTTCCGGCTTCGCGCATTCGTATAGAAGACGAAGCCGTCTGGCCCGTGCCCCTTCAGCAGCACCATACGGACGGATGGCAGACCGTCGGGCGTTGCCGTGGCCAGCGCCATCGCGTTTGAATCGTTGAGTTCGAACTCACGCGCTTCGCCGTACCAGCGCTCGAAAAGGCCCAGAGGGTCGCTCTGCGGGATAACGTCTTCCGACAGGTCCGTGTTCATAGGTTTCCTTCAGTGCCTTTTCGGTTGCCGCAGTTGCCGGTGTCCAGAAGCGATAATCGCCCTCCACTTCTTCTTGGCGTGCAGCAATATCGCCAGGAGTGCGCGGGCAAACGGGCGGCCATTCACCGCCCTACAGGTAGCGGCGCGCCGGCGTGTAGGAAAGTACGTCTGAACGCCACGCTTGCCGTACGCGCTGCGCCACCCTAGCTATGTGCCCGATATGGCAGCAGACCCTTATTCCACTCTCGGCGTCTCACGCGGTGCAAGCGAAAAGGAGATCAAGTCCGCCTATCGCAAGCTCGCCAAGGAGCTTCACCCGGACGCCAACAAGGACAACCCCAAGGCAGCGGAGCGCTTCAGCAGCGTCACCGCGGCGTATGACCTGCTTTCGGACAAAGATAATCGGGCGCGCTTCGACAGGGGTGAAATCGACGCGGATGGCAATCCGACGATGAGCGGCTACGGCGGTGGCTACGGGGGGCAACGTGGCTTCGGCGGTGGCGGCCAAGGCGGCTTCGAAGGCTTCTCCAGCGAGGGGATCGACCTGGGCGATCTGTTCGGCGACATCTTCGGAGGAAGGAGCCAGGGAGCGGGGCGCGGCGGCGCAGACCCGTTCGCCGGGCGCCAGCGTCGTGCGGCGCCACGAGGGGCCAACGTTGCTTACCGCTTGTCCGTCTCGCTTCCCGACGCAGCCAACCTGAGCCCGCAGCGGATTACGCTGGGCGATGGCAAGACCATCGACCTGAAACTTCCGGCCGGTGTCGAGGACGGCACGCAGATGCGGCTGGCCGGAAAGGGCGAGCCGAGCCCTGGCGGCGCCGGAGACGCAATTGTGACGATCCACATCCAGCCTCACTCGTGCTTCAAACGGGACGGTGACGACGTGCGACTGGATCTGCCGGTGACGCTGGACGAAGCCGTAAGCGGCGCCAAGGTGCGGGCACCGACCGTCAGCGGAGCAGTGATGCTCTCGGTGCCGCCCGGAAGCAGCTCAGGCAAGGTCCTGCGCCTGAAAGGCAGGGGCTTCACCCGCAAGGATGGCAGCCGCGGCGACCAGCTTGTCACGCTGGAGATCGTCTTGCCGGAAGATGATGCGGATCTTGCCAAACGGCTTGAAGGTTGGCGGGATACGCGTGATGTGCGTGCGCGATTGGGCGTATAATCGTCATGCTGATGCGCTGATCACGTCCACCAGCGCCACGCGAACCGGACACACGAACGCCGCAGTGCCTGCAAACCCTGACCTGCGGGGCGTGCAAGGTGACTGATCTGCCGCCGCAGTCGAACCTGACACCGGAAGCGCGGCGCATGGATGCCATGCGCCGCATATCGGGGCTGCAAGCGCACATTCGCGAAAAAACCGGCCCCGGCTCACGCTTCTTCAACGTTGCCAAGCGCGTGATCACCGGCGCCTGGCAGGATGGTTTCATCCACGCTGGCAATCTCGCCTACATGACAATGCTGGCGCTGTTCCCCTTTTTCATAGTCGTAGCGGCCATCTTCTCGGTCATTGGAGAGCAGGCGCGGCTCGACGCCTCTATCGACAATCTGCTGACCGCCCTGCCCCCCCGCGTATCCGAAGTGCTCGGGCCGGTGGCGCATGCGGCCGTGGAAGCAAGGCAAGGATGGTTGCTGTGGGTCGGCGGTCTGTTCGGTCTGTGGTCTGCCGCAAGCCTGATCGAGACTATCCGCGATATTCTCCATCGCGCTTACGGCTCTCAGCCCACACACGCGTTCTGGAGGTACCGGCTCGCCTCGACCGGGATGATCGTACTGGCGGTGCTCACCTTGCTCCTGTCGCTTTCGGGCCAGGTTCTGATCGCCTCGATCCAGCAAGTGCTGTTTGCGCTGTTCCCTTTAATCGACGCACCACGAGCGGCACTGCTGCTGTCGCACGCGATTACGGCACTCACACTCTACGGCTCGATCTATGTGCTGTTTTACACCCTCACGCCTTCGGCTTACCAAAAGTCAATCTATCCCCGCTGGCCCGGGGCGCTCCTCGTCACGACGTGGTGGGTCGTGGTCGCCGTGGCCCTTCCGCGCATGTTACGCACATTTTTCCGCTACGATTTGACCTATGGCAGCCTTGCAGGCGTGATGATCGCGCTTTTCTTTTTCTGGCTTGTCGGACTAGGGATGGTCGTGGGCGCCGAACTGAATGCGGCGCTGACGGAATCGCCGGAGGAGCGGGCATTGAACCAACCCGGCGGACAGGTGAAGAACGCTACCGGCGAGTAACGGAAAGAAATGCGAATGACAGGTCTAATGCAGGGAAAGCGCGGCCTCATCATGGGGCTGGCGAATGACAAGTCGTTGGCCTGGGGGATTGCGAAGAAACTGGCTGAACACGGCGCCGAACTGGCCTTCTCCTATCAGGGGGATGCCTTGGCCAAGCGGGTGCGTCCCCTCGCGGAGAGCCTGGGCAGCGATTTCCTGATCGAGTGCGACGTGTCCAACATGGATGCGCTGGACACCGCGTTCGACACGCTGAAGTCGCGCTGGGAGACGATCGACTTCGTCGTCCACGCGATCGGCTTTTCCGACAAGAACGAGTTGCGCGGCAAGTACATGGACACCAGCCTCGATAACTTCCTGATGACGATGAACATCTCTGCCTACAGCCTCGTTGCGGTGACGAAGCGCGCGGCGGCCATGATGCCGGAGGGTGGCTCGATCCTGACGCTGACATACTACGGCGCCGAGAAGGTCGTGCCCCATTACAACGTCATGGGCGTGGCGAAAGCGGCGCTGGAGACCTCGGTGAAGTACCTGGCGAACGACCTTGGGCCGCAGAACATCCGCGTGAACGCAATCTCGGCCGGGCCGATCAAGACGCTGGCTGCCAGCGGCATTGGCGACTTCCGCTACATCCTTAAGTGGAACGAGTTGAACGCGCCCCTCCGTCGCAACGTCACGATCGAGGACGTGGGCGGCAGCGGCCTCTACTTCCTGTCGGACCTTGCCTCGGGCGTGACCGGTGAAACGCACCACGTCGATGCCGGATATCACGTGGTGGGCATGAAGCAGGAAGACGCGCCGGATATCGCGCTCGCCTGAGCGGCAGCGGCGGCGCGCGAACAGCACTAGGCGCGGCCGAGCCCCGGGAGCATAAGGCGGACATGATCGACAGCATTGCCGCCTTGCTCCTGTCCGCCGTCGCGATGACGGCGATTGTGGGCGTGCGCTACCTGATCACAAGCGGGCTCTTCGCATGGCTCACCTCTCGTGTCCGGCCCGGACTTTATGACGGACTGGCGCCGCAGATCCGCAGCGAGCTGAAGTGGTCGCTGCTCTCTGCCGCGATCTACGGCATTCCCGCCGGCGTGGTTGCATGGGGATGGCAGGCCCACGAATGGACACGGATATATACAGCGGTGGACGCCTATCCGCTGTGGTGGCTGCCCGCCTCCTTCCTCGTCTACCTCTTCCTGCACGATACCTGGTTCTACTGGACCCATCGGTGGATGCATCGCCGCCGGGTGTTCGAGCTGGCCCACGCGGTGCATCATGCCAGCCGCCCGCCGACAGCTTGGGCGGCGATGAGCTTTCACCCGATCGAGGCGCTGACCGGCGCCATCGTCATACCTGCGCTCGTCTTTCTGGTACCGATCCACGTCGCCGTGCTCGGCCTGGTGCTGCTGACGATGACGGTGATGGGGATAACCAACCACATGGGGTGGGAGATGTTCCCCCGATGGCTCATTCACTCGCCGTTGGGGCACCACCTCATAACGGCGAGCCATCACCAGCGTCACCACGAGCTTTATCGATGCAATTACGGCCTTTACTTTCGCTTCTGGGATCACGTGTGCGGGACCGACCGCGGGCTCTCAGTTCCCTGACGCTGCTTGCGGCGCTCCCGCTCACGTCCGGCGCGACTCTGCCCAGTACCGACGTAAGCGCTTTGGTGACCAATCTGCGGTCTGATCGGGGGCAGATCCTGGCCTGCCTGACTGCCCGCCCAGAGGCTTTCCCAGGCTGCAACAACGATCCCGATGCGCGGCGGCTCAAAGTCCCTGCCACGACGACACACCTGCGCTTCGGCACGGTTCCCGAGGGACGCTACGCAATCGCGCTGATCCATGACGAGAACAGCAACGGCAAGCTGGACAAGCACCTTGTCATCCCGCGCGAGGGCTTCGGCTTTTCGCAGGATGCGCCCGTCGTCATGGGCCCTCCACGCTTTTCGAGCGCTGCTTTCCCGGTGGGAAGTACGGGCGAGCACCTGTCGATCAAGATGCGCTATCTGCTCTGACCTTGGTTGGTTCTACGCTTGCGAGGCTTGGCGGCTCTCCCTACTCCAGGTGAGTGGCAGAAGCGGAACCCTCTTTAACGAGTGAGGTACTCGATCCCAGCGGGCACCCGCCCGCCGAGGTCGGCACATTCTCGCCTTTCCGTTATCCGGTGTTCCGGGCGATCTGGATCGCCAACCTGTTCTCCAACATCGGAGCCACCATCCAGTCCATCGCCGCGGCGTGGATGATGACCGAGCTCACCACATCGCATCAGCTGGTCGGGCTGGTGCAGTCCTCGGCGACAGTGCCGATCATGCTGTTCGGTGTCTTCGCTGGAGCGATTGCCGATAACTTTGACCGGCGCCGCGTCATGCTCGCCGCACAGATTGGCATGCTCCTCGTATCCAGCGCGCTCGCCGCGATGACGTACGCGGGTCTCATCAACCCGATCCTGCTGCTATCGTTCACGCTGACCGTAGGGATCGGGACGGCGCTGAATTCTCCTGCGTGGCAGGCCTCGGTGCGCCAGCAAGTCGATCAGCGGCAGCTTCCGCAAGCCATCGCGCTGAACTCGGTTTCTTTCAACATCGCCCGCAGCATCGGACCTGCCCTTGGAGGCCTGCTGATCTCCATGTGGGGCGTGTCCTTTGCTTTCCTGATCAACGCCGTCAGCTACATCGGCCTGATTGGTGTGCTGCTGTGGTGGAAGCCCGAGGCCCGCGCCATCGAGCGACGCGCCATTCTGCCCGCCGTCGGCGTTGGCATTCGCTACTGCGCAGGCTCATCGCCGCTGCGCCGCATCCTGGTTCGTGGACTTTCGCTGGGCTTCAGCCTGGCCGCGTATCAGGCACTGCTGCCTACCATCGTCAGCGACCAGCTTTCGGGCAACGAATTCCAGTTCGGCCTGATGCTGGGACTGTTCGGCGTCGGCTCCATACTTGCAGCACCGTTCGTGGGACCGATTCGGCGCAAGCTGCATCTGGAAGGCATACTGGCGCTGGGATCGCTGATGTTCGTCTTCGTGCTTTCACTCCTGGCCGAGGTGCATGTCGTCTGGTACGCGCTGCCCGCCGCGTTCATTGGCGGCATGGCCTGGGTGATGATCCTCACCAGCATCAACACCGCCGTGCAATTGCGTTCGCCCGACGCCATCCTCGGTCGGTGCCTCTCCATCTATCAGGCAGTAACGTTCGGCGGAATGGCGCTAGGCTCATGGACGTGGGGAGCGATAGCCGACTGGCGGGGCTTGCCTTTTGCGCTGCATGCCGGGTCGGTCTTCCTGATAGCGTCCTTCCTTCTGCTTCGTATCGTGGCGCCGCTGCCAAAGCCTGGCGAAGGGATCGTTCAGGACTGATCCTGGACTGGCCACTTCACGATTATTTTACCACGTTGCGCCAGAAGCCACTCTGCTAAGGGGGCTACGGCAAGCAATGGAAATTCTGCGCGCTGACTTTTCCGGCGAGGACGGCGGGAGCTCCGGCGAAGGCCCGGCGGATGATGACGATGCCGGTGGAGAGCTGCCACCCGCTCCGATTGGCCAGGACGAGCGCCGGATGCAGGTGCGCGCATATAATTTCTGGGCGAGCAGACTGGGTAACAGGCGATTCCCTCCTCTTGCGGGGCTCGCCCCTGAAACCCTGCCGGACTTTGGACCTCATGGCGTACTGCTGGACTTCAGTACGGGGCTCGATGACCCCAGCATCGGCTACATTGGGAGCGCGTTGGCGGAGGAGTGCGGCACCGGTCGCGCCATTCGCAGGCTTAGCGAAGTGCCCGGGCTTTCCCTCCTGTCGCGCATCACCGACCACTACATGCAAATCCTGGCGAACGAGGCCCCCATCGGCTTTGAAGCGGAGTTCGTGAACTGGCGTGGCGCGACCATCGCCTACCGCGGGATTCTGCTGCCCTTCTCGAGCAAGGACGAGGGCATCGACCACATCTTCGGCGTCATCAACTGGAAGGAGCTCGCCGAGGCGCAGGTGTCGGACGAACTGCAACTGCAGATGGAGCAGTCACTCGAGCCGCTCAGCCCACGCCGGCATGAGCGCCAACCGCTCACCGGCTGGGCTGACGGGCCGGCAGAGGCGGTGCGCGGGACCGGTGAAGTTGGGCGCCTCACGGCCCTGCCGGTGCCGGATTTCGGCTTCAGTGACATGCCTTACCCCGAGCCGACCAGGCACGAAGCCGCGCTTATCTCACCACCTTGCACCGCAGAGTTGGGCCCGGGAGAGATGGGGCTCGCGGATCGGCTCGCCTCCGCTCGAGAAATGGCGGCGACGGCCGCAGGAGCTGACGACCGGTCGCGAAGCGCGCTCTACGCGGCTCTGGGTCGAGCCTACGACTTCGCGATCGCGGCCGCTCGGCATCCCGAGGAGTTGACCGAGCTGCTGAATGACGCCGGGCTGACCATGCAAGCTCGCGCGCCACTCACACCTGTGGTCAAGCTCGTATTCGGCGCCGGGTACGACAAGACCCGCCTGGCCGAATACGCCGCCGCACTCGCCCACGGCCAGCGGATGGCAATAGCCGAGGGCGACTTTGCCGACCATCTTGCAAGCACACCTGGCGGCCTCAAGGCCATTGTCGCCGAGGAACGTCGGTTGCGACGGAACGAGCTTGCGCAACCTCAGCGGACATCGCCCTCCCCCCGGCTGGTACGGCGCTTGCGCATGATCCAGCCGCAACCGCTGTCGGCTCTATCGGCGGAAGGTGAAGAGTTCACGCTCCTGGTGGCTCGCCGCATGCCTGAGGGTCAGGTGGTCTTGCTCGGCGAAGTGGCCGATGACGCCGGCCTGCTGGAACGTGCGGCACGGCAATTAAGCTGATCTGGCAAACCACTGGCGCGAATTCACAGTCGACGAGGCCGTCTTGTCCGGGCATGATGAGGGCGTGGAAAGATGCGCCCTTCAGCGCCGGTTAACCCGGTCGTCGGCTATGGCGGCAGGCATGGGTTCCAGCCGTTTCTGCGCCTTTATGCTCGCGTTCCTTGCGCTACTCGCATCGGTGCCAGCCGCGGCGCAGTCGATCCTGCGCGACGCGGAGACGGAGGCGCTCTTTCGCGACATGTCGCGCCCCCTGATCACCGCATCGGGCCTGGACCCGAAGAACGTCGACGTCGTTCTCGTCAACGATTCCAGTGTCAACGCATTCGTTGCCGGGGGCCAAGCGGTCTACATCAACTCAGGACTCGTCAACGAAGCCAACTCGGCAAACGAGGTGCAAGGCGTCATAGCGCACGAACTTGGCCACGTCGTTGGGGGCCATGCGGTGCTGAACCTTGGTGGAAAATCGGCCACCAACATCAGCCTGCTTTCGCTCTTGCTGGGCGCCGCTGCCGCTGCTGCCGGTGGAGGCGAGGCCGCTATGGGCGTGCTCATGGCGGGCCAACAGGCGGCGATGGGCAAGTTCCTGGCCTACAATCGCTCACAGGAAGCCAGCGCGGACGCCGCTGGCGCGCAATACCTTTCGCAGGCGGGCATCACCGGGCGCGGCTCCATCGAGTTTTTCAAGAAGCTGCAGAACCTTGAGTTCCGTCACGGCTACCGCCCCAAGGCGGAGGACGAGTTCTACAGCTCACACCCGATGACGGCAGATCGCATCACTACGCTGCTGGATACGTACCAGGCAGATCCCGCTTGGGACAAGCCGAGCGATCCGCAGATCGAGGAGCGCTTTCGTCGGGTTAAGGCAAAGCTGTTCGGCTATCTGGCCGAGCCGCGCGACACGCTGAGGGTCTATCCCCTCACGGATAATTCGGTGAACGCCCATTACGCGCGGGCCTATGCGTATCACAAGGATTCGCAGCTGGACCGTGCTCGGGCCGAAGTCGACGCGCTCCTGCAGACGGCGCCCAACGACCCCTATTTTCTTGAGCTGAAAGGGCAGATCCTCCTCGAATCGGGCCGCCCGGAAGAGGCGCTTGAATCGCTGCGCCGCGCTACCGAGTTGACCAGCTACCAACCGCTGATTGCGACTCTTTTCGGACATGCGCTGATCGCGACCGAAGATCGGCAGAACTACGACGAGGCACAGGAGGTGCTTCGCGCAGCCGTGACGCGCGATCGTGAGAATCCGTTCGCCTGGTATCAGCTCGGTGTGATCTATGCCGCGAAGGGTGACATGGCGCGGGCCCGTCTCGCCAGCGCGGAGCAACAGATTCTGAGCGGTCGGATGAAGGAAGCGCTGGCAAGCGCGCGGGCCGCCCAATTGGGTCTTCCCCAGGGCAGCGCCGATTGGCTGCGGGCGCAGGACATAGAGTTCCAGGCCCGAGCCGAGATTGAACGCGAGCGGAAACGCAGTTAGGCGCGGCTGAATGGCGAACGACGGAAAAACCGCAGGCGGCCCGGTCCGCATCATGCTCGTCATCCTGCTGGTCGCGGCAGCGGCGGCGCTCGGTTGGTTTGCGAATCGCCAGTTCAGCGTGCCGGCGGATCGTGCCGCGATCGAGAAGATCGTGCACTCCTACATTCTGGAGCATCCTGAGATCCTGCCGGAGGCGATGGAGAACCTGCAGCGCAACCAGAGTCGCGACCAGCTCGCCCAGGTTCGCGACACCTTGGAGCAGCCGTTCCCGGGTGCTGTTCTGGGCAATCCGCGTGGATCGGTGACGCTTGTCGAGTTTACCGACTTCGCATGCGGCTATTGCCGCCGCTCGGTCGAGGATGTTGCCCAGCTGACGCGGGACAATCCCGATCTTAAGGTGGTGGTGCGGGAACTTCCCATCATCAGTCCACACAGTGCCGCTGCTGCGAAGATGGCTCTCGCTGCTGCCGAGCAAGGCAAGTACGCGCAGTTCCACAATGCCATGTTTGCAGCCGGACAGCTTGACGAGAGCTCCATCCAAGCTGCCGCGCGGGCTGCCGGTCTGGACATTGACCGCGCCCGGAGAGTTGCGGAAAGTGCGCCGGTCGCCGCCGAGCTGGAGCGCAATCTATCCTTCGCCCAAAAGCTGGGCTTCGCCGGAACGCCGAGCTGGGTGGCGGGTGACGAACTGATTTCGGGCGCAGTGGGCGTCGATCGTCTGGCGCAGGCAGTGGAGGCGGCACGGTCGCGCTGACCGCACGACTTACCGCAGCGTCCGTAAGGATTCCCGCGCCCGCGGTTTTAGGGTACGGACTGCGATGATGCGCGTGCTGCCGATAAAGCCGATCCCTTTTTTCGCCAACAAGAACCAGGCGTTCTGGCGTCTCCAGTTCGCGGGCTGGGCGGGCGCCATGCTGCTGCGCGCCATGTCGGCAATCGCCAACGACCAGTCACCGGCTTTTCTCGTCATCGTTCTGATCGGCACCGCGACCGGCTTTTCGATCTCGTTGCTCCTGGCCGTCATTTTCCGCCAGCTCATCGGGAAACGCCCCTTCTTCACCTGGGGTATCACCGTCCTGACTCTGCCATTCGCAGTCGGCCTCTACGCGTTTGTCGATGCGTGGGTGATCTGGCTTTATCGCGCGGAGGCGAGCACCAGCTTCGCACAGCTGTTTATCGGCTATTTCTATTACGACGCCACGCTGCTCGGCGCTTGGTCCGCCTTGTACTATGCGATCAACTTCTACCTTCAGATCGAGGACCAGAACGATCAGCTGATCCGGCTGGAAAACCAGGCGACACAGGCGCAGCTGGCAATGTTGCGCTACCAGCTCAATCCCCACTTCCTGTTCAACACGCTCAACTCGATCTCGACGCTGGTGCTGCTCAAGCAGACCGAGCCGGCCAATGCCATGCTCAGTCGGCTCTCTTCGTTTTTGCGGTATACGCTCGTCAACAAGCCTTCCGCGCGGGTCACCGTCGCATTGGAAGTGGAAACGCTGAAGCTCTATCTCGACATTGAGCGGATGCGCTTCGAAGAGCGGCTCCGCACGCGCTTCGAGATCGCCCCCGAAACAGAGCAAGGCTTGCTGCCCTCCCTGTTGCTGCAGCCCTTGGTCGAGAACGCGATCAAGTACGCTGTGACTCCGCAAGAGACCGGAGCGGAGATCACCATATCGACGCAACTTATCGGTCCGATGCTTCGCATCGTCGTCTCCGACACCGGCCCGGGCTTGCAAACGACAACGACCGACAACAGGCTGTCAGGCATGACATATGATGGAGGGGAGCCGGTCTCAACCGGCGTGGGTCTGTCCAATATCCGCGATCGGCTGCAGCAGGCCTATGGCGAGGATCATCGTTTCGACATCGTGGAACCACCCGAAGGCGGGTTCGCCGTCGTGATCGAGATTCCCTTCGAATCCCGCGAGGCCGCTGAACAGGCAGACGCGGCAGCGCTGGCAGCAGCGGCGCCGCGCTGATACATTGCATCCATGCACTAGCTGGCCGGCTTCGTCCCCGACCCCGGCCTGAAATCAGGTCTGAAACCTTGGGGCGAACTGCGCGTTCCAGCGCCGGAGATTTCACCGAATGACCATCCGAACCATACTCGTCGATGACGAAAAGCTCGCCATCCAAGGCCTTCAGCTGCGCTTGGAAAAGTACCCCGATGTCGAAATCATCGATACCTGTTCCAACGGGCGTGAGGCCATCCGCAAGATCAAGACGGAGAAGCCCGACCTCGTTTTCCTGGATATCCAGATGCCCGGCTTCGACGGCTTCTCCGTCGTCAAAGGCGTGATGGAGATCGAACCGCCGTTGTTCGTCTTCGTCACAGCATATCAGGAGCACGCCGTTCGCGCCTTTGAAGCGAACGCCGTCAACTACCTGATGAAGCCGGTGGAGGAGGACAAGCTTGCCGACACACTGGCACGGGTGCGCACGCGTCTGGCCGAGAAACGCTCGGCGGAAGAGGCAGAGAAGCTGAAGACCGTCCTGGCAGAAGTGGCGCCGGACGCTATGGATCAGCTTCCCGAAGACGGTGATCCGAATGCAGACCGTTACGAGAAGCTCATCAACATCAAGGACCGCGGACAGATCTTCCGCATCGACGTCGACTCGATCGAGCATATCGAGGCGGCGGGCGACTACATGTGCATCCGCACGGCAGATAACTCGCTGATCCTGCGTGAGACGATGAAGGACCTCGAGCGCCGGCTCGACCCGCGCGTGTTCCAGCGCGTTCACCGCTCCACCATCGTCAACCTGAACCAGGTCCGCCAGGTCAAGCCGCACACCAATGGCGAGTGCTTCCTTGTCCTCGATTCGGGCGCGCAAGTGAAAGTCAGCCGCTCATACCGCGATGTGATCGCCCGCTTCGTGCATTGAGCGCTTCGCCTGCCCCCTCCATGCGAGGGGGCATCAGGCGTCTCAACGCTGAACCAGCGCTCGACAACCGCAAGCCGAAGCGCGAAAGAACCGCGCCATGACCCAGTTCACACTCCCTGGCTTCGACCTAGACGCATTCGTCACCAGCACTCTGAATGAGGATCTCGGCGTGGGCCTTCCAGGCGGCGGCCGGGACGTGACTTCGGAAAGCGTGATCGACGCAGACGCGCGCTTCTCCGGTGTCATGGACTCGCGCGATGCCATCACGGTCGCAGGCCTGCCGATCTCTGCCGCGTTCTTTCAGAAGCTCGACCCGGAGATGGATATCGAGATCCTCGTCGAGGAAGGCGCCCAAGTTCCGCCGGGCACCAAGTTGATGCGTCTCACCGGACAAGCACGCGCCATGCTCACGGCCGAGCGTTCGGCTTTGAACACGGTGCAGCACCTCTCAGGTATTGCCACGATGACGCGCACCTACGTGGCCGAGATGCAGGGCAACGGCACTCTGCTAGACACTCGCAAGACCATCCCCGGCCTTCGGCACCTGGAGAAGTACGCCACTCGCATGGGCGGTGCCAGGAATCACCGGATGGGGCTCTGGGACGCGGCGATGATAAAGGACAACCATGTGCTGGTGGCAGGCGGTGTGGGGCCGGCTGTCGCAAAGGCGAAGGCCGCGGGCGTGGCACAGGTCATCTGCGAGGTGGACAGCCTTGATCAGATCGAACCCGCTCTGGCGGCGGGCGCGGACCACCTGCTGCTCGACAACATGGCGCCTGACGTCCTGCGGCACGCCGTAGCGCTGGTCGCTGGCCGCGTACCCACGGAGGCGTCGGGCGGCGTAAACTTGAACACCATCGCAGCGATCGCAGCGACAGGCGTGACGTACGTGTCAGTCGGGCGGCTGACGCAAAGCGCACCAGCAGCCGACATCGGACTGGACTTCACACCCCTGTGAGCAGGGCGACGCCGCTGACGCGGCTCATCGCGGTGACGATGGCCTTCTCGCCCCCCGCGGCGATGGCGCAGGCCTACCAGTGCACTCCGCCGCAGAGGGTTGAGCCGATCGGGTCCGTGCAGCCTGACGGCCCGACGCGGCGCACGGCAATCGGGGCCTATACGCTTGCTGCAAGCTGGTCTCCCGATCACTGCAAGACGCGCGGCGATCCCGCTTCGATGCAGTGCTCCGGGCGGCATGGGCGATTCGGATTCATTCTGCACGGCCTCTGGCCAGAAGCCGCCCACGGCGCTTACCCGCAGTGGTGTGCAACAAAGCCCCTGCCTTCGCCTCAACTTCTGCGCCGGAACTTGTGCATGACCCCCTCCGCGCGGTTGCTGGTGCATGAGTGGGCGAAGCACGGCAGTTGCATGGCCAAGACTCCTGCGCAGTACTTCAAGGTGAGCGCGATCCTCTGGCGCTCAATCCGATGGCCGGACGCCGACCGCCTCTCGCGCCGGGAAGGGCTGACCGCTGGTGACCTGCGCCAGGCCTTCGTCGCGGCGAACCCGGCGTGGAAGACCGAGCAGGTGGGTATCCTGGTCAGCCGCAGCGGCTGGCTGCGCGAAGTTCGGCTCTGCTATTCACGCCGTTTTCTGCCGATGCGCTGCGGTGCCCGGCAGTTCGGGCCCGCGGACAGTGCGCCGCTGAAGATCTGGCGCGGCCTGTAGCGCTTTCCTCAGCGTCTTTCGCGAAAGAATGCCCTTAGCAGGTTGCCCCCTTCAGCTCCGCCTATGCCGGCATAGACCTCGGGGCGGTGCAGGCACTGAGGCTGCTCAAAGACGCGTGCGCCATGTTCCACCGCACCGCCTTTGGGGTCGGCCGCACCATAGTAGAGCCGGGCGATCCGCGCGTGCACGATGGCACCAGCGCACATGGCACATGGTTCGAGCGTGACCCAAAGCTCGCAACCGTCCAGCCGATCGTTGCCCAGCGCGGCAGCGGCAGCGCGAATCGCAACGATCTCAGCGTGAGCAGTAGGGTCGCAAGTCTGGCGCGGAGCGTTCCGCCCGGTTGCCACAACCCGCCCGTCCTTGACGACGACGGCACCGATGGGCACCTCCCCCTCAAGGGCGGCAATCTGCGCCTCTTCAAGCGCGCGCGCCATCGGCGGAGGGAGCGGCCAGCGTGTCATTCGTTCGCGCTAGACCTCCCGAAGGCGCCGCGCAACTTGACCTGCTCCTGGTGAATCGCTAAGGGCGCGCCTTCCCGTTTAAACGGCACAGACATTTTTTCGAGCGAGAGAGACCATGTCCCGCATCTGCGAACTGACCGGCAAGAGCCGCCAGGTCGGCTGCAACGTCAGCCACGCCAACAACAAGACCAAGCGCGTCTACCTGCCCAACCTGCAGAACGTGACTCTGCTTTCGGACGGACTGGAGCGCAGCTTCAAGTTCCGCGTGTCGACGCATGGCCTGCGCTCGGTCGAGCACAACGGTGGCCTCGACAACTGGCTGCTCAAGACGGCCGATGCCAAGCTCAGCTCGCGCGCCCTCAAGGTGAAGCGCGATCTGAAGAAGAAGCAGGCAGCCTGATTCTTCCGCCCCGCTTCGGCGGGGTGCGTTGAAGAGCATTGAGGCGTGCGGAGCGATCCGCGCGCCTTTTCGCGTTGCTTTGCATGGTGAGGTCAGCTTCAGGTTGACCGCTCACGGCCAGCGGCTCGGACTATCCAGCGGCTCGGACGACGCGGTGGCGCAAACCGGGAGCGTTTCCGCTCTCTGGGCGAGCCGCTTAAGGTAGGTCGGCTGGATTGACCTTCAGCTTCCACAGGAGCGTGCGTTGCAGGGCGGCGTTGTTGTCGTCCGCGATCAGCCAGACGTTGAGCATGCCGTCTTCTGCGGGTGTAATTGCCATGCCTTCGAAATTGTCGATGGGCAGCGAGGACGCAATTCGCGCCACCTCGCGTACCTTCCAGACTTTGCCAGGGCGAATCTGCGCGGGATCACCGATCACGATCCTCCCGGCGAATCGCTGAGGAAAGGGCCAGACGAGGGCACGCATCAGCACCAGCAGACGGCCATCTGGCAACTGCGCCATATCGACGGGGTCAAAGCCTTGCGGCCCTTCAAAGACGAAAGGCTTGGCCGCTTCGGGGTTCTCCACCGGATCGCCCGAAAAAACCACGCCTTCATGACGATGGGACCGCCACCACTCGATCGGCCCCTCGCTCAACAGCACGAAACGACCATCGTGCAGGCGGGCCATTGCCTCCGGTCCGGAGTTCTTGCCCCAATGGCGCATGATCTCTGGCCGCGCGCTTCCCGTCCTCGCCCAACCGGAGTTCAGCCGCACGACTTCGTTGCGCAACTCCAGACCTAACCAGATCTGCCCCGTCTCAGGGTCGCGCGTAGCCGATTCGACATCGACGTCCGATTTGTTGTGCTGCGGGTTGTCGAGCAAGTTGCCGAAGCGCGGCGTTGCGCGAACGCCTCCCGGCGGCGCGAAGACGAGGAAATGGCCCAAGTCGGAGAGTGCCAGCATTCGGCCATCCGGCAGGGGCACCAGCGCCGAGTACCCACCAAACTTCCACGACCCCAGTTCCATCTGCCACGCTTTTTCAAGGTGGAAGGGGCCTAGATGCGCTTTCAGGGTCTCTTCGGATGGGCGCGGCTCGGTGACGAAAGTGAGCGTCTTGTTACGGATCGGCGTCACCCGCTCGGAGCGCAACCAAGTGGTGCTGATAGCACCGGCTACCAGAATCAGGAGAGCTATGCTGCGCCGCACCACGGCTTGATAGGGCAGTCGACGAGGGACGCAACCCTACCGACGGGTTTCACCCCCGACCGCCTGTAGAACCGTCAGCGCATCGGTCCGGTCAGCAGAATAGGATCCAGGCGCGCTTCGTTCCACTTCATCGACCAGTGCAGATGTGGCCCCGTGGCGCGCCCAGTGCTGCCAATTCGCCCGATCGTCTGGCCCTGGCGAACCCGCTCACCCTCTTCCACAAGGATCTCCGAGCAATGCAGGAACGCGCTGTTAAGGCCCATGCCATGGTCAATCATCAGCAGATTGCCCTCGAGCGTGAACGGTTTCTTGGCTGCGAGCACAACGACCCCGTCAGCCGGTGCCACGAAGGGCGTGCCGCTGACGCCGCTCGTGATGTCGATGCCGGAATGGTAGGATCCTGGCTCCCCCCGATAGACCCGCTGCGAGCCGAAGCGGCCGGAGATCCGGCCCGTAACCGGCCATATAAAGTCCTGACGCCAGCCCGCTGCGCCCGTATCGAGAGCACGAGCAGCTTGAATGCGGGCCAGTTCAGGGCGCCGCAGCGCCATGAACGCCTCGCTCGGGCCGGATCGCCGGCGAGCAATGTTCACGTTCTCGATCTGCCAGTCCCGTGGCGCGATGGTGAGACGCTGAACCACTTTTGCACCGGAGCGCAGAGTTGCGATCAGACTGGCGACAGGCTTTGCATCCCGGTCAAAAGCGACGAAGAAGCCGCCGTTTTCCCCCACATCGATGGATTCGCCATCGAGTGAAAGACTCTGCGTCCCACCGGGCGCTGTCCCCTTGATCCAACCACCTTGGGTAAGTTCGCCGGCGAACGCGAAGGTGGCGGGACGACTGGGTTCGGGCGCAGGCGCGGGCTTGGGGGCCGGCGCACGCTCACGCTCTTGAGACGTGGCGCGCTGCGAAACCTGAGTGGTAGGAACCGCAGTGCAACTCGCCAGGGTCATCAGACTGGCCGCGATGGGCGCTACGCAACGTGAAGACGCTCTCATGCCTCTCCCAACAGGCGACGAGTGGCGACCTCGGGCGTGGCATAGGGCTCCTGTCGCTCAACGCTCCAGTAACGGAGAACCTCAAGAGGAATCTGTTCGCCTGTAACGGCACACAGAACGTGGTTGCCCGGGCTCAGCACACGAAAGCCATTGGGCCCGTAGCGCAGGGTTGCGGGACGATCGGCAGATGACATCAGCATGGGCATCGACCTAGCAGAGCGTTGAGTTCAAAACAAATCACCCTGCCGGGCGCTCGGTCCCTTTGATCGCGGCGCACGGCGCGGAGCGGCGCCCGGGACCACCGCCAGATCCCCGTCGCGGAACTTCAGGACAAGCGAGACCTCACGTTCGGCTTGCGCCTTGCGCGTCAACGTGTGCCCATCAGCGTCGGTGACACGCGCAAAGCCGCGGGCCAGGGGCTTGTCGGGGTCGAGCTGAGGCAACACGCGCGCCACCGGCGCGAAGTGCTTGCAAGCGGCTTCGAAACGTCGCTGAAGGAGCGCCGGCGTCAGTCCCGCGCGTGCAAGCCGCTCTTCCGCACGCTCAAGCCGGTGGCGCAGCAGGGGCAACGAAAGCTGCGCACCGCGAGCGTCGAGGCGCGCACGCGCACCCAAGGCCCGATCGCGCAGGGCGCGGCGCAAGCGCTCGCCCGTCTCGTCCAGCTTCTGCGCCTTCGCGGCGAGAAGCGCTTCGGGCCTCGGCAAGTGCCGTGCCCTCGCCTCCAGCCGCTCGCGTCCCAAGGTCACGGGGCGCAAAGCACAACGCCTCTTCCTCAGAGCCAGCTCGGCAAGGTTCGCCGCGAGCTCGACGCGAACAGGCACTGCCATTTCGGCGGCAGCAGTGGGTGTCGGAGCGCGCTGGTCCGCAGCATAGTCACACAGTGTGGTATCGGTTTCGTGGCCGACGGCAGAAATGACGGGAATGGTGCACTCGGCCACAGCGCGGACCACGATCTCTTCATTGAAGGCCCACAAGTCCTCTATGGACCCGCCGCCGCGCGCGACGATCACAAGATCGGGACGCGGTACCGCGCCTCCCGGCGGCATGGCCGAGAACCCACGCACTGCGGCCGCAATCTGGCCAGCCGCACCCTCCCCTTGCACCAGCACCGGCCAGACCAGCACGCGGCTGGGAAAGCGGTCGGCCAGCCGGTGGAGAATGTCGCGGATGACGGCTCCGGTCGGCGAAGTCACAACCCCGATCGTCCTTGGCAGGAAGGGGAGCAATCGCTTGCGCTCACTCGCGAAGAGACCTTCGGCAGCCAGCCGTGCCCGCAGCTTCTCGAGCAGGGCGAGAAGCGCACCCTCGCCGGCAATCTCCATCGATTCGATGACAATCTGGTACTTCGAGCGCCCGGGATACGTCGTCAGCTTGCCGGTCGCGACGACCTCCACCCCATCTTCGGGACGGAAGGCCAGGCGCTGCGCACCGCCCTTCCACATCACGCCATCGATCACTGCCTTGTCGTCTTTCAAGCAGCAATAAAGATGGCCGGAGGCGGCCCGTTTCACACCGGAAAGCTCCCCGCGCACGCGCACAAAGCCGAAGCGGTCTTCCACAGTCCGCTTCAACAGTGCTGAAATCGCGCTCACGGATAGCGGCTCGGCGTTGTCGCCCGGCATTGCCTTCGCTACGAGCGGCGTTTTCCGCTCATCCGCATAATTGTCGTCATCGAAAGGCAGCGCCATGAATATCCTTCTTCTGGGGTCGGGAGGCCGCGAGCATGCTCTCGCCTGGAAGCTGGCGCAATCCCCGCTCTGCACCCGCCTCTATGCCGCCCCCGGCAATCCCGGCATAGCCGAACAGGCAAGCTGCGTCACATTGGACGCGACCGATCACGCTGCCGTTATCTCCTTCTGCGAGACGCAGGGGATCGGGTTAGTGGTCGTGGGCCCCGAAGCCCCGCTGGTGGACGGCTTGGCCGATTCGCTGCGCGGTGCCGGGCTGGCCGTCTTCGGCCCCAGCCGCGCCGCTGCGCGCCTTGAAGGGTCCAAGGGCTTCACCAAGGATCTGTGCGAACGTGCGGGCATCCCCACAGCCAAATACGTGCGCGTCGCCCGCGAGGCGGACGCGCTCGAGGCACTGGAGGGCTTTGGCGCGCCCGTAGTCATCAAGGCGGACGGGCTTGCCGCGGGCAAGGGCGTGACGGTCGCCATGACCATGGACGAGGCGCAGGAAGCCGTGCGGGAGATCTTCTCCGGCCGCTTCGGAGAGGCAGGCGCCGAGGCGGTGATAGAGGAGTTCCTGGAGGGCGAGGAGGCAAGCTTCTTCGCGCTGACCGACGGCAGCACGATCGTGCCTTTCGGGTCCGCACAGGACCACAAGCGCGTGGGCGAAGGCGACACTGGCCCGAACACCGGCGGCATGGGTGCCTACAGCCCGGCACCGGTGCTTACGCCAGAGCTTGAAGGTCAGGCGATGACCCGGATCATCGCCCCCACAGTCAAGGCCATGACCGATGAGGGCTACCCCTATTCGGGTGTCCTTTACGCCGGGCTCATGCTCACCCGCGAAGGGCCGAAGCTTATCGAGTACAACTGCCGCTTCGGCGACCCGGAGTGTCAGGTGCTGATGATGCGGCTGGGAACAGATCTGGTCGAACTGGTGCTTGCCTGCGCACAGAACCGCCTGGGCTCGGTCCAGCCGCCCCGGTTCTCTAACGAGACTGCTCTCACAGTGGTGATGGCTGCCAATGGCTATCCGGGCACGCCCGAAAAGGACGGCCGCATCGACGGTATTCCCGTTGCCGAGCGGCAAGGTGCAAAGATCTTCCACGCCGGTACGACACTGGGGCCGGATGGCGTGCTGCGGGCGTCGGGCGGTCGCGTCCTGAACGTCACCGCCTCGGGCGAGACTGTGCGCGAAGCGCAGGAACGTGCGTACGCCGCAGTGGACAAGGTCAGTTTCCCCTCCGGCTTCTGCCGCCGCGATATCGGCTGGCGCGAAGTGGCTCGCGAAGAGAGCTAACCACGTCCGTGGCCATGAACGTCAATGCGGTCCTGAAGCTGAGCATCGCCGCAGGCGCGCTGCTCGCCGGAGCGGGGGTCGGCTATTACTATGGGATCTTCCTGCCGGCGGAGTCGATCCACCGCACACTGGAAGCCGGGCAAGAACGGCAGGCGGCAGCCGCCGATCAACGAGCCGCGCTTGAGCGTGCGCGCATGCTCGAGACCCGGCGTCGCGAAGCTGCGCAGCAGCGGTACGAGGTCTGCCTTGCGGCCGCCGAGACGGCTTACCGGTCGCGTTGGACGTCGGGTTGCCGGACGCAGCATATCCGCCAGCGGGCCGCCTATGAAGACTGTGCTGACGATTGGTTTCGCACCCGCGACGCTTGCCGGCGTGACTTCCCTGTCGAACCAGAGCGAGGGTGTGCGCTGCCGGCGCTGATCAGCAGCCGTCTCGCTGCGGCGCGGGACTCGGCCCGGACGCAGTGCCTAGGCGAACTCCAGGGGCTTTGAGCTAGGCTGCGGTCTCGCCGTCCAGCAGCAGCCGGACTGCCAGCGCCAGTCGGCTCGCATCGTCTCGCGCGACATGCTCCACCGGTAGCCGCTCGCGCGCGGCGTCAAGGGCACTGACAACCTGAGGCCGCGTATACCCGCGTTCGGCAAAGTACTCACCCAGATAGCGGACCGGGAACGGCGGATGCATTCCCGCCGCATGGGCCAACACCTCAAGCCAATAAGCGTCCAGATCGGCATCGGCATAGACCTGACAGTGGCCAGCGAAAGCCTGCATCTCGGCAAGCACTTGTGCTGGCGGCAAGCCGTCCCGTGCGATCACATCCTGGGCGATCCCGTGCAGCGCCTCAGCCTCCGGCGACCAGTCCCAGAAGCGCCAGGATTCGGCAGGACGGATAAGCCAGGTACGGCTCGATCCGTCTACCCGCGCCAGGGCAACCTCGATCGGGTAGGACTGCCCATAGTCGGGCAGGCAGCTCGCTTCGAAGTCGATTAGTGCCGGGCAGGTCATCGTTTGCTCCCTTCCCGGCCCGTCTGCATCAGCCGGCCCGCTCTGTCACCAGCGTCGCAAGATCGACTTCGGGCCGAGCGCCGAAGTGAGAGATGATCTCGCCGGCACATATCGCGCCAAGGCGCAGACATTCTGCAAGCGGCATTCCTCGCACATGACCGAACAGGAAGCCTGCAGCGAAGAGGTCTCCCGCACCGGTCGTGTCGACAACCCGGGCAACCGGCTCCGCAGGCACCTGCGCCCGCTCTCCTGCAGCAATGGCGACGGCGCCATGCTCGCTGCGGGTTGCCACCACGACCGGCACCTTCGCCGCAAGAGAGGCAAGCGCGTCATCGAAATCGTCGATGCCGGTCAGCGCTGCCAGTTCGACGGCATTGGCGAAAAGGATATCGATCTGCCCTTGCGCGATCATGTCCCGGAAGTCGTCACCGTGCCGGTCGATCACGAACGCATCGGAAAGCGTGAAAGCGACCTTCCGGCCCGCCTCTCGCGCAGTCGCAATCGCCTTGCGCATGGCGGCCCGGGGCTCCTCCGGATCCCAGAGATACCCTTCCAGATAAAGCACTGCCGAACTGGCGATCGCGTCCAGATCCAGCACCTCCGCTGGAAGGAACTGCGATGAGCCGAGGAACGTGTTCATCGTCCGCTGCGCATCGGGCGTCACGAAGATGAGGCAGCGGCCTGTGGGGGGATCGCCCGCGCGCGCAGGCGTGGCAAAGTCAATGCCAGCCGCGCGGATGTCATGCGCAAAGACTTCGCCGAGCGCATCGTCGGCCACCTGTCCGATGAATGCGCACCGCGCGCCCAGCGAAGCGAGACCGGCGAGCGTGTTTGCGGCGGAACCGCCCGACACCTGCGCCGTCGGTCCCATGTGCGCGTAGAGCTCTTCGGCCCTTGCGGTATCGACCAGGGTCATTCCCCCGCGGGTGAGGCCGAGTTCATCGATCACCTCGTCCCGGCTGTGCGCGAGCACGTCGACGATGGCATTGCCGATCGCGATCACATCGTAACGGGGGGCTTGGTTCATGTGATAGATGGTTCCCTGGACACCGGAGGACAGCTTCATACCGCGAGTAGCGTGCGGCTCGACCGGGAGCAACCTTGCGCGGCGTTGACAGCCCACCTGCGGCGCGCGATGCGACTGAGCGACCATGTCTTACATCACGCATGCCCGCCCCGCGCCATCTCAGCTGCGCGCTGTTTTCACCGCCGCCCTGCTTGTCCCGCTTCTTGCTGCCTGCGCCTCGACCGGGGGAACGTCCTCTACACCGCGGCCGGGGAAAGTCGCGGGCCAGCCAGTGCGCGCTCCGGTGCGTGCCGCTCCGCGAGAGCCTTCATTTCAGTCAATCCCCGGCCTTGAAGGCGTGATCGGGGCAACCGAGGGCCAGATCGTGCGGCAGTTCGGCAGTCCGCGCCTCAATGTCTGGGAAGGCGATGCACGCAAACTGCAGTTTACCGGCACCGCATGCGTGCTCGATGTCTATCTCTATCCGACCAGGCAGTCGCGCGAGCCAGTGGCATCTTTCGTCGACGCACGCCGCGCGTCCGATGGGCAGGATGTTGATCGCGCCGCCTGTGTGGCAGCACTCAAGCGGCGGTAGGTCCGTGCCTAGACGGTGAAGCTCTCGCCACAGCCACAGGCGCCCTTCGCGTTCGGATTGTTGAACACGAACCCGGCCGTGAAATCATCCTCGACCCAGTCCATTGTGCTGCCAACGAGGTAGAGCACCGAAGCGCCATCGATGAAGAAAGTGCCGCCCGGCGTGTCGATCCGCTCATCCAGCGGGCTGGCCTCGCTGACATAGTCGACGGAATAGGCGAGCCCCGAGCAGCCCCGGCGCGGCGTGGATAGCTTTACGCCGATCGCGTCGTCAGGTGCCTTGGCCATGAGTGCCGCGATCCGCGCCTCGGCAGAGGGCGTCAGGATAACGGCGGCGGGGCGTTGGCGAACTTTGGTTTCAGTGGTCATGTCAGCCTCTTGTACCCGTGACTCAAGCTTTCGGAATTGCCCGGCAACCCGCGCCAGAGCCCGGACTCGTTGTAGATGCGAGAATGATCCGGCTCACAACATCCCCAGTTCGAGCTTCGCTTCGTCGGACATTTTTGCCATGTCCCAAGGCGGATCCCAGACAAGACTAACCTCGCAGTCGCGCACGCCCGGCACTGCCGCGACACGCAGTTCGACCTCACCCGGCATCGATTCGGCGACGGGGCAATGCGGCGTGGTTAGCGTCATGGTCACCGCCACACCGCCCTCAGGCGAAACATCCACGCCATAGATCAGGCCAAGATCGTAGATGTTCACCGGAATCTCGGGGTCAAAGATCTCCTTGAGCGCGTCGATTACACCCTCGTAGATCGAGCCTCCGGGCCCGTTCGGATCGTCCGCAGGCGGCTTCGCAGCCAGGAAGCCTTCAAGGTAGTCGCGTTTGCGCCCAAGCTTCTCCTGCGCCGTCTCCACGGCTGCATCTTCCACGCGCGCGCGGCGCGGAGGCGTTGCAGCCTCCACTTCCTCGACCGCAAAGGTACGGTCCTCGTTGCCGGTATTCTCAATCATGGGGCGAAGATCCTCCGCGTGCGCTCAATCCCCTTAAGGAGCGCCTCGATGTCTGTTTCGTCGTTATAGAGCCCGAAGCTGGCGCGCGCCGTCGCGGGAACGCCCAGATGCTCCATCAGCGGCTGGGCGCAATGGTGCCCGGCGCGGATCGCCACGCCTTCCTCGTCCAAGATAGTGCCCAAGTCGTGCGGATGCACCCCTTCAAGCGCGAAACTGGTGATGCCGAGCGAATCGGCGGGGCCGAACAGCGTCACGTCGTTGCGCTGCCCCAAGGCCTCGCGCAGCTTGGCCGCGAGGCCGCGCTCATGCTCGTGCGCCACGTCCAGTCCGATCGCTTCGAGCCACTCGACCGCGGCGGCAAGGCCAATCGCTTCGACAATCATCGGAGTGCCGGCCTCGAAGCGCTGCGGGGCCGAGGCAAAAGTCGTCCTTTCGAAGGTCACCTTGTCGATCATCGCGCCGCCACCGTGCCAAGGCGGCATCGCGTCCAAGATCTCGGCCCGCGCCCACAATGCGCCAATCCCGGTCGGCCCATAGAGCTTGTGCGAGGAGAAGACGTAAAAGTCGCAGCCAAGCTTCGCCATGTCGAGCTTGATACGCGGCGCGGCCTGACAGCCGTCCACCAGCAGCTTGGCGCCTACAGCATGCGCCAGTTCCGCCGCTTGCTTCACGTCAAGCACCGAGCCGAGCACGTTGGAGACGTGCGCAAGCGCCACCAGCTTGTGTGCCGGCGTCAGCATGGCTTCTGCGGCTTCAAGATCGACGCAACCATCCGCAGTCAGCGGGCACACGTCGATGGCAACGCCCGTGCGCTCACGCAGGAGTTGCCACGGCACGATGTTCGAATGGTGCTCCAGGGTCGAAAGCAGAATGCGATCGCCCGCTTTAAGGTTCTCGACACCCCAGGTCTGGGCAACAAGGTTGATCGCCTCGGTTGCACCGCGCGTGAACACAACCTCATCCTCGCGCCCGCCGATAAACGTCGCGACGCGGCGACGTGCCGCCTCGAAGCCGAGCGTCATCTCGGCCGAGCGTGCGTAGACGCCGCGGTGGACGGTCGCGTAGTTGACGCCCATTGCGCGAACCGTGGCATCGATCACGGCCTGCGGCTTCTGCGCTGTCGCCGCAGTATCGAGATAGCGCCAGGGCGAGCCGTCGAGATTCCACATGCCCGGAAACTGCTTGCGCAGGTTCGCGTTCAGGTGCGTTGGCGCGATGGCCTCGTCGAGCATGGCTTCGCCCACGTTCTGGTCAGGCGTTCCACTCACAGGATCGCCTCCAATCGGGTCAGCGCCTGCTCGCTCAGCGTATCTTCGTGGGAGGCACCGGCGAACGCTTCAGCGATGAACGCCTGCAGCATCAAACGCTTGGCCTCGGACGGAGGCAGCCCGCGCGACATGAGATAGAACAGCCCTTGCGCATCGAGCTCACCAACCGCGCAGCCGTGCGCAGCCTTCACGTCATCGGCATAGATCTCCAGCTCCGGCCGGGCATTCGCCGTAGCCGTGCGGTCGAGCAGCATGGCCCTGACCGATTGCTCGGCGTCCGTCCCGTCTGCGCCCCGCTCCACGCCGATACGGCCGAGATAGGTTCCCGTCGCGTGGCCCGACAACACCGTGCGCACGATCTGCTCGGACGTGGCGCTGGGCCCCGCATGGGTCACTTCCGTAACGATCTCCACCGTTTCGCTCCCGGTCGCCAGTTGCGCCGCGCCGAGCGTGAAATCGGCCTTTTCACCAAGCCGCACGTCCACGGCGATACGTCCGAAAGCGGGACCGGCCAGCAGCACGCGCAAGTCGAACGTCGCGCCCGCCTCTAGCGTGATCACCAGATGCCGCGCGACGGTGGCACTGCCGGTCTCCACGACATCCAGCATCCCGCTCTGGCCGGCTGGGACGAGAATCTCCTCCCGCGCAACCGGCCATACACTGGCCAGGGCGTCGACATCCGAATAGCGGAAGGCTTCGTCGCGCCTCGTTGGAAGAGCGAGCGTCGTCACGCAGCCACCGCCTCGTAGCCTTCTTCCTCCAGCTGCAGCGCCAATTCAGGGCCGCCGGTACGGACGATCCGCCCACCGGCGAGGACATGCACGAAGTCCGGCGTCACGGTGTCGAGCAGGCGCTGGTAGTGCGTGATCAGCAGCACCGCCTTGTCCGGCTTCCTCATGATCGTGTTGATGCCATCGCCCACGACCCGGAGCGCATCGATGTCGAGACCCGAATCGGTCTCATCGAGGATCGCCAGCTTGGGATCGAGGATGCCCATCTGCACCATCTCCGCGCGCTTCTTCTCACCGCCCGAGAAGCCGACGTTCACCGGCCGCTTGAGCATGTCCATGTCCATCTTGAGCAGCCCGGCCTTCTCCCGTGCGAGCTTGAGGAACTCGCCGCCCGAGAGCGGCTCCTCACCACGGCCCTTGCGCTGGGCATTGGCCGCTTCGCGTAAGAACTGCACGAAGGAAACGCCCGGGATCTCGACCGGGTACTGGAAGCCCAGGAACAGCCCGGCAGCGGCCCGCTCGTGCGGTTCGAGCTCGAGCAGATCCTGACCGTTGAACGTGACCGATCCACCGGTCACTTCGTAGCCGGGACGCCCGCCCAGCACGTAGCCCGTGGTCGACTTGCCGGCGCCGTTCGGGCCCATGATCGCGTGCACCTCGCCCGCGTTGATCTGGAGCGAAAGTCCCTTGAGAATCGGCTTGTCAGCGACGGTTGCGTGAAGATCGGTAATCTGGAGCATGGTCATCCTTCAGCGCCCTCATCAGCATGGGCGAACTGCGGCGCACCGGCACTGCGGCGCGCGGCGCGTTTGTCGAACGGCTTGTTCACTTCGGTAAGTATCGCTCTGACGACGGCATCCGCGTCATCCAGCACATCGCTTTCAGCGAAGCGCAGCACGCGCACGCCGACATCGGTCAGCTTCTTGTCTTGCAGAGCATCGACCTCCGGGTTTGCACCCTCGGGCGAAAGCACAACGGCGATCCAACGGGAGGGGCAGGCGAAATCGACGATCACGGAGCCGACGATCGACTGACGCAAGAATCTCACTCCGCCCAGCCGCGATCCGGACAACTGCTCCCAGAGCGCTTGCTGCGCCAGCGTGGGCGCGCGCCGCGCCTCACGCGCACGCACCTTCAGCTTGTCCAGCCGCGCGCCGGTGGCGGCGAAGCTCGCCTTGGGATCGGCCTTCGGAGTGGAAGCCTGGCTGATGCCCAGGGTCTTGCGCTCAGTCATCAGCCGACGCTCCCTTCGAGCGAAATCCCGAGCAGCTTCTGCGCCTCCACGGCAAACTCCATCGGCAATTGCTGCAAGACCTCCTTGGCGAACCCGTTGACGATCAAAGCCACCGCCGACTCGGTATCGAGCCCGCGCTGCTGGGCGTAGAACAGCTGGTCGTCGCTGATCTTGCTGGTGGTCGCCTCGTGCTCGATCTGCGCGGAAGGGTTACGCACTTCGATATAAGGCACCGTGTGCGCGCCGCATTCCTTGCCGAGCAGCAGCGAATCGCACTGGGTGAAATTGCGCACCCCGTCCGCGTTCGCCGCCACGCGCACGAGGCCGCGGTAGGTGTTGTTGCTCTTGCCGGCCGAGATGCCCTTGGAGATGATCGTCGAGCGGCTGCCCTTGCCGTTGTGGATCATCTTGGTGCCGGTATCGGCCTGCTGATAATTGTTGGTGACCGCGACCGAGTAGAATTCGCCCACCGAATCCTCGCCGTTCAGCACGCAGCTGGGATACTTCCAGGTGATCGCGCTGCCGGTCTCAACCTGGGTCCAGCTGATCTTGCTACGCGCGCCCTGACAGAGGCCACGCTTGGTTACGAAGTTGTAAATGCCGCCCTTCCCCTCGGCGTTGCCGGGGTACCAGTTCTGCACCGTCGAGTACTTGATCTCGGCATCTTCCATCGCGACCAGTTCGACCACCGCGGCGTGGAGCTGGTTCTCGTCGCGCATCGGGGCGGTGCAGCCTTCCAGATACGAGACATAGGAGCCCTTGTCGGCGACGATCAGCGTGCGCTCGAACTGGCCGGTGTTCTCCGCATTGATGCGGAAGTAGGTGGACAGCTCCATCGGGCAGCGCACGCCCTCGGGGATGTAGACGAAGGTTCCGTCCGAAAAGACCGCGCAGTTCAGCGCCGCGAAGTAGTTGTCGTGCACCGGCACCACGCGGCCGAGCCACTTCTTCACCATCTCGGGATATTCGCGAATCGCTTCGGAGATCGAGCGGAAGATCACCCCTGCCGCTTCCAGCTCGGCACGGAAAGTGGTGGCGACCGAGACCGAATCGAACACCGCGTCCACAGCGACCTTGCGCGCGCCTTCAACGCCGGCGAGCACCTTCTGCTCTTCGATGGGGATCCCGAGCTTCTCGTAAACTCGCAGGATTTCAGGGTCGACCTCGTCGAGCGAACCGAGCGCTTCCCGCTTCTTCGGCGCGGCGTAGTAGTAGGCGTCCTGATAGTCGATCGGCGGTACATTGAGCTTGGCCCAGTCCGGCGGCGTCATCTCCAGCCACTTGGCATAGGCTTTCAGACGCCACTCCAGCATCCACTCAGGCTCGTTCTTCTTGGCCGAGATGAAGCGAACGGTCTCTTCCGAGAGGCCCTTGGGCGCGAACTCCTGCTCGATCTCGCTCGACCAGCCATGCTCGTAGTCGGCAACGCGCGCAGCCGCATCGTGGGCGGCCTGATCCTTGAGAGCGGTCTGTTCGGTCATGCGGCATACTCGGAAGTAGAGTGTTCAAGCGGAGCGGCGGTAGGCATCTCCACCAATCGGGTGAGCGGAACGCCGGCAAGCGCTCCACGAACGGCTTCGTTCACCAGGGGCCAATGGGGCCGCACGGTGCAGGCGCTTTCCAAGGTGCAATCATGGCGGCCCGTATCGCAGCATGCAGTCAGCGCAATCGGACCTTCCACAGCCTCCACGATGTCGGCAACGGTGATCGCCGCCGCAGGTCGCGCCAGCTTGAGACCGCCCCCCACCCCTCGCGAAGAGCGCAGCAACCCCGCGCTTGCAAGCCGACTCACCAGCTTTTGCACGGTGGGCCCAGGCACGCCGGTCTCTTCAGCCAGTTGCACCGCCGAAACACGCGCGCCGCCACAGTGCCGCGCAGCGGCAGCCATCACGACGACAGCGTAATCGGCCATGCTGGACAAGCGCATGAAAAGAGGCACCTCCGGTCGATTGTAAGTCCGATCCGTAAATCGGATCAATCTTCTCCAGTTTGACCTAGTGCATTGGCGCTCAGGTTTCAATGGGGCGCACCGTCACACGCGCCCTTCGCCGTTCGGTCCATACGGGCAAAAAAAAGCGGTTCCCTGCACTCTGCAGGAAACCGCTAAGTCTGAAAGAACTCGAGCGCAAATGGCTACGAGCCCTTCGGGTCGCGGTGTCCGTCTATGTCGTGCTGCCGTGGTTGAATTGTAGAATCGCGACAACTCGAAAAGAAATAGGGACGGATGGTCCTTTATGGCTCTGCCGACCGGGAACTGTTGCAAAGCAGCAACAATCGCTCCGGCAGATTGAGCCCGCGTCCGCTTTGCGGCTAGAGGGTCGGTGTGTTGTATCCGTTGATCCGCCCGCTTTTGTTCCGCATCGACCCTGAACGTGCGCATGGCCTCGCTCTCAAGGCTCTCGCTACACGTCCGGGGAAGACGGCTGGTTCCGGCGCCCTTGCCACCCGCGTGGCGGGCCTTTCGTTCCCCAACCCGGTCGGCATGGCAGCCGGGTTCGACAAGGATGCGGTGGCACTGAAGGGGTTGCTGGGCCTCGGTTTCGGCTCTGTCGAAGTAGGGACGCTCACGCCGCGCCCGCAGGCGGGAAACCCCAGGCCGCGGCTATTCCGTTTGGTCGAGGACCGGGCAGTGATCAACCGCATGGGTTTCAACAACGGCGGCGTCGCTGATGCTTTGACCCGCCTTGCCGCAAGGGATCGCGCGTCCGGCATCGTCGGTGTCAATATCGGCGCCAACAAAGACAGCAGTGACCGAGTCGCAGATTACCGCTCGGGAATGCGCGCGGTCGCACCGCTAGCAGATTACGTGACGGTCAACATTTCGTCGCCCAACACGCCCGGCTTGCGGGCGCTTCAGGACAAGGGCGCGCTCGACGAACTGCTGGATGCCGTGCTGACAGAACGCGATGCCTCTGGGAAGCGCGTGCCGGTCTTCCTCAAAGTGGCTCCCGATCTGGAACCGGCGGACATTGACGACATCGCCGAAGTTACGATCGCTCGGGGCATTGATGGGCTGATCGTTTCCAACACGACCATCGCACGCCCGCCGCTGCGCTCCCGCCATGCGGGCGAAGCTGGAGGCCTTTCCGGCGCCCCGCTCAAGGACGCCGCACTCCAACGCCTGCGCGACTTCCGGAGCGCTACCGGGGGCGCGCTGCCGTTGATCGGAGTGGGCGGCATCGCAACCGCAGAAGACGCTTGGGAACGCATTCGTGCAGGCGCGTCCCTCATCCAGCTCTACTCGGCGATGGTCTATGAGGGGCCGGGAATCGCTCGCTCCATTTGCCAGGGCCTGGAGAGGCTAATGCGGCGCGACGGCTTCACGTGCGTTGCGGAGGCGGTAGGAAGCGAATAGCGTCTCGCACCCATGAACCTGACCTGCCTGCCTGCCCGACTGCTCGCCGTTTCCAGCGCGCTCCTGCTCACGGCCTGCGCCACATCGCCGGTGGCTCCGCCAACCACCAGCAGGCCCACTGCTCCGAAATATGAAAGCGGCATGGTCAGTGCCGCCGATCCGCGCGCAGCAGAGGCGGGCGCCGAGATGCTGCGCCACGGCGGCACGGCCACCGACGCGGCCATCGCGACGATGCTGGCGCTGACCGTTGTCGAGCCGCAGAGCTCCGGAATCGGAGGTGGCGGCTTCTACGTTCGATCCGATCCCAAGGGACAGGTCGGTACCATCGATGGCCGGGAAACAGCGCCGGCCGCCGCAACACCGCGGCGTTTCCTCGACGCGGAAGGCAAGCCACTCCCCCATCGCAAGGCCGTGGTGAGCGGCCTCTCCGTAGGTGTCCCGGGCAATATTGCGCTGGCCGCCCAAGCACACGAACAGGATGGCAAGCTCCCTTGGGCCGAGTTGTTTCAGCCCGCGATCCGACTGGCCAGCGAAGGATATCAGCTCAGCGAACGCGGTCGCGCCATGCTCGTGCGCGCGCCGGACAGTGCGGCTCACGATCCGGCGGCACGCGCACTTTACTTCGGCGCCGATGGCCAGCCTCACCCCGTGGGAACCCTGATCCGCAATCCCGCTCTGGCAAAGACGCTGGAGACGATCGCCAGCCGGGGGCCGCAAGCTTTCTACACTGGTGCGATGGCACAGGCTGTTGCGCGACAAGTTGCCAGCGAAACGCCGCAGGACGGCAAGATGACGGTGGCGGACCTGGAAGGCTACGAAGCCAAGAAACGCCCGGCGGCTTGCGGCACCTACCGGATATACAAGATCTGCGGCATGGGCCCGCCCTCTTCCGGAGAGACCACGGTGCTGGCCATCATGGTCGCGCTGGAGAACTTCGACCTTGCTGCACTTGGGCCGGATTCGCCCGTGGCATGGCACTTGTTTGCCGAGGCCCAGCGCCTCGCCTACGCGGATCGCGAAGTCTATCTCGCCGACCCCGACTACGTGCCGGTGCCAACCAAGGGCCTGACAGATCACGCCTACCTGCTGGCTCGCGGGAAGGCGATCTCGCCCGAACGCACGATGCCTTTCGTGAAGCCGGGCGATCCGAAAGGTTCGCAGAGGCTGAGCTTTGCACCAGGCCGAAGTTACCCGGAGCTTGGAACGTCTCACCTTGTCGTTATCGATAGGGAGGGCAGGGCCGTCAGCTACACCTCCACAATTGAGAGCGCTTTCGGATCGGGACTGTTCGTCGGCGGCTTCTATCTCAACAACGAGCTGACGGACTTCAGCTTCATGCCTGAGGATGCCGGCCGTCCCGTCGCCAACCGCGTGGAAGGCGGCAAGCGTCCCCGCAGTTCCATGGCGCCAACCTTGGTGTTTGGTCCGGATGGCAAGCTCCTGCTCGCACTTGGTGCCGCGGGAGGGGCCACCATTCCCGTACAGGTTGCCCGCACCCTCATCGGTTTTCTCGACTGGAAGCTTCCGATCGACCAAGCTCTGGCGCTCCCCCTCCTGTTCTCGCCCCGCGACACGGTGATCGTCGAAAAGGGCTCTCAGCTGGAAAGGATGATTCCGGCACTGGAGAAGCTGGGGCACGACGTGCGCGCAGCGGAACTCCCTCTCAAGACGAACGCTATCGCGGTAGTCGGCAGTCGCCTCGTCGGGGCGGCCGATCCGCGCAGCGAAGGGCGCGCAATAGCGCAGTAACGAATTTGCGGGAAAGACCGCATGACGCGAACAGAGGATGCAGGGGTTGTCACGATGCAACTAAGCGACTTTGCCGAGGCTCCCAACCTCGTCTCCTTGTTCCTACGGCGCGCCGATGCGCTGGGCAGCAAGCCCTTCTTGTGGACCAAGCCGGAGGGCCATTGGGTCGCGATCAGCTGGCAGGAAGCGGCGCGCCGTGTTTGCATTCTGGCCGAGCACCTGCGCGCCATCGGTTTGAAGCAGGGCGACCGGGTGGCCATCGTCTCCGAAAACCGGCCTGAGTGGTGCATCGCCGATCTCGCCATCATGGCGGCGGGATGCGTAACGGTGCCGGCGTACACCACGAACACCGCGCGCGATCACCTTCACGTGCTGCAGAACTCGGGCGCGCGCGCCGCGATTGTCTCTAACCCGAAGCTTGCCAGCGCCCTGCTGCCAGCCGTGGTGAAGAGCGACTGTTGCGAACACATCATCACGATGGAATCCCTGCGTGCCGGCCAGGGCGGCTTTCAAGTGCACGATTGGTCTCCACTCCTGGAAGGGGATGCATCCGCCGCGCGCTCTGCCGTGGACGCGCGCATAGCGGGAATTACGCGTGCCGATCTGGCCTGCATCATCTACACGAGTGGCACGGGCGGCGCTCCGCGAGGCGTGCGCCAGCACCACGGGATGATCCTGACGAATATCGCAGGGACTGTCACCGTTATCGCCGAAGACTTCGGCTGGGACGAAGACGAAGCGTTTCTCTCTTTCCTCCCCCTCAGCCATGCCTACGAGCACACGGCGGGGCAGTATGTGCCAATCGGCCTGGGGGGCCAGATCTACTACGCCGAGAGTCTTGAGAAGCTGGCCGCGAACATCGAGGAAACAAGGCCTACGATCATGGTCGTGGTACCTCGGCTTTTCGAAGTGCTGCGTACGCGTATCGTCAAGCAGGCGCAGAAGCAGGGCGGTGCCGCGAGCTGGTTGATGGGCCGGGCGGTAGGGCTTGCGAACAGACGCGCGTCCGGTCGTCGCTCTGCCACCGATCCAGCCTTGGACCTGATCCTGGCACCGACACTACGCCCGAAGATCCGCGCCAAGTTCGGCGGTCGACTGAAGGCGCTCGTCTCCGGGGGGGCGCCGCTGAATCCGGAGATCGGCGGCTTCTTCCAGGCTATCGGCATTACGCTGCTGCAGGGCTACGGCCAGACAGAGGCAGGACCGGTCATCAGCTGCAATCGGCCCGGCGCAGGCATTGCGATGGAAACTGTCGGCCCTCCGCTTCCGGGCGTCACGGTGCGGATTGCAGACGATGGCGAGATCCTGGTCCGCGGCGAACTCGTGATGCAAGGCTACTGGGAAAATCCGGCAGCCAGCGAGGCCGTGCTCCAGCAAGGGTGGCTCCACACCGGCGATATCGGAGAGTTCGACGCGAAGGGCCGCATCCGCATCACGGATCGCAAGAAGGACATGATCGTCAACGACAAGGGCGACAACGTCTCACCGCAGAAGGTCGAATCGATGCTGACCCTGCAGCCGGAGATTGGGCAGGCGATGGTTGCGGGCGACCGGCGCCCGTACATCGTCGGCTTGATCGTGCCGGACAGCGAGTGGGCCGACGCTTGGGCGCAGGCTCGCGGCATGCCGGGGGGGCTGGAAGGCCTGCAAGACGATCCGGCCTTTCACGCAGCCATTCGCGCTGCCGTGGACCGCGTGAATGCCGAACTGTCCGTCATCGAGAAGGTTCGCCGCTTTGCTCTCGCTGACGAACCTTTTGCCATTGAAAACGAGGAGATGACCCCCAGCCTCAAGATACGGCGCCACAAGATCAAGGAGCGGTATGGCGATCGCCTTGCCGCTCTGTACGGCGGCTAGAGCGTTTCCACTATGAGCGGAGACGCTCTCGATCTTCGATGCCGCATTTTCCGAGCCATTGGCCCTAAACGATCAACTCGAAAATGCTCTGACTCGCGCGTTCCGGATGCCGACCTCTGAGCGAATGATCAGGCCGCTTCTTTCTCTACCCATTCCGGGAAGAAGACCGGTTCGCGAGCCGACCAGCCCGGCGCCATGGCGGCGGCCTCACTGATCGAGCGCAATAACACCTTGCGGCGTTCAGGGTCGATCTGAGGTAAAGCGGCGGCGCCGCAGAACGCTGGCGGCAGCCAAGGTCGCGCTTCGGCGCCAAGCAATCGTTCGTATAAGAACCGGTAAGCCGAAAAGCACGCGATCCGCCCTTCTGACAAATCGAACGCCGTCAACTCGACGAGCCCGCCGAAATACTCGGACAGCCCTTCGAAACCATTGATGTCCGGGCGTGACGTCCGCAGCCCCTTCACCTCCTGATAGGCTACATACTGGCGGCGGATGGAGGCAGCTTCGTCGGCATCCCTGCTCCACAGCTTGACCGCATCCTGACGGCCGAGGCCGACATCCAGGCTGCGTTTGATGTAGCGCTGCTCGCAGGACGAGAAGCCGGCGAACTCACGCAGTTCACCGATCGTCAGGCTTGCAGTATCGACGTAGCTCATGCCCGTGCCCCGTGCTCATGGCCGAGGAGGCCGACAAGCACCCCCTCGTGTGAGCTTGAGTTGATCATAAGGACCTTACGAAGCGCTTAACCATCCCGCGCGTGATAATGCGTGCAGCGCATCCGCGTTGATGCGCCCGCCCCCCGCGAAACCGAGCCTGCGAATTGGCGGAACGATTACGCTCGCCGCCGTTTTCTTAAGTGAACCCCCGGCAAACGGAGACGGAGAATGGACTGGCTTTGGGCATTCGTCATTATAGGCGGCCCCATCATCCTGGGCCTGGCGCTGATTTACGCGACGGTTCAGTACCGGAATCGCGGGCGTGAACTCGACCGCGCTTCGCAGGAGAGCGCAAAGAGAGTGCGTGAGGACATACGCCATGAGGACGAGCGGGCCAGTCAGCCGCGCTGACTTCCGGCCCGTTGACCTCCTGTCCGCTGACTTCCGGCGGAAAACGCCGGAGGCTCGCTGGGGTTCAGATCAGTCCCGCTAACGGACTGGAGGGATCGGCATACTTGCGGGTAGCCATACGGCCTGCCCGGTAGGCCTCCCGCCCGCCTTCGACCGCCAAGCGCATCGCCCGCGCCATTCTCAGAGGATCCCGGGCCTCGGCGATCGCGGTGTTCATCAACACGCCATCACAGCCCAGTTCCATTGCCACGGCGGCATCGGACGCTGTGCCGACGCCCGCATCAACCAGAACCGGAACCTTGGCACCCTCGACAATCAGCCGGATGGTGACACGGTTCTGGATCCCAAGACCTGAGCCGATCGGGGCGCCAAGGGGCATTACAGCCACAGCGCCCGCGTCTTCAAGCTGCTTGGCTGCGATGGGATCATCCACGCAGTAGACCATCGGCAGGAAACCTTCGGCAGCAAGAACTTCTGTGGCCTTCAGCGTCTCACGCATGTCGGGGTAGAGCGTGCGCGCTTCGCCCAGGACCTCAAGCTTGACCAGGTCCCAGCCGCCCGCTTCACGCGCGAGGCGCAGCGTGCGGATCGCCTCCTCTGCATTGAAGCAGCCAGCCGTGTTGGGCAGATAGGTGATTCGTTTCGGATCGATGAAGTCGGTCAGCATCGGCGCTTTGGGATCCGACACGTTGACCCGGCGCACCGCCACGGTAACGATCTCAGCCCCGCTCGCCTCGACAGCGGCTGCGTTCTGAGCAAAGTCCTTGTACTTGCCCGTGCCGACAATCAGGCGAGAGCGGAACGTACGTCCCGCTACTGTCCAGGTATCCTCGGCAGCCGGCGGAACATCACCGCCTCCCACGAAGTGCACGATCTCCAGCGTGTCCCCATCGGTGAGTTGCACATCGGCCAACGTGGAACGCGGCACGATCGTGCCGTTGCGCTCCACTGCGACCTTCTTGGGGTCGAGTTCCAGGCTGGCGACAAGATCGGCAATGCTGGCACCGGGTGCGGTACGCCGGGCTTCGCCGTTTACGGTGAGCTGAAGTTGTGCGGTCATGTCTGCGCGAGATAACGCTCAGACCGACTTGTGCAAGTTCCGGATGTGCGCGAGCGCAACCAACGCCACGCCCAATATGGTCACGATCGCCTCCGGCAGTCCGTGCTCAACCACGAGACCGGCAGCCATGAAGGAGAGGCCCACGACCCCGAGCACAAGTGGCTCCAGACGGCCGTGGCGCAGAACACCGAGGCCGATTGAAACAAAGCCGATGACTACTGCCAAGGCCAGACCAAAGCGATGGATCTCTGGTGCCAGCAGAAACTGGCCGCCTACTCCGAGAATCCCCACCAGCATGAGGCCCAGAATGCAATGGACGGCGCACAAGCCCGAGAGCAAGACGCCCACCCCGTCCATCCGGTCACGAATCGATGTTAGCGCCTGCCGCATGCAGCCTCACATATGTGACGTTGTATCATTCTACAACCCACTCCGGCGAAAAGGGTTCCGCGCCGTGCCTCATTGCCGCACCGCCCCTTGCACAACGCAAGGCGAAAGAGCAGTGACGTGCGCCATGAGAGTTCCTGACGGACGGCCGATTATCGGCACCACCGACGATATCCTTCCCATGGTTCGCTGGCTGCTTTTCGTGGCGCTGCTTGTGCTGGCGATCATCGTTGTGGGCGGCGTGACACGGCTCACCGAGTCCGGCGTTTCCATCGTCGAATGGAAGCCGGTCACTGGCGCGATCCCGCCGCTCAGCGAGGCGCAGTGGCAGGCCGAGTTCGCAGCGTACCAACAAACCCCCCAGTACACGCAGATCAACGGGCCAGCGGGCATGACGCTGGCCACGTACAAGTTCATCTACTTCTGGGAATGGATTCACAGATTGATCGCGCGGGTCATCGGCCTCGCCTTTGCATTGCCGCTGGCCTGGTTCTGGCTGCGCGGAACGATACCCCTCGGCTATAAGCCGCGCCTTCTTGCTCTACTCGCACTCGGTGGTTTGCAGGGAACGATCGGCTGGTGGATGGTCACATCCGGTATCGTGAACGACGTCAAGGTCAGTCACTTCCGTCTTGCGGCTCACCTGCTGACAGCGTTTGCGACCTTGGCAGGCCTCGTGTGGACAGCGCTCGACCTTTTGGCCCTGAAGCGCGGCGCCCCGCGCGCACGGTTTACGGGCCTGGGCATAGGCACGCTCCTCGTGCTGGTAATCCAGCTCTTTTACGGCGCTCTCCTTGCCGGCTTGCGCGCAGGGTACGTCGCGGGCGCTGGCTGGTGGAACTGGGATGCCTGGCCGCTGATGCAAGGCAGCTTCTATCCTGAGGGCGTGGACTGGTCCCTCGGCGTGCGGCACGCGCTGCTGAGCGATCCCTATCTCGTCCATTACCTTCACCGCTGGTGGGCCTGGACCGTGGTGCTCGTTCTTGTTGTCATGGCTCGCAAGGTCCGGCGCCGTAAACGCAGGATCTCTGTCGCGATCCATGCCGCCTTCGGAACGCAGATCATCCTTGGCATTTTCACGGTCTGGTCGGGCGTCAACCTTTGGATAGCGGTTGCGCATCAACTCGTTGGCGCTCTCACCCTGTGCGCCGCCATTTGGGGCGCTCATGCTCTTGGACGGCGGGTATGACGGGTCAGCCGGCCCCGGCGCTCGTCTGGTGCCCGTTCCCCGATCCCGATGCGGCGCTGGCTGTCATAGATGCGCTATTGCAGGAGGGCCTGATCGCGTGCGGAAACGTGCTGCCGGGAATGCGCAGCCGCTTCATCTGGAACGGTGAGGTAAGCAGCGCAAACGAAGCAGGCGTTCTGCTCAAGACCAATGCCGACTGCCTTTCGCGCGTGGTTGCACGCGTGGCAGAGCTGCATCCGTACGAAGAGCCTGCCGTACTCGGGTGGCTGGCGGACGCGGCGGCGCCCGGCACACTGGAGTGGCTGGCTCAGCTTGGCCGCTAAAGAGCGAGCGGTATTATTTTACCTCTTCGCAAAGCGGCGCGCTGCTTGACTTTCAGGCGGATTCGAACGAATGGGCCACCTTCCCGCGCTGTGGTGAGACTCGTTGCATCGAGCCCATGGCGCGAACAGAAACAAGGGAAGACCAGCCATGAAGGCGCTCACGAAGGTCACCCGGTCGATCAAGCCGGCCGAGGTAGAAAAGAACTGGCATCTGATCGATGCCGAAGGTCTGGTGGTTGGCCGCCTTGCCGTCGTCATCGCAGACCTGCTGCGCGGCAAGCACAAGCCGAGCTACACCCCGCACGTCGATTGCGGCGACCATGTCGTCGTCATCAACGCGGAGAAGGTTCGCTTCACCGGCAACAAGCTGAAGCAGCAGACCTATTACAAGCATACCGGCTATGCCGGTGGCATCAAGGAAGTGACCGCAGACAAGGTTCTCGCCGGCCGCTTCCCCGAGCGCGTGCTGGAAAAGGCTGTTGAGCGCATGGTTCCACGCGGCCCGCTTGGCCGTGACCAGATGCGCGCGCTGCACGTCTATGCCGGCACCGAGCACCCGCACGCGGGCACTCAGCCTCAGCCGCTCGACGTCGCTTCCATGAACCGCAAGAACAAGGTGGGCGCGTAAATGTCCGACACCGATACCGTCCAGAGCCTGTCCGACCTCAAGGACCTCACCGCCGACGCGCCGCTTGCCACAGAGGGCGCCGAAGTCGAAGCACCTGTGATCCGCACCGGCCCTGCCGCGCCGATCCGTGAGCAGGAAATCGACGCTCAGGGCCGCGCCTATGCAACCGGCCGCCGCAAGGACGCCGTGGCTCGCGTTTGGCTCAAGCCTGGCAGCGGCAAGATCACCGTCAACGGCCGCGATCAGGAAGTGTACTTCGCACGTCCGACGCTTCGTCTGGTGATCGCGCAGACCTTCCAGATCACCGATCGTGTCGACCAGTACGACATCGTCGCCACCGTCAAGGGTGGTGGTCTCTCCGGTCAGGCTGGCGCCGTGAAGCACGGCATTGCCCAGGCGCTCAGCAAGTTTGAGCCTGCACTGCGCAGCACGGTCAAGGCTGCTGGCTTCCTCACTCGTGACCCGCGCGTCGTCGAGCGTAAGAAGTACGGCCGCGCCAAGGCTCGCCGTAGCTTCCAGTTCTCGAAGCGCTAAGCGTTTACCGATCTCTGGATCGCAGAAGGGCTCGCGGGCAACCGCGGGCCCTTTTCGCGTGGTAGCCGTCCTGCTGACTGCGCATAGCCCTTTGGTGCAAGCCTAAGGAGTCGTTAACCATCTTCGACCAGTGGGCTCCTATGATAAGAAGCCTAACAAAAGCCATGTTTGAGGATCGTGCGCGGGTGACTCGCACGGCTGCCACTGCGGCAGGAGGGTACCTGCTGCTGGCAACCCCGGTCATAGCCTGGACAAGCGACGGAAGAAGTCACGCGACTGTATGGCCGGCAGATGCGCTTATCCTGGCATTGCTCCTCAACAGCCCTCGGCGGCTGTGGTCAGTCATCCTGGTGGCCGGATGGTTGGGCAATCTGGCGGCAAACGGCATCACGCGCGGCTGGATCGTGGGAATCGTCCTCTACGGCGCCATCAACATGGCACAGACGCTGCTCGCTGGGGCCCTCCTCGACCGGACGCTCCGCGGACGGAACCTTCTTGAGGACACAGGGACCAGCACGCGGTTCCTGCTTGTTGCTGGCTACCTTGCGCCTGCTTTGGGGGCGACGTTGGGGTCCGCTGTATCCTTGGTGAACTACGGTCAGCCTTTTGCCGGATCGTTCCTGCTCTGGTTCAGCAGCAACGCGTTGGGTCTGCTGATTGGCACTCCTTTGCTTCAGGCGGTTCTGGATGGCAGCTACGTACGCTGGTTCCATGCCAAGCCTCGCTCGGATCGCTGGGAGGCCGTCCTCCTCCTGCTCGCCCACACCGCCGTAGTGGGGCTGGTGTTCCGGCAGTCGCTGCTGCCGCTCGAGTTCCTTCCTCTTGCCTCTCTCCTGCTGCTCGCTTTCAGGCTGGGCCGCTTGGGAACAATGGCCGGCATCTGCATCATCGCCGTAGTAGGTGCTGCGGCCGGATACCTCCAGCTGGGGCCGCTGATGCTGATGCGGCATGGCCCGGTTGTCGATGCCTTCTATTTCCAGCTCTATCTTGGCGTGATCCTGTGCGTGACCTTGCCCGTTGCAGCCACCGTAGCGTCCCGCGCGGAAGCGCTTGCCCAGCTTGCCGAGCACAGGAAGGCGCTGCAGCAGATCCTCAAGCACTCGCCCGACGGAATTCTCAGCTTTGACGCTTCGGGCTTGTGCAAATGGGCGGACGGTCGCCTCATGGACTGTACCGGAATCGGCCCTCGTGAGTTCGTGGGCCTCACCGTCGAGCAGGTGGCCGAGCATACGAGCCCGGAACTCCAGTACATCATCGAAAACGCGGCAAAACAGAGCAATGTGCCCCATCGAGTGGAGTTCAGAGCCGTGCACGCGCCGGAAAGAACAATCGAAGCCCTTTGCAATATCGTCCCGAACGACGACCATCGTAGCGGTGTTGTGGTCACACTGAGAGACATCTCGGCCCACAAAACCCGCGAGGATACCATTGCGAGGGCAGCGGAAATAGACGACCTGACAGGATTGCTGAATCGCAGAGGTCTCAGGAATTATACCAGCGGGGCCTTCAGCGATCCGTCCAGGCACCTGACGCTCGCCCTGATCGACGTTGACCGCTTCAAGTCCATCAACGACACGTTCGGCCATTCCGTTGGAGACCGCGTACTTGCCGGCATCGCTACACGCCTGAACGAGAACGTGCGGAGCAGTGACGCCGTGGGTCGCCTGGGCGGTGACGAGTTCGCGGTATTCTTCAATTGCGACATCGTGGCCGCCCGCATCATCTGCGAACGGATGATGGCCTCTCTCAAGCGCTCACCGGTCTTTAACGAAGACGGCATCAGGATCTTTGCATCCCTCAGCTGCGGCATTGCGGAGCGGAAGCCGGGCATGACCCGCGAGGAGTTGTATGATGCCGCTGACACAGCTCTTTACGAGGTCAAGCGGCAGGGGCGCGATGGCATCCTTTCAGCGGCCTAGCGCATCTGTTGTGAGTTCACCTCGGCCCGCCTGAACGTCGAGAGCATGTCACCTCGAGCGGCGATGCTCCAGATTGTCGGCGCCGAATTTTCGCGCCCGTGGCCCTGAACGGCCTTCTTGAAAATGCTCCGGGCTCGCCCGCTGGATAGATTGGGCAGTACTGCGCGAACTCATCGAGACGCCATCGCCCGAGGGGGTTTGCATCGCGGGGGCGATGGGCCTATGGGGTCCGCCCGCAAGCAGCCGGGCCAATCCTGCTGCATGGTCCTACGATGGCAGACTGATGAGCTGGATTACCAAGGTACGCAACTCTCTGGCGACGCTGGGTAAGCGCGACACGCCAGACAATTTGTGGACCAAGTGTCCGGGCTGCCAGGAGATGGTCTTCACCCGCGCGTGGGAGGATAATCTTTCCGTATGCCCGCGCTGCGGACATCATGGTCGCATCGGCGCGGATGCCCGCTTCAACCAACTGCTTGACCCCGGTTTCGCGGTCTTGCCAGGCGTCAGCGTTCCAGAGAACCCGCTGAACTTCCGCGACAGCAAGAAATACTCCGATCGCCTCAAGGCCGCTCGCACCGCCAATCGCCACCCGGAAGCGCTCACCGCTGCCGAAGGCACCATCGCTGGGCAACCGTTGGTGCTGGGAGTGCAGGACTTCGCCTTCATGGGTGGATCAATGGGCATGGCCGTGGGCGAGGCATTCGTGCAGGCCGCGGAACGTGCGCTTGAGCGTGGGTGCGGGCTCGTCATGTGCACCGCCGCAGGCGGAGCGCGCATGCAGGAGGGCATTCTCTCGCTGATGCAGATGCCCAAGACCACCGTTGCGCTGCGTCGGCTCGCGCGCGCCGGACTGCCCTACATCGTCGTCCTCACCGATCCCACCACGGGCGGCGTCACGGCCAGCTACGCGATGCTGGGGGACGTGCATCTTGCAGAACCCGGCGCGCTCATTGGTTTCGCCGGTCAGCGCGTGATCCGCGACACCATCAGAGAAAAGCTGCCCGAGGGCTTTCAGCGGGCTGAATACCTTAGCGAACACGGCATGGTCGATCAGGTCGTGTCGCGTCATGAGCTACGGGCAACGCTCGCCCGACTGCTCGATTATCTCACCCGAAAGGACGTAGCGTGAAAATCGATAGCGCGCTGGTACGCGAACTGGCCGAACTGCTGGCTGCGACTGGCCTTACCGAGATCGAAGTAGAGGACGGAGAGCGCAAGATCCGCGTCGTGCGGCAGGCCGCGCCCGTGGTCGCAACCGTCGCCCCACAGGCCGTCCCCACGGCACCGGCGGCTGCTCCTCCCGCCGCTCCCGCCGAGATTCCTGCTGCTGCGGCGATTGATGCCGTGAAGTCACCAATGGTGGGCACCGCCTACCTGGCCGCAGAGCCGAGCGCCGCGCCCTTCGTCAGCGTGGGGCAGACGGTCAAGGCAGGGGACGTCCTGCTGATCGTTGAGGCCATGAAGGTGATGAACCAGATCACCGCTCCGAAGTCCGGCACAGTCCAGTCGGTGCTGGTCGAGAACGGACAGCCCGTTGAATACGACCAGCCTCTCATGGTGATCGCGTAAGGCATGTCTAGGAATACCGGACCCATTAAGCGCCTCTTGATCGCCAATCGTGGCGAGATCGCCCTGCGCATCCATCGTGCCGCACGCGAGATGGGCATCGAGACGGTTGCGGTACACTCGACCGCCGATGCCGAAGCGATGCACGTGCGCCTTGCGGACCACGCGGTCTGCATCGGCCCGCCGGCCGCGAAGGACAGCTACCTCAACGTCGCGGCGATCATCGCTGCCGCCGAGATCACCCAGGCCGATGCGATCCATCCCGGCTACGGCTTCCTTTCGGAGAACGCCCAGTTTGCTGAGATCGTCGAGGCGCATGGGCTGACCTGGGTCGGCCCCAAGCCCGAGCATATCCGCACCATGGGCGACAAGGTGGCGGCCAAGCGTACTGCCGGCGCCTTGGGCTTGCCGCTCGTGCCCGGTTCGGACGGCGCGATCGAGGACGTGGCTGAAGCCAAAGTGCTGGCAGAGCAGATCGGCTATCCGGTGCTGATCAAAGCTGCCTCGGGCGGTGGGGGGCGCGGCATGAAGGTCGTGCAGAACGCTGATGAGCTCGAGAGTCAGATGGGGCAGGCTCGCTCCGAGGCGAAGGCCGCGTTCGGCGATGCCACGGTCTACATGGAGAAGTACCTCGGCAATCCGAGGCATATCGAGTTCCAGATCTTCGGCGACGGCAACGGACATGCCATCCACTTGGGAGAGCGCGATTGCTCGCTCCAGCGCCGCCACCAGAAGGTGCTGGAGGAAGCGCCATCACCGGTCATCTCTGCCGAAGAGCGCGACCGGATGGGCGGCATCGTGGCCAAGGCCATGGCCGACATGGCTTATCGCGGCGCCGGAACCATCGAGTTCCTGTGGGAAGCGGGCGAGTTCTACTTCATCGAGATGAACACTCGCCTGCAGGTCGAGCATCCTGTCACCGAAGCGATCACCGGCATCGACCTCGTGCGCGAGCAGATCCGCGTGGCCGAGGGACATCCCCTCTCCTTCCGGCAGGAGGAAGTGCAGTTTCGCGGACATGCCATCGAATGCCGCATCAACGCCGAGGATGCGTGGACTTTCGCACCCTCGCCGGGAAAGGTCGAGCACTACCACGCTGCCGGAGGTCTGAACGTCCGCGTCGATTCGGGCCTCTACGCTGGCTACCGCGTGCCGCCTTACTATGACTCGATGATCGCCAAGCTGATCGTGTCTGGCCGCACTCGCGAAGGGTGCATCATGCGCCTGAAGCGCGCGCTGGAGGAGATGGTGATCGAGGGTGTGAAAACCTCGATTCCGCTTCATCAAGCGCTGATGGAGGAGCCGGACTTCGCTTCGGGCGACTATACGATCAAGTGGCTCGAAGAGTGGCTGGCGGAGCGTTCAGCGTGATCTCGTTCCTCGACTTTGAGAAGCCTGTCGCCGAACTCGAGGCCCGCATTGCGGAGCTCCGGGCCACGGCAGAGACTGGCCAGCTGGACCTCGCGCCCGAGATCGACAAGCTCGAGAAGAAAAGCACCGCGCTGCTCAGGAGCACGTACGGCAAACTCTCGCCTTGGCAGAAGACACAAGTCGCACGACATCCGCAGCGCCCCCACTTCGTCGATTATGTCCGGCTGATGTTTGACGACTTCATGCCGCTTGGCGGTGATCGGCGTTTTGGCGAGGATCACGCGATCCTTGGCGGACCCGCCCGGCTGAAGGGGCGCAAGGTCATGCTGATCGGGCATGAGAAGGGCCATGACACGGCCAGCCGGCTGAAGCACAACTTCGGCATGGGCAAGCCCGAAGGCTATCGCAAGGCCGTGCGCCTTATGGAGATGGCGAGCAAGTTCGGCCTCCCAGTGGTAACGCTGGTAGACACTGCCGGCGCTTTCCCAGGCGTGGAAGCCGAGGAACGCGGACAGTCGGAGGCGATTGCCCGCAGCACCGAGGCATGCCTTTCCTTGCGCGTCCCGATGGTGGCAGCGATCGTCGGCGAAGGCGGTTCCGGCGGCGCGGTGGCACTGGCAAGCGCAGAACGCGTGCTGATGCTGGAACACGCCGTCTATTCCGTCATCTCTCCAGAAGGCGCTTCCTCGATCCTGTGGCGGACGTCCGAAAAGGCGCCAGAGGCTGCGGAAGCCATGAAGGTGACGGCGCAGGACCTGCTGACACTCGGGGTTATCGATCGCATCGTGCCAGAACCCCTCGGCGGCGCCCATCGCGATGCGGCCACCACGGCGCAGTCGCTTGGCACCGCCATTAGCGAGGAACTCGACCTTCTGGCTTCACGCCCGGCCGATCAGTTGATCGCCCAACGGGAGGAGCGTTTCCTCAGGATCGGTCGCGCCTGATCGGACGGTTGCGCCGCAGGTGGGTCACTCTCCCTGCGGCACCGCTTCCTGTCCGGCCGAGTTGGTCTGAGCGGCCGCTTCCTTGGCTCGCTGGCGAGCTTCGTAGGCGCGCTCCTCAGCCTCGACGCGCACCTGCTCATCCGCGGCAGTTTCGTCGATCGTGCTCAGGCGCCGCTCCCTCTCGGCCTGGATCAGCTCACTGAAGCGAACATCGGTGCCGTTCGCCCGCTCTGCCGCGGCCTGGCGGATCAGCTGCTGCGTACAACCGGTGAAACCTCCGGCCCCCACGGGCGAACAGCTCATGATGCCTTGGCGGCCAACCGTCTCATAGGCCATGACCCGGTTGGTCCAAGCATCGGCCTGCGGACGATCCACACCGCGAAGCGGCTCCGGAATGCGATACCGCTCTGACTCGGGCTTGCGCGCGCAAACCGTAATCTCGTCACCGCTCGAGACGGGACACTCATCGTCACCATAGACGATGACCTGGTTCACCCGTTCGCCGCCAGTTGCTGCCGCATCTGTCTGGGCGATTGCGGGGAACGCCAATCCGGCCGCGACAATGGCGGCTGGAAGAGCGGCGGCGGTCAGAATGCGCAACATGTTTCTAGCTCCAGTCGGCCGAGCGGTGTGCCTTGCTCGCCATATAGGGGGCACGGGGCTTGAATGATAGCTGAAGCCCGGGCGTCACAGGCTCTCAGATGCGCTCGGAGAGGCGAATGGCCAGCCGACAGCCCATGCGTATCGCTCCCGAGAGCAGGGGGTAAGCTGGAGCCCGCTCAGCACCGCTTGCAATGGCGGCGGCGTGGTGCGCGCGCTCATCATCGCGGAACGTGCGGATGTGCTCGGAAAGCTCTGGATCGTCGTCCCCGAGCTCTTCAAGCTGCTTGGTGTAATGCCGTTCGATCTCTGTCTCGACGGCTGCCGTGCACGCCATGGCAGCCTCTGGACCGAGCAGCGCCGTCGCAGCGCCGAGCGCAAAGCCTGCCGCAGACCAGACCGGCTGGAGCGCCGTCGGCCGCACCCCACGCTCGATCAGCATCGCATCGAAGACCTCCCGATGCGCCGCCTCCTGCATGGCCATTCCGGCAATCTCGGCAGCGCCAGGCGCACGGTTGCCCATGACAGCAATCTGACCCGCGTAGATCCGGGTCGCGCCGTACTCGCCTGCCTGATCCACGCGCAGCATGCGTTCCGACCGATTGTTCTGCTCGCCGCCCGCTACGGTCATGTGATTTTCCTGCCACGCCCAAGAAGAATGAAGATTGCCAGCGCCGCAGCGCACGAGAAGAGAAAGTTCCAGCCGGCCAAAGAGATCCCGAACAGCGACCAGGGCGCAACATCACAGCGCACCACAGGAGCTGCGAGAATGGCCGCAAGCGGGTCGCCCCCGGCGCTGAGCGGGCTTGCGGTGCAGGCCGTCACGCCTTCCCACCAGCCATACTCAACCCCGGCGTGGAAGGCACCAATCGCACCCGAGGCAGCGATGGCGACTCCCGCGAGCACCACCAACACTCGTGAGGGTAGCACGAAGGAGAGCACCGCCAGCGCGAGAGCCACGAAGTGCGGATAACGCTGCCACCAGCACATCTCGCAAGGGAACAGGCCAAAGGCATACTGGCCGATATAGGCCCCGGCGAGCAGAACCGCCGGCGCCAGCAGTGCAAGCAGTCGCGCAGCACGCAGCGGCTCGCTACCGGTCCTCCGCACAGCGCTTAGTTCTTGCGCGCCAGTGCGGGGCGCCCGGCTGCACGGTCCAACGTCTGGATCGCATAGTGCAGCTGGAAGTCCTTGATGCCTTGCTTCTTCAATTCCTCAGCCGTGAGCGAGAAGCGGGGATCATCCTGCTTGTCGGTCTCCAGTTCCTTATCATCGAGAGCCGCTTCGTTGATCAGATGGCCGCGCAGATCGGACTCTCGGACCGCCCGCTCTGCCCGAGCCTTGGCATCGGGGTCAGAAAGCTGCGGCACGCGAATGTCAGGATCGATCCCGCCCTCCTGCACCGAATGGCCAGCAGGCGTGAAGTAGCGCGCGGTGGTGAGCTTCACCGCGCTGTTGCGGTCAAGCCCGATCAGCGACTGAACGCTGCCCTTGCCGAAGCTGCGCTCACCCATGACCACGGCGCGGTGTTGATCCTGCAGGGCGCCCGCGACGATTTCGGACGCCGAGGCGCTGCCGGCGTCAATCAGAACGATCATCGGCAAGCCCTTGAGCACGTCTCCCCGGTACACCGATTCCGCACGGTAGAACTGGTTCTCGCCCGCGACACGGCCACGCTGCGACACGATATCGCCCTTCTCCAGGAACAAGTCGGACAGTGCCACCGCTTCATCCAGCGACCCGCCCGGGTTTGACCGCAGATCCAGAACGACACCGGCCAGCTTGCCCGCAGGAGTCTTGGCTACCTGCTGCTTCAACTGCACGATCGCGCTGTTCACGTCGCGACCCACGTTCCGTGAGAACTCGTTGACCGACACCACCCCGACATCGCCTCGGAGTTCATGGGTGACAGGTTCCAGTTCGATGACGCCGCGCGTGACAGTGACATCGAAAGGCTCGTCGCGGCCGGGGCGGAACAGAGTGAGGCGGATAGAGCTTCCCTCGGGTCCGCGCATCTTCGCCACGGCCTCATCAAGGTCACGCTCGAAGTAGAGCACACCATCCAGATGGGTGATGAAGTCGCCCGCCTTGATGCCCGCCTTCTCGGCAGGGCTGCCCTTGAACGGAGAGACGACCTTTACGGCGCCGTCTTCCTGAACGACGGAGATGCCAAGCCCCGTATAGTTGCCGTCGATCATCGTCTCGATGCGCTGCAGCGAGGCACCGTCCAGATATGTGGAGTGCGGATCGAGGCTGGCCAGCATGCCGTCGATCGCGCCCTTCAGCAGCTTGCTGTCGTCTACCTCGTCAACGTAGTTGTCCTTGACGAGCTGGTAGATGGCAAGAAGCTTGCCGAACTGCGGTCCGCTTCGCGCGTCGACAGCGGCAAGCCCCGCTGTTGCTGCAGGCAAAAGCGCCACAGCGCTGACAAGCAGGGAGGCGCGGACGAGAGGTGCGAATTTCATCAAGGCGATAGAGCCTACTCTTCTTCCGGAGGGCGTGGGGAACCCTCGCGATGAACAATTCCAAGTCTAAACCCCAACGCTCCCGATGGCCAGTGGCTCACCGGGCAGAGTTAAGATCGGAACAGATCATAGCGTACGCAAGTATTGCAGGGGATTAACAGGTTCCCCATCCCGCCGAAGTTCCACGCCAATTTGCGGTGACCCAGGCCCTGCCACACCAAGAGGAGAGCCGGCAACGACCTGCTCGCCCACGCTGACATCCAGACGTGCCAGTCCCGTGACCAGCGACGCCCAGCCACCTGGGTGCTCAATGATCACGATCTGGCCATACCCGCGATAGCGCCCTGCATAGGCAATCCGGCCGGGCGCCGGCACGACCGCCTGCGCGTTCGCAGACGGCGCCAGCACCAGCCCTCGAGAGCGGGCCTGGCCCGAAGCAACTTCCCCGAATCCCGTCAGCAACCGCCCGTTCAAAGGCATGATCCAGATAGGCAGCCCTTCAGGAGGGGCCGTGAAGCTCTCCGCCTCGACCACACGTGAATCCTCAGGCCGTGCAGGGCGCATGAGGGGTCCGGGAAGACGTGCCAGTGCATCGCGCAACTCGCCTTGGCGCCCGATCTCCTGCACCAGATCCCCCAGATCGCGCGCATGTTCCGCCAGTGCGAGCGCCCGCTCCGCTTCGCGACTGGCAATGCCGCTCGCCTCGCGGCTGGCGAGCCTTTGGCGTGCCTCAACCGCGGCAAGCTGCCGCCGCTTGTAACTGAGTTGCTGTTCCATCGTGCGAAGCTGAGACGTCGCAGCGCGTGCAGACTGCTCCAAAGCCTGTGCCTTGGCGATCTCGGACCGCAGATCGGCGGTCTGGCGCTCCACCTCCGGCAACAGTGTTTCGAGCATGGCCCGCATGTAAACCAGATCCTGCACCGAACCGGGACGCAGAAGCGCAAGCACAGGCGGCCGGCGGGAAAGGCGCTGCAGGGAAGCCGTTAACCGCGCGAGAGGCGCTTCGCGTTCGGCCATACGAGCGCGCAGATCGTCCCGTGCCGAGGCGATCAGCTTCAACTGCGCCTCTTGCGCAGCAAGCGCCGCTTCAGTTTCCTGCACCCGGGCGGCAAGTGCCGCGGCTTCGCGCGCCGTCCGCTCAGCCTGCTGCGTGATCGTGCGAGCTTGCGCCTCCAGCTTCTCGGCGCGCTGACGCGCCGCCGCGCCGTTTGCTAGAGCAACCGCCCTCTCGCGCTGCGTGGTTGCCGCGTCGGCCTCAAACAGCACCGGCGCGTCCTGCGCGACGGCAGCTCCAAAGACAGCCATCAGCACGCCACTCGCGCCGATAACCAAGGGAACGATGCGGCGGATCATCATCCAGAGCGGTGATAAGGATGGCCGGCAAGAATGCTGGTCGCCCGCCAGAGCTGCTCGGCCAACATCGCGCGGACGAGCAGGTGAGGCCAGGTCATGGTGCCGAAGCAAAGCAGAAGGTCCGCCTCAGCGCGCGCTTCATCGCCGTGGCCATCGGCAGCGCCAATGAGAAAACGCGTTTCCCTCACCCCATCGTCGCGCCAACGGCCCAACAGCTCTGCAAACGCTTCTGAGGACATCGTGCGCCCGCGCTCGTCCAGCAGAACCTGCCGGCAAGGCGTCTGCACAGGCGGCGGCATGCGCCCCCCGCTGTCAGGCAGCTCGGTGTGACGGAACGGCCACGTCAGCCGCTTGGCGTACCGGTCCAGCAGTTCTGCCTCGGGCGAGCGAGCGATTTTCCCCCTGGCGATGATGTGCAAGAGCATGGCTGCAGCGCGGCGCTTTCGCGACCGCGCAAATCCCCCTTCACGGCCAGGCGCCCACTACGCCTGGCGTCAACTCAACCCGGTCAGGCCGCGCCGGCGCTACCCTCGCCAAAGCCCCACATGCGTTCCAGATTGTAGAAGGTACGCACTTCCGGGCGAAACAGATGAACGACCACTCCGCCTGCGTCCACAAGAACCCAGTCGGCGGCGGGGAGTCCCTCGATTCGCGAGTTGCCGTGACCGGCATGCTTCACCCGCTCGGCAAGTTTCTGCGCGATTGCGGCAACTTGCCGGCTGGAACGGCCGGAAGCGATAACCATGTAATCGGCAATGCTCGATTTGCCCTCGAGGTCGATGGTAACGACATCCTGGGCCTGGTCGTCGTCGAGCGATTGCAGGACGATGGCTAGAAGCGGATCGTCCGTCCCGGCGATGACCGGGTTCGTGGTGCCGGTGTGGACCGGCTGTACGTGTGCCTGTGGCATTTTAAGGGCAGTCAGCTCCTGTCTTTGGTGTCACGCAACAGCAGCCGAGCGAATCTCGACAGCTCCCGTGTGGAATTGCAGTGCGCATAAGGTTTGAAGTGGGGGTTGCGTCCGTTCGGTGCAACCTGCCCGCTCACGCAAGGTGTCCGGGGATAGGGCGATGCGTGATCTGGTCACGCAAGCTCCTGTCCGACAAACGGTCGGGCCAGTCCGGATCAGCAAGGCGGAGCGCCGTAGCCGAACGCGGGTCAGGATCGAAACGCAAGGTCACCAGCGCCGGGGCGCTCCACGTTTCCCGGAGTTGCAAGCTGGCGGGGCGCTTCCGGTAGCGGCTCAGCCAGGCCATCGCGGGGCTCGCGAAGGCAGCCCGATCATAGCCCGGACGGGCAACAACCGCAATCGGCATGAGTCGCGCGATCCTCCGCCAGTCGCGCCAGCGGTGGAACTGGGCGAGATTGTCTGCCCCCATGATCCACACGAATCGGCGTTTGGGGTAGCGTCGGACCAGCCGAAGCAGAGTCTGGCTGGTGTAATTTGTGCCAAACTCGCGCTCGATCGCTGAGACACGAATGGGCGCGCGCCGCGCCTGAAGAGCGGCGGAAGCAAAACGTCTCGCCAGTGGAGCCATCCCTTCGCGCGGCTTGAGCGGGTTTCCCGGCGAGACCAGCCACCAGACTTCCGTAAGCCCCAGCGACTCCGCCACCATCAGAGAGATTCGACGGTGCCCGCCATGAGCCGGATTGAAACTGCCGCCCAAAAGCCCCGTCGCAACAGGTCCGCGCGTCCCGAGATCAGATTCTGCCGCCAAGAACTGGCACTCAGGGCCGGGTCTGTCCCGTTCCGCGCACCAGCCACTTGTACGTTGTCAGCCCCTCCAGAGCGACGGGCCCACGCGCGTGGAGTCGACCAGTAGCAATCCCGATCTCCGCACCAAGGCCGAATTCGCCGCCATCAGCGAACTGGCTTGAGGCGTTCACCATCACGATCGCGCTGTCGACTTCAGCAAGGAAGCGCTCAGCAACGGCGTCGTCGCTGGTGACGATAGCATCGGTGTGATGGGAAGAATGGGTAGCGATATGCTCCAGCGCGGCATCCAAACCATCGACAACCGCCACAGAGAGGATCGCGTCGAGGTATTCGGTATCCCAATCCTCTTCGCTTGCCGGGACAATGCGGGCATCCAAGGCTCTTGAACGCGCGTCGCCGCGCAGCTCACAGCCAGTGTCGAGCAGATCGCGCACAAGAGCAACGCTGGCAGGAAACTTGGCGTCGAGCAGCAGTGTCTCCATGGCTCCGCAGATCCCCGTGCGCCGCATCTTGGCGTTGCGAGCGATCGCGCGAGCCATATCGGGATCGGCGGATCCGTGAACGTAAGTGTGGCAGATGCCGTCAAGATGGGCCAGCACCGGCACGCGGGCATCTGCCTGAACACGCGCGACCAGACTCTTCCCGCCGCGCGGCACGATCATGTCGATCAGCCCAGCGGCTGTGAGCATGGCGCCCACGACTTCGCGTGATTGGGTCGGCACAAGCTGCACTGCCGCAGAGGGCACGCCCGCGCTCTCCAGGCCACGCACCATGGCCGCATGGATCGCGCGGTTGGAATGGAGCGCCTCGCTGCCACCTCTCAGCAGAACCGCATTGCCGGACCGCAAGCACAAAGCGGCAGCGTCGGCGGTCACGTTCGGGCGGCTTTCATAGATAATCCCGATCACGCCGATGGGGATCCGCACGCGCGAAAGCACGAGTCCGTTGGGTCGCTCACGCCGGTCGATCACCTCGCCAACGGGATCGGCGAGCCCTGCAACCTGGTCGATCGCGTCAGCAATCGCGGCAATCCGCTGCGAATCCAGCTTCAGCCGATCCAGCATCGCGCCCGACAGGCCTTTGGCTTCACCTGCGGCGAGATCCTTCGCATTTGCCGCCAGGATCGATGGCTCGTCATCCCGCAGAGCGGCGGCCGCAGCTTTCAGCGCCTTCGCTTTCTGCACATCGGACATGAGGGCAAGGGCACGCTGAGCACTACGCCCTGCCTGCGCAAGGCGCTCAACCAGGACCTCGGGCGACTCCGCAACGGGGCTCTCCATATTCATGCGCATCGAGTAACACCACGCGGCCGGCGTGTCACCGCGCCACGTGCGACGAGCCGCCCCTCCTCAGCGCCGCAGCGGCCGACGATTGCAGAGAGTTCCCGTGATTTTAGCGACTTAACCCGCTATACGCTCAGCTCAGCGGGATTCCGCATCAAGGCAGGACAGGCGGATTCGCCTTGGTAAGCTCTCATTGGTACGGCGCCGGCCAACAGAAGAATTGCTATTACGCGGGGTCGCTTTGAATACTGTAACCGCCAGCGCGCTCATAGCGCGCTTGCGGACCATTTTCCCTGATCGCGAGCTCTTCATGCGGTCTCAAGGGCAGGTCCGATTCATCAAAATCTCGACGAAAGTGCAGGCACTTGGCGCATTGGCGCTTTTCCTCCTGCTGGCCGCCTGGTTTGGAACCATGCTCAGCCTGACGGCGTCGCACTGGTCTGCCAGTCGTGAGCGGGCCCGCCTGCTCGAGCGGGAGGCTCAAGTCTCCAGCGCTCAGGACCGAGTGCAGGCGTACCGCGGGGAGCTGACATCCGTTGCTTCCGATCTCGCTCAACGTCAGGATTTCATTCAGCGGATGGTGGAAGCCCATCTGGGTGATCTGCCCGCTGAAGCGGCTGGGTTCGAAGCACAAGAGAGCGAAGAAGGGGCGAGCGAGGTCGTCAAGATCAGCGCCGCGATCCCCGAAGCCGCTGCGCTCGCCCGCCTTGAAGCGGATCAACTCGCGTTTGTGGATCGCCTGACGCGCTACGCCGACAGCCGCTCCGCGCGTGCGGCAGACGCCATGCGCAAGCTTGGGCTTAGCCCGACCAGCGTCCTGGCCTCGGCCCGCTCGCATAGCGCAAAGGGCGGTCCGCTGCTGCCGCTGGCGACGGCGCGCGACGGCTCTCTGGACCCACGGTTCCGCCGTCTCGGCACCAGCCTGGCTCGCATGGATGCACTCGTATCCAGCCTCGCCAGCGTGCCTCAGGCGCGTCCTGCCAACGTTGCCTATGTGTCTTCCAGCTTTGGCTATCGAGCCGATCCGTTCAATGGAAGCGCAGCCTTCCATGCCGGGCTCGACTTCCCAGGCCCGATGGGTTCCCCGATCTATGCTGCAGCCCAAGGCACGATCACCTTCGTGGGTGAGAAGCAAGGCTATGGGAACTGCATCGAGATCAGCCACGGCAATGGTCTGATGACGCGCTACGCTCACTTGTCCGGTTTCGCCGCGCGCACAGGCCAGAAAGTCGCAACCGGGGCGCGCATCGCGACAATGGGAAGTACCGGACGCTCAACTGGTCCGCACCTCCACTTCGAGGTCCGCCTCAACGACAAGCCCGTCAACCCACGGCCCTTCCTGGAAGCCGCCCGTCATGCTCAAGAAGTTCAGCCCCATGCCTAAACCACTCGGTACCCACCGCCCGATCAACGGCGGCACCTTCTCCCTTCTGGGAGGCGACACCTCCATCTCCGGCAACATTACCGCCACGGCAGATCTTCATATCGAAGGCCGCGTGCAGGGTGACATCGCCTGCACCGCGCTTGTTCAAGCGGAAAGCAGTGAACTGGTGGGCGCGATCAATGCAGAGACCGCTCGCATCGCCGGGCGTGTTGAAGGCTCAGTGAGCGCACGCGAAGTCGTCATCCTGCAGTCGGCCCGCATCCGGGGCGACATCACCTATGATGCGCTCACCATAGAGCAGGGCGCGCAGCTGGATGGTCGCCTCACGCCCCGCAACGCACAGAGCCAGGCAGTTGCACGCGGGCGTGACGGTAACGAAGCGAGGCTGATACTCGCCGCGCCAGAGTAAGGCTCGGGCCGAACTTACCGCTCGGCTCCCATCCCACCCTATGACGGACGATCCGGCGCGGCGCTGGATCGTCCGTTTTTACGTTTGCCTTAGCGGTTTCTTTCTTCCGCTTCTGCAGCGCGCTTCGCCTCGAGCCAGGCAGCCGCCTCGGCTTCCTGAGCAGCCTCTCCGGCGGCCCGAACCGCGTCTTCGCGCTCCTTGCGCAGTTCTTCGATCAACGCCTCGCGATCGTCACCCAGGCGCTCGTCGTCGCGCCCATCGTCTTCGATCCCGGCCTTCTTCGCCGCCTTGGCAACGATGGCGTCCAGCTCACGCTGCGAGCACAGGCCGAGTGTCACTGGATCCTTTGGCGTGATATTCGCGATGTTCCAGTGGCTGCGATCGCGGATCGCGGCGATGGTGTTGCGCGTGGTGCCGATCAGCTTGCCGATCTGCGCGTCCGATACCTCGGGGTGGTGGCGCAGGATCCAAGCGATACCGTCGGGCTTGTCCTGGCGCTTGGACACAGGGGTGTAACGCGGACCCTTCGTGCGGCTGACGGTGACGGGCGCCTTGTGCATCTTGAGCTTGTACGAGGGGTCAGCCTGGCCCTTCTCGATCTCCTCCATCGTCAACTCACCCGAGCGCACCGGATCACGGCCGGTGTACTTGCTCGAAGCAAGATCGTCGGCCATGGCCTGGACCTCAAGGATATGGAGACCGCAGAACTCGGCGATCTGCTCGAAGGTGAGGCCGGTGCTGTCGACCAGCCATGAGGCGGTCGCGTGCGGCATCAGCGGTGTGGGCTGGCTCATGTCTCTTGGTCCCGATGAGATCGATCAACTGTAATCGAAGGCGTAAAAACGATAAGGGCCGCCCCTCACGGAGCGGCCTAACCGGGATAATCTAGGCCGATCTTGCGGATTCGGCAAGCAAGAGTGCGACATTTGTCGCCTCATCCCCGCGTCCACGGCGGCTCGCCGTGCCCGTTTCGCGCTCAATCCATCGGCACATAGCCCTTCAGGCCTGAAACCCGATTGAGCCAGGCGCAGACTGCCGGATAGTCCCGCAGGCGAAAACCACCTGCCTCGCAGACGTGCGTGTAGGGGTAGAGCGCAATGTCGGCCAGGCTCGGCTGGTTACCCACAAACCAGGCGCGGCTGGAAAGGTGATCGTTCATCATCGAAAGAGCCGCCTCGCCCCCGGCCCGCTTCGCCATGATCTGATCGCGCTGGAAGCGGCTGAGGTTCGCCTCACCGACGAACAGGAGCCAGAACCGCAAAGTGGCCACGTTCGGCTCGTGGTTATACTGCTCGAAGAACATCCATCGCAGCATATCGGCCCGGTCGAACCGCTCAGCCGGCACCAGAGGCGACCCTTCCGCAAGATACCAGCAGGCGGCATTGCTCTCCGGCAGGAAACGGTCGCCGATCTGCAGAACCGGAATGCGCCCATCGGCGTTCACGTTCTGCAGAAACTCCGGCCTGCGCGTATCGCCCTTCATGATGTCGTACTGCTGCCGCCGCAATGGCAGCCCCAGCAGAGCGGCCGTCAGCCGGATCTTGTAGCAATTGCCGCTACGCGGATCCTCGTGGAGGGTCAGGCTATCCAATTGGGCAGTCATTTATCCAGCGTCCCTTGCGAAAAGCACAGCCCGTGCGCATTCAAACCTCTAGGACGATCTTGCCGACGTGATCGCCCGCCTCCATGCGGCGGTGCGCATCGGCCGCCCGGGTCAGAGGGAAAGACGCATCCATCACCGGCCGAAGTTCGCCGTTTTCGACCGAAGGCCAGACCTCTGTCGCGATTTCACGTGCCAGCAATCGCTTGAACGATGCCGGGCGCGGCCGCAGAGTCGATCCGGTGAGCACGTATCGGCGACTCATCACGGCGGCCATGTTAACGTGCGCCTTGGCTCCGCCCAAAACTGCGATGGTCACGTGCCTGCCATCTTCCGCAAGGCACTTCAGATTGCGCGGAACGTAGTCGCCAGAAATCATGTCGAGCACAAGGTTCACGCCTTTACCGTCGGTAATTCGCGCCACTTCAGCGACGAAGTCACTTTCCTTGTAGTTGATAGCATGGTCCGCGCCGATCTCACGCGCCCGCTTGCACTTGGCGGCGCTGCCGCAGGTTACGATCACGGTCATGCCGAACAGCTTGCCCAGCATGATCGCCATCGTTCCGATCCCGCTGGTCCCGCCGTGAACGAGCATCGTCTCGCCATCGATGGCCCAGCCGCGATCGAAAACGTTGTGCCAGACGGTGAAAAGCGTCTCCGGAAGCGCTGCCGCCTGGTCGAGAGGCAACGAATCGGGAACGGGAAGACACTGCCCCGCATCGGCGATGCAGTATTCGGCATAACCGCCTCCCGCCACGAGGGCACAAACACGAGCGCCGTCTTGCAGAGTGCCAACGCCAGCCCCCACGCTGACCACAGTTCCCGAAATCTCCAGACCCGGCAGCGGCGAAGCATCGGGCGGAGCGGGATATTGTCCCTGCCGCTGCAGCACGTCCGGTCGGTTGACACCCGCAAATGCCACTTTCACCAGCACCTCACCGGGACCGGGGCGAGGCACCGGAACCTCGCAGGGGACCAGCACGTCAGGCCCCCCGGGCGCTTCGATGGCGATCGCGGTCATCATCTCTGGAATCGTGTCCTGCATGGCGATGTGTTGCCACAACGGAGTGCCGCTGGGTAAGTGTTTTCAACCGTTGACAGTCGCGGCGAGCCGTCCGATGCTGCAACGCAATGGACGACGACGAGCGACCGCGGCGACGGTCGACCGAAGGCAGCTTCGGTGCCGCCAGCCTCCTCGCCAGCGAGAGCCTAGAAAGCTATTCGCTGGATGAACTCGACGCACGCATTTCTTTGCTCCAAGCCGAGATCGACCGGATCAAAAGTCATAGGGAAAAGACAGCCGCGCACATGCGGGCCGCCGAATCCCTATTCAGGCCGAAACAGCTTTGAGTTGGGCGCGTTATCTCGAAACGGTGATGCCGCATCCTATATTGGTCGCAACAAGCGCTGACCCTCGGGCCACATCCCGATCCGGAGCGCGATACTATCCAATGAAAGAACGCTAATGCCCAGTTTCGCGCAAAGCCTTGAGAAGACACTGCACTCTGCGCTGTCGCATGCGTCGGACCGCAGCCATGAATACGCCACGCTCGAGCATCTCCTGCTGGCGCTGATCGACGATAGCGACGCCGCCCAAGTCATGCAGGCTTGCGGTGTGGACCTCGGCGATCTTGGCGATGTCGTGCGCCAGTACCTGGATCAGGAATATCAATCACTGAAGACCGAGGAGAAGGGCGATCCGGCCCCCACTGCGGGTTTCCAGCGGGTCATCCAGCGCGCCATCCTGCACGTCCAGTCTTCGGGCAAGGACACTGTCACGGGTGCCAACGTGCTGGTCGCGCTCTTTTCCGAGCGGGACAGCTACGCCGTTTATTTCCTGCAGCAGCAAGACATGAGCCGCCTGGATGCTGTCAGCTACATCAGCCATGGCATTGGCAAGGGCGGCCGCCGCATCGAAGACCGCAATTCGAAGGGATCGGAAGAACAGCAGCCTCAGGCAGAGGACAAGTCGGAGGCCAAGGGCGGAAACAAGAAGGATTCCGCGCTCGACCAGTTCACCGTCAATCTCAACGAGAAGGCGCTTTCGGGCAAGGTGGACCCGCTGATCGGTCGCGGTCCCGAAGTCGACCGGACGATCCAGATCCTGTGCCGCCGCTCCAAGAACAACCCGCTCTACGTGGGCGATCCGGGCGTGGGCAAGACCGCCATTGCCGAAGGTCTCGCGCGCAAGATCGTCGAGGGTGAAGTGCCCGAGGTGCTCGAGGAAGCGGTGATCTACTCGCTCGACATGGGCTCGCTGCTGGCGGGCACGCGCTATCGCGGCGATTTCGAAGAGCGGCTGAAGCAGGTCGTATCCGAGCTGGAAAAGATGCCGCACGCGGTGCTGTTCATCGACGAGATCCACACCGTGATCGGTGCCGGTGCGACCAGTGGTGGCGCGATGGACGCCTCCAACCTGCTCAAGCCTGCGCTGTCGGGTGGCACGATCCGGTGCATCGGCTCCACCACCTACAAGGAGTTCCGCAATCACTTCGAGAAGGACCGCGCGCTGCTGCGGCGCTTCCAGAAGATCGACGTGAACGAGCCTTCGGTTGAGGACACCGTCAAGATCCTCAGAGGTCTGCGCACCGCGTTCGAGGAGCACCACAAGGTCAAGTACACGCCCGACGCGATCAAGACCGCCGTCGAACTCTCGGCTCGTTACATCAATGACCGCAAGCTGCCGGACAAGGCGATCGACGTGATCGACGAAGTTGGCGCGATGCAGATGCTGGTGCCCCCCAGCCGCCGCAAGAAGACCATCACCGCGCGCGAGATCGAGGCGGTGATCGCGACAATGGCACGCATCCCTCCCAAGTCGGTCAGTTCGGACGACAAGAAGGCGCTCGAGTCGCTCGAACGCGATCTGAAGCGTGTAGTCTTCGGCCAGGACAAGGCGATCGGCGTGCTCTCGACGGCGATGAAGCTCAGCCGGGCAGGCCTGCGCGATCCGGATAAGCCGATCGGCTCGTTCCTGTTCTCCGGCCCAACCGGCGTCGGCAAGACCGAAGTCGCCCGCCAGCTCGCCAACATCATGGGCATCGAGCTGAAGCGCTTTGACATGTCGGAGTACATGGAACGCCACTCGGTCAGCCGCCTCATCGGTGCGCCTCCGGGCTATGTCGGGTTCGACCAGGGCGGTCTGCTGACCGACGCGATCGACCAGAATCCGCACTGCGTCCTCTTGCTCGACGAAATCGAGAAGGCGCACCCGGACCTGTTCAACATCCTGCTGCAGGTGATGGACAACGGGCGGCTCACCGATCACCACGGCAAGACGGTCGATTTCCGTAATGTGGTGCTGATCATGACCACGAACGCGGGCGCTTCGGACATGGCGCGTTCGGGCATCGGCTTCGGCGATGTTTCGAAGGCCGACGCGGGCGAAGAGGCGGTGAAGCAGATGTTCACCCCTGAGTTCCGCAACCGTCTCGATGCGATCGTGCCCTTCGCCTACCTGGGCAAGGACACCATCAGCCGGGTCGTCGACAAGTTCATCCTCCAGCTGGAACTGCAGCTGGCGGATCAGAACGTCCACATCCAGTTCGACTCGGATGCGCGCGAATGGCTGGGCGAGCGTGGCTACGACAAGCTCTACGGTGCACGCCCGATGGGCCGTCTCATCCAGGAAAAGGTGAAGCAACCGCTTGCCGAGGAACTGCTGTTCGGCAAGCTGGCCTCTGGCGGTGAAGTGCATGTCTCGGTCAAGGACAAGACGCTGTCCTTTGAGCTGACCCCGGCCCCGCCGAAGCTGACGAAGGCCAAGAAGAAGAAGGCGCCAGTGAAACCCAGCGGGCCGGAGACGGACCCTGAGTCAGAGGCGAGCTCGGACGAGTAAGCCCGTCCTGCTCCTGATGCCCTCAAGGATGGGGTGGAACCGCAGCGGTTCCGCCCCATTCTTCTATCCATGACTCACGACTTCTCCTGGATCCGACCCGAGCCTTGGGGGATCCACGTCGTACCCGCAGATTGCTGGATCGATCCCTCCCGCCCCGTCCCCCGCGCACTGGTGACTCACGGGCATGCGGACCATGCACGCGGCGGCCATGGGGAAACGCTGGCCACGCCCGAGACGCTGGCGATCATGAAGCTGCGCTACCAAACGCAGGATGGTGCGCGTGCCACAGTTTACGGCGAGCCTGTCCCGCTGAGAGGTGGCGTCACCGCGACCTGGCTGCCGGCCGGTCACGTTCTGGGTTCTGCGCAGATCCTGCTGGAGCACGCCGGTGAACGAATCGTCGTCACCGGTGACTACAAACGCCGCCCCGATCCCACGTGCCCGCCTTTCGAAGTCACCGCCTGCGATGTGCTGATTACTGAGGCGACGTTCGGCCTGCCGGTGTTCCGCCATCCGCCGATCGAGCACGAAATCGCCAAGTTGCTCAAGGCTCTTGCCGACAATCCTGACCGCTGCATTCTCGTCGGAGCCTACGCGCTGGGAAAGGCGCAGAGGCTGATCGCGGAGGTTCGCCGCGTAGGCCACTGCGCGCCTATTTATCTGCACGGAGCCATGGAGCGGATGTGCAGGCTCTATGAGAGCTTCGGCGTCGATTTGGGCGACCTCCGGCTGGTCAGCGACGCCAAAAAGGAGGAGATCGCCGGCCACATCGTCGTCTGTCCGCCCTCGGCGCTCAACGATCGTTGGAGCCGCCGTTTGCCCGAGCCGATCACCGCGATGGCATCTGGCTGGATGCGTGTGCGGCAGCGGGCACGCCAGCGCATGGTGGAGCTGCCGCTTGTCATCTCCGATCATGCAGACTGGGATGAATTGACCAAGACCGTAGAAGACGTGAACCCATACGAAACATGGATTACCCATGGGCGCGAGGAGGCCATGCTGCGCTGGTGCCAGCTTCACCAGCGCCGCGCCAAAGCGCTGGCGCTGGTGGGCTACGAAGATGAGGACGACTGATGGAGGCGTTCGCCGCACTCCTCGACGCGCTGGTCTACACGCGCAGCCGCAACGCCAAGCTCAAGCTGCTGGCAGATTACTTGCGAGAGACGCCCGATCCGGACAGGGGCTGGGCCTTGGCCGCGCTGACCGGCGGGCTCGACTTCCCGGCGGTGAAGTCCTCCACGATCCGAAACCTGCTGAGCGAGCGCGTCGATCCGATCCTCTATGCACTCAGCCGCGATTTCGTGGGGGACAGTGCCGAGACGGCGAGCCTGCTTTGGCCAGAACCCGGCACCGCCCCCACGCCCCCTACCGTCTCCGAAGCGGTGGACGCCCTTTCGCGGATGACGCGCGCTTCAGTCATGACTGCGCTTCCCGAGCTGCTCGACCGGCTGGATTCCGACGGGCGTTATGCGCTGCTCAAAATGGCCACCGGGGCGATGCGGATCGGCATTTCGGCACGCTTGGCCAAGACGGCGTTCGCCCAAGCATTTGGCGTTCCCGTCGAAGAGGTCGAGGAGCACTGGCACGGTCAAACCCCACCCTATCAGCCGCTGTTCGCGTGGGCCGCACATGGTGAGGAGGCGCCCTCCTCCGAGGGCATCCCGCTGTTCCGTCCCTTCATGCTTGCCCATCCGCTCGACGAAACGATCGTCGATATGGCCGACTACGCGGCGGAGTGGAAATGGGACGGCATCCGCGTCCAGCTGGTGCGCGCGGAAGATGCGGACGGCAACGGAGAGACCCGGGTCTACTCGCGCTCTGGCGACGACATCTCAGGGACCTTTCCCGAAGTTGCCGCCTCACTGCCGTTTCCGGCTGTGCTGGATGGCGAACTGCTGGTGCGCGGCTCGCACCAGGGGGGCGAGGAAGGCGGCGCGGCTAGCTTCAATGCGCTTCAGCAGCGGCTTGGCCGCAAGACTGTGAGCAAGAAGATGCTTGCCGAGTACCCCGCGTTTGTCAGGCTTTACGACGTGCTGATCCTGGATGGAGAGGACTTGCGCGAGCTGCCCTGGGGGCAGCGCCGTCAGCGGCTCGAAGCCCTGATGCCGCGGCTCGATCCGGACCATTTCGACTTGAGCCAGGTGATCGACGCCGGGACGCTCGAGGATCTTGCGAAGATCCGTGGGCGGACGCGTGACGATGCGATCGAAGGTGTCATGCTCAAGCGGCGCGATTCGCCCTACATCGCCGGACGGCGCACAGGGCTGTGGTACAAGTGGAAGCGCGATCCGCTGCTGGTCGACTGCGTGATGATGTACGCCCAGCGGGGTAACGGGCGGCGCAGCTCGTTCTATTCAGATTATACCTTCGGCTGCTGGGACGGAGACCCCGACCAAGGCGCTGAACTTCTCCCGGTGGGCAAGGCTTACTCCGGCATCACGGACGAGGAGCTGAAATGGCTCGACAAGTATGTTCGTAACCACACGGTCAACCGGTTCGGTCCGGTGCGCGAGACGGAGCGAACGCTTGTTCTGGAGGTGGCGTTCGATTCGATCCACGCCAGCAAGCGCCACAAGTCCGGCGTTGCGATGCGCTTCCCGCGCATCAATCGCATCCGCGCGGACAAACCGGCCCATGAGGCGGACCGGATTGAAGCCCTGAGGGCGCTTATCCGCGATTGAGCCAGCGGATTGACCTCGATCAATGTTGCGCCGCGCAACTTCGGCCAACAAGATGCATGTGCAGTCCGAAGCTCCCCCGCCCGTGACCAACGAAACCACAACAAAGCCGGCCACGCCTTTCGACCGACTCGGTGGCCATGCGACCATGGAAGCGATCTGCAACCGCTTCTACGATCTTATGGATAGCGACCCCGCCTATGCGGAACTGCGAGCCATGCACGCGGCGGACCTTGCGCCCATGCGCAAGGGACTGCCGCTTTTCCTTGCCGGCTGGGCGGGCGGACCGCGGGACTGGTTCGAAGCCAATCCTGGCCGCTGCATGATGAGCCTGCACGCACCTTTCACCATCAACCGAGCCGTCGCCGGTCAGTGGGCCGAGGCGATGCAGCGCGCAATTGCCGACGTGTCACCTGAACCGCCAGAGCTCGCGCGGGGACTCTCGAAAGCTCTCAGCGATTTAGCCCTCTCGATGGGACGTGATTGACTGCCTCTTTGGTCGCGGTTGATCCCAACCGAGGACTTGGCACGCATCCGCTCGAGGCATAGCCTGCACGCAAAACCAAAAGGGAGAGCGCGCGTGGACCTCGACGACAACCGACGGCTGCAGGAGTTGTGGGATCATCACCAAATTCGCCAGACGCTCGCCATGTACTGCCACGGCTGCGACCGCGCCGACATAGCGGAAATGGCGAGCGTGTACTGCGAAGAGTCGTGGGACGATCACGGCCCCAACAAGTGCGATGGTCGCATGTTCGCCAAAGTCATTCTCGAGCAGGCGCGCCAAACCACGCGGGTCGTCAGCCATCAACTGGGACAGTCGCTGATTCGCGTCTTCGGCACTGGTGCAGCGGCGGAGACCTATTTTGTCGCGACCCTCATCAGCGACAGCGATGAAGGCGAGCGTATGACGCAACTTGGCGGCCGATACGTTGATACGCTGGCCCGCGAAGATGGCGGGTGGAAGATCAAGGAAAGGCTTTGCGTTCGGGACTGGTCGAGCACCGGACTGATAGACCCAGGCTATCTCGCGAAGTCCGGATTCATCGAGGGTAGCCGGGGTGGTGCAGACGTCTCTTGGGACCGGCTGCGCCTTGTGCCCGAGACGGCGTAAGCGATTGATCAGAGGCGCACGGCCTGGTGGCCCATAGGCCCGTGCCCGGCCCCAAATCCAGGAGCAGCCTCAAGAGCAGCGCGCACGAATGCACGCGCTTGTTCGACCGCCGACCGAAGGTCGACGCCTCTGCCGAGGCTCGTGGCAATCGCGCTCGACAACGTGCACCCAGTGCCGTGGCTATGGCGCGTAACGATCCGTGGCGCCCGCCACTCGATCGGCGACTGACCGGCGTTTAACAGGCGATCCAAAACCACAGCGCCAGGGGCATCGCCCCCTTTCGCAAGATAGGTCACGTTTCTGAGGGCCATCGCTTCGGGGCCGCCCAGCGCCGCGAGTTCGGGCACATTAGGAGTGGTGAGCGCCGCAAGCGTCATCAGCCGTTCGAATGCGGCGATCGTCTCCTTGTCCGCGAGCACCGAGCCGCTGCTGGCGATCATGACCGGGTCGAAGACGACCGGAACGGAAAGCGCCTCCAGCCGATCTGCCACTGCGTGTGCCACGGCGGCCGAGCCGAGCATGCCGATCTTTACGGCATCGACGCCGATGTCTGAGATGCAGGCGTCAATCTGGGCTGCCACCATTTCGGGCGAGATGACATCCACGCCCGTGACTCCCAGCGTGTTCTGAGCGGTGATGGCAGTGATTGCGGTCATCGCGAAGCCGCCCATCATTGTGATCGTCTTGATATCCGCCTGGATGCCCGCTCCACCCGAACTGTCGGAACCGGCGATGGCGAGGATGCGCGGCGGCCGTTGGGCCTCTGTCATGCGGATTTGAACCGGCGTTGTGACGAAGGTGGATTGTCCGCGTGGTGCCGCTTGGCCCTTGTCGGCCTGTCCACCAGTTCGCCTCTGCAATTGGGGCACAGATCGTCAAGCGCATCCGCGCATTCGGCACAGAATGTGCACTCGAAACTGCAGATGAACGCGCCGGGGTGCTCGGCTGGAAGGTCCACACCGCACCGTTCGCAATCGGGGCGCATCTCCAACATCGTCTTCAGCGCTCCTTCCGCGCTTTGGCAAAGGACATCACGCCGCTACTTTCTCGACAGCGGCGCAGATCGAGGCCACAGCCGCTTCGACGTGATCGGCGTCGTCGCCTTCTGCCATGACACGGATGACCGGCTCGGTGCCCGAGGGGCGGATCACCAGGCGTCCGCTGCCGTTCAGCGAGGCTTCCGCATCTGCGATCGCAGCCTTCACACTGTCCGCCTCAAGCGGCTTTCCGCCGGCGAAACGCACGTTTCGCAACAGTTGCGGAACCGGATCGAACAGGTGCAGCAATTCGCTCGCACGCTTACCTGACTGCACCAAGGCGGCGAGCACCTGCAGCGCCGCGACCGTGCCGTCGCCCGTGGTTGCGTGATCCAGCAGGATCATATGACCCGACTGTTCGCCGCCCACGTTGTATCCGCCCTTGCGCATGGCTTCGAGCACGTGACGGTCCCCCACCGCAGTACGCACGAGATCAAGACCGTGCCCGCGGAGGAAGCGCTCAAGCCCCAGGTTGGACATGACCGTGGCGACGACACCACCGCCTGCGAGCCTCCCTTGTGCCGCCCACTCACTGCCGATCAGCGCCATGATCTGATCCCCATCGACGATCTGGCCCTTTTCATCGACCACGATCAGGCGGTCCGCGTCACCGTCCAGCGCGATGCCGATATCCGCCCCAGACGCGACCACAGTCTCCTGCAGCGCGGCGACGTGGGTCGACCCGCAGTTCAGGTTGATGTTCCTGCCGTTCGGCTCGACTCCCAGCGCCACCACTTCGGCGCCGAGCTCCCAGAACGCGGAAGGGGCGACCTGATACGCAGCGCCGTTCGCGCAATCGAGCGCGATCTTGAGACCATCCAGCCGGATCGCCTTGGCCAGCGATTGCTTCACAGCGTGAATATAGCGTCCGCGTGCATCCTCGATCCGGCGCGCTCGGCCGATCTCCGCAGAGGGGGCAAGCCCGAGATCCTCACCCAGCATGGCCTCGATCGTCAGTTCGTCTGCGTCGGAAAGCTTGAACCCGTCAGGCCCGAACAGCTTGATGCCGTTATCTTCATAGGGATTGTGGCTTGCGGAAATCATGACGCCCACGTCGGCCCGCAGTTCCTGCGTCAGCAGCGCGACGGCAGGCGTGGGCATCGGACCCAGCAGCACGACGTCCATCCCGACTGACGTAAACCCGGCGACCATGGCGTTTTCCAGCATATAGCCGGACAGGCGCGTGTCCTTGCCGATGACGACGCGGTGGCGGTGATCCCCGCGCAGGAACCGCGTACCTGCCGCCTGCCCCACTTTCATCGCCGTGACTGCCGTCATCACGCCTGCATTGGTGCGGCCGCGAATGCCGTCGGTACCGAAGAATTGCTTGGCCATGTGCGCTCCTTACCTGCGGCTCCCTAACACTGATGGCTCACAAATTGCTATGTCGCGAACGGCTGCTAGAAGCATTCTTTCGAGACCTCCAGGAGCAGTATGACCGCTGAGAGCAGTGCGACCCGCATGCCGGAAATACGCGTCCCCGCCGGCCTTACCTTCCTTGGTCTCGGGCTGGGGCTCGTTCTCGGCTGGGTCTTGAGGACCAGCCCCAGCGCAGCACCCATTCAGGCAGTGGCCGGACCGATCGGCAGACTGTGGCTTCAGGCCCTTACGATGACCATCCTGCCCTTGGTCGCGGCGCTGCTGTTCAACGGTGTGGTGGAGACGATCGCGGCCGCCAGAGGAGGCACCACGGCAAGGCGTGCACTCGGGCTGATTCTCGGGATCCTGGTTGCCAGCGCAGCTCTGGGCGCAGTCCTGACGCCGCTGCTGCTCCGTTTCTCTCCGGTGCCGCCCAATGCAGCGGCCGCCATGGGTGCGCAGAATGCCGATCCTGGTCCAGTGCCCGGCGCCGCCGACTTCCTGGCATCGCTGATCCCGGGCAACATCGTGGCGGCGGCCGCCGAAAACGCCATGCTGCCGGTGATCGTGTTCTTTGCGCTCTTGGCCGTGGCTTCCACCCGACTGGCGGAAGCTCCTCGGCGCAGTCTCGCCGTCTTGTTCGAGGCCATAGCCGGAGCCATGATGGTGGTGATCGGCTGGGTCCTCGCAGTTGCTCCGGTCGGCGTTTTCGGCCTCGCCTTTGCCGTCGCGGTCAGCAGCGGCGGTGCGGCCATCGGAGCGCTGGCGCACTACGTCGTAATCGTCACCTGCGTTGGCAGCGTCATCTTTCTGGGCGGATACGCGCTCGCCGTGTTTGCGGGAGGCCGCTCACCGCTTGCGTTTGCGCGCGCGATGCTGCCGGCTCAGGCCGTGGCTTTTTCCACCCAGTCGTCGCTCGCCAGCCTCCCTGCGATGCTGGTGTCCTGCCGCAGGCTGGAACTGCGGGAGAGCACGAGTGAGTTCGTACTACCCTTGGCGGTCGCGCTGTTCCGCTCGACTGGCCCTGCCATGAACATGGCGGTGGTGATCTATGCAGCGCACCTGACCGGTGTGACGCTTACGCCCACGGCCCTTGCCGTGGGGGCTCTCACGGCATTTGCAACGACTTTCGGCGCCGTCTCGCTTCCCGGCGCGATCAGCTTCGTGACTTCGGCAGGCCCGATCGCGATCGCCATGGGTGTTCCAGTGGAGCCGCTCGCCCTGCTGGTCGCCGTTGAGATGCTCCCGGATCTGATGCGCACGATCGGCAATGTCACCATGGACGTCGCGATCACGACCGTTGTGGACAGACACGAAGAAGAGCCGGCAGCCGAAACGGTGCACTAGCCTCTGCGTTTTATGCCTCCAGCTCCACGTCCCAGTAGAGCCAGTCCCGCCAGGTCTCGTGCAGGTAATTGGGCGGAAAGGCGCGGCCGCGCTCCTGGAGTTGCCAGCTTGTTGGGCGGATCGGATTGACGATCGGCGGCATCTTGGCCTGCTTCGGCGTACGGCCGCCTTTCTTCATATTGCACGGGGCGCACGCCGTGAGGATGTTCTCCCAACTCGTGCGCCCCCCAAGGCGCCGAGGCACGACGTGATCGAACGTCAGGTGGTGCTGGCTGCCGCAGTACTGGCAGCTGAAACGGTCCCGCAGGAACACATTGAAGCGCGTGAACGCCGGAAACTCGGAAGGCTTCACATATTGCCGCAAGGCGATGACCGAGGGGATCTGCATCGACCAGCTTGGCGAGTGCACAACCCGCTCATAGGAGCTGACGATATCGACCCGCTCAAGCACGACAGCCTTGATCACCGTCTGCCACGGCCAGAGACTAAGCGGATAATACGAGAGCGGCGTGTAGTCTGCGTTCAGAACGAGAGCAGGACAGTCGGCAAGACTTCGGGAGGGATCCTCCTCGGCGCTGCGGAAACGAGCCGCGCGCTCAATCAGCTCCGACTTGAGCATGGCCTCCTATTGCAGGCCGACATTGCGGTTTGATGGCAAACCATGATGGCTTTTCCAGCACCTAAGAGAATTCGCGTCAAGCCATGGATTCGCAGCGGCAGTCACAATCCACAAGACGACACGCCTTGCGGCCCCCGCCTGCACGGGTAGACCGGTTCAAGATGGTCCGCACGCGCTTTGCCCCCAGCCCCAATGGCTCCTTGCACCTGGGACACGCGTACGCAGCTGTCACGGCCCACGACATCGCGCGATCACGCGGCGGCACCTTCCTGCTCAGGATCGAAGACATCGACGGGGAGCGAAGCCGGGCTGAAGCCGTCACGGAGTTCATGGAAGACCTTGCGTGGCTGGGCCTGGCCTGGGACGAGAAGGCGGTGTTCCAGTCGCAACGCCTTGCCAGCTACGCCGCCGCGGGTGAGCGGCTCAAGGACATGGGACTGCTCTACCCTTGTCACTGCACGCGCAGTGAAATCGCCGAAGCGGCAGCAGGACGAGGGCCGGACGGTCCGATTTATCCCGGCACCTGTAAGCAGCGCGACGTCGACCCTGCCGGCGCCGCCTGGCGGATCGATATGGAGCGGGCGATCACGCTTGTGGGCCCTCTGCACTGGATCGACGAAAGAGCAGGCCCGCAGCTCGCCACGCCGCAGATATTCGGGGACGTGGTTCTCCTGCGCAAGAATCTGCCGGCGAGCTACCATCTCGCCGCGACGCTGGACGATGCGACCGATGGCGTGACACTCGTGACACGCGGGCTAGACCTGTTTCCCGCAAGCCACGTTCACCGCCTGCTCCAGGCGCTGCTCGATCTGCCGGTCCCCACCTGGCATCACCATGACCTGCTGGTCGAGCCCGATGGGCGCAAGCTCGCGAAGCGGCGCGGAACGGCTTCGGTGGCAGATCGTCGCCGAGCGGGAGAGGACGGCAAGGCTCTGGCCGCTGCCCTCAGGGACGGGCGGCTCCCGGCTGGCATTTCTGTGTCAAACGCCTTACATCACGAGACATGACCTATATCCTTGTCCCTATCATCATCGCGCTGGTGATCATGGTGGTGGTGAGCCTCGTGCGAGGCATCGTCGCCTTCCTCAAGAGCACGAAGATGGATCTTGAACGCGACTCGGGCGCGAGTGCAACCGAGATGCAGCTTATGCAGAACAAGATGATGTTCGCGCGCATCAAGTACCAGGCGGCCGCAGTGGTTGTCGTCGCGGTACTGCTGGCGGCATCGCGCTAAGCCTTGGTCCGCCTCAACCGCATCTACACCCGTACCGGAGACGACGGCACGACCGGCCTTGTCGATGGCTCTCGTGTGCCCAAGCATGCCGCGCGCATGGAAGCGATTGGCGCCGTCGATGAAGCGAACAGCGCGATCGGTCTGGCAGTCTGTGCGCTGCAGGGCAGCTCCCATGCTGACACGCTCACCCGGATCCAGAACGACCTGTTCGATCTGGGCGCCGATCTCGCGACGCCGGGCGAGGATTTCACACCCGGTGAAATGACGCTTCGCATCGTTGCCTCTCAGGCGGAGTGGCTGGAAGGCGCGATTGATGCGCTGAACGAAACGTTGGAACCGCTGCGCAGCTTCATCCTCCCGGGCGGAAGCGAGGCCGCTGCGCGCGTGCATATCGCCCGCGCGTCCGCCCGAAGGGCGGAACGTGCGGCAACTGCCCTGGCCGCCAGCGACCCGGTGAACCCTGCCGCCCTGGCCTACATCAACCGGCTGAGCGACTATCTCTTCGTCCTGGCGCGCGCCATCAATGCGGGCGCGGGCGGAGACGTGCTCTGGGTACCCGGCCAGAACCGCTAGGCTGGCTAGGCTAGGCTGCACCGCTCAAGCACCAGCAGGTAGCCTGCCTTGCTTGTGTACGCGCGCATCTGACTGCCGGTTCCCTTGCCGGAGCATTGCCGCTAGTCAGCCCGCGAACAGTTCAGCAAGGGAGGCTTGGCGTGCAGACAGTCGCGATCATCGGTGCGGGTATCATGGGAGCGGGCATCGCCCAGACCGTCGCATCCAAGGGCATGAATGTGATCTTGTCCGATGTCTCGGTTGAACTCGCGGAAAAGGGCAAAGCGGGCATCGGCAAAAGCCTTTCAAAGCTGGTCGCAAAGGAAAAGCTGAGCCAGGCGGATGCTGACGCGCTGCTGGGCCGCATCTCCGCCGTGGGCGATTACGCGCCGATGGAAAAGGCCGACCTCATCATCGAGGCCGCGACCGAGCGCGAGGACATCAAGGCCAAGATCTTCGAAGCCGCCGGCAAGGTTCTGGGCGCGAATGCGATCATGGCCTCGAACACCAGTTCCATTCCGATCACCCGGATGGCGGCCAACTCGCCTGATCCGACGCGCTTTTGCGGACTGCACTTCTTCAACCCGGTACCCGTCATGGGCCTGGTAGAGGTCATCCCCGGCCTCGCCACCTCACAGGACACCATCGATCGGATGAAGGCCTTCGGTGAGAAGCTCGGCAAGACCGTCGTGCTCGCCGGCGATGCCCCGGGCTTCGTCGTCAACCGCATCCTGTGCCCGATGCTGAACGAAGCGATCTTCGTGCTGGGAGAGGGGCTGGGCTCCGTAGAGGACATCGATGCTGGCTGCAGGATCGGCCTTAACCACCCGATGGGGCCGCTGACCCTGTGCGACTTCGTAGGGCTCGACACCCTTTACGAGATCATGAAGGTCTTCCACGCCACGACAGGCGACCCCAAGTATCGCCCGGCGCCGCTGCTGCAGAAGTACGTCGAAGCGGGATGGTACGGCCGCAAGACCGGCAAGGGCTTCTACGACTACTCGGGTGAGAAGCCGGTTCCCACACGCTGATCCGCTGGTCACAGCTCCTCTCGCCCGTTCCCCGACGGGCGAGAGAGGTCACTCGGCCACTGCCTGCAGCTTCAACTCGTAAAGCAGGTCCAGTGCCTCGCGCGGACTGAGCGCGTCGACGTCGATACCCTTCAGGCGTTCGCGCAATATGTCACAGACTTCCTCGCGCGCTGCTTCAGCCGCGGCGAAGAGAGGAAGATCACCCAACCCGGCCGCGAGGCCACCTGTTTCGGCGCGGCCTTTCTCCAGCTTGTCGAGTACAGACTTGGCGCGCGACACGACTTTCGCCGGTACCCCCGCCAGCCGTGCGACAGCGAGCCCATAGCTGCGGTCCGCCGGACCCTCGGCCAGTTCATGCAGCAGCACAAGCTCGCCCTTCCACTCGCGGGCACGGACATGGTGCAGGGAAAGCGCATCGCAGGTCTCCGCCAGACGCGCCAGTTCATGATAGTGCGTTGCGAACAGGCAGCGGCAGCGATTTGTCTCGTGCACCGCCTCGGCCACGGCCCATGCCAGAGCGAGGCCATCGTATGTGGATGTGCCACGTCCCACTTCGTCCAGAATAACGAAGCTGCGCTCGGTCGCCTGCGAGAGGATCGCGGCTGTCTCCACCATTTCCACCATGAAGGTCGAACGCCCCCGCGCCAGATTGTCCGAAGCTCCCACGCGGCTGAACAGGCGATCGACCAGGCCGATGCGTGCAGACTGGGCAGGGACAAAGCTTCCGGCCTGGGCAAGCAGCACGATAAGGGCGTTCTGCCGCAGGAAGGTCGACTTACCGCCCATGTTGGGGCCACCGATGAGCCATAGCCGGTCCTGTGGCGAAAGACGGCAGTCGTTCGCCACGAAGCGATCGCTCTGAACGGCAAGCGCAGCCTCCACCACGGGGTGTCGCCCCCCCTCGATGGAAAGGCAGGGTTCCTCCACAATTTCGGGCCGCGACCAGCCGCCTTCGGCAGCCCGCTCCGCCTGCCCCGCGGCCACGTCTATCCGAGCAAGAGCGGCTGCCGTCGCCGCTATCGCATTGCGCGCCTCGACGACCGCCGTAACGAGTTCCTCGAAATGCGCTTCCTCGGCGGCGAGCGAGTGAGCGCCCGCTTCCGTGATCCGGCTCGCTTCCTCGTGCAGCGCCAATGCATTGAAGCGCATCGCACCGGCCATCGTCTGACGATGCGTGAAGCCGCTGTCCGGCAGGAGCAGCTTGTCGGAGTGGCGCTGGGGAACCTCGACGAAGTAGCCAAGAACGTTGTTGTGCTTGATCTTCAGCGCCGCGACGCCGGTTTCTTCCCGGTATTTCGCCTCCAGTGCGGCGATCGCCCGGCGCGCGTTGCCTGCGGTCCTGCGCAGTTCGTCCAGCGCGCCGTCATAGCCTTCCGCTATATATCCACCTTGATTCCGCTCGGTCGGAGGCGCCGGCACGAGTGCGCGCGAGAGCAGGTCCACCAGAGCGCCATGACCGGCAAGGGCGGGCAAAAGGCGCGTCAGGAGGACGGGCAACTCATCCTTTCGTACAAGCCGCTCATGCAGCGTGCGCGCGCCGCCAAGGCCGTCACGCAGCTGCCCGAGATCACGCGGGGAACCCCGACCTGCGACCACCCGGCCAAGAGCACGTCCAATGTCGGGCATGGAACGCAGGGATGCTCGCAAGTCCTCACGCAGCAGTGCATCCTCGTGAAGCCATCCGACGAGTTCCAGCCGTTCCGCGATCTGCTGTCGGTCCAACAGCGGCGCTGACAGATCCTCCGCCAGCTGACGCGCCCCGGCGCCTGTCACGCAACGGTCGACGGCATCGATCAGGCTCCCCTTGCGGCCGCCCTGCGCAGACTGCAGGATCTCCAGACTGGCTCGGGTAGCCTCATCCATTGCCAGGGCAGCGCCGCTTGCCCGCACTTCGGGCGGAAGCAGCAGCGGCAGTTTCCCGCGCCCGACGTGGTCAAGATAAGCGATCAGCCCACCCGCGGCAGCCAGCATGGTGCGCGAAAACACCCCGAAGCCGTCAAGCGTGGCAACAGAGTGGATCGCCTTCAGCCGGGCCTCGCCGGCATCGCTGGCGAACTCTCGTGCTGGGCGCTCAATAGCGTCATCCGGCAAATGCTCCCAACCTTCTGGCGCCACCAGCTCACTCGCCCCCAGGCGCGCAAGGGCCGCGGCCAGCCGATCCGGCGCGCATTCCTCCAGTTCCATCCGGCCTGTCGAAATGTCGCACGCCGCGATGCCCACCTGCCCGCGCAACTCGCACGCAGCCGCGAGTATGTTGGCCCGGCGCGGCTCCAGCAGAGCCTCCTCGGTCAGAGTGCCCGCAGTGACGAAACGGACAATGTCACGGGCGACAAGCGCCTTGGAGCCGCCCCGCTTCTTGGCTTTGGCAGGACTCTCCGTCTGCTCAGCAATCGCGACGCGGCAGCCTGCCCGGATCAGCCGGGCAAGGTAGCTCTCTGCCGAGTGAACCGGAACGCCGCACATCGGAATAGGCGCCCCTGCATGTTCGCCGCGGCTGGTCAGCGAGATGTCGAGGATCGCAGCAGCCTTCTTCGCGTCGTCGAAGAACAGCTCGAAAAAGTCCCCCATGCGATAGAAGAGCAGGCAGTCGCCCGCCTCCTCCCGCAGCGCGAGATATTGAGCCATCATGGGAGTCGGAGCTGCAGCATCTGCCATCGCCCGCACGGTTAGCGTCCTCTGCGGCGATTCGGAAAGCATGGCAGGCCAGCTTTCCCCTACCAAGAGTGGCTAACATTGGTTAGGGGCAGGCGCGTTTGCGGGAGATTGCGCGTGTCCGACGAGAACCGGGTCCAGTTTACCGAGCGCGAGGCGCTCTTCTATCACCGGACCATCCGTCCTGGTAAGATTGAGATCATCGCTTCCAAGCCGATGGCGACCCAGCGCGACCTGTCACTCGCCTACTCTCCTGGCGTCGCAGTTCCCGTGCAGGCGATCGCCGATAATCCCGGCGATGCTTACGAGTATACCGCCAAGGGCAACCTTGTCGCCGTCATTTCCAACGGCACCGCCATTCTGGGCATGGGCAACCTGGGCGCACTTGCCTCGAAGCCGGTGATGGAGGGCAAGGCGGTGCTGTTCAAGCGCTTCGCCGATGTCGACTCGATCGACATCGAGCTCGCCACCGAAGACCCGGAGGCCTTCATCGAAGCGGTCGCGCTGATGGAGCCGAGCTTCGGCGGCATCAACCTTGAGGATATCAAGGCGCCAGAGTGCTTCATCATCGAGCAGGCCTTGCGCGAACGGATGAATATTCCGGTCATGCATGACGACCAGCACGGCACCGCGATCATCGCGGCGGCGGGCGTCCTCAATGCCTGCTTCATCACCGGCCGTAAGCTGGAGGACGTGAAGGTCGCGGTGAACGGCGCGGGCGCTTCTGCGCTTGCCTGCACGGCACTCATCAAGTCGATGGGCGTGCGGCAGGAAAACGTCACCATGTGCGACAGCAAGGGCGTGATCTATAAGGGCCGCGCCGGCGTCGATCAGTTCAAATCGGCCCACGCCATCGAAACGGACGCGCGCACGCTGGCGGACGCGATGAAGGGCGCGGACATTTTCCTGGGACTGTCCGTCAAGGGCGCGGTCACGCCTGAGATGGTCAAGGAGATGGCGGATCAACCGATCATCTTCGCCATGGCCAATCCCGATCCCGAGATCACCCCGCCCGAAGTCATGGGGGTCCGCCCGGACGCGATCGTCGCAACCGGCCGTTCGGACTATCCGAACCAGGTCAATAACGTACTCGGATTCCCCTTCATCTTCCGTGGGGCGCTCGACGTGCGGGCCACGGCGATCAATGAAGAGATGAAGATTGCGGCGGCCCGCGCCATTGCGGAGCTTGCCCGCGAACAGGTGCCGGAGGAAGTTGCGGCGGCCTACGGGAAGAATCACCAGTTCGGGCGCGACTACATCATCCCCGCCCCCTTCGATCCGCGGCTGATGGAGCGCGTGCCCTCCGCCGTTGCTAAGGCCGCGATGGAAAGCGGCGTAGCGCAGACGCGGATCGAAGACTTCGACGCCTACCGTCACGCGCTCAAGAGCAGGCTCAATCCCACCACGTCCGTCCTCACCAACGTCTATGCCCAGGTCAAGCAGGAACCGAAGCGGGTGATCTTTGCCGAGGCCGAGCATGAGGTCGTTCTGCGCGCGGCCATCCAATATCGCGATTTCGGCTATGGTGAGCCGGTGCTCGTCGGCCGCACACAGGCCGTCCTCGACAAGATGGCAGAGCTGGGCGTCTCCGATCCGGAGACCTACCAAATCGAGAACTCGCTGGGATCCGAACATGTCGAACCCATGGTGGAGATGCTCTACGAGCGCCTGAAGCGCCGCGGCTATCTGGAACGCGACGTGCGCCGCATGGTCAATCAGGATCGCAACGTCTTTGCATCGGGTCTCCTGAAGCTGGGCGTGGGCGATGCGATGATCACGGGCATGACTCGACCGTTCGCACAGTCCATGAAGGAAGTGCGGCGCGTACTCGACCCGAAGCCCGGCGCGCTGCCCTTCGGCATCCACATGATCGTGGGCAAGAACTACACTGTGTTTCTTGCCGACACGACGATCAACGAACGCCCGAGTTCGGAAGATCTGGCGCTTATCGCCCGCGAAACCGCTAGCGTGGCCCAGCGTCTGGGCCATGAACCGCGCGTAGCTTTCCTCTCCTACTCGACCTTCGGCAATCCCTCGGGACGATGGCTCGACAACATTCGGGGTGCCGTGCAGATCCTCGATGCGGAAGAGCAGAACTTTGAGTACGAGGGCGAGGTGGCGCCTGACGCTGCGCTCAACCCGAACATCATGAAGCTCTATCCGTTCTCGCGCCTCTCGGCCCCAGCGAACGTGCTGGTGATGCCCGGCCTGCAGTCTGCGAATATCTCGGCAAAGCTGCTGCGGGAACTCGCCGGGGCGACAACGATCGGCCCCATGTTGATCGGTATGGAAAAACCGGTGCAAGTGGTGCCGATGACCGCGATCGCCCCTGACGTGCTGACCAGCGCCGTCCTCGCTGCTGCCGGCGTCGTCGGCTAGGGCATCTTCTTCAAGATGACCGTTGCCGGTCGACGGTTCGATACATGAGGCGAGGAAATCTGGAGCGTCTCCGCTCAACGTGGAGACGCTCCAGCCCTGCTGCTTGACGCGAGCCCGCTCGGACCAGGCCTTTCAGAACCAGGCCTTCTTTCAGAACCAGGCCTTGTAGATCCCGAATGCGCTGGTCAGTGTGAGCACAACGCCCACCATGATCAGCATCGGCTTGGCAGGAATGTGCTTCGCAGCCCACGCTCCAATCGGAGCCGCCAGCACGCCACCCACCAGCAATCCCAAAGTTGCACCAGCCACGTCGGCGATGCCCAGGTGCAGGATAAATGCCAGTGATACCGTCAGGGTCAGGAAGAACTCGACCGAGTTAACGGTCCCTACCACCTTGCGGGGATCAGCACCCTGGATCAGCAGGTTGGATGTGACGACTGGCCCCCAGCCTCCGCCGCCAGCGGCATCCAGGAACCCTCCGACGAGGCCCAAGGGCGCGATGAGCTTCGCCTCCTTCAGCTTGGGGGGATAGAGCAGCCCCCGTATGAGCAGCCAAATGCCGATCCCGGTAAGATAGAGCAGCACGAAGGGCTCTACCAAACTGGCGTCGAGCGAAGACAAGACATAGGCGCCCAGCACCCCGCCGATGATCCCGGGAACGAGCAGGCACAGGAACAGCCGCTTGTCGATGTTCCCGTGCAACAGGTGACTGATGCCCGAGACACCTGTGGTGAAGCATTCCACGAGGTGTACGCGCTGCGAGGCCAGAGCAGGCGGCACGCCAAGCACACCCACAAGCAGCGTGTTCGAGATGACGCCGAAAGCCATTCCCAAAGCGCCGTCCACCACCTGGGCAGCAAATCCGACCGCAACGAACGGCAGAATTGCTGACGCATCGAGACTGGCAAAGTCCATACACAGGTGCTCCCTCTAATTGTCCACCTATATAGTAGAATATCTGCACTGAGCTCCAATGCATTTATGTTGTACCTCCACAACCGCCGCTATCAGCGCCCCCGTGTCTGGAAGGGATAGGCCGTCGGGTCCGGCTTACCCCCGAATAGCCATCGTCTCATTCTCACTTGCACAACGATATATCATCACATAGAGGGGCCGCACCCATCGGTAGAAGGTCGTCTCAGTGAACATTCGCAGCATCCTGTTTTCAGCCGTGTCGTTGTCCGCGCTCCTGCCCCAGGTCGCAAAGGCCGATCAGGGCGGCAATGCCGGCGCCGGCGATATCATCGTAACGGCCTCGCCTCTTGGGCAGCGTGCAGACGAGACCGCGACCCCGGTTCTGACGATCACCGATGATGAACTTGTGCACCGTCGCCAGGCCACCTTGGGTGAAACCCTCGCCGGTCAGCCCGGCATCAACTTCGACAACTTCGGCGGCGGCGCAGGGCGGCCGGTCATACGCGGCCAGACGGCACCGCGCGTGCAGACGCTTGCGGACAGCTCTAACCTTCAGGATGCCTCCACGATCTCGCCGGATCATGCGGTCACAACCGAACCTCTACTGCTGCGTGGCATCGAAGTCCTGCGAGGACCGGCAGCGCTGATCTACGGTGGTGGTGCCATCGGAGGCGCGATCAACCTCCTGGATGAGAAGGTGCCTACCAGCCTTCCGAACGGAGGGATCACCGCAGCTGTCGAGGGGCGGCTGGGCACCGCGGACGACGAGCGTACCGCCGTGGGAGGCGTTACCGTTGCAGTCGGCCCCATCGCACTCAGAGCAGAGGGCGTCTACCGCAACACGAGTGACTACCGCGTTCCCAGCGCCTTTGGCGAAGATCGTGTGGACGGCTCATTCAATGACACGAACACCGTCAGCCTGGGCGCGTCATGGGTGGGCGACGGCGGCTATCTGGGCGTAGCCTACACACGTCAGCGCAGCGAGTACGGATTGCCCGGACACGAGCATGATTACGAGAGCTGCCATCCGCACGGCACCAGCCTGCACTGCGGCTCACATGGCGAGGAAGAGGAAGATGGTCATGACCATGAGCATGGCCACGAACACGATGAAGTCCCGATCGTAAAACTTCGCAGCAACAGGTTCGATATCCGCAGCGAGTACCGCGACCCGCTTCCTGGTTTCGAGAAGGTGCGGTTCCGGATGTCCTTCACCGACTACGAGCACGACGAGATCGAAGAGGGCGAAGTCTCCACCACCTTCAAGAACAAGGCGCACGACATCCGCTTCGAGCTGACACACAAGCCTGTTGCAGGACTACGTGGCGTTCTGGGTGTCCAGCACTCCGAAAGTGACTTCAGCGCACTTGGCGAAGAGGCATTCCTGCCCCGGAGTGAAACCCGGAACACTGCGCTCTATCTGATGGAAACGCTACAAGCCGGGCCGGTCCGCTTCGAGCTTGCGGGCCGCCAGGAGTGGCAAAGCATCGAAACTACCCTGAACCGCCGTGCGGAACACAATCCCTTCTCCTTCTCGGGTGCGGCAGTGTGGTCGATCAAGGACGACTATTCACTGGCGCTCTCGCTGGCGCGGTCCCAGCGCGCTCCGAACGCTCAGGAACTCTACGCGCGCGGCGTTCACCTGGCGACCAACACTTTTGAGCTGGGCTCAGCAACGCTCGGCAAGGAAACATCGCGCTCGGTGGATCTGACCTTTCGCAAGACCGATGGCGCCACCACCTTCACCATCGGCGCTTACCACCAGGACTTCGACAACTACATCTATGCAAGCACTCTCGACCGGTTCGAGGACTTCCGGCTGATCCGTTACAGCGGGGTCGACGCGACGTTCTCAGGCGTGGAGGGAGAGGTGCGGCACCAATTCGCTCCTTATTTCGCGGCCGCAGTCTTCGGAGACTATGTGCGCGCCAAGATCAAGGATGACGGAGGCAACCTCCCGCGCATCCCGGCGGGGCGACTGGGCGGAAGGCTTGATGGAGACTTCGGGCCGCTCTCTGCCGACATCGAGTACTTCCACGTCTTCAACCAGGACAAAGTCGCGGACTTCGAGACGCGGACGCCCAGTTACAATATGGTGAACGCGACCATGGCCTATCATCTCGATCTTGGCGCCGAGAAGCGGGCAGAAGTATTCCTGAGGGGTACAAACCTGACTAACGAGCTCGCCTTCAATCACGCATCTTTCATCAAGAATGCGTCACCGCTACGAGGACGGAACGTCGTTTTGGGAGTTCGGGCTGGCTTCTAACGCGCCCGAACTCCAGCTTCACCTACGACGATATCGAAAATACCAGACCTCGTGACCCTGCTTACGAGCCTTGGCTTCGTAGCGGGTCTCGGGCCAGCCGCCGGGGCGCGTCAGGAAATCCGAAGGTGTCTGGCACAGCCATTCAAAGTCGGCCCGGTGGCGCTGCATCACCATGAGCGCATGACGCAGATAGACCGGGTGATCTGTCCCGAAGCGAAACTCGCCGCCGGGTTTAAGCTTCGCGGCAAACATCCGCACCGGTCCATCGTTCATCATCCGCCGCTTGGCATGGCGAGCCTTGGGCCACGGATCGGGATGGAGTAGGTAAAGAAAGGAAAGCGCGCCGTCCGGGACGCGTGACAGCACCTCAAGCGCGTCGCCGTGATGAATTCGCACATTCCCCAGCGGCGCTTGGGAGCCGTTGTCCCCTGCAACATGCGTGAGGGCTTGGGCTACCCCGTTCACGAAGGGTTCGCAGCCGATGAATCCGTGGTCGGGCAACATATCCGCACGCCCGGCCATGTGCTCACCACCTCCAAAACCGATTTCGAAGTGTAATGAGCAAGGGCGGCCAAACAGGCGCTCGGCCGTAACCGGTCCTTCGTCCGGCACCGCTATCCGCGGAAGCAGATCATCGACCAGCCCCTGCTGCCCGGCCCGTAAAGCCTTGCCTTTGGCACGGCCATAAAGCCGATTGAGTGTGGTGGGATCGCCGGGCTTGTTAGCAGTCATGCGGCGGCGCGATGGCAGGCGAGGGGCGCATGGTCAATGCCGTCGCGTGCGCGGTACAGGCAAGTCATAGGCTGCCCGACTGCTGCGGCGCATCCAACTCAGGAAGTCACCGTCCACGACTCGCGCGCCATCCGCAGGAGTAGCACCCCGCCAAAGATAGGCGAATGCCGGTATCCAGACGCCGGCCTGGGTGCGCGCACGTATGACGCAACCTGTACTCGGCACCTTCATAGCGGTCGAGACGCGCAAGGTCGCCGAAGCCCAGTTCCGCATGACAGACCACTCCTTTGCAAGGCGCGGAGCCAGTATCCGGTAGCAGGGCCGGATACCATCCTTGCGGCGCCCGAACCGCGAAAAGCCTCCCAGGGACGCTTGCGCTCTGCCAACTGCTCAGATGGCGCTCGAGCCAGCGGCTCATACGTGTACCGGCGTTTGGCTGGAGCGTACCGTAAACGAACAGGCGCACACGCATGACCGCGGCCTCAGTGATGGCAGGTCATGGCCTCGATCACATCCTCAAGCCGCGCGGGGTCGCCGATGGCCAGCACGTGACCATCGGAACCAGCATGCAGGGGCTCTCCGTTCCAGTCACACATCGTACCGCCCGCCCCTTCAACCACCGGGACCAGCGCCGCCCAGTCGTGCAGCTTGAGCCCAGCCTCGCAAACGAGATCGAGATGGCCACTGGCGAGGAGACCGTAGTTGTAGCAGTCGCCGCCCATCATCATCCGCTTGTGATCGGTCCGTGCCGCAAGGGCCATGAAGTGCTCGCCCTGATGGTCGTCGAAGTACTGCGGGCCAGTCGTTGCAAGCGTCGCGCCAGCCAGTTTCGCACAAGTGCGGGTCCGCGCCTCTTTCCCGTTGAAGCGTGTCGGTCGCCCGCTGGCGCCCACCCACCGTTCCTGCAGAATCGGCTGATCAATGATGCCAAGCACCGGCCAGCCATCGACCAACAGCGCGATCAGTGTCCCGAAAATGGGACGGCCCGCGAGAAAAGAGACGGTTCCGTCGATCGGGTCCAGCACCCAGGTGCGGCCGCTGGCGCCCTCCTCGGCACCGAATTCCTCGCCGATTACGCCATCGCGTGGGACTTCCGCCTTGAGTATCCGACGCACTGCCTCCTCGGCCGCGCGATCGGCGACGGTGACCGGGGAGGCATCCGATTTGCTCTCGGATTCCAGGCCCGAGCGGAAATGAGGGCGGATGGCCGCTCCTGCGGCATCAGCAAGGCGAGCGGCGAGGGCGAGTTCAGCGTCGAGATTCATCTCCAAGCTGTGACACTCCCCAGCTAGGCCGGCAAGGCACAGGGTTCCCCAGCCATGTAAGAAAATCTACTCCGGAGTTGAGACAACTAGCGGTGAAACAATTGTATTTGATCGACCATTTCCCCTATTCCTGACTTCGGGGAACGCTACATTTTGAGGGGGCATGAGCCGTACTGCACGATTCGCGGTCGATATCGGCCCAACAAAGTTGAGGACCACCAGGACAGGGCAGCCGCTTTCGTACAATCGGGCGCCTGCCGCCGATCTCTCAAGCTGGATCGCGCGACTGGCTGTAACCAGGATCGATCAACCAGCCGATCAGACACTCGATTGCGGCCTGTTCGGCGAAACAGCCGCAATTCGCCTGCAGCTCAGTGGCGAACTGGAAGTGCCGGCGAACAATCATGCGCGCTATACCGCACCAAGCGCCTTGTTCTTCGGCCCGCAGTCGAAGCTGCAGCCGCTTTGCCTCACCGGTTCCCTGATCGGCATCAGCGTAGCTTTGCGGCCTGGTGCCTGCAGGGCGCTGATGACCATGCGTGGCGGGGACCTTGTCGACAAGGTGATTCCCCTTCCGGACGATTGGCGAGACTGCGCCGTCCCGGCTCTTGCTTCGAAAGGCGATCCGGAGGATCGGCTACAGGCGCTGGAGCAGCTTTTCCGCGCCCACATCACGAGCCTCAGCAAGCCGGAACCGGACCCGATCGCCGCTGATTTTGAGGAGATTGCGTTTCGCGACCCGACAATGTCGATAGCACAAGCCGCGCGGGAGATTGGCGTGGATCGAAGACGGCTTGAGCGAGTGGTGCACCGTGATTTCGGCCTGCCGCCCAAGCAGGTATTCAGACGCGCTCGCGCACTCGACATGGCCGCATCTTTGCAGGGCGTCGCCGATGAGGAGGAAGCCCAGGCCTTTGCTCTGCGCTACTACGACGAAAGTCACCTGATCCGCGAATTCACCGAATTGTTCGGCATGTCGCCGCGCCGCTTCAAGGCGCTTGAGCAGCCTCTGCTCACGATCACACTTGAAGCAAGACAGGCACGCCGGCTCGAAATTCTGGGCCGCATCGAACCAGGGGCACAACGCCCCTGGCAGTAACGAATGCGGCGAAGCGCTCAGTCGAAAAGGCTGGAAACCGAGCTTTCGTCCGCAATGCGGCGGATCGCCTCGCCCAGAAGCGGAGCAATCGTCAGGCTGCGAATACGATCGGACTGCCGGGCTGCGTCAGTCGCCAGGATCGAATCGGTGATTACCAGTTCCTTCAACGCCGAGTTGTTCACACGCGCCACCGCGCCGCCGGACAGCACGCCGTGGGTGATGTAGGCCGTGACGCTGTCGGCGCCCTCGTCGAGAAGGGCCTGGGCGGCGTTGCACAAGGTTCCGCCCGAATCGATGATGTCATCGATGAGTATGCAGCTGCGCCCCTTCACGTCACCGATGATGTTCATGACCTCAGACTGGCCGGGGCGATCACGACGCTTGTCCACGATTGCCAGCGGCGCATTGTCGAGCCGCTTGGCCAGTGAACGAGCCCGCACCACGCCGCCGACGTCGGGCGAGACGACCGTCAGTTCCCGCCCCCCCAGCCGAGCCTGAATATCGGCAGCCATGACCGGCGCGGCAAAAAGGTTGTCGGTCGGAATGTCGAAGAAGCCTTGAATCTGGCCTGCATGCAGGTCGACCGAGAGTACGCGGTCGGCGCCCGCCTGCGTGATCAGGTTCGCAACCAGCTTGGCCGAGATTGGCGTGCGAGGACCTGGCTTGCGGTCCTGCCGGGCGTAGCCGAAATAAGGGACGACGGCGGTGATGCGCTTGGCCGAAGCGCGGCGGAGCGCATCGATGCAGATCAGCAGCTCCATCAGGTTGTCGTTCGCCGGGAAGCTGGTGGGCTGCACAACGAAGACGTCCTCGCCGCGCACGTTCTCGTGGATCTCGACGAAGACCTCTTCATCGGCAAAGCGCCGGACGCTGGCGTCGGTCAACGGCAGTTCCAGGTACGCAGCAACCGCACGCGCGAGTGGCAGGTTGCTGTTGCCGGACATGATCTTCATCGTAGGATTCCTTGAGCAGGCGCGCGCGACCAGCGCGTCGAAACGCTCCTGCCTCTAGTCATGCGTCACGCGAATGCAATACGCGCCGGAGCACGCGCCCCGGCGCATAAGCTCACCGGCGGTGCTCACCCCGTACCCAACGCACCGTTCCTGAGCTGGCGCGCATAACGACGCTCTCGGTGGTCATCTTGCCACCCTTGAGCCGCTTCACGCCATCGAGCAACGAACCACTGGTCACGCCCGTCGCCGCAAAAATGCAGTCGCCCTTGGCCAGATCATGCAGCTTGTAGATCCGGTCGAGGTCCTCGATGCCCCACTTGCGGGCACGCGCACGCTCGTCGTCGTTGCGGAACAGCAGGCGGCCATTGAATTGCCCCCCCACGCAACGCAAGGCAGCTGCGGCGAGCACACCCTCGGGTGCACCGCCGGAGCCCATGTACATGTCGATCGTCGTATCCTCGTCCGTGACCGCGATCACGCCGGCCACGTCACCGTCGCCGATCAGCACCACGCCGCAGCCGAGGCCGCGGAGCTCCGCGATGAGGTCTGCGTGACGCGGACGATCAAGGACACACACGATGATCTCGTCCGGCCGCACGCCCTTGGCGGCAGCGACAGCCTTGACGTTCTCGGTCGGTGTCTTGTCGAGCGAGATGATGTCCTCGGGATAGCCCGGCCCGACCGCAAGCTTGTCCATGTAAACGTCGGGCGCGTTCAGGAGGCAGCCTTCTTCAGCGGCGGCGAGCACTGCGAGCGCGTTCGGCCCCGCCTTGGCAGTGATCGTGGTTCCTTCGAGCGGATCGAGTGCGATGTCGATCTTCGGGCCGACACCGGGGGCTCCGCCCACTTTCTCGCCGATGTAGAGCATCGGAGCTTCGTCGCGTTCGCCCTCGCCGATGACGACAGTGCCATCCATGTACAGGCCGTCAAAAGCCTTGCGCATGGCTTCCACGGCAGCGTGGTCCGCCGCCTTCTCGTCACCCCGGCCGATCAGTTCCGAGGCGGCGATTGCAGCCGCTTCGGTCACACGGACCATCTCGAGTACCAATACACGATCAAGAACTTGGCTTGCGGGAGTCGATTCTTGCGGCATATTCACTCCAAATTAAGCGATGGCGGCGTGCTTGTAAGACTTGACGCGCTTAGACAGGGACTTCGGGATTGTCGAGACGATGCGCCGGTCTGATCGCTTTGTTTATAACGGCGGTTACTGCTGCTCCTTGCCTTGCGCAGGACGTCTCTGAACAAGATCGGGCGGTCGCCCGCAGTCTCATGTCCAGCCAAGGCCAGCTTGCGCCGCCGCTAAGGCCCCGCTGCGAAACCGCGACAGGCGAGGACATCGTGGTCTGCGCGCAAAATGAGGAACAATTCCGCACACAGTCGAGCAGCGACATCGATCCTACGTCCAGGCAAGCGACCAACGACGGGCGCCTCAGCGCACCCGACGTCTCAGGAGGAGGCATCTTCAAGGGCAAACCGTCCCTGGGTGGGCTGTGCGTCGTGCCACCCTGCCCTCCGCCGCCGGCCTACATGATCGACCTCTCCAGCATCCCCGAAGCACCCGCGGGATCGGATGCAGATCGCATATCCAAAGGAGAGGTTCGCGCCCGCTGAGGCGGATCAGGCGATGATCTGCATGACCAGCGGCGGAGAGGCCAGGCTGTCGGAACCTTCCAGAATGCGCAGCGCCTCGCTCACAGCCGATTCGGGACCCTCGTGCGTCACCAGGGCGACGATGACTTCGCCATCAGCTTCGCCCCGACCCTTCTGGATGAAACTCTCGATCGAGACGCCCGCGTCGCGCATGGCCGCGGTGATTTCGGCCAGAACGCCGGGGCGGTCCGGAACGATGAAGCGGATGTAAGCGCGCCCTGTGCGGTGTCCGGACTGGGCCGGCGGCAGCGCCTCAAGCTCGTGGGACGGCATGGAAAACGCTGCCCCCTTCTCGCCGCGCGCAATGTCGATGAGGTCCGCGACGACCGCACTCGCGGTCGGCCCGTCACCCGCGCCTGCACCCTGGAAAAGCAGGCGCCCCATGAAGTTGCCCTCTGCCACTACTGCGTTGGTGGCGCCGTCGACGCTCGCCAGAGGATGGTCGCAGGGCACCAGGTGAGGGCGAACTCGCTGAAATAGCGCTGCATTGTCGGTGTGGTCGATCTCCGCCGTCCCGATCAGCCGGATTACGTAACCCAGCGCACGCGCCTGCGCGATGTCTGCAGCAAGCACTCCGGTGATGCCTGTCGTCTCGACCGCATCAAAGCGCAGGCGCGCGCCAAAGGCGATGGCCGCCAGAATCGACAGCTTGTGAGCCGCGTCCACGCCCTCGACATCGAACGTCGGATCTGCCTCGGCGTACCCCAGGCGCTGGGCATCTGCCAGCACGTCTGCAAAGTCGCGGCCACTCGCTTCCATGGTGGTGAGGATGTAATTACACGTACCGTTCAGGATGCCGTAGACGCGCTCAATCGCGTTCGCCGCAGCTCCTTCGCTCAATCCCTTGATGACGGGGATGCCACCGGCGACAGCCGCCTCGAACTTGAGCGCCACACCTGCGTTCTCCGCCGCCGCCGCAAGTTCGAGACCGTGATGCGCAATCATCGCCTTGTTTGCGGTGACCAGGGCTTTGCCGCCAGCGATCGCGTTGCGAGCCAAGGCCAGTGCCGGACCATCCGATCCGCCGACCATCTCAACCACCACGTCGATGTCGGGCCGAAGCGCCATCTCCGCAGGATCGTCGAGCCACTGATAACGTGAGAGGTCGACGCCACGGTCCTTCGTGCGGTCTCGCGCGCTCACGGCGGCGATGCGAATAGGCCTGCGAGCCCGGCGCGCAATGAGATCCGCATTGGTCTCAATGAGGCGAACGACACCGGATCCGACGGTACCGAGCCCGGCCAGGGCGATGTTCAGCGGTTCAGACATGGAGCTCCCTTTCGGGAGGGCGCCCTAAGCCAGCAGCGCGGCGATTGCCAGCACCTTGCCCGTCCGGACGCTCACATCGAGCGGTCGCATGGCCCAAGTTCGCTCATCACCAGACGATAGTCCGCGTCAGCCCTGCGGCGTGCCTCCAGGCTCTCGGAGAGATTGACGCCGGGAGGAGGATTCTGGGGAAGAAAACAGGCCAGTCGATACCACTCCAGGCTCTGCGGCTTCGGCGGACGCCCGACTTCGGCGACCAGTTCCGAGAAAGACGCGCCCCATTGCGGCGGAGCGCCGGGAGTGTGCCGTACAGTTACCGAGGCGGCGGAAGAATCGGCAGTGGTAAGAAAAATCTGTGTCTCGCCTTCCCCGGCCAGCGTCCCGGGAACATGGATGATCTCCCGCACGCCGGTAACCTTACCTGGTGCATCCGGTTCGAGAAGCGCTCTCACGATCTCCCTCACCTGACTTTCGGAAGCTTGCGTCCAGGGGATCTGAGCTCCGGGCCGCACCAGTTGCAACTCCCCAGGCCGGCCCGGAACCGTCCGCGCGAAGATCAGCACGCCATCCTTCTTCCTGAAGGGCGGCTTGCCTTGTGCATTCACTGGCACATCAACGAGGTAAGCAAATCGCTCACCGATGGGCGTGCGCCCGGTAATCAGCGAGCGAGTGTCCGCCTCAACGTAGAAGCGGGAATGCCCCGGCCGCAATCCCGGCGCCCGAGAATCGTCTACCCGCGCGAACTTGCGGACTCGGGCGTGTACGACCAAGGGGGCCGAATCGGCGAGGTCGGCGAGATCTGCATATGTGGGTGCATATGGGGAACCCGCCTCTGCGCGACCGTTTGCGGGCAGGGGGCCCTGCGCCTGCACTGATGTCACGCATCCGCCCAAAGTGGTGGCTACAAGAAGCGCGGGTGCGAGGCGTCGCAAGGTCCACATGTACACATGATCTCCGTTTATGCGCAGGCTGAACCGCATGACATGGTGCGCCCAGTTCGACAATTCACCCCTTGTTATCGGCTGTTTTGCGCTGAATTGCCGGTTAACCGCGCCGGAGCCCAGAAGGTCGTTGCACGGGGGGGGCTTCACCGCTAAGGAAATGCGCAAAAGCGGGGCTAAGAGCCTAAAAGCGCCCCACGGTTCGCTCAATCAACGAACATGTTCGTATTGGGTTGGCCGTCAGCCGTCAGGGTGGATATAAACAGTTTCTTCATGAGTGCCGTTGCGGCGGTGCGCATGGGTACCCCGGGCTTCGTCCGGGCTGTTAGATGGAGTGATGTATCTGAATGGCTTACGCTGACCAATCGATGAGCGGTAACAAGATTACCGCGATCGTCATTGTTGCGCTGGTACATATCTTCATTGGTTACGCGCTCGTCACCGGCCTCGCCTATGAAGCGGCGAAACAGGTCATTCAGAAGGTGACCACCGTGGACATCAAGGAAGAAGAACCGAAGAAGGAGGAACCGCCGCCACCTCCGCCGGAGAAGCAGCCAGATGTGGCTCCGCCGCCTCCGGTGGCTCCGCCGGTGAAGATTAACGTCGCAACCAAGCCGCCGGCGATTGAGACGGTTACCGTCGCACCTCCCGCGCCTCCCGCGATCATTCTGGCGCCCCCGGCTCCTGTTCCAGCGCCGCCCCCGCCGCCGCCTGCGCCAAAGGGTCCCACCACTGCGGCTCAGCCGCGGGGTAATCCTGGCACCTGGGCTACTCCGGACGACTATCCCCAGCGCGCGCTTCGCGAAGAGCGCACGGGTACGACCGGTTTTCGGGTTACTGTTGGAACCGACGGTCGGGTGGTTGACTGCCAGATTACCAGTTCCAGCGGCTCACCCGATCTGGACGAGGCCACCTGCAAGAACGTCACCCGCCGTGCGCGCTTCAAGCCTGCACTGCAGAATGGCGAGCCCGTGCAGGGCACCTACAGCAACCGTATTCGCTGGGAAATCCCGCGGTGATTTGCCCGGTCAGCGCAAAACTGCGCGACCGAACCCTTCGCTTTGACTGCTTTTAAGAGGATCTATCCGCATGCTTATCCTTGACCTTCTCGCCGCTGGCGCCCAGGGCGCGCCGCAGAACAAATTCGGTTTCGCCGAAGCGCTGGAACAGGGCGGCTTCATCGCCTACGCCACTGTCGTGATCCTCGCGATCATGTCGTTCGGGTCGTTCTACATCCTGTTCACCAAGTGGTTTGAGCAGTCGAAGATCCTTCGCCAGTACAACTCGGTCCGCACCACGTTCTGGCGCGCTCCCACTCTTCGCGAAGGCGCAACCAAGCTGGAGAAGAACAGCGCATGGCGCCAGATCGTCGACGACGGCATTGCTGCTGAAGACCAGCACGCAAAGATGACCGACGCGCTGGAAGCCCACGACTGGATGCACGGTTCGCTGGCCCGCTCGGAAGCGACCATCAACGCTCGTCTGGCTTCGGGCCTTCCGTTCCTCGCCACCGTCGGCGCAACCGCTCCGTTCATCGGTCTGTTCGGTACCGTCGTCGGCATCTACCGCGCGCTGATCAACATCGGTCTTGCCGGTTCGGCATCGATCGACAAGGTTGCCGGCCCGGTTGGTGAGGCTCTGATCATGACCGCTCTCGGTCTGCTCGTCGCCGTTCCCGCCGTGCTTGCCTACAACTATCTCCAGAGCCGCAACAAGCGCATCGCCGAGCTCCTGACCGGCTTCTCGAGCGACGTGCTGGCTTACATCAGCTCGCGTGGCGCCGTGCGGCCGCAGGTCGCTTCGGCTGGTTCCAAGCCGGCTGCAGCCCCCGCCAAGCCTGCCGCAGCTCCGGTCAAGTCGTAAGACTAAGCCGACGATGGACGGTTTGCCCGTCCATCATGCGGACGGGATCAGGAAGCGGCGGGCGGGCATGCGCGTCACCGCTTCCTCCCGAGGCGAAGCTAGGAACTAGGACAAGACTATGGCGATTTCTACGGGCGGAGGCGGTGCAGAAACACCGATGTCCGACATCAACACCACGCCGCTCGTCGACGTGATGCTGGTGCTGCTGATCATCTTCCTTATCGCGGTTCCGGTCGCGATCCAGACGATCGAAAAGCTGCGTATCCCCATCATCGAATCGGCCGAATCGAAGGACAAGGTCGAAAACCTGCTGCTCACCGTTTCGACGACTGACGAAGCAGGACGCAGTGCGGGCGAGCCCGGCTTTGCAGGCGCTTCGCGCAACGGCGAATGCCGCGTGTACTTCAACAACATCACGCCCGTCAGCTCCGAGGAGTTGCGCGATCGTGCGTTCGAGCGTCTCGATAACATCGTGAAGCGCGAAGGCGGACCCGAAGCGCTCAAGAACAATCCCGACGCAATCCCGCAGGTGCACATCCGCGGCGACGTGTCGGCACCCTGGCGCTGCGTAGCCGGCGCGATCTACAATGTGCAGGTCTCGGGCTATCCTACGGTGGGCTTCATCTCGAACCCCGTCGATCCCGGCGCGTAACGCCAGCCTAAGACAGAAATCAGGAGGACATCCCCATGGCAATGTCAGGTGGCAGCGACGACGGCTCCCCGATGATGGAGATGAACACGACGCCGCTTATCGACGTCATGCTCGTTTTGCTCATCATGTTCATCATCACCATCCCGGTTGCGACCCACTCGATCGACATCGACCTGCCGGTAGCGTCTCCTCCCACGGACACGCCGCCGCCGGTCGACCCGATCAAGAACAAGGTCGTGATCACGCCGGACGACAAGATCCTGTGGAACGGCACCCCGATCGACGGGGCCATGCTGCTCGGCAATCTTCAGGAGTCGCTGACTTACGCTGTGGAGCCGGAACTGCAGTTCCAGCCGGAAGCACAGGCCAGCTACGATCTGTCGGCCAAGGTGCTCAACATCATCAAGAGCTCCCAGGTCACGAAGTTCGGCTTTGTCGGTAACGAGCAGTACTCGGAATTCGACAAGTAAGGTCAGAATTGAACACACCCGCAAGGGCGAAGGGGGGCGGAGCAATCCGCCCCTTTTTTTATCGAAATTTCCCACCCGTCAGTCGACGTCAGGCAACTCGCTATCCTCCTCAACGGGGTCGGTACGCATCGCCAGCGCGCCCAGGCTCTCAGCCTCAAGCAACAGATCATCATCAGCCTGGCCCGATGGGAGGTTCTCGCGCCCGATCATCGAGAGCACAGGCACTGAGAGAGGGCTGATACGATCCAGTTTCACGTGATCGATTTCACGCCCGGCTCGATCCAGCACATCCCCGACCCGTCCCACGTCCGTCATGCGCGCACGTGCGTCCGCCCACGCTGCCTCAATCAGTAAATGGTCAGGCTCGTACTTGCGCAAAACGTCATAAATAAGGTCTGTCGAGAACGTGACCTGCCGACCTGACTTCCGTTTGCCGGGCTGCTGGCGCTCAACCAACCCCGAGATCACCGCCACTTCCCTAAACGCGCGTCTCAGAAGATGTGATTGCTGCACCCAATCGACAAACTCCTGCGTCAGGATATCGGGTGAGAGCAGTTCCACTGGATTATCGACCGCCTTCAGCCCCCATACGGCGAGCGTATAGTCCGTGGCGACAAAGCCTAGCGGCCCGAGGCCCCGATCCTCCATGCGCCGCGTCAGGAGCATCCCGAGTGACTGGTTCGCGTTCCACCCCTCAAAGGTATAGTAGGTGGTGTAGGCCAGCCCCTGATGCGGAAAGCTCTCCACCAACAGCCGCCCCGGCGCCGGCAAGTGAGAGCGCCAGTCCTGAACTTCAAGCCACTCTCGCACGTCATCCGGAAAGCGAGCCCACCCGGCCCGGTCGGCCAGCATCTCGCGGACCCGATTTGCAAGATGCCCGCTGATCGGAAGACGCAGGCCGCTGTAGCTCGGGATCGAAGCAGACCGGCGCGCCGCCCGGACCAGCACTTCCATGTCCTTCAAGCCCTCAACCTCAAGGTCGAGTCCCGCAAAACGAAAGGTGTCTCCCGGGCGCAGGCCTGCACCGAACATCTCCTCCACCTTCCCCAGTGAGCGCCCGTTGCGAAACCGCACATCGAGCATTTCGCTGTCGACGATAATGCCTGCATTGATCCGGTGGCGCGCCGCATGCTGCGGATGCGCAAGGCGCCACGTCCCGTCGCGTTCCCTGACGATCCGCTTGAAACGGTCATAGGACCGCAAGGCGTAGCCACCAGTCGCGACAAAATCGAGCACGCGGCGAAACACGTCCTCATCAAGCCATGCGTAGGCCAGCGAGCTGCGGATCTCGGCGAGCAGATCCTCCTCCCGAAATGGACCGGCGCACGCGCAGCCCATTACGTGCTGCGCCAGGACGTCGAGCCCGCCCGGCCTGAAATCCTCTCCGTCGCGTGTGCCTTGGGCAACGGCCTCCACCGCCGCTGCCGCCTCGATGAACTCAAATCGATTGCCGGGTACAAGAATCGCTTTGCTGGGCTGGTCCAAGCGGTGATTGGCGCGCCCGATGCGCTGAAGCAGACGGGAAGAACCTTTTGGTGCGCCCATCTGAACGACCAGATCGATGTCGCCCCAGTCCACGCCCAGGTCGAGGCTGGCTGTACATACCAGGGCCCGCAGCTCACCGCGCGCCATCGCACCTTCAACTTTGCGCCGTGCTTCCTTCGAGAGAGATCCATGGTGAATCCCGATCGGGAGATTGTCCTCGTTGGCATCCCAGAGCCACTGGAAGATGTACTCGGCGAGGAAGCGGGTGTTGGTGAAGACAAGCGTTATCCGGTGATCGCGGATCTGCTCGTACAGCTGCGGGATAGCCCACGTGGCAGCGTGGCCACTCCAGGGAATGCGCTCCTCCTCGGGCAGCATGATCGAGACCTGCGGCGGCGCACCCTCCTCTCCCTTCACCAAGGCAACACTGTCGATATCGCCCCAGGGCGCCAGCCAGCTACGATAAGCCTCGGATGAAGCCACAGTCGCCGAGAGCCCGACTCGCTGCATACCGGGCGCGATCGCCTGAAGCCGTGACAGCGCCAAGGCAAGCAGGTCGCCTCGCTTGCCGGTGGCAAACGCGTGTACCTCATCGATGACGATCCGCTTGAGACTTCCGAAAAGTGTCTGCGCTTCGGGATAGCTCAGCAAGAGCGACAGCGATTCCGGTGTGGTGAGAAGCACATGGGGAGGACGTGCTCGCTGCCGGGCCTTTCGATCCGAGGGGGTGTCACCGCTACGGGTTTCCACTCGCACTTGCAGACCCATGTCGCTGATCGGAGCCAGCAGGTTGCGCTGGACATCGTGAGCGAGCGCTTTGAGGGGCGAGACGTACAACGTGTGCAGCCCCTCAGGAGGCTTCAGCGTACCCATCCTTGACGGACAGAACGCTGCTAACGTGGGCAAGAATCCAGCGAGCGTCTTGCCAGCACCGGTATCAGCTACAAGCAGCGCATGCAGCCCCGCATCGGAAGCCCCGAGCATCTCCAATTGATGGCGGCGCGGACGCCAGCCACGGTTGCTGAACCAAGCCTCGATCTCAGTTGGTACGGATCCCTGCAACATCGTGCAGCAAGTGGCGATGCAGAGGCTTGGCGGCAAGCCGCCGAGTAAATGAGCCTCATTCTCGGGTTTCCGAAAGGCCCTTTTTGCCGAACTGCGTCCGGTTGGGCAGCGGTCGCGCTGACCGGTGGACCACCTCGCACGCTCGCGCGTTGTCAACACATAGGAAAGCAAACGAGGTGCCGGGCGGCTGCCTAGCAGCGGAACACGGCTCCTCATTGATCAAAGGAGCAATTCATGAACGATCGCGATCGTGAACGTCAAAACATGCAGGGACGTGGCCAGCAGTATGGAGGCGGAAACTTCCGTGGCGGAGAGTCGTATGACACGCCACGGCAGCCCCATCAGTGGCAGTCAGACAGCTCTGCGCAGGCCGGCGGTGATTGGCAGTCCGCTGCGCCGGGCCGCAGTGGTGAAGATCATCCCCGTGATTACCGTTTTTCGGGGCAAGGCGATCCGGACTACGGGAACCGCTCGAGCTGGCGCGGCGGCCAAGGCGACTGGCGCAGCGAGTCGCAAGGCAGAGGCTATGGCTACGGCCGGGACCGGAGTGAAAGAGGCTACCGCGGCGGTCGCGAGCGACAGGGTGACTGGGCGCAACGCGGCCCATCCGCTGGATACGGGCGTGGTCGCGATCAGGCCTACTACTCGCGCGACTTCGATGCGAGCGGCGGCAACGACTTCGCTGATTTCACCAGCGAAGACTACGGTGGTCGCGACTTCTACAATCGAGGCGGCGTGTCGGGCGGAATGCGCTCCAGCGAGTCTTACCGGCCGAGCTACGGTATCTCCAGCTGGTGGCGCGGAGACGATGATAACGGCAACCGTAGCCGCAGCGAATTCGACGATTGGCGGCGCTATGGAGAGAACCGTGGCTTCCTGGAGCGCGCCGGAGACGAGATCGCGAGCTGGTTTGGCGATGAAGATGCCTCCCGCCGGCGCGAAATGGACCACAGGGCGGATGACCGGCGCACTGACCACCGCGGTCGCGGCCCCTCCGGTTACACGCGGTCGGATGAGCGAATCCGCGAGGATGCGAACGATCATCTGACGCACGACTGGGGCGTAGACGCCAGCAACATCCGAGTCAGCGTCAAGGATGGCGAAGTGACGCTAGACGGAACCGTCGATAGCCGCAGCGCGAAGCGGCGCGCGGAGGATTGCGTCGACTGTGTGTCAGGCGTCAAGCATGTGCAGAATAACCTGCGCGTGGAAGAGCGAAATACGGGCACCCATGGCTCGGCGTTTTCCGGCGACTGGAGCGACAACAACCGCTCGGGTGCGACGGGTTCAGGACAGACTGGAAGCTCAAGCTCGTCCTCTAACCAGACAACGGGAGCGCATACGACCGAGGGCATTGGGTCTGCAGCCAGTGCCGGCGTGAGCAATGCCAGCAGCCCTCGGAGCAGCGGCAGAACCACCTGACGCCCGCATTCGAACCGCTTGAGAATGAAAAAAGGGGAGCCTCACAGCTCCCCTTTTCATTGCGTTTCGGCCTCGCTCAATGTCCGGCTTGAGGGCCGCGCTGCAGCCCGGAGAGTGCAAGCTGCTCGTCGATCTGGGCCATGAGCCGATCGAGCCCCTCCTCCGTGTCGCTTTCAGCGCGAGCGACAAGCACGTCCTGCGTGTTTGACGCGCGTAACAGCCACCAGCCATCGGACGTGTTCACACGCACGCCATCGATGCCGTTCACTTCGGCGTCCGTGGCGGCAAGGCGTGCCTTCACCTCTTCGATGGCGGCGAACTTGCGGCTCTCGTCCACCTGGAAGCGCATCTCTGGGGTGTTGAGCATCTGGGGCATGTCACCGCGCATCTGCGTAACCGACTTGCCCAGGCGCATCGATGCCGCGATCAGCCGGATACCCGCATAGAGCGCGTCGTCGTACCCGTAGTACTCGTGCTTGAAGAAGACGTGCCCGCTCATTTCGCCAGCCAGCGGTGAGCCTGTCTCCTTCATCTTCGACTTGATCAGCGAGTGACCGGTCTTCCACATCAGCGGTTCACCGCCGTACTGAGCGACCGTGTCGAACAGTGCGCGAGAGGCCTTCACGTCGGCGATGATTGTGGCACCGGGCACCATCTTGAGCAGATCCTGTGCGTAAATCATCAGCAACTGATCGCCCCAGATCACGCGGCCCTCGCCATCGACAGCGCCGATACGGTCAGCGTCGCCGTCGAAAGCGACTCCGAAGTCGAGCTTCTTCTCCGCGACCAGCGCCTTGAGGTCTGCCAGATTCTTCTCTTCGGTAGGATCAGGATGATGGTTGGGAAAATTTCCGTCGACTTCGGTGTAGAGAAGGAAATGCTCGCCGGGCATCCGGTTGGTGAGCATTTCGAGTGCGGGACCGGCAGCGCCGTTCCCGGCGTCCCAGCCGATTCGCAGGCTCTGGAGCTTGTCGGCGGGCAGCCCGTCGAGCCCCTTCAACAACCGCTCGACGTACTCGTCGAGGATGTCGCGGGTTTCGCTGGTCCCGGTCCCGTCGTCCCAGTCTCCCTCGGCGGCCATCCTCCCGATCTTCTGGATGTCCGCTCCGAAGAACGGACGCCCCATAAATACCATCTTGAAGCCATTGTAATTGGCGGGATTGTGGCTGCCAGTTATCTGAATGCCGCCCTGCACATCATTCATTGAGGCTTCGGCGTAGTAGAGCATCGGGGTTGGCCCCATACCGACGCTGACCACGTCGATGCCGCTGGCGTTCAGCCCCTCGATCAGTGCCTTCTCCAGCACCGGTGAACTGACGCGCCCGTCGTAGCCGACGGCCACCTTCTTTCCCCCTTCCCGGGCGAGCAGCGTGCCGAAGCCGCGCCCGATGGCCCGCGCATCGTCGGTTCCCAGCGTCTCGCCGATGATGCCGCGGATGTCGTATTCGCGGAGGACCGTAGGATCGAAAGTGTAGCTCATCGTCACTCCTGCCAATTACTCGTTCGCATGGGGAGGCAGCTCGGCAAGGAGAACATCCCTGGCCGCGTTCGCCTCGTGAACCAATTCATTGCTGCCGCCCCGGTCCGGATGGACCGTCGCGAGAAGACGGCGATGCGCCTCAACGATTTCTCGCCGTCCCGCCCCGGGCTGCACGCCCAGAAGAGTGCGGGCCCGCTGCCGCACGGCCGAACGCCTCGGAGCCAGCTTTGGTTGCCACGGCCAGCGGCCCGTGACCAGCCTCCATGCGACCAGCGCGAGCGCCAGAAGGACAATAAACTTCATCACTCCGCGGCAATCGCCATGTCCTGATCGCTTTGACCGCCCGAGCGTTGCGGCATCGGCAGATTCAGGCCAGCCACCAGACTGCGCAGTTCCTGCCGCGCGACGAGATGACTCGTGCCCAGGTCACCCAGGTGTCCTTTGTCCAGCAAGGTCAGCCCCGAGGGAAACAGCTCACGGAAAATGACGCGCTCGGACAGGCCGCCAGCGATGCGAAAACCCACGCGCTTCGACAGTTCCTGGAGGGCGGAATCGAGCCTGCGCATGTTGCGAGCCTCGACGTGCTGGGTACGGTTACGCACCACGACCCAGTCCATCTCCCGCCGCTGCTCGTTGATCGTCGAGTGCGCCCGCTTCTTGCGGGCCTCCCACATGAGTTCGGCGTAGAACGACAGTCTCTTCACCTTGAAAGTCTCACCCTCGACCTGTCCGATGAGGTCAAAGTCGACGAAGCTGTCGTTCAGCGGCGTCACCAGCGTATCGGCGGTCGTCGCCACATGCCGGGCGAGAGGATCGTCGCGGCCCGGCGTGTCGAACACCAGGAAGTCCTGTTCCTCCGCGATCGCCCCGGCAAGGTCCTCCAGTTCCTCGACCTCGGTGCCGTCGTAAACCGCGAAACGGGTACCCGGAAGGCTGATCTCACGTCGCTTTTCGGTATCCAGCCGGTTTTCCATGTAGCGGAACAGCGTGCGCTGCCGGTGGTCGAGATCGACGCACGCAACCCGCGCTCCCTGATAGGCAAGCGCGATGGCGACGTGGACCGCCGTGGTGGACTTGCCGGTGCCGCCCTTCTCATTGGCGAAGACGATACGATGCGCTGTCACGATAATTCCCTAAGATCATTGCCCGATCCCGGCCGTCGCGGCTAATCCGCGCAATTGAGTCCGGTCGAGGACTTCATACCGGAGCGCGCCACGTCAATGCAATTGATCCACACTCTTGATCCACTACGAAACACTGTCGACTCGTTGGGTGCCGCCGGTTCGCTCGCTCTGGTGCCCACCATGGGCGCGCTGCATGACGGCCATCTTACGCTGGTACGCGAGGCGAAGCGCAGAGCAACGCATGTGGCTGTCTCGATCTTCGTCAACCCGCTCCAGTTTGGAGCAAACGAGGATCTCGACGCCTATCCCCGCCAACTGGAGCGTGACTGCGCGCTGCTGGAGGCGGAAGGCGTCGAGTTGGTCTGGGCGCCCGGTGTCGACGTCATGTATCCTGAGGGGTTCGCCACCAACATCTCGATCAGCGGCGTCAGCGAAGGGCTGTGCGGCGCAAGTCGTCCCGGACACTTCGATGGCGTGGCGACGGTCGTGTGCAAGCTGTTCAACCAGGTCCGCCCCGACATGGCGTTGTTCGGTGAGAAGGACTGGCAGCAGCTCGCAGTCATTCGCCGCATGGCGCGCGACCTCGATCTGGTCCGCCCGCGTGCCGACGCGATCCTGGGTGTGCCCACTGTGCGCGAGGCGGACGGGCTGGCGATGAGTTCCCGCAATGCGTACCTGACCGAGGCGGAACGAGGCCGGGCGGCCATCCTGCCTGAGGCAATGCATGCCGCGGTCAGCGCCATCGAGAGCGGCATCGCTCCCGGCGAGGCACTTTCCCAGCTTGCGCGCACGCTGCTTTCCGAAGGGTTTCTGAGCGTCGACTACGCCGAACTTCGCGATGCCGAGAACCTGCGGCTTCTGGAGGCCCGCTCCAACCGGCCGATGCGGCTGCTTGTTGCGGCACGGATCGGGAAGGCCCGGCTCATCGACAACATGGCAGTCTCGCCCTGAGCGCCACCGGGTTTTCGTGCACTGAATATCGCAGCTTGGCGGGCTGTCCGCGAACAAATCTACCGCTGGACCGGCTGCGAACTGAGGCGAGGGCTCGCCGGTAATGGCCTTGGGGGTGGTGGGCCACAGCGTTTTGCCCCTCGAAACGAGCGACGCCGGGCGCAACGGGCCCAAGCATAAATTGCAGTTGCGCGCGCGCGCCGCTAAGGCGCGTGCGTCATGACCGAAGAGCGCGATTTCCGATCCACCGTCTTCCTGCCGAAGACGGACTTCCCGATGAAAGCCGGCCTGCCGCAGAAGGAGCCGGCGATCCTCGCGCGCTGGCAGGAACAGGACCTCTACGCCAGAACGCGCGAAGCGCGTGCAGGGCGTGAGAAGTTCATCCTTCACGACGGTCCGCCCTATGCCAATGGCGATATGCACATCGGCCATGCGCTGAACCACATCCTCAAGGACATGGTGGTGCGCACCCAGACACTTCTGGGCAAGGACGCGCCGTACGTGCCCGGCTGGGACTGCCACGGCCTCCCCATCGAGTGGAAGGTCGAGGAAGAATACCGCAAGAAAAAGAAGAACAAGGACGAGGTCGACCCGGTCGAGTTCCGCGCCGAGTGCCGCGCCTATGCCGCCAAGTGGGTGGACGTGCAGCGCGAGCAGCTCAAGCGCCTTGGCATCAACGGCGACTGGGACAAGCCCTACCTGACGATGGACCCGCAAGCGGAAGGCACGATCGTCGCCGAACTGCTGAAGTTTGCCGAGAGCGGCCAGCTCTACCGCGGCGCCAAGCCGGTGATGTGGTCGCCTGTCGAGAAGACCGCGCTGGCCGAGGCCGAGGTCGAGTACGAGGACATCGTCTCGACCCAGATCGACGTGGCATTCGAGATCACTGACTCACCGATCAAGGAACTGGTCGGCGCGCATGCGGTGATCTGGACGACGACGCCGTGGACGATCCCGGTGAACCAGGCGCTCGCGTATGGGCCTGATGTTGAGTACACACTTGTCGAAGTCGTTGACGCCCAAGACAATCTAGTTCGACCGACTGAGCCTATCCCACAGCTGCAACATGGGATGCGTCTACTTATCGCCTCCCAGCTAGTAAAAAGTTTCGAGGATCGTTGTCGCCTCCCCATTTGGAATAATCTCGGCGAAGCGGGCGAACCTCTACTGATCAAAGGCTCCGACCTCGCCGGCACCCTCGCCCGCCATCCGATGCACCATCTCGGCGGTTTCTTTGCCGAGCCGCGTCCGCTGTTGCCGGGCGACTTCGTCACCACCGACAGCGGCACCGGGCTCGTCCACATGTCGCCGGACCACGGTGAGGACGACTTCGATCTGTGCAAGGCCCACGGCATCGGCCCCAAGTTCGCAGTCGAGGGTGACGGCAAGTACCGCGCCGACTGGCCTTGGCTGGGCGGCCTGGGATCGGTCATCAACCCCAAGTTCAACGCGCCCGACGGGCCGATCTGTTCCGACCTTCGTGAAGCTGGCGGGCTGCTGGCGGCTTCGGCCGATTACAAGCACTCCTATCCGCATTCGTGGCGCTCGAAGGCCAAGGTGATCTACCGCTGCACCCCGCAGTGGTTCGTGCCGATGGATCGCCCGATCGATCGCCAGGCGCCTCTCTGCGCCACCGAGGCAGAGATCCGTGACGAACAAGGCGCCGGCGAGACTCTGCGCCAGACCGCCGTACAGGCCATCGCCGCCACGCGCTTTGTCCCCGAGAAGGGCCGCAACCGCATCGGCGCCATGGTGGAGGGGCGCCCTGATTGGGTGCTCAGCCGCCAGCGCGCCTGGGGCGTGCCGATCACGCTGTTCGTGAACCGCGAAACCGGCCAGTACCTCGCCGATCCCGAGGTCAACGCCCGCATCGTCGCCGCCGTCACGCAAGGCGGCGTCGACGCGTGGTCCGACGAACGCGCACAGGAGTATCTGGGCGACCAGTATCGCGCCGAAGACTATGAGCGCGTCACCGACATTCTGGATGTCTGGTTCGATTCCGGCTCCACTCACGCTTTTGTGCTGGAAAGCGGCCGCTGGCCCGAGCTGTCGTGGCCGGCCGACCTCTACCTCGAAGGCTCGGACCAGCATCGCGGCTGGTTCCAGTCCTCGCTGCTGGAAAGCTGCGCCACGCGCGGCTGCGCGCCGTACAACGCGGTCCTGACCCACGGCTTCACCATGGACGCCAAGGGCCTCAAGATGTCGAAGTCGCTCGGCAACACGGTCAGCCCCCTGAAGGTCATGGAGACCAACGGCGCCGACATCATCCGCCTTTGGGCGCTCTCGGTCGACTACACCGAGGATCACCGCATCGGCGACGAGATCCTCAAGGGTGTCGCAGACCAGTACCGCAAGCTGCGCAACACCTTCCGCTACATGCTGGGCGCGCTGGCCGACTACGACGAAGTGGAAGCTCTGCCGGTGGAGCAGATGCCGGAGCTGGAGCGCTATGTGCTAGCGCTGCTCGGCCGACTGGACGCGACACTGAAGCAAGCGGTCGCGGACTTCGACTTCAACACTTACGTCCGTGCGCTGATCGACTTCTGCAACGAGGACTTGTCGGCATTCTTCTTCGATATCCGCAAGGATAGCCTCTACTGCGACGCGCCTACGGACCCGAAGCGTCGCGCCTACCGCACCGTTCTCGATACGCTGTTCCAGGCGCTGATCCGCTACGCTTCGCCAGTGCTGGTCTTCACCGCCGAGGAAGTGTGGCAGAGCCGCTACCCTGGCAGCGATAGCGTCCACCTGCTCGAATGGCCGCAAGTGCCTGCGGCTGAGGCCGACCTCGCGCGCTGGGCCGAGCTGCGCTCCTTGCGCGAGAAGGTCACCGAAGCGATCGAACCCTTGCGGCGCGAGAAGATCGTCGGATCCAGCCTCGCAGCCGAAGTCACGGTGCCGGAGACTGCTCCCGATGCTGATCTCGCGGAGTTGTTCATCACCGCGACAGTATCGCGCGGGCAGGACGACGGTGTGGCGGTCGCGCCCACCGAGAAGCACAAATGCGGCCGTTGCTGGCGCCATCTCCCCGAAGTCGAGGATGATGGCGCCCTCTGCGCCCGCTGCGATAACGTCGTCAGCGCTCTGGAGACGCCGGTATGAAATCCATCTGGCGTCGGCGCGGTCTCGGCGTACTGCTGGCCCTGACGGTTTTCGCCATCGACCAGGCGATCAAGGTCCTCTTCGTTGCACGCACACTGAAGCTGCAGGAAGTGCGTGTCGTTGAGGTGCTGCCCTTCTTCGATTTCCGCTGGACGGAGAACTACGGGATTTCGTTGGGCCTGCTCACAGCCGGTTCGATCGAGATGCGTTTCCTGCTGGTCGCCGCGACGGCTGCGATCGCGCTGTTCGTCGCGATCTGGATGCTGCGTGAGCGCACACTGGGAGACATACTCCCGCTCGGGCTGGTACTGGGCGGAGCGCTGGGCAACATCGTCGACCGCTGGAACCACGGTTTCGTGGTCGATTATGCGGACCTGCATTTCGGTGAGTTCCGTCCCTTCCTGATCTTCAATTTCGCGGACGCGGCGATCACGATCGGCGTCCTGATTATTCTTGCCCGCTCCCTGCTTTCGCGCGAAAAGCCCGAAGCAGCGCCGCAGGCCGCTCCGGAGAGTTGAATCGATGCGCATGTCCAAGCTCGTGAAGATGAGTGTCGTGGCTGGCACGGCAGCGATTGTGCTGTCGGGTTGCAGCAGCGGCGGCCTCTTCAATCGCGGCCGTCCCGATGAGTTTGCCGTCCAGCGTCAGACGCCGCTGGTCGTCCCGCCTGACTTTTCATTGACGCCGCCGCAGCAAGGCGAACCTCGTCCCGCAGAAGCGACGCTGCAGGGACAGACGTTGGACGCCCTGTTCGGCGGCCCTTCCGCCCGCAGCGATATCGAATCCAACACACTCAGCCTCGCTGGCACCGCAGCCCCTTCGATCCGTTCCACCGTCGGTGATCTGGCGACGCACAACGTCGCCAAGGGGCCGATCACCCGCCAGATCCTCGCAGCACCCGAAGGTGATGGCCGTGACGCGCAGGTCGCGATTGGCGCCAGCTCGCAAGCCTATGCGCCATCCCCGACGGGACGCACGGTTTCGTTGATGTAATTGCAAGACGGCTGGAGAGGCCGTGCCTCTCTTCAGCCGTCGCCGGACACGTTATCGGCGGGCTCCAGGCGCTCGCGCGCGATCAGCAGCTTGTCGATCCTCAGCCCGTCCATGTCGACCACTTCGAAACGCCACCCCTGTGTTTCAAAGAACTGGCCTTCCTGGGGCAGCTGCTTCAGGACAGCGAGCACGTAGCCCGCAGCCGTAGCAAATTCACGGTCTTCGGGCAGTTCGATGCTCAGGCGATCGGCCAACACATCGGCCGGCATGGCGCCCGAGACGAGAAGAGATCCGTCCTCACGCTCCACCAGCAGGGGCTCATCGCCTTCATCCTGGTGGCTCGCGAAGTTACCGGCAATAGCGGTGAGCACATCGCTGGGCGTAACAAGCCCTTCCAGGTGGCCGTACTCGTCCCGCACCATGACCATCGGCACTTCGGCGCGCTGCAGCACCTTGAGCGCGTCCATCGCGTCGACCTGGTCGGGAATGACTTCGACCCTGCGCATCAGGGAGGCGATGTCGACCGGCTTTCCCTCCACCAAGACCGCCAGAGCGTCACGCACACGCAGAACACCGACGACGTTGTCGGGTGAGCCCTCCGCCACGGGAAGCATCGCATGTGGCGAATCGAGCACGCGCGCACTCAACTGCTCCTGCGTGGACTCAGCGTCGATCCAGCGGATTTCCGGCCGCGGCGTCATCAGCTCCCGAATGGGGCGATCAGCCAGGCGCATCACGCCAGCCATCATCGCACGCTCTCCCTCCTCGATCACACCCGAGCGTGTTGCCTCGGCAAAGATCATGTGCAGCTCTTCGGCCGTGAGGCGCCCCTCGCCGCCGCGCCGCACCGCCAGTAGCCGCAGCAACAAAGCCGATGAGCGGTCGAGAAGCCAGACAAAGGGCCCCATGGCGCGCGCGAGTAGGGCCATGGGCAAAGCCATGATGAGGGCGATGGGCTCAGCCGCACGCAGAGCAATCTGCTTCGGCACCAGTTCACCGACGACCACGCTAGCGTATGTCGTCGCGATGATGACGAGTGTAAAACCGGCCTCGCCAGCGAAGCGTACGGGGACTCCCAGGGCCGCAAGCCGCTCACCGACGGGGCCACCCAAGCTCGCACCCGAATAGGCACCCGCAATGATGCCGATCAGAGTGATGCCGATCTGAACCGTCGAAAGGAACTTACCTGGATCTTCCGCAAGGGCGATGGCGGTGCTTGCCGCCTTGCTGCCCTTTTCCGCAGAGACCCTGAGCCGCGCGGGTCGAGCCGAAACAATCGCCAGCTCGGACATGGAAAACAGGCCGTTCAGGAGGATCAGCGCGGCGATGACAACGAGGTCGGTCCAAGGGAATGGCGTCACAATGCGCCTGCGCTAGCAGACAAAATGGTCAACGCGAAGGGGCCCGCTTGTGCAGCTGATAGGGTCTCCATGCTGCTTGCCATCGGAACCGAAAGGCTGACAATCCGTTGCCCGCCTGTCATCCAGATGCCGTTCATGTGCACAAACGCACGTAAGGCGCGATGCTGATTATGAGGAAAGGGCTCGATATGAAAACCACCCGCCTTCTTACTTCCGCCGCCGCAGCGCTCTCGCTGGTCATGGTTTCGGGCTGCGTCACCGACCCGAACACCGGCGAAAGGAAAATCTCTCGAACGGCTATTGGCGGGACCGGGGGCGCGGGGCTGGGGTATCTTCTTGGCAGCGTGATCGGAGGCAAGACGGCGCGAATCGTCGGCGCTGGCATCGGAGGCGTTGCCGGTGCGGCGGTGGGCTATCAGCTCGATCAGCAGATCAAGGAACTGCGCGAATCTACCGCTGGCTCTGGCATCGACGTTAGCCAGCAGGGCGACGGCATTCTCTTGAACCTTCCGGATGTGACGTTCGCCGTTGACTCCACTCAGATCAGCCCATCATTCCAAGCCTCGCTCGACCGGGTTGCCCAGAGCATGGTGCAGTACCCCAACAGCCTCATCGACGTTTACGGCCACACCGACTCGACGGGATCGGATGCCTACAACCTGGATCTTTCCAAGCGCCGCGCCGACGCCGTTGCGCGCTATCTGATCTCGCGCGGGGTTTCCTCGGCGCGGATCCAGACGCAGGGCATGGGTGAGAGCTATCCGGTCGCGGACAACACGACTGCCGAAGGGCGCTCGCTCAACCGCCGCGTCGAGATCAAGATCACTCCTGTGACCACTCAGGACGTTCAAGCCGCCCGCTAAGCGGCAGCGGCAGGACTATCGAGGGGCGGCACCGGTGTGCCGCCCCTTTTTCTGTGCACCCGATTTGCGTAGTGTCAACGCGCACCGGGCGCGCAGACTGCACATATGCCGCCACCGATAACAGAGGGATACGACACCATGCTGCGCACGATCACGGGACTTGGCTTGATGGCCTTTGCCTCACTCGCCTGCGGTGGCGCTGCCATGGCTGCACCAGACCAGCAGGAAGATGAGATCGTCGTCACCGCACCGCGCGCCCTCCCCTTGCCAGCCGAGCGCTCGCCTTACACCGGGGCGCCGATCGCGACGGCCTCGGTGGCGATACCTGTGCTCTACGAAGACCTGGATCTTGGCACGGAACGCGACCGGGAGCGGCTGATGACACGCATTGACCGGGTGGCACAGGATGCCTGCAGGCAGCTCGACCGCATGTTCCCGCTCAACCCGGATGCCGATTGCGTGCGCAACGCCACGTCCGCCGCGAAGAGCGCAGCCAACGCGATGCTTTCGGCACGTCAGGCCCGCTGATGCACAACCGGCTAGGCGGAGAGGCGTTGTGCCCGCTCAGCCAGACGGTTGACCGCGGCAGAGTGCATGGCTGCAGATGATACGAGGACACCGAAAGCACGAGGATCGCGCTTGTTGTAATTAAGCGGCCGCCCGAAGGCATCCGTAACTGCGGCGCCGGCCTCGCGCGCGATGAGCCCGGCCGCAGCGATGTCCCATTCGTACCCCCATCGCAAAGTCGCCACGAGATCCGCTTCATCCGCGGCTACCATGGCGATGCGCAAGGCAATCGAGTTGGGTTGCTCGACGCTGACCAGATCCGCGTCCTCCTTCATCAGCGCCTTGGCCGGCACCCGAGCGCCAGACAGCTCTCTGCGTGTCGTGGCGGCGAGCCGCGTGCCGTTGCGCCAGGCGCCCTGCCCCGCCTCGGCATGCCATAGCTCCCCACCGTTCTCGCGACGGCGTACGGGGGCGAAAAGGCATCCGAGCAGCGGCCGCCCCGCACTGACCAGCGCGACCGAGACCGCCCAACCCGTCCGCCCGCGCACGAAGTCACGCGTGCCGTCGATCGGATCGACGAGCCAGATCAGCGAGTGCCCGACGCGCGCGGGTGCATCTGCCGTTTCCTCGGACAGCCAGGCTGCGGATGGCAGCAAGACTCCCAGTTCGCGCTTCAGGAACGTGTCGACAGCCAGGTCGGCGGCAGAGACCGGACTGTTAGCTCCGCTCGAGTCCGTCTTGTTCCAGACCTCGCACGCATTGCCGTCGCCCGGCCAGGCGTCGAGCGCTATGCGGCCGGCCTCCCGTACGATGGCCTCCAGGCGGACGCGGTCGATCATGCAGATGCAATTCTGTGAAGCACTCATCCCTAATCGGTAAGCTACGAGCCCTTTTCAAGCGCTGCCGATGTGCTTATGCGGCATTGCACAAGGCTCCTCCCCCTTGCGCGTGCAGATTCGCGCCTGCCAGACGCGCAAAATTCAGCAGAAGGCGACTTCGATGAACATCCACGAATACCAGGCCAAGGAACTGCTCGCGAAGTATGGCGTCGGGATTCCCGCCGGCCACGCAGCACTGACCGTCGAAGAAGCTGTAGAGGGCGCCAAGAAGCTGCCCGGACCGCTTTACGTGGTGAAGGCGCAGATCCACGCTGGTGGTCGCGGCAAGGGCAAGTTCAAGGAACTGGGCCAAGACGCCAAGGGCGGCGTGCGCCTCTCCAAGTCGATTGAGGAAGTCGAGGCGAATGCCAAGGAGATGCTTGGCAATACTCTCGTCACGATTCAGACGGGCGACGCCGGCAAGCAGGTGAACCGCCTTTACGTGACGGACGGCGTGGACATCGAGAAGGAATACTACCTCTCGATGCTGGTCGACCGCGCGACCGGTCGCCTTGCGATGATCGTGTCCACCGAAGGCGGCATGGACATCGAGGAAGTCGCCCACTCCACGCCTGAGAAGATCGTCACCATCACCATCGACCCGGCCGAGGGCTTCCAGCCGCACCACGGCCGTGCCGTCGCCTATGGCCTGAAGCTTGAGGGCGATCTCAACAAGCAGGCGCAGAAGCTCGCCAAGCAGCTCTATACCGCCTTCGTGGACCTCGACTGTGACATGCTCGAGATCAACCCGCTGGTCGAGACCAAGGACGGCAACCTGCTCGTCCTCGACACCAAGATGAGCTTCGATTCGAACGCTCTGTTCCGCCATCCCGACGTGCTCGCCCTGCGCGACGAGACCGAGGAGGATCCGGCGGAGCTCGAAGCCTCGAAGTACGACCTCGCCTACATCAAGCTCGACGGTGACATTGGCTGTATGGTCAACGGTGCCGGCCTTGCGATGGCCACGATGGACATCATCAAGCTCAACGGCAGCTTCCCCGCGAACTTCCTCGACGTGGGCGGCGGCGCCAACAAGGAAAAGGTGACCGCAGCGTTCAAGATCATCCTTGCTGATCCGAACGTGAAGGGCATTCTGGTCAACATCTTCGGCGGCATCATGAAGTGCGACACGATCGCCGAAGGCATCGTCGCCGCCGCCAAGGATGTGAACCTTTCGGTTCCTCTCGTGGTGCGCCTGGAAGGCACCAATGTGGACAAGGGCAAGGAAATCCTGGCGAATTCCGGCCTTGCGATCGTGCCGGCAAACGATCTGGGCGACGCAGCCCGCAAGATCGTCGCGGAGGTCAAGTCGGCCGCCTGATCGGCGGACAACCTTTTGCATCAAAGAGGGCTCGCCGTGTGAAACGGCGGGCCTTTTTTGTTGCACTTTATGATCCGCAGTGACCGGTAGAGCTGCCGGCCTTCCCGCTGGCAGGGGTTGACGCGGCGCACAAGGAACGCAATGGCATGCGCCGCGTACCTGTTTAATCGCGCGGCTAAACTCGTGCCGCGCCGCCGCAGAGAGGACCGAACCACATGAAGATCCTCGTGCCCGTCAAGCGGGTGATCGACTATAACGTAAAGCCGCGGGTAAAAGCCGACGGCACTGGCGTGGACTTGTCCAACGTCAAGATGAGCATGAACCCCTTCGACGAGATCGCCGTCGAAGAAGCCATTCGCCTCAAGGAAGCAGGCAAGGCGGAGGAGATCGTCGCGGTCTCCGTCGGTCCGGCCAAGGCTCAGGAAACCCTGCGCACTGCGCTCGCCATGGGCGCCGACCGCGCAATCCTGGTTGAGACCGACGCAGAGGTTGAACCACTGGCCGTGGCCAAGATCCTCAAGGCTATCGTTGCTGAGGAAAATCCAGGCCTCGTGGTTCTGGGCAAGCAGGCGATCGACGACGATTCGAACCAGACGGGCCAGATGCTCGCAGCCTTGCTTGGCCGTCCGCAGGGCACATTCGCCAGCAAGGTCGAGATCGAAGGCGACAGCGTGAGTGTCACTCGCGAAGTCGACGGCGGCCTGGAGACGGTGAAGCTGTCGATGCCCGCGATCGTCACCACGGACCTGCGCCTCAACGAACCGCGCTACGCTTCGCTGCCTAACATCATGAAGGCAAAGAAGAAGCCGCTCGATACCAAGAGCCCCGCCGACTACGGAGTCGACATTGCTCCGCGCCTCAAGACCGTCACGGTCAAGGAGCCGCCGGTGCGTCAGGCCGGCATCAAGGTGCCCGACGTCGACACGCTGGTGAACAAGCTCAAGGACATGGGTGTTGCCAATTAAGGACTGGGGCCAACTAAGCCCCGGTCCGCGAAAGGAATTCTGACATGAAGACTCTCGTCTGGGTCGAACACGACAACGCTTCCGTCAAGGACGCCACCCTTGCCGCCGTGACCGCAGCTTCCAAGCTGGGTGAGGTGAACCTGCTGGTGGCCGGTTCGGGCGCGCAGGGCGTTGCCGATGCCGCCGCACAGATCGCCGGCGCAAGCAAGGTCTACCTCGCGGACGACGCCGCATATGCCAATCCTCTGGCAGAAAACGTCGCTCCGCTGGTCGTCCAGCTCATGGCTGAACACGATGCATTCGTTGCCCCGGCAACCACCACTGGCAAGAACATCGCACCGCGCGTCGCAGCGTTGCTCGACGTGATGCAGATCTCCGACATCCTCTCGGTCGAGGGCGAGAAGACGTTCACGCGTCCCATCTACGCCGGCAACGCAATCGCTACGGTCGAAAGCTCCGACGCCAAGCTCGTCATCACCGTTCGCGGCACCGCGTTCGAGAAGGCAGCGACAAGCGGCGGCTCCGGCAGCGTCGAGGCGGTCTCCGGCCCCGGTGACGCAGGCCTCTCCAGCTTCGTCAGCGCAGAGCTCGCCAAGTCCGAGCGTCCGGAACTCACCAGCGCCAAGATCATCGTCTCCGGCGGCCGCGCGCTCAAGGATGCAGACACCTTCCAGGAGGTGATCTTCCCGCTCGCCGACAAGCTGCACGCTGCAGTCGGGGCCAGCCGCGCCGCGGTCGACGCCGGATATGTGCCCAACGACTACCAGGTCGGTCAGACGGGCAAGATCGTCGCGCCGGAAATCTACATCGCGGTCGGGATCTCCGGCGCGATCCAGCACCTTGCCGGCATGAAGGACTCCAAGACCATCATCGCCATCAACAAGGACGAGGACGCGCCGATCTTCCAGGTGGCCGACATCGGCCTGGTGGGCGACCTGTTCACCGTCGTACCGGAGCTGACCAACAAGCTCTGACGGGGAACTGCAGATCTGAAGCTTGAAGAACCCGGCTGGTAACGGCCGGGTTCTTTCGTATGGTACGGCAGCTTGGCCGTCACTGCCGGGATAACAGCCGGAGCATTGTCGCAAGGCTACGGCGTCCCAGATGCCAAGCCGCTGTGACGATCGTGCCAGACGCCGCACCTATGGCGAGACCAGCCCCGACATCCGATGGGTAGTGAGCGCAACGCGGGACCTGAGCCGCAGCAACGCTCCCTGCAGCCAGCAAAGCGGTGCCCCGGTAGGGCGGGTACGCGGCGGAGAACGCGCACGCGACCGCCAATGCTCCGGCACTGTGGCCGGATGGGAAGCTATTCTCCTCCTTGTCGAGGCTGGAGCCGGATCGCGGCTTCTCCTGGTCTTTGCCCCAAGCGCTGCGCGGCCGTCGACGATTGACGCGGCGCTTGACCATGTCTTTGACAAGAGTGGCGCATTCGTGAGCGAGCAGCATCCGCATGCCGGTGCCGACCAGGCGCACGTCGGCACGCCAGATGCCGACCGCGATCGTGGCGCCGCACAGCAGGCGCAATTGGGGCTGATCCCCTACTTCGCTCAGAAAGCCCAGCACTTTGACCAAGGGCTTCTCACGCGCTGGCTCGGCCAGCTCATGGATCCGATGGTCGAGGTCGAGCGCGGCTTCGCCAACTGCGTTCGTGTCGATCTTGGCTGTCATGGCGCATCAACACGCCTGCAGCCTCTTTGTGCCACCTCTGCGCGGGTCGCTCGGTTTCTCTGTGCCCTCTACTCAGCAGCCATCTGGCGCGGCGCAACTCCTGTCGCGAATGGCTCGGAATTCGTCACTTTGCCGCCAGTTGGGCCAGCCGTCGCTATCCGCCAATTCACGCCCGAGCGCGTAGAACAGCTCCATGTCCTGCATGATCCCGCTCCAGTCCCAGCTGGTTGAGAACTCATCGCCGGGCTGGTGATAGCGGTTCGCCGTATAGTCTGCCGAAGCCGCTTTCCCGGCCGCCTTTCCACCCGCGGCAAGGTCGATGCCGCGGCCGAAGTTGAACATCGGCACGCCGCGCTTGGCGAGGCTGAAATGGTCTGAGCGATAGTAACCGCCTTTCTCGGGGCTGGCCTCGGGCGCTGCAATGAGGCCTCTGGTGTTCAACGCCTCGCTGAACAGGTCGTTGAGATCGGATTTGTCACCGCCAATCATCGCGTAGTCGCGAGCACGTCCGCCCGGTGCGAGTGCGTCGATGTTGACGCCGCCCACCGTCTGATCAAGCGGATAGAGCGGGTTCTGAGCATAGTACTCCGAACCGAGCAGGCCGGACTCCTCCAGAGTCACGGCGAGGAAGACCTGGCTGCGCGCCGGCGCGCCTGCCTCAACATTGGCTTTCGCGAGAGCCGCCAGAGCTGCCACCCCGGTCGCGTTGTCGACAGCGCCGTTGCAGATATCGTCCCCACTAGCGTCGGGAGTGCAGCGGCCCAGGTGGTCCCAATGGGCCGTGTAGAGGACATACTCGTCGGGCCGGGTCTTGCCTGGCAGTATGCCGACGACGTTATGAGAGTTCGACTTGCGAATGGCGTTGTCGAACGAAAGGCTTGCCTTGAGGTCCAGCGGCACCGGCGTGAAGTTCTTTGTCTGTGCAGCCTTGGTCAGAGACGCCAGGTCCTTGCCCGCAGCACGCAGGATCTTTTCGGCCACATCCTTCTGAACCCAGCCGTTCACCCGGGTCTGGTCCATCGCGTTGTTTGGCGTCTGGACGTAATACTGAGAGCCGGTCCAGCTGGAATTCACGACGTTCCAGCCATAGGCTGCCGGAAACGTGTCATGCACGATGAGCGCACCGGCTGCGCCCTGCCGTGCCGCCTCCTCGAACTTGTAGGTCCAGCGACCGTAATAGGTCATTCGGCGACCTTTGAAGAGACCGTCCTCTCCCTCCATCGCGTAGTCCGGATCGTTGACCAGGATGATCGCCGTCTTTCCCTTCATGTCGATGCCGGCATAGTCATTCCAGCCCAATTCCGGCGCGACGATACCATACCCGACGAAGACCAGCTGGCTGTCCTCAAGCTTCGTGCTCGGCGTGACGCGGTAGCTGGCGCCCACCCACTGATCGCCAAACGAGAAGCTCATCGGCGAACCGATTCCTGTCACCCGAAGGGCGCTCTGGTTGCTGTTCGTTATCTCCACCGTGGGTACGGGCTGCAGCCACTTGCCGTTGGCGCCTGGCTGCAATCCAGCAGCCTTGAACTCACTGACGATGTAATCGAGCACCTTGGGCTCTGTGGCGGTACTCGGAGCCCGGCCCTCGAAGTCGTCCGCGGCCAGGCGTTGCGTCATCCGCTTCATCAGATCGAGCGAAATGTCCGGTTGACCCTCATCCGGCTCACCGAGGCTTTCGCTCGGCGGTGGCAGCGCCGTGCCAACGCCACCGATCGGCTGTGCCGTCGAACATGCAGCGAGCGCTGGGATGGTGAGCGCCATCAAGACCCATGAGGGAAGAGATGGCTTTTTGAACAAGATGTTGGTCATCGCGAAAACCTGCCAGACCCGCGCATCACGCACAAGCCCGCCAGCCTGCTGCGTGAGGGCGCAAGCACATGGTCTTGTTCGAAGGAACGTCAGCGGCCATGAACGACAGATGCGTTCATCGACACTTTCGAGCCCGGACTGGACGGGCGCGCTGTCCCGGGCCCGTGCTCACTCTCCCTATCTCTCGCGCGCGCTCGACCGCCTTCCCGAGCTTGGGGAGCTTCTTGCTGCCGGTGACGCGGCAGGTGCGCTGGCATGGGCGCGTGCGGCGGGAACGGGTGCGCCTGACGTGGGCTCAGCCCTAAGGCGAGAAAAGCAGGCTCTCGCACTCGCACTCGGGATCGGCGACCTGGCCGGTGCCTTCCCGCTTCTGCAAGTGACCGGCGCATTGTCAGACTTCGCGGATCGGGCACTTCATGAAGCGATCATAGCAGGTATCCGGCGACGGGCCCCAGACTTCGACCCGGCGTCCCAGCCAGCCGGCTTTCTTGCCCTCACGCTTGGCAAGCACGGTGCGCGAGAGCTGAACTACAGCTCGGACATCGATCCGATCCTTCTTTACGACCCCATGCTGCTGCCAAGACGTGAACGGGACGAGCCCGGAGAAGCTGCGGAACGCGTGGCACGAGCAGTCGTGGAGACGCTCTCAACCGTCAATGCCGAGGGCTACGTGTTCCGCGTCGACTTGAGACTGCGCCCAGCCTCGGAAGTCAGCCCACTTGCGATCTCAATCGATGCGGCACTCACCCATTATGAGACGTCCGCTCTCTCATGGGAACGCGCCGCGTTCATTCGCGCACGGGCTTGCGCCGGCGACATCGACGCGGGGTGCAACTTTCTGACGGCGATCCGCCCGTTCGTTTGGCGCCGAAGCTTGGACTTCGGAGCCGTTGCCGAGATCGGCCGGCTCACCGCGCAGATTCGCGCAAGCACCCGTCGCAAACCCGAAGCGGGGCCTGGATTTGATCTCAAGAAAGGGCGTGGAGGCATTCGAGAGATCGAATTCTACGCGCAAGTCCACCAGCTTATTCATGGGGGGCGCAATCCTGCCCTCCGTTTGCGCGGGACGCGCGCAACACTCGACGCGCTAGCGGACGCAGGCCTGATCCCGGCTGAGGAAGCCCACGTTCTTGGCGAGAGCTATGATCGGCTGCGCGTTATCGAACACCGCCTGCAGATGGTGAGCGACCAGCAGACACACGCCCTGCCCCCAACGGTTGAGGCGCTCGACAATGTTGCGCAACTCGATGGCCTGCCCGACGGCGCGACGCTCGTGAAAGAGGTCGCAGCCATCACAGCGCGGGTAGGTGCTCTATACGATTCGCTGATTCCGACGGATACAACCTCCGAGTCGGAGGCAAACTCGGAGGCGCTGTCGGAAACGATCGCCCGACTGGGCCTCCCGAATGCCGAAGCGATGGTAGAACGGATCGAGAGCTGGACCTCCGGACGAATGCGAGCGCTGCGCTCGGATGCCGCGCAAACAGCCTTCGAAGCGATCCGCACGGACCTCTTGGTCGCTGTAGCCAACTCACCGGAGCCTGAGCGTGCGCTGTCCCGCTGGGAACAGCTGCTGGGCAATCTGCCGAGTGCGATCAATCTGTTTCATCTCCTGGAGGCGCGGCCTGGGCTCACGGTACGTCTGGCCCGAATCCTGAGCCTGGCCGCACCACTTGCCGACGTGCTCGCCCGACGGGCCGACCTGCTCGATCCGTTGATCGACGCCAGTGCTCTCGAACTACCGGGCGACGTGAACACGCTCGTCAGGCAACTCTCCCGATTCGAGACCGACGACGACTACGAACGCATTCTCGACACGGTCCGCAGGAAAGTGGGCGAATGGCGTTTCGCCCTTGGTGTGCAGCTGATCGAGGGCACCAGTGATCCCATCGCCATCGGAGCGGCCCTGGCGCGCATCGCTGAGGCAGCGACTTGCGTGCTCACGGACGCAACGCTGGCGGATTTCCGGAAGACCCACGGCCGGATTCCCGACTCAGAGTTCGTGATCCTCGCTCTTGGCCGGTTTGGCGGCGGCGTTCTCACGCACGCTTCCGATCTGGACGTCGTTTACCTGTTTACCGGCGATTTCGCCGCCGAATCGGATGGTCGGCGGCCGGTTGGTGCAACTCTCTACTATAACCGTCTCGGCCAGCGAGTGACCGCCGCCCTCTCTGCGCCAACTGCCGAGGGCGCCTTGTTCGAAGTGGATACCCGGCTGCGCCCCTCCGGCACTCAGGGCCCGCCAGCGGCAAGCCTGGACAGCTTCGAACGCTATCAGCGAGAAAGTGCATGGACGTGGGAGCACATGGCGCTTGCTCGTTCTCGCGCGGTTTACGGAACGCAGGCAGCTCGCGCGAGGATTGAGGAGACCATTCAGGCTATCCTCGGCAGCCCGCGCGATCCTCAGAAGCTGCGCGCAGACGTGCTGGAAATGCGCGCGACGATGGCGACGCACAAGCCGGCGCAGGGCCCTTTGGACGTCAAGCTCGCCCGCGGTGGCCTGGTCGATCTGGAGTTCATCGTGCATTATCTGCAGCTGCGCCATGGCGTTGGCCTGCATGCCGATCTGGGGCAGGCTGTCTCAGCGCTCGCCGAAGCGGGCCTGGTCTCGTCCGAGCTCGCCGAAGCGCAGATCGCACTGACCCGGTTTCTCGTCGCGGCACGGCTGCTCGCGCCGGACTCGCAGGTCCCTTCCGAGGCATCGCGAGAGGCTCTTGCACGAGCATGCACTTGCACGGAATGGAGCCAGGTCATAGCCGGCCTGAAACGTGCGCGCGCGATCGTTAGCGACGCGTGGAAAGCTGCCTTCGGTATCGAGTTGGAGATTGCGGAATGAGCGATAAGCCCGGCATCGGCGACATGTTCCCGGACATTGCGCTTGAAACCCCGGACGGCGGCAGCGTGAAACCGTCCGATTTTGCGGGCCGACCGCTCGTCGTCTTCTTCTATCCCAAGGATGACACCCCCGGCTGCACCACTGAAAATATTGACTTTACTGCGTTGAAGCCTCGGTTCGACGAAGCCGGCACCGCGGTGCTTGGGGTCAGCAAGGATCCGCCCGCCAAACATGCGCGGTTCATCGCGAAACACGAACTGACCGTTCCTCTTGCCACCGACGCTGCGGAGAACGGCTTGTCGGATGCGCTTGGGATCTGGACCGAGAAGAAGAACTATGGCCGGACCTACATGGGCATGGTCCGAACCACCTATCTGATCGGTCCCGACGGTCGGATCGTGAAGATGTGGGACAAAGTGAGAGTGAAAGGCCACGCCCAAGCCGTGCTGGAGGCGGTGCAGAGCCTCTGACCATGTCCTCAGTATCGACCGCCATACGCGAGGTTCTGCTCACTAACGAGCCACGCGCAAAGGTCATGGGTGCGCGTCGGGTCGCCAGAGAGTGGAAGCTTGGGCGCCTCTCGTGCCGGAACGATGTCGCGATGCCGGACCTGCCCGGGCGGCCCGAACGTCCCGAGTTGCTGCCACCCAACCGCATGCCCAAGCGTGGGAAGGCACAGTCGGAGCGGGGCCGTGTCGCTCTATGGCATGCGCTCGCCCATATTGAGTTCGTCGCAATCGATCTCGCGCTCGATATGGCCGGCCGCTTCGGCAAGGACATGGGTGAGGAGTTTGTGGGCGACTTCCTCCACATCGCTGCAGAGGAAGCCCTGCACTTCACGATGATCGATCGTCACCTGCGGTCGATGGGTAGCTACTACGGCGCTCTGGCTGCCCATAGCGGCCTATGGCATGCCGCGCACGAGACGCGGCACGACGTGGCAGCACGCCTCGCTATCGTCCCCATGGTGCTGGAAGCTCGCGGACTCGACGTGACGCCGCCGACGCTTACACGCGTCCAAGATTCCGGAGACGATCGGGGCGCGCGCATACTCCAGCGAATCCTTGACGACGAGATCAGGCATGTTGGAACGGGCGTAAAGCATTTCATCGCATGCGCCGAACGGACTCGGCAGGCGCCGTCGGCGCTCTGGAAAATCTTGGTTTTGCGTCACTTCAGAGGCAGCCTGAAACCACCGTTCAACGACTCAGCGCGACGAACAGCCGGTTTATCGCGCGAATGGTACCTCGGGGTTGTCGCTGCAACTCCGAGCGTCCTAAAACCTAATTCGTGAGACGGCGGGGGGTTCCGACCATCTCCAAAAACGTAACCGCCGGTCAGCGTGCCGAGCGGACCTGAAGCACGCCGTGCGGGGTCGTCTCGGCGGATAACAAGGTATTGCGAGTGGTCGTAACGCAACTTTTCGCCGGTTCTCGCCTGGTCGCAGGCATTGTGGCTGGCGCTTCCCTGTTCGTTTCAGCGCAGCCTGCGTTGGCGAACGCCGCTAACACTGACATTGCCGCCCCTCTGCGTGCGGCTCAGGGCGCTGAGAAGAGCGCCAGCGGCGGTGAGGATGATCAGTTCCGCAAGCTTTTCAGCTCGTGGCAGAACTTTGAGGAAACCGGGCACGCAGCATTGGCCGCGTCGACGGGCAGGTCGCCTCTCTCGGCTGCTGCTCGTGCCGCCGCTGGCATCACGGGCCCGCTGTCCATTCCCTCGCGCACTCCGCTTGACGGCGTGAAGCTCACCAGCAGCTTCGGCATGCGCAACCATCCGGTTGTCGGCGGCATGCGCGCTCACAAGGGCATCGATCTCGCCGCACCGGTAGGCACGCCGATCTATGCCACTGCGGACGGGCTGGTCGGCAAAGCCTCGTGGTTTGGAGGCTACGGCCTTTACGTCCAGATCGAGCACGGCAACGATTTGGAAACCCGTTACGGACACATGTCCCGTCTCAACGTCGCTGAAGGACAGCAGGTCCGCAAGGGTGACGTTATCGGCTACGTGGGCAGCACGGGCCGTTCCACAGGCCCTCACCTCCACTACGAAGTTCGCGTGGACGGTCAGGCAGTGAATCCCATTCCTTACATGCAGTCTGATCGCGTCGCCCTGGCCTCCAGCGGCAAGTAACGCGCAGCCTGTCAGGCCTGGCGCCTGCTTGCAGCGGTTGGAGAGGAGGAGAAGGCGGCTCTCGGGCCGCCTTTTCTGATTCTGATTCGCGCGCTTGAACGGCCTCCATCCGGCGATGGCGGGAAAGAAAGGGCGGCTGCTTGAAGCAGCCGCCCGTAAGTCGGGAGAAGCGGCAATCAGGAAGACAGCAATGAGCGTCTGCCCCGACTGACGCGACCTTCTTGCTCAAGATCATGATGGGCTGCCTTGATCGTGATCAAGCAGGGCCCCGCGGAAATCTTACCCCGCTTCGGCAACCAGCCCCTGGAAGTCGAGGACGACGACATCCCGGCGGGAGGGAAGCTCGACGATTCCCTGCGTCTTGAGCCGCGTAAACTGCCTGCTGACCGTCTCAATTGTCAGCCCCAGCACGTCGGCGATCTGCTGGCGCGAGAACGGCAGTACCAACCAGCGACGGTTTGGGTCTTCAGCATCGATCCTGCAGCCGGCGCCACTGAGACGCTCCGCCATCTCGACAAGAAAACTCGCGACCTTCTCCGAAGCCGACTTGCGCCCCAGCAATAGCATCCATCGCCGCGTTCGATCGAGTTCGCCGAGCGTGCGCTCCAACAGCTTGTGCTCAAGGCCGGGATGCTCGCGAGCAAACGCGTCGAAGTCTCGGCGAGCAAAAACGCACACTTTCGCGTCCGTCAGCGCCGTAACGCCCTGCCCCGCCGTTCCCCCGAAAGGCCGACCGATAAAGTCCGAAGGGTAGACCACTCCGACAATCTGCTCGCGCCCATCCTCGGTATTGGTCGAAAGTTTGAGGACGCCCTCGATCACGTTGGCGACGAGAACCGACTCCTCCCCTTCCCAGATCAGCGATTCCCCGGCGACAATGTTCCGCGTGCGTCCGATGGCATTGAGAGCCGCCAATTCCCGCCCATCAAGCGCAGAACAAATCGCACGATTACGCACGACACACAGGTCACAACTGGTCATAGCGGCCGTTACCATCGCGCAAGCGAAGCCTCAAGGCCAGCAGCCGCTCCAACTTGGCGCTCTCACCTTTGAGTGCCCGCAGATGCTTTAGATAGGTGGTTAGTTCGCACCAGTTTTCTTCAGCCTAATGCATTTCTCCTTAGAATTCGCCGTCGCCGGCTCACTGAAGTCATGCAACTAATTCTTATTAGCACGGGAGAGCCACGGACCTCGGCACGGGGAGGGGGATACGGGACTTCAACGCGACCTTCGAGCAATCTACAAAGCGGCGGTGGGGGTTAGGGCGTTGCTCGCCTCGACGGCGATCGGCGTGCGGGGTGTTCCGATGGTCGCATAGGCGCAGGCGCCGTCCGCTGCTTCAGAATAAGGGCGGTCATTTGACATCGCACCGCAACCAGTCATCAAAGCGCTGACTGAGTTGCGGCAATCGGGCCTGCAGGCGAGCGTCAAAGCGAGCAGGTCCGGGGCTTTCGACGCAAAGGCTCAGTGGGATAATGACGCCGTCGCAAGCGATGGACCGCCTGCTCGCCTCTACCGGTCATGTGGCGCGAATTGACGATGGAATCATTTCCCTTCACCCGATCTCGACCGGGGCGGCCGATCCGGACACCTACAGGTCGATCCAAATGGCGGTTTCTGCGGTTTCAGGAGGGAAGTGGAGCGGGTAGCGGGAATCGAACCCGCATAGCCAGCTTGGAAGGCTGGAGCTTTACCACTAAGCTATACCCGCGCTCGAGGCACGATGCCGTCCGGGGCAATTGCCACGGTCGTGCGGTGCGCGTCAACCTGCCATTTTGCGTTGCGCCGCTTCGCCGTGGCGAAGCTGGCGAGGGGCCCCTTGTCATGAGCCTGTCGGAACCAGCATGATAAGCTCTTCCGACTCGGACGGCCTACAGCCGCCTACCAACGCCAGATGAAGGTGCTTAGCGAGATGAACACGCCCCGCCCGCGCGTACAGACCGACACTCCGGCGCGGCGGCGCAATGCGCTGGACCTGCTCATGAATTCGGGACTAGGCAAGCTGTTGCGTGGCATCGGAGTGGCCCCGCGCCCGGCAAGCAGCGAAAGCCTGCTAGATCTTGCTGACGCGCTGCTGTCTCTTCGCGGTCGCGCTTCGGGTCCAGCGCTCGCGTCGGCGTTTTTCGACCTGTACGAAAGCAGCGATACACAGGCTCGCCAAGAGTTCCTGGCCAAGATTCATGACGCCCATCCAGCAGATTCCGCCGCGATCGAACGAGCGATCATGAAGTGGCAGGAAAAGCAGGACGAAAAGACCGCTCGAGCACTGCACGAGGCAACCGAGTCGCCTAGCCAGAAGCTCATCCGCATGCTCAACATGGCGCCCCAGGGCACAGAGCGATTGATCAATATGCGCGAGGATCTCCTTGCCGCGCCCAAAGGCTCCAGCCTCGCTGCGTTCGACAGGGATCTTGAGGACGCATTTACCCACTGGTTCAATGCGGGCTTCCTTGAACTGCGGCGGATTGCCTGGGACTCGCCGGCCGCTCTGCTGGAGCGTATCATCCGCTACGAGGCGGTCCACGAAATTCACGGCTGGGAGGATCTGCGCCGGCGCGTCGAACCGATCGATCGCCGCTGCTACGGCTTCTTTCATCCGCAGATGATGGATGATCCTCTGATCTTCGTCGAAGTGGCGCTGACTCACCAGCTTCCGGGCGGGATCCACCAAATCATCGCCGAGGAGCGCGAAGTGATCGAACCGCGTGACGCATCATGCGCGATCTTTTACTCCATCAACAACTGCCGCACGGGCCTCAAGGGCATTCCCTTTGGCAATTATCTTATCAAGCGGGTGGTGGGGCTTCTGCAGAGAGAGCTGCCGCAGCTGCACACTTTTGCGACTCTGTCGCCGGTCCCCGGGTTCGCCAAGTGGCTGACGAAGGAGCAGGGCGCGGATGCAGCCGTGCCCGGTGCCAAGGAGTTGCGGGTTCTCGCCGCCAAATACCTGGTGACGGCCAAGGGCAAGGGTGGACAGCCTCTCGACCCGGTGGCCCGTTTCCACCTCGGTAATGGTGCCCGGTTGGAAGCGGTGCATGCGAACGCTGATCTGTCGGAAAACGGTCAGCGGCAGGCCCATGGAGTCATGGTGAACTACGTTTATGATCTGGCGGAAATCGAAGCCAACCACTTCGGCCTGACGGAGCTAGGCACCGTTGCAACGTCCAAGGCAGTCCAGGCCCTCGTCGAGGAGTCGGAACCCAAGGAGCAGAAAGGAAAGAGCGGAGGACGCAAGAGCAGTTCGTCCGCAGATCCGGTCCCGGCTTAAAGATCCACAGCGACCCCGCGGCGAGACCGTTCGTAATATTCTTGCGTTTCGCCGCAATGTCCATTATCTGAAGGCTAGCAATCGGCGCCACAGGATGACTTGGCGCAATCCGCGAGCAGCGTGAGGTCCCGGTAATATGCCGAAGACCGGCCCGGATGTGCGGTTGTCACCGACCAGCTTCCTTCTCACGCAGGGTCGCATTGAACGAACCCTTGCGATGCGTGGCGAACGGCCGCGCCCCGCTGTATTCCCGAAAGACTTTCATGGCCTATTTTTCTGAACTTGGCCTTGCCGAGCCCATCCTTCGTGCGCTTGGCACTAAGGGCTATTCCGATGCCACCCCCATTCAGCGCCAGGCCATTCCGGCCCTGATGGAGGGCCGCGACCTACTGGGGATCGCCCAGACCGGTACCGGCAAGACCGCAGCCTTCTCTCTGCCGTCGCTTCACAGGCTGGCAGCCGACCCGAAGCCGCGCAGCAATGCCGGTTGCCGGATGCTGGTTCTCAGCCCCACGCGCGAACTGGCAGCGCAGATTGCGGAGAACATGCGCGGGTACGCCAAGTATCTTGCGCTCAACATTCAGTGCGTTTTCGGCGGCGTCCCCGTCGGTAAGCAGGCGCGCGCGTTGGAACGTGGAACTGACGTCCTTGTGGCCACACCGGGCCGGCTGCTCGATCTCATCGACCAGCGGGCACTGACGCTGCGCCACGTCGAGGTCTTTGTGCTCGACGAAGCCGACCAGATGATGGACCTGGGGTTCATTCACGCGCTCAAGCGCGTGGCGGCAATGCTGCCCAAGGAGCGGCAGAGCCTCTTCTTTTCGGCGACCATGCCACAGGCCATCGCCGACCTTGGCCGCCAGTTCATCAACAATCCCGTGAAAGTCGAAGTTGCCCCCCAGTCTACGACGGCTGAGCGTGTCGAGCAGTTCGTCACCTTCGTGAATCAAGCTGAAAAGCAGGCGCTGCTCACGTTGAGTCTGCGTGCGGGTCTCGCCGATGAGTCGATTGACCGGGCCCTGGTGTTCAGCCGGACCAAACACGGCGCAGACCGCGTCGTGCGCCACCTTGCGACCGCGGGCATTCCCGCCGCTGCCATCCACGGCAATAAAAGCCAGGCGCAGCGCACAGCCGCGCTTGGTGGTTTTCGACAGGGCACGGTGCGCGTTCTGGTTGCAACCGACATTGCTGCACGCGGGATTGACGTTTCGGGCGTCAGCCACGTCTTCAACTTCGAGCTTCCCAACGTGCCGGAGCAATATGTTCACCGCATCGGCCGTACCGCTCGCAATGGTGCGGACGGCATCGCGGTGAGCTATGTCGCGCCCGACGAGAAGAACTATCTGCGGGACATCGAAAAGCTGACCCGCGTCAAATGCACACCTCTTCCGCTGCCGGAGGATTTCCAGCGACAGGCTGCCCGCCTGCCTGCCCCTGCCCGTAAGCCTGGTGGCGAACAGCAGGCCCGCCCGCAGGGTGGCCGGCGCGAGGGGCCACGCAACGATGCGCCACGGCGGGACCGCCCGCGTGGTGAGCGGCCGGAGGGTGAGCGTGCGCGCTCGGACCGCCGTGAGGGTGTTGCAGCCGACGGTCAGTCGCAGCAGCGCAAGTTCCGTCCTCGCGGCCCCAAGACCGTGGGCGCTCACAAGAGCAGTGTCCGCAGGGCGAGCTGACAAAAGGAGTTTCTCTGGGAGAGCCGTACACCGAAAGGAATGGCTGTCCCCGAGCGACTATAGGAAGAAGACGGAAGAGGGCGCGGCTTAGGTCGCGCCCTTCTCGTTGGTCTTCAGTGAACCGGCGGATCTTCTGGAGGGATCGTAGCCACCGGCGAAACCGGCTCGTCCGGCTGGCGTGGTGGCAGGGCATCTTCGGGAACGTCGTCGATCTGCATGTCAGGCGTGGCGACGTGTTGCAGATTTCGCGCCTCTACCGACACGCGGTCACCGTCGATGATGATCTGGTTGAAGCTGGGAGGTGTTGAGCGGACCCGCTTCGACAACGTACCGGCACCGATCATGCGGACAGGACCTTCCGAGGTCTGTTCAATGAGGTCGAACGGATCATGGACGTGGCCGGTCAGCACGCCCAGCACCTTGCGCTTCGCGAGTTCACGAAGGGCCTCCGAGCCTCGCCGTGTGAGCACATTGCCACGTGCATTCACCTCCACCAGAGGATGATGCGCCGTGACCAGCACTCGCGTGCCCTTCGGCAGCGCATCGATCATGGCCAGGGTCTTGCGGAGCGCCGGCTTTGTTATCCAGCCACGTGACCAATTCGTTCGCCACTGGGCGCGCGCGGTCGTCTTCAGAGGCACGATCGCCACGTTCCCGAGATCCAGCTCACGTTCCAGGACCGCTTCAATGCCGCGGAAGCGCTTGTAGGGCGTGAAGAAGCGCTCGATCGGATTGAAGTACGGCATGTCGTGGTTGCCGATCTCTACCGTGACCGGCACATCCAGTGAGCGTATCCAGCTGCAAGCCGCTATGAACTCGCGATGCCGCGCGCGCATGGTCAGATCACCGGTCACTGCAACGGCATCGGGGCGCTCGGCGGCGATGCAGTCCTCCACCCAAGCCAAAGCCTGCGTGTCTTCAAGGCCGAAGTGGATATCGCTGATATGAAACAGCTTGATCGGCCCGCGCTGCATATCACTCACCCTACCGTGCATCGGCCGTCATCCAGAAATCAATCTCACTCTTGCCGAGCCGGAAGTCCTCCACGGCCCCTCCGTCGAAAGGCTCTCCGTCAATCAGCAGCCCCATCGGCTCACCGTTGGGACAAGCGAGTCGGATCTGCGCATGACGGCCCAGAGGATCGTGCGGCCCATTGCGAAAATCGTGTTGCAAAAGCGCGACTCCATGCCGGGCGTAATCGCCGATGGTCGCCGCGTAGTAACCGCTCCCTTCGATTCCGTCATCCTGCGGCGTCAGCGTAATGGCAGCATAACCTTCTTCCCGGCCGCTCTCGACGCCCGGGCATATGACCCTTGGTCCGTTGGCAGACCAGGCAATCGCCTCGGTCGCGGACGTGACGAGCTCCTTCAGGTTCAGCTCGCGCATGGCCTCGCGAACGTCGTTCCAGACTGTGCCAGGTCCCGCAAGCGCACCGGTGAGACCGACGGCATGCCGTGAGATCAGCACCGTCGGCCTGACACGATCGACGATACCATAACTGAAGCGCGCAATGATCTCCGGCCCCGATGCATCGCCATGTAAGCGGCGAGAGAGCATATTCATGGTTCCGCCCGGCAGCGGGAGCACGGCTCCGCCCCAGCCTGCCACTTTGCTCACGACCGAACTGATCGTTCCGTCTCCGGCGAACACGGCAAGCGTATCGGTCTGCGCGCCCTCAAGCTCGCTGCGCGTCGGTGAGGTTGTGGTGGGAAAGCAGGTCTCCCTCACAACCTCGAGTCCCGCCACTTCCAGTGCTTCGCGAAGCTCCGTCAGAGCAACGTCGTTATTACTGCCGCTCGCCTCATTGAAAACGAGCCAGACCCTGCGCGCCTTGTTCATGCCGCTGCAAACAGGGTGGGGCTGGCATAAGTTCCCGTCATGCGCGCCCGGACAGAATGAGCCAGGCGGCGAGCCCGTTGAGAGCGCTATAGCACAGATATGCAAATGCCCATCCGGTCGAACCTGCCGAGACCATCCACAACGCTCCCAGGAGCATTGCGAACTCGACGACCAGGCTGCCGCGTCCTCCCAGCGCTCTGAACGCACGAGGCATGGCCTCCACGAGGGGGTGCCCGCTCTCCAGGACAGCGCGATGTGCCGCAAAGTTGCCGATACCCAGCAGAAAGACGATCACGAGCGCCATTGAGGTCACGATAGTACGCTCGGCCAAGCGAAGCCAGCACTGCTGAGGAAAACGATCCTGGAGACCCATCTCGGCGAGTTATAGCGGGCGCCTGCCGAGGGCCGGTCTTGCTCCATGCAGTTCGTCGGTGCGAGAGCGCCGCTTGTCGGGTGAACTCGTTGCTCGTCGACGCAGACAGCGCGGCAGTCGACCTCGGGATGCGGGACTCGCATCGGCACGGCAAAAGAGGGTCATCGAGCCGCTCGAAACTCTTCTCAGCGGGCTCACTCATAGGAGTAAGAACGATGATGAAGACCGCTCTTTTCGCTGCTGCTGCCGCTCTCGCAACTGTCGCCACCGCCGCTCCCGCGATGGCAAAGGATGTCCCGGTCCGCCACGGCGACCTCGACCTCACCAGCGCCAAGGATCAGAAGACTCTCGCCCGCCGCATCGACCGCGCCGCGCGCAAGGCCTGCGATGTACAGTATGGCCGCCTGCCCAGCGCTGACGTGATGAACTGCTATCAAGAAGCGCACACCGCCGGCCGTACTCAGATGGCTTCGGTAATCGACGATGCCCGTCTGGGCGGCTGAGTTCAACGACAAGGCGGATCCGATGCGATCCGCCTCCGCTCAAGCCAGCTAACGATGTCCCTAAAAGAAAAACCCGGAAAACAGCCTGGCGGGCCCTCAGCGGCCCGCCATTTTTTTGACGTTGGCCAGGTAAGTGCGTCCGATCCGGAGTGCAGCACCGTCCTGCGTTTCAGCCGACCACACGCCCAGACCTTCGTGACGCAGGCCCGCGATCCAGTCCCTGCGCAGAATGCAGCTGCGGTGGATGCGGATGAACTGCTCTGGATCAAGGCGCTCCTCCAGACTGGTGATCGTCTGCAGCAGCAGAAAACTCTGCTCCCCCACATGCAGGCGGACATAGTCGCGTTCAGCGTCGATCCGCTCGACATCGGTCGCGGCGATACGCACGAGTTCGGACCGATGCGGCACCCAGAACTCGCTGAGCCAATGATTGTCCGATGATGCGGCACGTTCACCTGAACCTCGCCGGGTGCCTACGCGGTCTATAGCCCGCTGCAGCCGGTCCGGCGACACCGGCTTGAGAACGTAGTCGACTGCCTCAAGATCGAAGGCCTCGACGGCAAATTCATCATGCGCCGTGACAAATATCACCGCTGGCGAGTTGTCCTGCTTCACCAACTGACGTGCGACGGAGAGGCCGTCGGTCTCCGGCATGGTCATGTCGAGCAGTACCAGGTCCGGCGCCAAAGCATCGATCAGACGCAAGCCGGCCTGCCCATCGCCTGCCGTGCCCACCACCGACACTCCATCCAGCCGGGCGCAAATGACCTGCAACCGCTCCACTGCCAACGGTTCATCATCAACGATCAGCGTGCGAAGGGGTTCAGCCATTCCCCTGCTCCAGAGGCATGCGAACCACCGTGCGGAAGCCTCCGCCGGGTTGCGCTCCGAACTCCAGCCGAGCGCCGCGACCAAAGCGCGCGCTTAGCCGGTGACGCACGTTGTTGAGACCGATACCACAGCCGGGCGTGCCTGCTTTCCGCGTCCCCGGACCATCATCGCTAACCGAAAGCACCAGGTCGTCCCCCTCACGACCGGCGGCGATTGTAATCGTGACTTTCGCCTGCGTGGCGGCGACGGCGTATTTCACCGAGTTCTCCACGAGAGGCTGCAGGATCATGCCCGGCACCATGGCGTTCGCAACGTCATCGTCAACCAGGATTCGCGTATTCAGCCGCTCGGGAAAACGCACTGCCTCAATTGCGAGATAAAGCTTCTGCAACTCTATTTCATCGACAAGCGAGAGGTCGCTCGTCGGATCGCCGGACAGCGTATGGCGATAGAAGGTAGAGAGCGTCTGGATCATCATTTCGGCATCATCATGCCGCCCGGTCATCACCAGCGCAGAAAGCGAGTTGAGTGTGTTGAACAGGAAGTGCGGATTGATCTGATAGCGCAGAGATCGCAGCTCCGCCGCTTCGGCAGCGCGGCGATACTCCCCTTCCCTTCTTTCTGCCGCCCTGGCCTCTTCAGCCTTCGCCAGCGCAAAATAGAAAGCGCCCCAGGCAAGTACGAGGAAGTAACGGCCGAACGCCGTATCGGCGATCATCCCCCAGCGCTCCTTGGCGCTCCGCACTTTGCCTGCACTGATGGCAATGGTCCTCCGCTCAGGATCATGCGTTATGACCGGAGGCGGAGCAGGTGTGGGCGGCGCTTCCGATCCGTCTTCTGCCCCGGGCGGCGGAGGGGGAGGCGGTGCCGGCGGTGGCAAGTCCAGCAGGAGGCCGCCCGCGCCATCCCCTGAAATGCGAACGCTTGCGCCGCTCTCCTGTTGGTCAATCAGGACCTGAATGTCGGCAAAGATTGCCTCATTGATGAGACTAAGCGCAAGGCTGACCGGCAAGGCTCCGACGACGACTACCGCCAGCCGCGTCATGAACGGCTTGCGGTCGAACACCTGCAGGAGAGGCCACAAGGAGGCCATGACCAGCATCGAAATGATGCAGATCGTGAGACGCCTGGATACGATAGGCCAGACGAAATCGAGGCCGAGAAAGATGCCGCGCAGGGTCGCCACCAGGAAGTAGCAAGCCCAAAGAGCGCCAAGCGAGGCCAGCACCAGACGTGCCGGAACCCGCGGCTGGGTGAGGTCTGTCATAACCGACCGGATTAGCCCGTCATCGGTATCCAACGCCAATGCGCCGGTCGGCTCGACTCTGCTCTTCGTCGAGCCGTTCATGGCCTCACCCCTCCTGACTGGGTTTAGACAGTCTCGCTCTCGCGCGCGATCCGCTCTTTCCAGACAAGCGGCGCCAGCTGGTGCACGTTATTGCCCTCCGAATCGACGGCCACCGTCACCGGCATGTCCTGCACGCTGAACTCGTAGATAGCCTCCATTCCCAGATCCTCGAACGCGAGTACCTTCGCCTCGCGGATGGCACGCGCCACGAGGTAGGCCGCGCCCCCCACGGCCATGAGGTAAGCGACCTTGTGCTTGGCGATCACCTGCGTGGCGCCCTGCCCCCGCTCCGCCTTGCCAATCATGGCGAGAAGACCGAGGTCGAGCATCATGTCGGTGAACTTGTCCATGCGAGTCGCTGTCGTCGGGCCTGCCGGTCCGACAACTTCACCGACAACCGGATCGACAGGACCGACGTAATAGATCGCGCGTCCTCGGAATTCGACCGGCAGCTCTTCACCGCGTGAGAGCATGTCCTGAATGCGCTTGTGCGCGGCGTCGCGACCGGTGAGCATCTTGCCGTTCAGCAGCAGGCGATCGCCATGCTTCCAGCTCTGCACCTCTTCATGCGTCAGGGTGTCGAGATTCACCCGCTTTGCCTGCGCATCCGGCGCCCACGAGACGTCGGGCCATTCGTCAAGGTTGGGCGTCTCAAGGAAGCTCGGACCGGAACCGTCGAGCACAAAGTGCGCGTGGCGCGTTGCCGAGCAGTTCGGGATCATCGCCACCGGCTTGCCTGCCGCATGGCAGGGCCAGTCCTTGATCTTGACGTCAAGAACAGTGGTGAGGCCGCCCAGGCCCTGAGCGCCGATGCCGAGCGCGTTGACCTTGTCGTAGAGTTCGACTCTCAGAGCCTCGATATCGTTCTGCGGCCCACGAGCCTTCACGTCGTGGATGTCGATCTCTTCCATCAGCGACTGCTTGGCGAGCAGCACCGCCTTCTCCGCCGTGCCGCCGATGCCGATGCCGATCTGACCGGGCGGACACCAGCCCGCGCCCATCTGCGGGATCATCTCGAGAACCCAGTCAACGATCGAGTCGCTGGGGTTCATCATCTTGAACTTGGTCTTGTTCTCGCTGCCGCCCCCCTTGGCTGCGACGTCCACATGCACCGTGCTGCCCGGCACCATCTCGACCGCCATCGTGCAAGGCGTGTTGTCCTTGGTGTTACGGCGGGTAAAGGCGGGATCGGCGACGATCGAGGCACGCAACTTGTTCTCGGAGTGGTTGTATGCGCGCCGGACGCCTTCATCGACGACCTCCTGAAGCGACTTGTCCGACTCCAACCGGCAGTTCTGGCCCCACTTCAGGAAAACGTTCACGATTCCCGTGTCCTGACAGATCGGCCGATGACCCTGCGCGCACATCTTTGAGTTGGCGAGAACCTGCGCCATCGCGTCCTTCGCGGCGGGATTCTCCTCACGCTCATAGGCGGCGCCCAGCGCACGGATGTAGTCCATGGGATGGAAGTAGCTGATGTACTGCAGAGCATCGGCGACGCTCTCGATTAGGTCTTCTTCGCGGATGGTCACCATGTTAGCCATGGACGCAGGCACGGATTCGGGCACGGGCGTTGCACTCCTGATACGGTCTTGCGCGGTTCCATAGTCGCGAGCCCCCCTTTCCGTCAAAGCGCTTGGCCTCTGGATCGGCATGACTTAGAAGGCGCAACCAGGATACTGCCCGCGAGGCCACGGGCATTGAGGGAATTTGTAAGCAGATGACGGTTACCGAGGAACGCCAGGACACCTCGCTGGCGGCGCGCCGGGCCATGATCGATAGCCAGCTTCGGCCCAGCGGCGTAAGCGAACCGTGGGTGCTGGAGGCGATGCTTTCGACCCCGCGTGAGGATTACGTGCCGGCGGAGATGCGCTCTGCGGCTTACATTGATCGCGCCATCCCGCTGGGTAATGGCCGGATGTTGGCCGCACCGCTGGTTCAGGGCCGGCTTCTCGGCGAAGCGCGTCCCACGCGTGACGACAAAGCACTGCTCGTCGGTGACGGTTCGGGCTATCTGGCGGCGCTATTGCGCCCGCTTGTGGGTTCGCTCGAAGCCGTGGAGCCATCGCAGGCCAACGCGCCGGGAGAAGGCGGGTACAGCCTGATCGTGATCGATGGCGCGGTGGAGGTTCTTCCCGAGGCACTGACAGATCGCCTGCGCGAAGATGGGCGTATTGCGACGGGCCAGGTGTTGCGGGGAGTCACGCGTCTCGCGGTGGGCCGCAAGGCAGCCGGAACGGTGGCGCTTCTGCCGCTGGCCGAAATGGGCATTCCCGTTCTTCCCGAATTTGCCGCTCCCAAGCGCTGGAGCTTCTGAGGGTGACCCGGTTGGCGGGGTCCACCGGGCTCCGGATCGCCTTGGGGCTTTCGTTGACGGCGTTGGCCAGCGCGAGTCATGCAGACACTCTCGCGGAAGCGCTCATGCGCGCCTATCGCACCAACCCAACGCTGGAATCAGCGCGCGCGCAGCAGCGTGCACTTGACGAGAATGTGCCGATTGCGCGCGCCGCCGGCCTGCCGAGCGTCACTTCGGAAGCGAGCTACACCGAGTTCGTCGAGCGCAGCGTCAACCAGTTCACGGCACCACGTCGAGCGATCGCCGCGCGCGCCAACCTGGGTGTGCCGATCTATTCGGGCGGCGCGGTCAAAAATCAGATCAAGGCCGCGAAGTTGCGCGTCGAGGCAGGGCAGGCGGAGTTGCGTAGCACCGAGTCGGAGCTATTCAGTCAGATCGTCGCTGCCTACATGGACGTGATCCAGAACCAGGCGATCGTGGGCCTCAACCGTAGCAACGTCAGCGCACTGGGTACCAACCTGGAGGCGACCAGCGACCGGTTCCAGTTTGGCGACCTGACGCGCACGGATGTCGCACAGAGCGAATCGCGTCTGGCGCTGGCCCGGGGCGACTTGCGAACTGCAGAGGCAAATCTCGCCGCCGCGCGGGAACGTTACATCGAGCTTGTGGGCACGGCACCGGAGGATTTACAGCCGCCCCCACCGCTCCCCAATCTGCCGGCAACTCCGCAGGAAGCCGTAGCGCTGGCGATCGAGAATAATCCGGACATCATCGCCGCACATGAGCGGGCCAAGGCCGCTGAGCGCGACATTGACGTTGCGGGGGCCGAGCGCCTCCCAACGGTCAGTCTGTTTGGCTCTGGAAGCTACAACAATTATCTCGACACTCTGGGTGGCCCGATCTCCAATACTCTGGCTCAGACAGATCGGTCCGCACAAGTCGGGGCACAGCTTTCCCTGCCAATATTCCAGGGCGGCCGTCCCGCAGCCCAGCGCAGGCAAGCACAAGCACAGGCCGCCGCTGCACTTGAGACCGAGATCGCAATCGAGCGCAACGTCATCGCGCAGGTCCGCTCGGCCTACACATCGTATATCGCCGCGAATGAACTGATCGCCCTCAACCAGACGGCAGTCGATGCGGCCGCCCTCAGCCTGGAAGGCGTCCGTGCGGAGAACACGGTCGGCAACCGCACCATCCTCGATATTCTGGATGCCGAGCAGGAGTTCCTGCAAGCGCAGGTGCAACTCGTGATCGCCCGTCGCAACGCCTATGTGGCAGGCTTTACGCTGCTCGCCGCCATGGGCCGGGCAGAAGCACGGGATCTCAATCTCGACGGCGGCGTACTTTACGATCCAGAGGTCAATTACCGACGGGTGCGGGGCAAGTTCTTCGACTTTGACGATGATCCAGAGCCCGTTGCAACCTCCACCCGGACAGTGGAAACACCGGTGCAGAGCGGCGATATCTCACCCGCTGACGCACCGCCGTCGCTGATAGATCGCTCAAAGCTACTACCAGGGGAAATGGCGCCATGAGGCAGAACGGCGAACCCAGCGTCGAAGAGATCCTCGCTTCGATCAAGCAGGTCATCGCACGCGACAGCCGCGCGGGCATAGCGTCAACTGAAACCGCGCGAGGTCAACCGCCGGAGGGTGATTCTCAACAGTCCGCCGAGACGAAAATGAGCGCCGAAGAGGACGTTCTCGACTTGTCGGAGACCATTCGGCTGGACGCGTGCGAAGTCGCTGCCGACTCGCCGCTTCTCACCGAGGACGCGAGAGCCGCGATGCGGGATTCGCTGGCGGCGCTGGCGGCCCTCTCCGGCCCCGGCGCCGCACCGCAGATCGTCCGCTCGGGCGAGACCTCGCTTGAAGGACTGGTGCGCGACATGTTGCGACCAGCGTTGACCGAATGGCTCGACAAACACCTGCCGGCACTCGTCGAGCGGCTCGTCGCAGCCGAGATCGCCCGCATCGTCGGTAAGAAGGGTTAGCAGGCGGATCGGGTCCGCTCTGGACGTAGCTTCGCGCAGATCCTAACTCGTCGGGCATGCCAAAGCCCGATCCAGTTCTGCTCGCTCCTGAATGCTACCCCTTTACCTGCCGAATTGAGTCGCGTTTCAGCGACCTCGATTTCAACATGCACATCAATAACGTCTCGATGGCGAACCTGTTCGAAGAGGCACGCGCGCGATTTCATCGTGCGGTGGGCTATCGCAAGGCAGCCTCAGGACTTTCGCCGATGGTGGCGAGTGTGGGGATCGAGTACCTCGGCGAAGGCGCCTACCCCGATCCCGTGGATGTTCATGTGGGTCTGGAAGGAACCGGCCGCAGCAGTCACCGAGTCGTGAAGCTGGCGACCCAAGCGGGCCGCGTGCTAGCTTTTGCAAGGACCGTGATGGTGACGGTCGGCCCGGAAGGTCCAGTCCCGCTGCCGGACGAGGTGCGTATCGCATTCGAGCCATGGAAGATCCGCACGTGACGGCGAGCGACAAAGAACTGCGCAAAGCCCGCGAAGCTTTGGCCAAGGCCGGTGGCCACGGAATTCATCGCCAGATTTTTCTCTGCGCCGAGCCGCAAAAGGGCGAGTGCTGCCGGCCCGAGGTGGGAGCGGCCTCGTGGAAATACCTGAAAAGGCGCTTGAAGCAGTTGGGGCTCGACGGGCGTGGCGGCGTGGCGAGAACTAAAGCGGACTGCCTGCGGATCTGCGCGGCAGGGCCAGTTGCAGTCGTCTGGCCCGACGGTGTCTGGTATCACTCCTGCACCGAGGATACGCTCGAGCGCATCATTCAGCAGCACCTGATCGGTGGTCAGCCAGTGGAGGAGTTTCGCTTGCGACCGACGCAGGACGACATCATCGCTGGCCCCGCACCGGAAGACTGAGCGCAGCGTTCAGCGGTTTCGCTCTTCCTCCAGCTTGTCGACGATCGACTCGTCATGTCCAGTGCCGCTGGACAGGAAAAGCAGGCCCATCAAAGCTGACGTCAGCAGCATCGTGAACCCGATGCCCAACGCGGCCGCGATGTACATATGGATCGAGACCAGACCGTTGCTGCGATAGAGTACCCACAGCGAACCGGCCACGAGCGTAACCGTGAGCAGCATCATCCAACGCATGATGCGTCGGTATCGTGCCCATGCGTAGGCGGCCTTCTCAGGATCGTCCAAGGGAGAACGCGGAAACATGCCGTGCTATGTGCGTTCATAGCGCGCGCACTGCAAGGGCAGTGCGGCAACTGCGGTCCTTTTTAAAGTCACCAGCCCGCCCAATTGGCCTCCGCGCAAGAGCTGTGGTATCCTTCCGAGACAGGATAAAAGCGGGAGAGCACGACGATGACGATCGGGCATCTTATCGAAGGCCGCAATGCGGCGATCGTGACCTGCAGAACCGACACGCTCGTGAGCCAAGCGGCCGCTCTTCTCGCCGAGCGTCGCATCGGCGCCATGCCTGTCATGGACGGCGACTCCATTGCCGGAATATTCTCCGAACGGGACGTCATCTACGAGCTGCGTGAAACGGGGGCCGCGGCGCTCTCCATGCGGGTGGCTGAGGTCATGACGGCTCCTGCCGTCACAGTCGAACCGCAAACATCCGTCCTTGCCGCACTTTCGCTGATGACAAGGCGGCGCATCCGCCATCTTCCGGTGGTAGAAAATGGTACGATGATCGGCTTCGTTTCGATTGGCGATCTCGTGAAACACCGGATCGACCAGATCGAAGCCGAAGCGGAAGCGATGCGAACATACATCCAGACCGCTTGAGCCCGTAGCGGCGCCGCTTGCCGCGCGGGCGTGCGCCGCCTACATCGGACCCATGGAAACAGCCTCGCTTACTCTCAGCCCGTCCGCCGCTGCACGCGTAGCGGCGATTGCCAGCAAGCAGGACAAGCCGGCAATCCTGCGGCTCTCCGTCGAGGGCGGAGGCTGTTCCGGTTTCCAGTACAAGTTCGGCCTGGCCGATGCCGCCGATCCGACCGATCTGGTGGTGGAGACCGATGGCGTGAAGCTTGTGGTCGACGACGTGAGCCTCGGCCTCGTGGACGGCTGCGTCGTCGACTACGTTGAGTCGCTTGGCGGTGCGGCTTTCCGCGTAGAGAACCCTAACGCGAGCGCCGGATGCGGCTGCGGATCGAGCTTCGCGGTGTGATCCGGATCGCCTCTTTCAATATCAACGGAATCAAGGCTCGTCTCCCCCGCCTGCTGGAGTGGCTGGAGGAGACCCGCCCGTCCGTCGCCTGCCTGCAGGAAATCAAGACTCAGGACGAAGGGTTTCCTGCCGCCGAGTTCGAGAAGATTGGGTACAAGGCCATCTGGCACGGCCAGAAAGGCTTCAACGGTGTTGCCATTCTCGCTGACGGCGCTGAGCCGGTGGAGGTCCAACGCGGACTGGCTGGGGAACCGGAGGACGAGCACTCACGATACATCGAGGCCGATGTTTTCGGTGTTCGCGTCGCCTGCATCTACCTGCCGAATGGCAATCCGCAGCCGGGACCAAAGTTCGACTATAAACTGCGCTGGATGGAACGATTGCGCGGTCGCATGCGCGAGATCGCCCGCGAGGAAGTCCCGGCGATCGTGATCGGCGACTACAATGTCATTCCGAACGATTGTGACGTGTGGTCACCGCCCGCCATGGCATCGGACGCGCTCATGCAGCCTGCGTCACGCGACGCATACACTCGGCTTCTGCATGATGGCTGGACTGATGCGCTCGGCACACACAATCCCCAAGGCGGCGTGTGGACTTTCTGGGATTACCAGGCTGGCGCATGGCAGCGCGACCACGGTTTCCGGATCGATCATGCTCTGCTGTCGCCCGAACTTGCCGACCGTCTGGTCGCCTGTGGCGTCGACAAGGCTCACAGAGGCCGTGAGAAGGCCAGCGATCACGCGCCCGTGTGGGTCACCCTGCGGGACTGATCCCGCAAGGAAGACGCTACACAGGCGAACAGAGCGCTCCTTCGAGCGCTCCGCTCCTCAGCGATAGAAGATGTGATTGTCGACGCGGGCGAGGCGGGTAAGCCGCCAGCTCGGAGAGACGCGCGTCGCGTGGAAATAGAGGGCGTCCTTGACCTCGCTATCCCAGCTCCCCTCATGCGCGATCTGCGCTACGGCTACCGCCTCGCGCCAGGCGCGCGATCCAGCGCGCACCTTGGGCATGCTCTTGCCGCGTACGAAGGAGAACTGCGAAGGCTGGTACACCACACCGCAATAGCTCTGGGGGAAGCGCGCGGATTCGGCGCGATTTACGACAACCTGACCGACAGCGAGCTGCCCTTCCAGAGTTTCGCCACGCGCCTCGAAGTAGATGGCGCCTGCCAGGCAGCGCATCTCAGGGCTCAAATTGTCCACGTCAGCCTGTGCCGCAACAAGCGCCCCCAGCGTCGGCGCTGTGCGCGCTTCTGCGAAGGAGGTGGATTCCTGCTCAGCCGTCTGTGTCGTTCCAGTGCCGACCTTCGGTAGCGCCTGGACAACCGGCTGGGAAATGAAGCTGGTCGATGCGTCCGGGAGAGCCTGCCTCGGGACCATCACCTCTGCCGCCGCTCCTGCGCCCTGAGCACCGAAGACCGCGGCCATCAACGTTCCGGCAAACGCAGCTGCGCTCGCCAAACGATACTTGCTTCGCATTTAAAACGATCAACTAGCGGTGAGCATCCGTCACAAGCGGGGAACCAATTGTCCCTGATGCACGTTGGTATTCCGTGCGCGCCTGCCGATGGCCCCCCGTCTGCGTGCTAGCTGGGATGCCGAACTGCCTCCCGAGCCGCTTTCGCGTTTGAGCGATGCGGCAAATAGTCCTGAACAAGGTTAAGTCAATCTTCAATATGTGAGATCGTCGATGAAGCGTTCGCCCTGGTGGACGTCCAGTTCGATGATCCACAAATCACCGTCCTGCTCACTGCGCCGATTCAAGTAAGCAGCAAAGGCTTGTGGATCCTGCGAATCTTCGGTCTTCGAAAGGACCCATTTACGAGTGCCGTCGAGCTGAGGCATCCGCTCATATGCTCTGGCCTGCGCACCTCTTTCGGCGACAACGATGAGCAAGGAGCCGGCGTCGGGCTCGCCTTTGGCAAGTACGGTGGCGAAGCCCCCCTCCGATTCGACTCGGCGTATGAGAGCGGTCGCTTCTAGGCGAGTGGGGAGTCGCATCGTGCTTCTTGTCAGCCCCTCACGCGCACGCCGGAGTACCCGGGAAGGCTGGAGAGCGGGATGCGCGAGCGCATGAAGGTGCCGGTGCCGCGCCCAACCTCTTCGCCTTCTTCGTCGATCAGACGAGACTCTGCCACCAGAACCCGCCGACGCCCGCTCACCCAATGGCCTTCCGCAACGATGCTGCCGCCGCGGATAGGCTTTGTCAGGTGCAGGTTGAACGCTGTGGTCAGGAGAAAGCGGTCGGTGACCAGGGTGTTAGCGGCATAGAACGCTGCATCATCCAGCATCTTGAAATAAATGGTGCCATGAGCGGCACCGGCCGCATGGAAAACGTCCTGCTCAACCGAGAAGACGATTCGCGACCGACCCTCGGCGGGGATCGTCAGAGCGGAACGAAACAGCTGATTGATGGGCGCAGAGGCATAGAGACCCTCCAGCGCTCGCCAATGTAACTCGGCGCCCTGCGACGGGGAGGAGTCAGGCAGCGTCGCGCTCGATGACATTGGAGAGCAGGCTGTAAAGCGCTTCCGGACCGGGTGCGGAGATGAGCGCTGCATGCATCCGCTCGTCTCGCATCATTCGTGAGATCGCCGCCAGCGCATGCAGGTGCGTAGCACCCGCGCCATCGGGAGAGAGCAGGCCGAACACAAGATCCACGGGCATTCCATCGGCCGCATCGAAGTCAATCGGCTTGCCCAGGCGGATCACGGCAGCGACAGGGCGCGCCAGCCCTTTTATCCGAGCGTGTGGAATTGCGACGTTTCGACCGAAACCCGTGCTTCCGAGCTGCTCGCGCTCCGCGATGCGACTCAGCACGAGATCCCGATCCAGATCGTAGACGTGGGCGAACAAGTCCGCGAGCCGTGTCAGGACCGAGTGCTTATCGTCGCCATCCGCAACGATCACGGCCTCTGGCAAAAGATTGAAAAGGGCGCTCATCCGACTTTCAGCTTCGTATCCGATCGGCTCCAGTATCATCATCAAACGAGGCCGGGCCCGGAAACCGGGCGCCGACCTCAATCCTGCGATGTGAAACGCGTCGCGTTTAGGGCGTCAGGAAGGCTCAACCCACCCGATTGAGCCGTCGCCGCGGCGGTAAACCATATTGTGACGGCCGGTGCCAGCGTTTTTGAAAAGCAAAGCCACCGTATTGCGCAAGTCGAGCATCATCACGGCATCGGAGACCGTTGCTTCCGGTACGTCGACCCTTGTTTCGGCAATCACGACCGGTGCGTCGGCCTCGACTTCATCTCCCTCACCCTGTTCCTCGAAGATCGTATAGCCAGCTTCCTCTGCGGCCATCGCGTGGGCGCTCTGCTCGCTGCGATCGTTCAACCGGCGCTTGTAACGGCGCAGCTGCTTGTCGATCTTCTCTGCGGCCTGGTCGAACGCGACGTGCGCATCCTGTGCCATTCCGCTGCCCTTCAGCACCAGGTTCTGCATCACGTGCATGATGATGTCGCACCGGAAGCCGTTAGCCGGGCCTCGCCCGAACGTGACGTGGCTGGAGAGCGCGCGACTGAAGTACTTCTCCGCCATCGCGTTGAGGCGATCGCTGGCATGGGTCTGCAGCGCTTCGCCCGTATCTACCTGATGACCGGAAACGCGAATATCCATGAGCGACTTCTCCTCTTGTGGTAATCAGTTGGACCAGATCGGCGTGTCCACGCTATTCAGAAACGCCAGGTGAGCAGCCAGTTCCTCAGCGCTTGCGGAATGTGGGCGAGGTGCCCTGAAGGGCCGCTCACGTGGGAGCAGCTCTCGAGGCCCTTCGAAGACGGCGACTGTCTCGGAAACGAGTTCCAGACCGATCTGGCGCCCACCGCACAGCTCTACATAAACCTGCGCCAGAAGCTCCGCATCGAGAAGGGCGCCGTGCAGGGTACGATGGCTGCGATCGATGCCATAGCGCGAACAAAGTGCGTCCAGAGAGAGCTTCGAACCGGGGTGCCGGACTCTGGCAAGCGCCACCGTGTCGATCATGCGTGAGCGACAGACAGGCGGGTGGCCGCATATGCCAAGCTCCGCGTCCAGAAAGCCAAAGTCGAAGCTGGCGTTGTGCGCCACCAAAGGGCTGTCCGCGAGGAACTCGAGCAGCTCTGCAACACGCTCGGCGAAGGGCGGCTTGTCAGCGAGGAATGCTTCGGACAACCCATGAACAGCCTCAGCCTCGGCAGGCATGGACCGGCCCGGATTGAAGTAGGCGTGAAACGTACGCCCCGTAGCGATGCGGTTGATCATCTCGACGCAACCGATCTCTACCATTCTGTCTCCGGTTCGGGGATCCAGACCGGTGGTTTCGGTGTCGAAGATAATCTCGCGCATCATGCTCCATATCTGCCCGCAATCGTCGGGACGCAAGGCCTCCAGCGGCTTTAGGCCGTTGAAGAAAGCTGATGGACGAGACGTTCCACCGCTTTGCGGGTACTCGCAAGGTCCACGCCGGTGTCGATGATGAAGTCGGCCAGTTCGCGTTTCCTGGCATCCGGAACCTGAAGAGCCAGGATCTGTTCGAACTTCTCTTCGGTCATACCCGGTCTGGCAAGAACGCGAGCGCGCTGCACGCCTGGGGGCGCCGATACGACCGCCACAGCGTCCAGGTCCTGCGCTCCTCCCTTCTCGTACAGGAGGGGTATATCGAACACGACCAGCGCCTTGTCTGCGTTTTCCTTGAGGAACGTACGCCGCATCTCGGCCACGGCGGGATGAACGATCGCTTCGAGACGTCTGAGCTCCTCACGATTCCCGAACACCTGGGCTCCCAACTTGGTGCGATCCACGCCGGCCGGAGTCGTTGTACCCGGAAAAGCAACTTCGATCGCCGGCAGCAGAGTGCCGCCAGGCCCCTGCAAGACGTGAACCGCAGCATCCGCGTCGAAGACCGGGACGCCAAGGTCCTGGAACATCGCGGCGACGGTTGACTTGCCCATGCCAATCGATCCGGTCAGGCCCAGAATCTGAGGTCGTGCCGAAGTCTTGGGTCTTGAATCTGCACTGCGATCAGTCACACGCCAGATCCTCCCAGAATGCGGCGTCTCAATTCCGCATCTTCATGGCGAGGCGGCCGCATGCCGAAAAACCGAGCGAAAGCGTGATCCGCCTGACCTATCAGCATTGCCAGGCCATCCACTACCGTGAGGCCGCGTTCAGCGGCGTCCTGCAGCAGAACGGTGTGCAATGGGCTTGTAACGATGTCGTACACCACGCCGTCTGCCGCGACATGATTGAGGAGGGGAGGCAGCGCAGGCTGACCGGTCATCCCCAAGGCAGACGTATTCACGAGCAGATCTGCCTGAGGGACACTTGCACCAAGGGGAACCGCGCTCCCCTTTAACCCGAATTCGGAAAGGAGCGCTTCGGCTTTGTCCAAGCTGCGGTTCTGGATCGATACCCATGCAGTCCCTGCGTCCGCAAGTGCGGCAAGAACAGCTCGCGCGGCACCACCTGCACCGATGAGAGTGACGGTTTCAAACCGTCGCCCTCCAAGAGGCTCGAGGAAGCCAGGCGCATCCGTATTGTACCCCGTGAGAGCACCGTCGCTCGTGCGTACGACAGTGTTCACCGCGCCAATTCGCTTCGCAACGGAATCGACACTGTCGAGCAGCGGCATGACCTCCTGCTTGTGCGGCATTGTCACATTGCATCCGCGCCAAGCAGCATCTGAACGACGCTCGTGAAGATAGCGTGAGAGGTCGCCTTGGGTGACGTGACACCGGCCATAGCGGCCACTCAGTCCCAATCGCTCAAGCCAGAAGGAGTGGATCGCGGGTGACTTGGACTGGGCGATGGGATCCCCGATCACCTCGGCGTAGGGGCTTGTCACGGGGACAACGCTCCGAGTTCGCGCAGGAACTGCAACACCGCTAGCAGCGGCATGCCGAGTACGGTGAAATGATCGCCTTCGATGGCCCGGAAGAGTTGCACGCCTCTCCCCTCTATCCGGAACACGCCGACACATCCGGAGACCGCAGGCCACTCATGATCGAGATAGTCTTCGATGAAGCGGTCGGACAACTGCGCGACTTGGAGCGAAGCGACGCTTACCTGCGAGCGCAAAACCTCGCCGCCACGAGCGATGACGGCGGCGCTGTGCAGATGCATGACTTTTCCGGAAAAGAACCGAAGATGCTCCACAGCGTCGGAACGGCAGGCCGGTTTGTCGAACCGTCTACCTCCGCACTCGACAAGAGAGTCGCTACCCAAGACCAGCTCCTCGGGAGCTTGTAAGCATACCGACAACGCCTTGGCGCGAGCCAGTTCGAGAGCGACAGTCTGTGGCCTTGCGGCAGGCCCTAGCTGCGCTTCAAGCGCTCTCTCGTCCAGATCAGCCGGAATACTACGGTACGCCACACCTGCAGCATCGAGCATCGCCCGCCGTGACGCACTCTTGGAGGCAAGAACCAGGCCTCCTGTCTCACTCTGACTGGCCATCAGATCGGCTTCGGGCCGGCAGTGGCCTGTGCACCGGCAGCCATTCTTTCATTGTAGAGGTTTATCACGGCAGCGGCGGTTTCCTCGATCGAGCGACGGGTCACGTCGATGACCGGCCAGTTGTTATCCGCAAACATGCGCCGGGCGAACTTCAGCTCTCGTTCGACCTTTTCCTGGTCCACGTAGTCCGTGTCCGGCGACTGGCTGAGCGAGAGGAGCCGGTTACGCCGGATCTGGATTAAGCGCTCCGGCGCAGTTGTCAGTCCCACGACCAGAGGCCGTTTGAGGCCGAATAGCGCGGAGGGCGGAGGGCTCTCGATCACGATGGGGATATTGGCGACCTTGTAACCGCGATTGGCGAGATAGATGCTGGTCGGAGTCTTGGAGGAGCGTGACACCCCCGCCAGCACCAATTCGGCGTCCTCCCAGTCTTCCCAACCGACGCCATCATCATGCGCAATCGTGAACTGGATTGCGTCCACACGCGCAAAGTAGGCCTCGTCCAGCCGGTGCTGACGTCCCGGCCGGCCTTTCGCCTCCTGGCCTAGTAACCCCTCGAGCGCGTCGGTGACGCCGTCCAACACTGCAATCGCAGGCAGCCCCAGCGCCTGGCACCGGGCCTCCAGCTTCCCACGGGTCTCGTCGTTGACCAACGTGAAGAAGACGAGCCCGGGGTTGGCGGCGATCTCTCCCATGATCCGGTCCAGGTGCTGCTGCGAACGAACCATGGGCCAGAAGTGCCGGACCACGTCAGTATCGTCGAATTGAGCCAACGCGGCTTTGGCGATCATCTCCAACGTCTCGCCGGTGGAGTCCGACAGCAAATGAAGGTGAAAGCGCGCCATGGAGCGTCTGACGGATCCCTACTGGAGAGGTCTGTGGATAGCGCGCGCATAAACCACGGGACAGAACCGGTGACAACTCGCTTGAGCGATTCAGCCCCCGCTAACTGCTCTTGGATCGTCATCTTGTGGACAGGTCGAAGCAGTCCTGCACAGCCTGGGGATAAGGCGAAGAACCTTTCCTTGACCGCATGGCGAACCGGAGTCGCATCGGGGCTCAGGGCTGTTCATATCCGGACAATTCAGGCAAGACGCCGCCTTCCCCGCTATCCACAGGGCCAACAACCTTCATCAACTCTATTCTAATAATAATGATTCTTATGGGACCCTCGACGCGATGCCCGGACTTCTCCTAAACGTACTCAAAGGCGAGAACGCCAGACCACGGCCTATCTGGCTCATGCGTCAAGCCGGCCGCTACTTGCCCGAATATCGCGAGCTCAGAGCCGAGAAGGGCGGATTCCTTGCACTTGTGTACGATACCGACGCGGCTGCAGAGATCACGCTGCAACCGATCCGGCGGTTTGGCTTTGACGGGGCGATCCTCTTCTCGGACATCCTGATCGTCCCCTACGCCATGGGACAAGATCTTACCTTCCTGGCAGGAGAGGGTCCGAAGCTGACGCCGCGGCTTGCAGAGACAACCCTGGCCAGCCTCGAAGCTGTGTCTCAACGCCTCTCGCCGATCTACGAGACGGTCGCCAAGGTACGGGCAGGGCTTTCTGAGGACAGGACGCTGCTGGGCTTTGCCGGCAGTCCCTGGACTGTTGCCACGTACATGGTTGCGGGTGAGGGAAGTCGCGATCAGCACGAAGCGCGAGCGATGGCCTATGCCGATCCGCAAGGCTTCCAGGCCATCATCGATGCCATTGTGACTGTAACAATCGAGTACCTTTGCGGACAGATCGCCGCTGGCGCAGAGGCAGTACAGCTTTTCGACTCATGGGCCGGGAGTCTCGCGCCTTCAGAATTCGAGCGCTGGGTTGTTGCGCCCAACGCTGCCATCGTGGCGGCCCTGAAAGCACGCTATCCGGAGGTCCCCGTCATCGGCTTTCCAAAGGGCTCTGGCGAGAAACTCCCCGCCTATGCCCGCGAGACGGGAGTCGATGCCGTAGGTCTCGACGAGACCATAGATCCGCTCTGGGCCGCACGCGAACTTCCTGCCGGAATGCCTGTTCAGGGCAACCTGGATCCGCTTCTGTTGCTTGCCGGAGGCGCCCAGTTGGAACATCAGGCGCTCCGCATTCTCGATGCGTTCGCCGATCGCCCGCACGTCTTCAACCTCGGCCATGGCATTGGTCAGCACACACCGATCGCGCATGTAGAGCAATTGTTGTCCACTGTTCGCGGCTGGACGGGCTGACAAGAGGCGCTACCTGAGGCTAAGATGCAGGCATGGAGCAACTCTCGATGATTTATCTGTGGCTCAAAGCCGGCCACGTGATCTTCGTGATCTTCTGGATGGCGGGGCTTTTCATGCTCCCTCGCTTCTTCGTCTACCATCAGGAAAGCGAAACGGGCTCGGCAGAAGAAGTGCGCTGGATCGAGCGTGAAGCCCGCCTGCGCAAGATCATCCTGACGCCATCGCTGATCGCCGTCTGGCTGTTCGGAATCGCCATTGCGACGACGGGGCAATGGTGGAGTGGCGGATGGCTGCACGCGAAGCTGCTCTTCGTCATCCTGCTGACCGGCTATCACGGCTGGATGGTGAGCTACTCCAAGAAGCTGGCAAGCGGCACTCGGCGGCTGTCCGGCAAGGCGCTGCGCCTCTTGAACGAAGTACCCGGTCTTGCCGCGGCGGTTATCGTGGTGCTTGCAATCGTAAAGCCGTTCTGAGCTATCGCCTCCCAACGGGTCTGGGCAAAACACCACAAAACAAGGTCAGCCTCGACGGTGCCTCGCTCTGCCGCGTAGCGCGTTGGATTGCGTTGACGCTGAACGGCTCTAGGCTTATCTGACAGCGCGTCCCGGCGCAGGGCCGCATCACGCGCCTCTACCTGGATCTGCTTTCTCCAAGCCCATCGATCCGCCGGCCGTTCCGCAATTCCTCTCCGGAAAATCGCAAAGTAGCCTATATGCACCTCAAAGAACTCAAGCAGAAAACTCCCGCTCAGCTGGTGGAAATGGCCGAGGAACTCGGCGTCGAAGGCGCATCGACCATGCGTCGCCAGGATCTGATGTTCGGCATCCTCAAGGAAGTTGCCGAGGACGGTGAAGAGATCATGGGTCTGGGCACGATCGAAGTGCTGACCGATGGTTTTGGATTCCTTCGTAGCCCGGAGGCGAACTACCTCGCGGGGCCGGACGATATCTATGTCTCGCCGAACCAGGTTCGCAAATGGGGTTTGCGTACCGGTGACACTGTCGAGGGTGAGATCCGCGCTCCGCGCGACGGCGAGCGGTACTTCGCCATCACCAAGCTGACCAAGGTCAATTTCGACGATCCGGACGTTGTGCGCCACCGCGTCAACTTCGACAACCTGACGCCGCTCTATCCTGATGAGCGCCTGAACCTCGATAGCCTGGATCCAACGGTCAAGGACAAGTCGGCTCGGGTCATTGATCTCATCAGCCCCCAGGGCAAGGGCCAGCGCGCCCTGATCGTTGCACCGCCGCGGACCGGCAAGACCGTGCTGTTGCAGAACATCGCCAAGGCCATCACCGATAATCATCCTGAGGTTTTCCTCCTCGTCCTTCTGGTGGACGAGCGTCCGGAGGAGGTCACCGACATGCAGCGTTCGGTGAAGGGGGAAGTGATCTCCTCCACCTTCGACGAACCGGCTCAGCGCCACGTTCAGGTGGCCGAGATGGTGATTGAGAAGGCCAAGCGACTGGTCGAGCACAAGCGCGACGTCGTTATTCTGCTCGACTCGATCACGCGTCTGGGCCGCGCCTACAACACCGTGGTGCCGAGTTCGGGCAAAGTTCTGACCGGTGGTGTCGATGCAAACGCCCTGCAGCGTCCCAAGCGCTTCTTCGGTGCTGCGCGCAACATCGAGGAGGGCGGTTCGCTCTCGATCATCGCTACGGCTCTTATCGACACGGGCAGCCGTATGGATGAGGTCATCTTCGAAGAGTTCAAGGGTACCGGCAACTCCGAGATCGTGCTGGATCGCAAGGTTTCCGACAAGCGCATCTTCCCCGCGCTCGATGTGGGCAAGTCGGGTACGCGCAAGGAAGAGCTTCTCGTGCCGAAGGATCAGCTCTCGAAGATGTGGGTCCTGCGCCGCATTCTCATGCAGATGGGAACCGTCGACGCGATGGAGTTCTTGCTGGACAAGATGAAGGATTCGAAGACCAACGAAGACTTCTTCGCGAACATGAACCAGTAAGAGGGGCAACATCTTGGATCTGCTGATGACGCTAGCCGCTGCGGCGCCCTCCCTTCAGGGCCCCGGCGAGATCTGGCAGCACATCGTCAATGACTTCTCGAATATCGGCACGCCTGCGGCGATGTCGGCGTTCATTCAGGTCTTGATGATTGACCTTGTGCTGGCGGGTGACAACGCCATTGTCGTAGGGGCGCTGGCGGCCGGCCTCCCTGCGGAACAACGCAAGAAGGTGATCCTGATCGGGGTGCTCGCCGCGCTCGTGATGCGAGTCGCCTTCGCACTTATCGTGACGTGGTTACTCGGTATCGTCGGGCTGGTTTTCGCAGGCGGACTGCTGTTGCTCTGGGTGGCGTGGAAAATGTACCGCGAATTGCATGCTGGCGGCCATTCGCCCGGCTCACCCGAGATCGTTGGTGACGAGGACTCCGGCGTTAATCCTGCAAAGACCTTTGCCGGGGCGGCGTTCTCCGTTGCGCTGGCCGACGTCTCGATGAGCCTCGACAACGTGCTCGGCGTCGCGGGTGCCGCACGTGATCATCCGGGCATTCTCATTGTCGGACTCGTATTCGCTGTGCTTCTGATGGGCTTGGCGGCGAATGTCATCGCGCGTTACATTGAGCGTTACCGCTGGATTGCCTGGTTCGGCCTCGCGGTCATCCTCTATGTTGCAGCCAAGATGATTTACGACGGTTGGGTCGATCCCCAGCTGGGCGTTGGAACGCTGTTCTAAGTATCGACATCCCTCATCGGCGCGACTCTATGAGCCGGTGAGGGACCAGATCTCTTCAGCAGGCTAGTCCTCTGAACGCTGAAACTTGAGAATGAGGTGAGCGGTGCATGGAAGGCCGCTCACCTCATCTATTTTAAGATAATACAACTCCGGTCGACCGGCAGTGCATCAGCCTACGTGTTCGGCGAAGAATGCTGCGGTACGTTCGTCGGCGAGCTTTGCAGCGGCCTCGTTACGACGTGAACCGATCTCTGCTGCGAAGCCGTGATCCAGACCTTCGTAATCATGCAGCGTGACCTTGGGGTGATCGTCTAGACCTTCGTGCATGGCTTTCTGCGCTTCCGCTGGTACGAAATGGTCCGCCGTAGGAATGTGCAGCATAAGCGGATTTGCGATTGCGTGCTTTTCGTTCAGCATCTGATCGATCATCACGCCATAGTAGCCGACCGAAGCATCGATGTCGGTGCGGGCAGCAGCCATATAGGCAATACGGCCACCCATGCAGAAGCCAACGAGGCCAACTTTGGCAACGCCCTGGTCCTGACGGATCCAGTGGATCACGGCTTCGATATCGCGAATGCCCTGATCGAAGTCATGCTTCATCATGTATCCGACGGCTTCCTGAAACTGCTCAGGGATGTCGGCGTCGAGCTCTACTCCCGGCTGTTGCCTCCAGAACGTGTCCGGAGCGACCGCCAGGTATCCCCGGTCGGCCCACTCGCCGCACTTCTTCTGGATTCCGGGATCGACACCGAAGATTTCCTGCTGCACGATAATTGCGCCTCGCGGGGTGCCCTTGGGCTTCACAACGTAGGCCGGAATCATGCCATCCTTCTCGAGCGTGGGGATCTGAGTGTTGGTCGCCATCGAGCTCTCCTTCTTGTGATTTGGTCTTGCCCATGGAGTAGGCCGGTGCGGTGGACTTTGCCAACCGTCTGTGTCAGCAATGAGGGACAGTTGCTTCCAGGAGAGGCCGATGAAGGTCAATGTCGAAGTGGAATGCAGTCCTGAGGAAGCGCGTCGCTTTCTGGGATTGCCAGACGTGACCAAGGCCAACGACGTCTATGTTGATGCTCTTGCGAATGCGATGCAGGGGGTTGGTAATTTCGAACAGCTTCAAGAGGTTGCGAAGCAGGTCGCTCCGATGGGACAAATCGGGTTAAAGCTGTTTCAGCAATTCATGGAGGGCGGTGCTTCCATGACGCGAAGTCCTGCCGGCGGTACACAGAAAGACGAGAGCTGATCCCCCTTCGCTTGCCGACGTTTTCGTGAACGACACCATTTTCGCTCTATCTAGCGGCGTACCTCCCGCTGCGATCGCAGTTCTGCGGATTAGCGGTCCGCAGGCAGGACATGCGTTGGATGCGCTAGCCGGGGTTAGGCCTAAACCTCGAAAGGCGAGCGTGCGTCTCTTGCGGGGCTCTGGCGGTGAGCTGTTGGACAACGCATTGGTCATATGGTTCCCGGGGCCCGGCACCGCCACGGGCGAGGATCTGGCTGAGCTACATCTGCACGGGGGCAGGGCGGTCATCGCGGCCGTTGAGAAATCATTAGCGGATCTACCGGGTATGCGGCGGGCTGAACCAGGCGAGTTCACACGTCGTGCCTTCGCCAATGGTCGCATTGATCTTGCTGAAGCAGAAGGTCTGGCAGACCTGCTTCAAGCCGAGACGGAATTGCAGCGGCGACAAGCACTTGCCATGGCGAGTGGTAGCTTGTCATCAAAGGTGAGCGGGTGGCGCGAAGCAGTCCTCCTCGCTTCGGCGCAGATCGAAGCGCTTCTCGATTTCGGCGACGAGGACGATGTCCAGGATCTCCCGGCAGCGTTCAGCGAACGGATTGGAAGCTTGGCGGGCGAGATCGGAGCTTCGTTGGAGAGTCCGAGCGCCGAGAGATTGCGGGAGGGCTTCCGAGTAGTCTTGGCGGGACCGCCTAACGCAGGAAAAAGTAGCCTGTTCAACAAGTTGGTGAACGAAGACGCTGCGATCATCGCTCCTATCCCGGGAACGACTCGTGATGTGTTGACACGACCGGTTGCTATGGCCGGAATACCTTTCCTGTTTGCGGACACAGCAGGCCTGCGCGAAGACACGAGCGATACGGTCGAGGTCATTGGCATCCAGCGAGCGAAGGGCGAGCTTACCCTTGCTGATATTGTGCTGTGGCTCGGACCCGAAGGTGAGTCCGATTCCGAGCAGGTTTGGGAGATCGAGAGTTTTGCCGATACCTTCGCGCCTAGGAAGGCCAGTGCGCGGCATAGAGTGTCGTCAGTCAGCGGCGAGGGCATTGACGGACTCCGGAACGACCTCATTGAGACTGCCCGTGGCTCGATGATAAAGCCGGGCACCGTTGCTCTCAACCAAAGGCAACGGCAGCTTCTATTAATCGCGAGGCAAGCGCTGGACAGGGCGCAAGGCGTTACAGACTTGCTTCTGATCGCAGAAGAAATGCGAACGGCTCGCGGTGCGTTCGACCGGCTGCTCGGAAATGCTGCTACAGAAGATATGCTCGACACCCTGTTCGGGCGGTTCTGTATCGGAAAATAGTGTTCCACGTGGAACATGTGCGTAGGGCTTCACGTGCGCCGTCTTTGACCACCTCGTTTGGCTCGGCTAAGGGCTCGGTCATGCGCTCCTTCGACATAGTTGTTATCGGTGGTGGTCACGCCGGCTGCGAGGCTGCAGCAGTAGCAGCCAGGATGGGTGCGCGGGTGGCTCTCGTCAGTTTCGACCTGCACACCATAGGTGCCATGAGCTGCAATCCGGCAATCGGAGGCTTGGGCAAGGGTCACCTTGTCCGCGAAATTGATGCGTTCGACGGTTTGCTCGCCCGGGCGGCTGATGCGGCAGCAATTCACTATCGTATGCTGAATCGCTCCAAGGGAAGTGCGGTTCAAGGGCCGCGGGTGCAAACGGACCGTGACCTTTTCAAACTTGCCATCCAGTCGATGCTTGCTCGGGAAGAGAGCCTTCAACTGATTGCCGGAGAAGCCGCATCCCTGATTGTGCAGGGCGGATCGGTGCAGGGCGTTGAGCTTGCCGACGGCACCCGTCTGCAAGGCTCTGCAGTTATATTATGTACGGGCACTTTTCTCGGAGGAACTCTCTTCCGGGGGGAGGAGCGGATGAATGGCGGCCGCATTGCGGAAGCCTCTGCCCAAAGGCTCGCTTCGCAATTGCGCGAAAGCGGATTGCCTATGGCGCGCCTAAAGACAGGCACACCCCCGCGCCTGGATGGCAGAACGATCGACTGGTCGCGTTTAGAGGAACAGCCCTCCGACTCTGAGCCATGGACGATGTCGCCGCTGCAGAAGACGCGCGTGAACCCGCAAGTGTTCTGCGCGATCACCCGGACAAACGAGCGAAGCCATGATATTATTCGCGCGAACCTCCATCGTTCTCCGATGTTTACTGGAGCCATCGGTGCACGAGGCCCGCGCTACTGTCCGTCGATCGAAGACAAGATCCACCGTTTCGGCGACCGCGATGGGCACCAGATTTTCCTAGAGCCTGAGGGGTTGGCGACGCATCTGGTCTATCCAAATGGCATCAGCACTTCGCTACCTGCAGATGTCCAGCTGTCTATGCTTCGCACCATAGAGGGCCTAGACCAGGTAGAGATGATCGTGCCCGGCTATGCGGTAGAGTACGATCATGTCGATCCCAGAGCGCTCCGTTCGACTCTGGAAGTACGCGACCTCGGCAATCTATACTTTGCGGGGCAGATCAACGGCACAACTGGATATGAAGAAGCTGCTGCTCAGGGTTTGGTAGCGGGTCTCCACGCCGCTTCAGCGGTGCTCGGTCGAGAGGCACCAGGTATTGATCGCGCGAACAGTTACCTTGCTGTGATGATCGATGACCTGACTCTTCAGGGGGTGACCGAGCCATACCGCATGCTTACGGCCCGCGCGGAGTATCGGCTGCGTCTTCGCTCAAACAACGCGACAACCCGTCTCACGCCGCTGGCCCTCAAAGCAGGCACGGTAGGGAGACAACGAGAGGCCTGGTTCACGCAAAGGGAAGGGAAGCGACAACACCTGTTGGACGCCTTGCAAAGAAGCGTGGCGGCGGCAGATCTAAATCGGGCAGGTTTACCGGTTCGGGCGGATCTAGGACAAATTGCGCTACGCGACTGCATGCGATTTGATGGTGTGGAGATTAGCACCCTGACGCCCTGGCTTGGAGAGGCCGCCGATTGCGAGAACGACATGAGGGAGGAGGTAACCGAGGATGTCGCATACGCCCCTTACCTCGAGAGGCAGGACCGGGAGTTGCGGGACCTGAGAGCGAGTGAAGCTTTGGTGCTTAGCGAGCATTTCCCATATGCGGATGTTCCCGGATTGTCGCGAGAGATGGTTGAGCGATTGACCCAGGCGCGGCCCGCAACTTTGGCCGCGGCAGGGCGAATATCGGGCATAACGCCCGCGGCGCTGTCGGCACTGTTGGTCCACGCAAGGCGGCATGTGGCATGATTGGCGACGAGACATCTGCTCGCGATTGGGTGAGAAATCTGCCCGAGTGCGATGATGCTGCTCTTCAGAAATTGGAGATCCTGAAAGAGTCGCTGATAGAGGAGAACTCTCGTCAGAACCTGGTCGCACGACAAACGCTCGCGCAAATCTGGCAGCGCCATATCGCAGACAGTGCGCAGCTGTTGCGTCATGTTCCACGTGGAACAGGTATGCGATGGCTGGACTTGGGAACCGGTGCTGGATTTCCGGGATTGGTGATCGCAGCCCTTCGTCCGGAAACATCGGTGACAATGGTTGAGTCGCGTAACCGCCGGATCATGTGGTTGAAGGATATGTGCAACGCTCTTGAGCTAGACAATGCTTCCGTTGCCGGGGCGCGCCTGGAGCTGATCTCAGAGGCACATTGCGATGTTATCTCGGCTCGAGCTTTCGCACCACTGCCGCAGCTGCTAAGTCTCGCTTCCCGCTTTTCCACACCTGCTACGCTGTGGGTGTTGCCCAAGGGCCGGTCGGCAGCGCAAGAAGTCGCTGAGCTGAAAGGCTGGCACCATATGTTTCACGTGGAACACTCGCTTACCGACCCTGACGCTGGTATTGTGGTGGGCACGTTACTTGGCCAGAAAGGCTGAACCCGATGATCCGCATAGCTATAGCCAACCAGAAAGGCGGCGTGGGCAAGACGACCACGGCGATCAATGTCTCAACCGCGCTGGCTGCTACGGGCTGGAGGACATTGCTCGTCGATCTCGATCCTCAAGGAAATGCCTCTACGGGCATTGGCGTAGGCGCAGGCCAACGGGAGCGCTCTACCTATGATGTGCTCGTAGACAGAACTCCCATCGAAGACTGCATCATCCAGACATCGATCCCTAAGCTTGATCTGTGCCCTGCAACCGTGGATTTGTCGGGTGCAGAAGTCGAGCTGGTTACAGCCGAAGATCGTGCGCACCGTTTGCAGGCCTCATTGCGGTCAAACCTCGCCTATGACGTGTGCCTGATCGACTGCCCGCCTTCGTTGGGGCTTCTCACTCTCAACGCGCTCACAGCTGCGGATACTCTTCTCGTGCCTCTGCAATGCGAATTTTTTGCGCTCGAGGGACTGAGTCAACTTCTTCAGACGGTTGAGCGCGTGCAGCAGCGGTTTAACCCCGAGCTGGGCATCATCGGGATTGCACTGACGATGTTTGATCGCCGGAACCGGCTAACCGATCAAGTGGCTGAAGACGTTCGGTCATGCCTTGGTCAGTTGGTCTTTGAGACCACCATCCCGCGCAATGTGCGGCTTTCGGAAGCGCCGAGCCACGGCCTGCCTGCACTGATCTACGATCACGCATGTGCGGGAAGCAGGGCCTATATCGCTTTGGCTCGTGAGCTGCTGACCCGCATGCCGGAAGAAAGGAAAGCCGCATGAGCGATGACGCCGGAGTTGGTGTTGCGAACCCCGCACCCAGAGCCAAGGCCAAGGGCCTTGGACGCGGTCTTGGCGCGTTGCTCGGCGAAACGCGTCGTGAGGAACCTGTTCGTGGTGCGGACAGCACGAGAGAGGTGAGCGACACCGCGCAACTGCCTGGCTCAAGCGGACTGATCGTACTTCCTGTCGCCGCTGTCGAGCCACACCCAGAGCAGCCCCGTCGGCATTTTGACGAGGCAGCATTGGAGGAGCTGGCGGCATCGATTGCACAACGGGGCGTGATTCAGCCAGTTATTGTGCGAGCACTTCCTACCGGTCGCTACCAGCTTGTTGCGGGAGAACGGCGATGGCGCGCGGCCCAGAAGGCCCAGCTTCACGAGATTCCTGCTCTGGTGAGGGAGCTAAGTGAGCGCGACGTAATGGCGCTGGCCCTTATTGAGAACCTTCAACGCGAGGATCTCAACCCCATTGAGGAAGCGCGGGCCTATCATCGTCTTACCGAAGGGGAAGGGCTTACCCAAGCTGAGATCGCCCGCATGGTAGATAAGAGCCGCAGTCACGTGGCCAATCTACAGCGCCTTCTTGCATTGCCTGAATCGGTGATCGAGCTGGTGGAGCGTGGTGAACTCTCCATGGGCCATGCACGAGCGCTCATTGGCTGTGACGATGCGGAGGATATCGGTCGCCGAGCTGCGGCTGAGCAGATGTCTGTGCGCGACGTCGAGAAACTTGTGCGCCGAAAGGTGAAGGGTGATCCCGCTCCGCGAAAACCGCGTACGGCCCGCAATGCTGCGGACGATGCAGATATCGCAGCCGTGCAGGGACACCTGGAGGAGGTGCTGGGACTGCCCGTAAGGATCCAGGCAGATGCAGATCCGAAATCTGGAACTGTGACGATCCGTTACACCACCCTCGACCAGTTGGACTTGGTGTGTCAGAGGCTAACCGGCGGTTCTATTTAAGTGTGCATCAGATTTAAGCAGCTGTGAGCGATAATATCATCTAAGCTTAGTTGCCTTTGATATTGTTACCCCCTGTTATCCTCACACGCTTGTCTCTTACGCGCTTGATCTTCTTGGTTGGGCGATAGACCGGGCGTTTTACCGGAACATCTTCGTAGACGTATTCTATCGTTTCGGTACACTGAGGTGTGGCTTGGATGGGCGCAGGTACGAACGCCGGACCTGGATGGCAGCAGCCAGCGTAAAGTTGAGACCGGTAGTCGTAACCAGGATAGTTATTGCTGCCAGAACCGTAAGCAGTGATGCCTGGAGCGCTGGCTTGGCTCCCGCGATGCCACGGTGAGCTTGGGCTTTCGTACTGCGCGTAATAACGGTCCAGGTAGGCCTCGCATTCGTCGAGCGTGCGCTCTCTGTCCTCTGCGCGGTCGATGAGGGTTCCCGCCGTGGCGCCGACTGCTGCGCCAGCCAGTGTTCCTGTAGTGCGGTTGCCGCGTCCAGCGATACGGTTTCCTATTACGCCGCCCACGGCTCCGCCGATCAAGGCGCCGCCCGCGCCATCGTCCCGCTCTTCGATCCGGGCGCGGCAGTCGGCAAGCCAAGCCTCCTGTGCCGGCGAGTAAAACCCGGTCGGTTGGCTATCCTGGACCACCTGATCTGCACCGTGCCAGCGGCCTTCGCGCCAGCCCGCTTCCATACCTGGTTCGCGAGCTACAGCAGCTATCGGGAGCACTAAAGGCAGGCCAGCGGCCAGGGAAAGCAAGCGGGGAATGAAAGTGCGGATTACCAAGAGATGGTCCTTTCGCGCGAACATCACCGCAGGCAGCGGTGTTAACGCGAAATTTAGCATCTTGATGGGCAGAGGACCAACCGTGCGGTGCCGTAATAGTAGCGTTGTCCCGAATTGAACCAAGGCTTTGCGCCTCTGCGGTTCTTTGATCCGGACGTTCTCTCAACCTCAGAGCTTGGGTGAACTTGGAACTCTCTACAAGAACTGCGCTGCGAGGCTGGCGATCGCCATCATACCGTCTGCATCTTCTTGATCGAAGCGGCCTAGCTCGGGGCTGTCCAGATCGATAACCGCACAGACTCGTCCGGCACTCATCACGGGCACCACGAGTTCGGATCGGCTTAGCGCATCGCACGCGATATGGCCTGGGAAGGCCTCCACGTCCTCAATCACCTGTATCGAGCCATTCGCAGCCGCTGTTCCGCACACGCCTCGGCCGAGCGGTATGCGAATACAGGCGGGTTTGCCCATGAAGGGGCCAAGGACAAGTTCGTCCCCCAGAACGCGGTAGAATCCCGCCCAATTCAGTCCGGGGACGGAGTGCCAGATCAAAGCGGCCAGATTGGCCATATTGGCAACCGGATCGCGTTCTCCCTCCACGAGCGCTGCAGCAGAACGCGCTAGCGCTGCGTAGAGCATAGCCTTGGGAAGATCGGGATCTGGAGCAAGGTCGAACATCGTCGCTCCCATAGCTGTGACGATGGTTGTCGGCTAGTCATCAGGCGCTTATCTCGTGCACCATGAAAAGCTGGCAGCGTAAGACGCTTATCGCCCTCGTGGTCGTCGTGGTTCTCGTGGCAGGTCTGTTTGTCTACCACGACAGGGCTCACCGTTCCGATTTGCCGATATCCGCCACCACGGGGCTGGAGCCGCAACTTGTGGAACCAGACGAGCAGTTGATCCCCAGTGTTGCACTGGCAGAGCCGTCCGGATGGGGTGAGAACGCAGCACCAGAGGCGGCTGAGGGGCTTGTCGTTACCCGCTTCGCAGAGAACCTCGATCATCCGCGAACCATGCTCACCCTACCTAACGGCGACGTCCTGGTTGCCCTCACGAATTCACCTGCTCGTGCGGGAGGCGGGGGCATCAAAGGCTTTTTCATGAAGCTGTTCATGGGCCGCGTCGGGGCCGGGGCTCCGTCGCCAGACACGATCATGCTTCTGCGCGACGCAGATCAAGACGGAAAGGCAGAGCAGAGGTTCGAGTTCCGCAAGGCCGATATGCACTCCCCATCCGGCATGGCTTACAACGACGGCACCCTCTACATCGCCAATCATAACGCGGTGCTGGCATTTCCATTCGAGCCGGGTGCCACGAAGCTCACGGGAACTCCCAGGCAGATCATGGAACTGCCGGCCGGTGGCAATCACTGGATGCGCAATCTACTGCTGAGTCCCGGCGGCAAGCAGCTCTATGTAGCCGTAGGGTCGGCGACGAACATCGCAGATAACGGCATGGAGGCCGAGGCTGGCCGCGCTGCGATCTGGGAGATCGACACCGAGACCGGTCGACGTCGGCAGTATGCGGCAGGTATGCGCAATCCAAACGGTCTGGACTGGAACCCCTCGACCGGTGAGATGTGGGCTGTCGTTCAGGAGCGCGATATGCTGGGCCCGGACCTTGTGCCCGATTATCTCACCAATGTTCCGGTTGGCGCGCAGTATGGCTGGCCCTGGGTCTACTGGAAGGACCAGTTCGACGAACGTGTAGAGTGGCCGATGGACACGTACATGCTCGAATACACACGCAAGCCCGAATACGCGATGGGCGCTCACACCGCAGTGTTGGGCCTTGAGTTCGCGAGTGCTGGCCACCGGATGGGCGAACGCTATGCGAATGGCGCATTCGTGGCGCGACATGGCTCATGGAACCGGAAGCCGCGTTCGGGCTACGATGTGGTGTTCGTACCGTTCGACGCGAACGGAAACCCGACCGGTCAGCCGCTGCCGGTGCTGGAAGGGTTCCTTGAAACCGAGCGCGACAAGGCGCGTGGACGCCCGGTATGGCTCGCCTGGACCAAGCCTGGAGCCCTGCTAGTGAGCGACGACACTGGCGGAGTCATCTGGCGGGCCATCAATCCCCAAGCCTCTCCCAGCGCAGGGCCTCAACGCGTCGAGACAGATCCTCTAGAGCCTCAGGAGGAGCTTGTGGATCCCACTCGGCCAAGGTGATGTAAGGTGATGTGCTAGGCCGGAAAGCTGCGCTCAGAGCGACTTTCCGGCACGTCCTGCGAGTTCCGCGATATATTGCCACGCAACGCGGCCAGAGCGGGCACCTCGCCGCTGCGACCATTCAAGCGCATCTTCGGCTCGCCAGCGCAGATGAAGGGCTGACGCATAGCCGGAGACGATCTCAAGATAATCGTCCTGGCTGCAATTGTGGAAGCCGATGGAGAGGCCGAAGCGGTCCGCGAGAGCGAGCTTATCGTCCGCTGCGTCACGCGGGTTGATGGGGTCGTCCTGTTCGACCATCGATCGGCCGACGATGGCGCGCCTGTTCGATGTGACGGCCAGGCGCACATTGGACGGGCGTGCTTCCACTCCGCCTTCCAGCCAGGAGCGAAGGAGCCGTGGTCCGGCAGTATCAGCCTCTTCGAACCCCAGATCATCGATGAAAACAAAAAAACGGCGATCGTAGCGGCTCAGCTCGTTGAACAGCCGCCCTATCTCGGGCAGCGCGGCTTGGCTTACCTGAACCAGAGCGATCTGGGAGAGATCGGCGCCTTGGGCTTCAAGCACAGCTGCACGCAAGAGAGCCGACTTGCCCATCCCGCGTGAACCCCAAAGCAGCATGTCATGTGCAGCATGGCCGGCAGCGTGCCGCCTCACGTTCGTTACGACACGTTCCTTCTGGCTCTCAATGCCACGAAGCAGATCGAGTGACGGAGCATCAAGTCGTGCGACACCACGGGTCTGTGAACCATCCCAGATATAGCCTGGGAAAGCCCACCAGTCGACGTTTGCGGCTTTGCAAGGCGCCAAGCGATCTAGTGCGTTGGCGATCCGCGAGAGTGTTTCGACGATGTCCGCACCTGCAGCCAGGCTCTGCGTCGGCTGCTCTTTCTCTTGGCAATCCATGCAGGCAGCCTATAGCGGCAGCCAATGACGCAGGCTAGCAGCCCCTCAGTTGTGGCCCCCGACGCGGACGGCATTGGCCGAGCGGCCGAGGTACTATGGGGTGGCGGTCTGGTCGCGCTGCCGACTGAAACGGTCTACGGGCTGGCGGCCCGCGCCGATCGGCAGGAAAGCGTTGAAGCGATTTACCGGGCTAAGGGGAGGCCCAGCTTCAACCCGCTCATCGTGCATGTGTCCGATGTGGCTCAGGCGCAGAGGGTATCGGTCTTCGATGAACGAGCAAGGCGTCTCGCTGCTGCATTCTGGCCGGGACCGCTGACGATGGTTTTGCCTGCGCGCGGCGATGCTGCGATTGCTCCGGGTGTCACGGCTGGGCTCTCGACCATTGCAGTGCGTTGTCCTGCTCATCCTGTCATGCGAGCTGTTCTGGAAAAGGCGGGCGTGCCGCTCGCTGCGCCGTCAGCCAACCGAAGTGGAGCTGTCAGCCCGACTTGTGCCCAGCACGTGGTCGCGTCGCTGAGAGAGAGGGTTGATCTCGTCCTCGACGGTGGCCCGTGTACTGCGGGGCTTGAATCGACGATCGTTGCTCTTCGGCCAGAGGATCGTTGGGAGGTTCTGCGACCCGGCCCGATCAGCCAGTCAGAGATCGAGGATCTGATCGGAACGGCATCGTGCGCTCAGGCGGGCCGGATTGAAGCGCCAGGGCAACTTGCCAGCCACTATGCTCCGGGAAAGCCCGTAAGGCTCAATGCGCGAGCGGCCGAAGCGGATGAGTTCTTCATCGGGTTCGGCCCCATTGCTGGCGACGTCCAACTCTCTGCCTCCGGGGACGTCGGTGAAGCGGCTTCGCGCCTCTATGCGCTGCTGCATGAGGGCGCAGCCTCGCCGAAGCCCCGGATCGCAGTCGCCCCCATACCAGAGGCGGATATTGGAATTGCGCTCAACGACCGGCTGCGGCGGGCCGCAGCCTAACAGGCTGTCAGCGCCGCTCGTACGGAATTGTAGGTAGAAGCTCCTGTAGCTCGTCGTACTCGGCTCGGGCCTTCTCGCAAGCCGAGTCGCTGCCCTGTTCGCATCGCCGCAAATTCTTCTCGTAGCTGCGCTGGAGCTTGCCGACCCGCTCCTCTCTGCGGCGAATCTCTCGTCCGCGCTTCTCGTCGGCTTCTGACTGACTCGTCGTCGCGAGATCAACCGCCTTCGAAGCAACACGCACCGGGGCGGTCACAACGCCGACGGCGGTGCGGGCGATGCAGCCGGAAAGCGACAGAAGTGCGATCGCGGCAAGGAGGGCAGGGGTTTTGCGGGGCATTGCGAGGTGCTGCCATGCCTCGACTTGCGAGGCAATGAACATTGCAGATACGGCTCGCTCTCGACGACAAAGGGGCTGACGCTTTCGCGACAGCCCCTTCGGTCCACTCACGCGGTAAAGGGCAACCTAGGCGGTCTCTGCCGTATCGTAGTACTTCGGTGCGTGCTCGTTGAGGATCGCCAGGATCTTCTTCAGTGCAGTAGGCTCATCAGTCTTTTCCATTGCGGCAAGCTCGCGGGCGAGCCTCGAAGACGCGGCCTCGAATATCTGGCGCTCGGAATAGCTCTGCTCCGGCTGATCGTCAGCGCGGAAGAGGTCTCGTGTCACTTCCGCGATCGAGACGAGGTCACCCGAGTTGATCTTCGCTTCATATTCCTGAGCCCGGCGCGACCACATGGTGCGCTTGACCTTCGGCTTGCCCTTGAGTGTGTCGAGCGCTTCGCGCAGGGTCTTGTCGGAAGAGAGTTTACGCATGCCGATCGATTCGATCTTGTTGACAGGCACGCGGAGCGTCATCCGCTCTTTCTCAAACCGCAGAACATAAAGCTCCAACTGCATGCCTGCGATTTCCTGGCTTTGCAGTTCGATGACCCGGCCGACACCGTGCTTCGGATAAACGACGTAATCTCCAACATCGAAGGCATTGGCGCTGGTTGCCATGAATCGTCCTTTCACGTGCAAGTCCGGTGCTCGGCGAAGAGGGCGATCTGAGTGAGGCAAAAGCCTCACCGCCGGTCAGATCGCAATCTCAACCGAGTGCTGCCGAACCTTGCCTCATAATGAAAACGACCGCCGACAGGCAGATCGCCCCGGCAGTTGGCGCCCATATAGCACTGCTGTCACAAAATTTCCAGAGGCGCAGGGGGCATCATGCCCTCCAAGGCATGCATTTCGCCGGAAAAAGTGTGTGGAGGACGAGGCGCAGCCGTCAGGCGGGGCTTAGTCGCCCTCGCCGGGCTCCGGAGAAAAGAACTTTTCGAACTTGCCGTCCACGTTCTTGAACTCGTCCGCATCCTCGGGCGAATCCCTCTTGGTGGTGAGGTTCGGCCATTCCGCGGAGTACTTCGCGTTCAGTTCCAGCCATTGCTCCAGCCCGTTTTCGGTGTCGGGCAGGATCGCTTCGGCCGGACATTCCGGCTCACACACGCCGCAATCGATGCACTCGCTGGGATTGATGACGAGCATGTTCTCACCCTCGTAGAAGCAATCTACGGGGCAGACTTCGACGCAATCCATGTACTTGCACCGGATGCAGGCGTCGGTGACGACATAAGTCATGGCTGCGGAAACCCTTCCTGGAACGTCTCTATCGCGCTGGCGCCTATGGGATCAGCGCGGGTCCCGTCAAGCACTCTGTAAAGGCTTCTCGCTTCAGGAGCAGGACCGCGGCGCGTGGGCAGGGCCAATAATTCGAGGACTTGTACGCCAGTTCCGGTCGGAAGAGTCAGCACGTCGCCCGCTGCGACCTTCTGATGCGCTCGGTCGATTCGCCTGCCGTTCAGCCGCATGTGCCCGTCCTCTGCCAGCGTTTGAGCAACCGACCGAGTGCGGGCGAGGCGCAGATACCAGAGAAGCTTGTCGATTCTCATCGCGGAACGCTCCTGCATTTACCGGACGAGATCTGCCAATCCGGCAAATGCGCTGTGCTGCGGAGGCGATGATGCCGGAGCAGTGGGCCGCGCAGCCTGTCGGGTGGGACGCCAGCGCCAGCGCGTCGGGGCCGGTGGTCCCATCGCGCCCTCGGGCATGGCCGGCGGATGTATCGGACGGAATCCGGCGAGCCGCAGAAGGTGATCGTAGCTCGCGTGCGTCAAACCCATCGAGATCGCCTTTGCCGGATCGAGCACAATGGGACGGCGACCGGCAGGCGTGCGCGCCTGATGCGCTTCACGAAGGAGCTTTTCCGCCATGTCCAGGCGGATCAACTGCTTGCCCACCTTGCGGTATCCGCGCAGCGGAATCCGTTTCGCCTCCAGCGCCGGGGGCATGCCGTCCGGCAAGGCCGTGGTTTCTTTTGATGTTCCGTTCGCCTTGCCCAGTTCCTCCCACAGGCGAATGGCGGCCGGTCTGAGCAGGGCGGGTACGAAGATGTCCAGAGAGCCGACGCGGACTCCGAGGCGAGAAAGCCGAAGGCGCTGCTGCTTGTCCATCTGATCAAGGCCCGAGCCCGTGCGTTCGATCATTCCTCCGCCGTCCACCAGTGCGATCAGCAGCGCGCGCAATTCCGGCCCTGCATCTTCGCTGCGGCTTGCCTGCTCGATCTGACGGAGAGGCTCGAGAGGTTTCAGAAGAAGCTCCAGCCACTCTTCCAATGCTGCCAGCAGTTCCTTGCGGGCCGGCGCGCCCAAAGCGTCGAGTGACTTGTCAGCCAGCAACTGCGGGGCAAGCCGTGACCGGCCGGGCACCAGGCGAGCAATCCTGGCGCCTTCCATGATGATGGCCCCATCCTGCAGCGACAAGTCTGCGTCGCCCGCCCTGATTTGCGGAACCAACTCGGCTGCGCGACGCTCCAGCAAGGCAGGGAGGTGCCGTTCGGCAGCCGCCAGCAAAAGCTTGCGGTCGGACAGACGGGCGCCAGGGTCGACCTGGAACGTGAAGCCCTTGAGTGAGCCAATATGCTCGCCGTCCACCAGCACTTCCTCCTCTTCCACCCGCACGGAAAGCAATCCGGCATCGGTTCCCAGCTTGCGCATGAGGACAGCCGTGCGACGGTTGATGAACCGCTCGGTCAGCTTCCCATGCAACGCGTCGGACAGACGCGCCTCCACTGCCCGGGCGCGGGCCGCCATCTCGTCCCGCGCGAGCACCCAGTCAGGTCGCTGGGCGATATATGCCCAGGAGCGGATCGCCGCGATCCGCCCCTGAAGAGTGTCGATATCGCCGGACGTGACGTCCAGTTGCGCAATGGCACGCGCCACGTAATCGGCACCCAATTCACCCTCTCGCAGGTCCTGCCAAAGCCGGGCAACGAAGCGCGAATGTGTCTCCGGTCCCTGGCTGCGGAAGTCGGGCAGGCGGCAGACATCCCAGAAGCGACGAACCATTCCCGCTGATCGGACGCTTCCCGAAACCTGCGCGTCATCGGCAAGCAGCTTTAGAACAGCAAGGTCGATGGCTTCCGGAGCGGGTGCCAGTTCCCGCGACGCTGGCAGCGTCTCCAGGTCAGCGATCAGGGTCGCCAGACTGTCGAAGCGCGGTTCCGGCTCGCGCCAGAACAGCTTGGTCACTGGCGGGAAGCGATGCTCCTCAATCGCATAGACTTCCTCGTCCGTGAACTCCGCTGCATGATCGCTCCCGGCGAGTGTTCCGAACGTACCATCCTTCTGATGGCGTCCGGCGCGACCGGCAATCTGCGCCATCTCTGCCGTCGTAAGGCGACGCTGGCGCACCCCATCGAATTTGGAAAGTCCAGCGAATGCAACGTGCTCGACGTCCAGGTTGAGGCCCATGCCCACGGCGTCCGTGGCGACGAGGTAATCGACTTCGCCAGATTGATAGAGCGCCACCTGCGCGTTGCGTGTCTGCGGACTGAGAGCGCCCATGACAACCGCGGCACCGCCGCGAAATCGGCGAAGCATCTCGGCAATCGCGTAGACTTGCTCGGCCGAGAAGGCGACGATCGCGCTACGTGGTGGGATGCGGCTGAGCTTTTTGGCGCCGGCATGACGCAGAACCGAGAATCGGGGGCGGGATTCAACCTCGACGTTCCGAATCAGCGATTTGACGAGTGGCTCGATAGTCGCAGAACCCAAAATCATCGTCTCTTCGCGACCGCGGGCATGGAGCAGGCGGTCGGTAAAGACGTGGCCGCGCTCGCGATCGGCAGCGAGTTGCGCCTCGTCGATGGCGACGAAGGCGAGGCGATCCTGCACTACCGGCATCGCCTCCACCGTGCAGAGCAGCCAACGCGCGTCCTTTGGCTCTATCCGCTCCTCTCCGGTGATCAGGGCGACCTGATTAGGGCCCTTTATCGCGCAGACACGGTCATAAACCTCGCGGGCAAGCAGGCGCAGCGGAAAACCGATGGCACCACTGGAGTGCGCACAGAGACGCTCGATCGCCAGATGGGTCTTGCCCGTGTTGGTAGGGCCGAGAACGGCCCGAACACGGCTTGAGTCCCAGTTGCGAGCGTCGGCGGGTCGGGAAGCAGCCATCGCGGTTAAAGATGTGGCATCAGTACAGGCGAACCGCAAGGCAGGTGCGCCTTCCGCGGCTCTGCAACTGGGGAAATCCGCGCGACGGGGCAGAGGGATGCCGCAGATTGCGTGCGGCTATCCGAGGCCGGGCGCAAAAAGGTGGGCTCGGTTCCACGGGTCACCCCGAACCAGAAACGGTTCAACGGTAAATTGCCAACGAATCCACAGCTTTGAGAAGTTGTTAACCTTGATGTCGCAGGGGCGCGTATGGGAACGCCAGCGGGGCGCAATCGGGATGAGGGCTTGTTCAGGGAACCTGGCCATATTGAAGAGAGCAGCTTGGGCGCGGGAGGACCGGCAGCGCTTGTCCGTGGGCAAGTGGTCGGCGCCCACAGCAAGGGCGCTGGCTGGCGCAAGCGGGTCGAGAGCCTGACTGCACGCGCAGCTACGGCCGTCGGTCTCGTGCATGGCGTGGACCGCCGCAAGTGGCTGCCGCGTCTGGGTACGTGTCTGGGGCTTGGCGTTGCGGCGGTTTCCCTGTGGCCCGACTTTTCGCAGGTTGAGGCTGCTGCCACTTTGCCAGACGACCCGGCGGTCCGCGACGAGTTCCGCAGTCAGATGATCATGCCGCTGGCGCTGGGGGCCGATAGCGGACGGCGAATGGGTGCGACTACGCTGGTACGCCCATTGACCAACACGCCGGAGCGACCCTCTATCCAGTTGATGACCACGTTGGGGCAGGGCGATGGCTTCGGCAGAATGCTGGCGCGTGCCGGTGTTGGCCAGAGCGACATTGATCGGATCAGCGCGCTCATGGGCGGTGTTCTGCCGACGAGGCAGATCGCATCCGGCACCCAGTTTGACATCACACTGGGAAGGCGTCCGGAACCGGGCGCCGCGCGCACGCTGGAGAGCATCAACTTCCGGGCGCGGTTTGATCTGGACCTAACTATCGCCCGCCAGGATGGCGCGCTGACGCTGCAGCGCCATCCGATTGCCGTGGATGAAACGCCGCTGCGCATTCGCGGGGAAGTGGGCAGCAGCCTTTATCGCTCGGCGCGCAATGCAGGCGCCCCCGTCGTGGCAATCCAGTCGTACCTTCATGCTATCGACCGCCACCTGAGCCTTGAGAACGATCTCAGGGCTGGTGACTCCTTCGATATTGTGGTCGCTTACAAGCGCTCCGCCAAGGGAGAGCGGGAAGTCGGGGAGCTGCTCTACGCAGGGCTGGAGCGCGGCGGGAAGCCGCAGTTGCAGTTGCTGCGCTGGGGCAAGGACGGGAACATGGTCGCTGCCGGTTCCCTGACTGCCGCAAGCCAGTCGCGGAGCGTGGGAGCACCGGTTGCCGGTCGCGTCACATCCAACTTCGGCATGCGCCGTCATCCGATACTCGGCTTCGTGCGTCGGCATGCGGGTGTGGACTATGGAGCGCGTCACGGCGCGCCCATCTACGCAGTCGCCGATGGCGTGGTGTCATTCGCCGGACGGCATGGCGGGCACGGCAATTTCGTCCGACTCGACCACGGTGCTGGCAATGGCACCGGCTATGCACACATGAGCCGGATAGCCGTGAGCCGCGGTGCTCGCGTGCGAGCCGGGCAGGTCATCGGATATGTCGGATCTACCGGCCTGTCGACCGGGCCGCATCTTCACTTCGAGGCCTATCGCGGCGGCCGTACCGTCAACCCCGCCGGTTTGCGGCTCGCGTCTCGTCCGCAAATCGACAAGCGCGAGCTTGCGGCATTCAAACAGCGGCTGGGCACAGTCATGGCCGTGCGCCCTGGCGCTGCGCTGGACAGCATCGCCCCAGCCGCAGTGGCCTCGGAGCACGAGTTGCATCGTGAGATCGACCGTTTGGCCGATCATCGGGATCCCGCACCGATGGGGAACAGTCAGCCGGTCGTCCGTCGACTCGCTGCGATCGAGGACTCCCGCCAGCACAATTGAAGCGGCGGCCGATTTGCGGCAAGCGACGGGGATGACTGCTGCTTTTCCCCACGCCCGCTTGCGCCGGACACGTGCCGCCGCCTGGAGTCGCGCCATGCACCGCGAGACGGTGCTCACTCCGGCTGATCTGATCTGGCCTCTTTTCGTCACGGACGGGCAGGGGATTGAGGAGCCGATTAGCTCCCTTCCCGGAGTTTCGCGCTGGTCGCTGGATGGGATTGCAGAGCGAGCTCGGGAAGCCGTCGCACTCGGCATTCCTTGCCTGGCACTGTTCCCTAACACTCAGCCCGATCGCCGCAGTGAGGATGGTCGCGAAGCGCTCAACTCTGACAACCTCATGTGCCGTGCCATCCGGACGATCCGTGATGCGGTGGGGGAAAGCCTTGGGATTCTTACCGATGTGGCGCTCGATCCTTACACCAGCCATGGCCAGGATGGCCTCATTGACGATGCTGGTTATGTCCTGAACGACCAGACGGTCGACGTTCTGGTCCGCCAGTCGCTCAACCAGGCGGCAGCCGGAGCGGATATCATCGCACCCTCGGACATGATGGACGGGCGCATCGGTGCGATCCGTGCGGCGCTGGAGGGCGAGCGCCATGCAAACGTGCAGATCATGGCCTATGCGGCGAAGTACGCCTCTGCCTTCTACGGCCCGTTCCGTGACGCGGTGGGTTCTCGTGGCCTCCTGAAAGGTGACAAGAAGACCTATCAGATGGACCCCGCGAACAGCGAGGAGGCCTTGCGCGAAGTGGCGATGGACCTGGCAGAGGGTGCGGACAGTGTGATGGTCAAGCCGGGACTGCCATACCTGGACATCGTGCGCCGCGTGAAGGAGCGCTTCGAAGTGCCGGTGTTCGCCTATCAGGTCTCAGGTGAGTACGCGATGATCGAGGCTGCGGTTGCGACCGGAGCCGGTGAGCGCGACGCGCTTGTGCTTGAGACGCTGCTTGCGTTCAAACGCGCCGGCTGCTCGGGCGTGCTGACGTACCATGCTGCCCATGCGGCGAGGCTGCTGCATGGATGAGGGGTGGCTCAGGAACCTGCGGCTAATCTCACGATGCAGCTGATCTTATCAAAGTGCTGTCCCGCATGACGGGTTCGGCGGCCCGCCCGCTCTTTCTCGCAACCATCCTGACGGGCAGCTTTCTGCTGTTCCTCGTCCAACCGATGGTCGCCCGAATGGCACTGCCGCAGCTGGGTGGGGCGCCGAATGTCTGGAACAGCGCCATGGTCGTTTACCAGGTGCTGCTGCTCGCCGGATATGCTTACGCGCACCGGCTTTCGCAGCTTGATATAAGGCGACAGGCCTTAATCCACCTCAGTATGCTGGCCCTCGCTGCGCTGACGCTGCCTATTGCGTTGGCCGGGCTTTCGCCTCCGGCTCCCGGCTGGGAGGTCCTGTGGGTTCCGCTGCTGCTGTTGGCGACGATCGGTCCGGTCTTCGTCGTCGTGTCGGCGCAGGCACCGCTGATGCAGCGATGGTACGCGGCCGACCCGGACGCCGGTGAGCCCTGGGCGCTTTACGCTGCCTCAAATTTCGGAAGCTTCGCCGGTCTTCTCGCCTATCCGCTCCTGGCGGAGCCTCTTCTCGGCCTTCGGGAGCAAAGCCTTGCCTGGGCTTTGGGCTTTGCCGCTCTGTTCCTGCTGGTCGCACTTGCCGCCAAGGCTCGCTGGAGCGCCCCCGCGACGCCTGCTCTCGGCAGAGTGGATGCCGCAGAGGAAGAGCGCGTCGGTGCAAAACGCGTGCTGCTCTGGCTGGCGCTCTCGGCGGTGCCCTCAGGGCTGTTGCTATCGACCACCACGCATCTCACCACAGACATTTTCGCGATGCCGTTGCTGTGGGTGATCCCGCTCGGTCTTTACTTGCTCAGCTTCACGATCGCTTTTTCGGACAACCGTGGCGTAGCGAACGCGATCGTATTGCTGACCCCGGCTGCGGTGCTCTTTGCGGGAAGCTTTGCCATGGTGTCGGCGTCCACCGGAACGATGGTGGCCGCGTTCGGGGCGCTGTTGCTGCTCTTCGACATTGCGGTGTCCCTTCACGCGCGCCTCTATGATCTGCGGCCCGGAACGACGAAGCTCACGTTCTTTTATCTCGTTATGTCGGCGGGCGGAGCAATCGGCGGCGCGTTCACTGCGCTTGTCGCGCCCGTCGTGTTCGATTGGGTCTGGGAGCATCCCATCCTGATCCTTGCCGGAGCGCTGCTCCTGCCGCTTCCGCCTTCGCTTGATTGGCGACGGATGGCCGGACTGGATCGGGAGATGTCGCGCATCGCACTGGGCGTGCTGATCGTGGCCGCCCTGTTCTTCGCGCTCCACCTCAAATGGCTGGTGACGGATGGCGACAACGAACTGCTGCAGTTCTTCCTGCTGACCATGCTCTCCGGCGTCGGACTGCTTCTGTTGCCGTGGAGGTGGGCGTTCGTGGGTGTGTTGCTGCTTGCCATGTTGGCGCAGGGGGGCATCTCCACCTTCCATACGACAATGGAGGGGCAACGCACGCGCAGCTACTTCGGCATCTACACCGTCTACGATGATCCAGTTGAGCAGACCAGACTGCTGACCCACGGCACGACGCTGCACGGCAAGCAGCCGCTCGACCCCTCGCGGGTGCGGGAACCGACCACCTACTATGGTGACACATCGGGTGTGGGGCTGGCCATCGATGCGGCTCCACGTCTGTTCGGAGCCGAAGCACGGATCGGCGTCGTAGGCCTGGGTACCGGGACGCTCTCGTGCCGCCGCAAGCCCGGCCAAGTCTGGACCTTCTTCGAGATCGATCCGGCTATGGTCCGCTTCTCCCAAGATGGCACCTTCACATATCTCGAGACGTGCGCGCCCAATGCGCAAATCGTTCTGGGGGACGCCCGGCTGGAACTTGAGAAGGTGCGGCCCGGATCATTCGACGTGCTGGCGGTGGACGCCTTTTCGTCCGACGCCATCCCGCTCCACCTTCTGACGGACGAAGCCGTTGGCGTGTATGAACGAGCATTGGCGCCGGATGGGCTTCTGCTTCTCCATATCTCCAACCGCTACATCGAGCTGGAGCCGATCCTGGCTGCTATCGCTGCCGAACGCGGCATGTACGCGCTGATCCGCCGGGATGTACCTGCGGGCGATCTTACGGTTGCTTCGAGCTGGGTGGTCCTGACTCACAGTGCAGAGAACCTGAACGAACTGAAGGCGAACAGTGGCAATCTCGAATGGGCGCCGCTGAAGCCGGCCGAGGGCGCTGCCTGGACCGATGACCACGCCTCGGTCATGCCTTACATTCGCTGGGGCTACATCCTGGGGGAACTATGACAGCCATCACGCAACGTACCGACATCACCATTGCCGCCATGAATGGAAAGGCGCCGAAGATTCATTCCAGCGCGTTCATTGCGCCCGGTTGCCGGATCATCGGGAATGTCGAGGTCGGGCCCGATGCCAGCATCTGGTACAACTGTGTCATACGCGCCGACGTCAACCGCATCGTAATCGGTGCTCGCACCAACATTCAGGACGGTACCGTCGTCCATTGCGACAGCCCCAAGCCCGGCCGACCCGAGGGATACCCCACGATCATCGGGGACGAGGTGCTGATCGGGCATATGGCGATGGTTCACGGCTGTACGCTTCATGATCGTGCCTTCGTCGGACTCGGCGCGATCGTCATGGACGGTTGTGTCATCGAGAGCGACGGCATGATCGCGGCAGGCGCGATGCTGACGGCAGGCAAGACGATCGGTGAGCGCCAGCTGTGGATGGGGCGCCCGGCGAAATACGTGCGCGACCTGGACGAGCAGACCCTGGCCTCTCACCGCGCCGGCATCGACGGCTACGTTGTCAACGGGCGACTGCATGCGGAGGCGCTTGGCCACTGATGGCACGACCCAAGGTGGCGCTTCCTGCGGCGGAAAGCCTGCTGGCTCTTGCCGATGAGGAAGGCCGCCTCGCAGTTCGCGTGACCCCGGGTGCGAAGACGGAAGGGCTGGAGATCGGCGCTGGCCATATCCTCGCCAAAGTCCGCGCGAAACCGGAGGACGGCAAGGCGAACGAAGCGGTGCGTGCGCTGCTCGCGGCTGCGCTCCGCCTGGCGCCGTCGCGGCTCATCTTGCTGCGGGGAATGACATCGCGCGAAAAGCTGTTCCGCATCTTGCCTTGAACCCGCTAGTTGCCCGAACGCAGCCGCACGAACGAGTGAAGGACCTTCCGTGACGACTTACTCCATGCCGCCTGAGTGGCACCCGCAGGATTGGCTCTGGATCGGTTTTCCGCACGATCCGGTGGAGTGGCCGGGCTATCTCGCGCGCGCGCAGGAGCAGATGGCGGCCTTCGCGAGCGCCGTGGCCGAGAGTGGGCAGGAAGTCCGCCTGCTAGTGCGTGACGAGGCGAATCGCGTTCGCGCATCCCAGCTCTGCTCGTCCCAGGTGAAGCTGGAGATCCGGAAGTACGGAGATGTATGGCTGCGAGACACCGGGCCACTGGTCGTGTCGGACGGAGAGGGCGGTCGCAAGGCGATGCGGTTCGGCTTCAACGGCTGGGGCGGGAAGTACCTGATGGACGGCGATCAGGAGATTGGCGCCGAGCTGGCGGTGGACGCGGGTCTTGAGGTCTCGACTGCCGACTGGATTCTGGAAGGCGGTGCGATCGACGGTGACGGAACCGGACTTGTCGTGACAACGGAACAGTGCCTGCTCAACCCCAACCGCAATCCACACCTTACGCGTCATGATCTGGAGGCGCGCCTGCTTCGGGACCTGGGCTACGATCGCGTGCTCTGGCTGGGCGAGGGGCTGATCAACGATCATACCGACGGGCACGTCGACAATCTTGCGCGGTTCGTGGCGCCGAACACGCTCGCGCTTCCGCGTGCCACGGGTGCCAATGATCCAAACGCAGCGATCTATGCCGATGCCAAGGCGCGGGCCGAAGCGTTCGGCGTTACCGTGCGCGAAGTACCCTCACCGGGGAGGGTGGAGACCGCTGGCCGAATCGAGCCCGCGAGCTACATGAACTTTGCGATCACCTCGAAGATGGTGGTTGTTCCCACATACGGCACGGTTCATGACGAAGAGGGTGTGGCGGCCGTCGCCGCGCTGTTCCCCGATCGTGAGACGGTAGGCGTTCTCGCTGACGCGGTGCTGGCCGGTGGCGGTTCGTTCCACTGTTCCAGCCAGCAGATGCCGGCGCGGCGTTAACGCTTTCCCAAGCAGAGGCGGGCCAATGTCCCTTTATGGTCCTTGTTCTTGAACTTGCTTCGCGTGCGACACGTGCTCAGGAGAACCTGTTGCGCTCCGGCATTGTCTGCGGCTGTGCCCTGGCGCTGATCCTGGCGCCAGCGCCTTTCGGCCTCTGACGCACGGGGCCGTCAGCGTTTTCTGGCGAACCAGATGACGTGCTTGGGGCCCTTGCCGTTGCTGCGCGAGGCGACCTTCACCTCGTCCACCACAAAGTCGCACTTTTCCAGTCGCCGCGTGAACGTGGGGTCCGGGCCGGCTGACCAGATCGCCAACACGCCATCGGGGGTCAGCGCGCGCTTGGCGGCGCGGAGGCCAGGCGTGGAGTAGAGGATGTTGTTGTCCTCGCGCACCAGTCCGTCAGGGCCGTTGTCGACATCGAGCAGGATGGCATCGTAGTCGGCATGCGCGCCCGCGATAAACGGTACGACATCGGACATTACCAGCTGAACGCGTGAGTCTTCCAGGCAACCGGCCGTCAGCTCGGCCATCGGGCCGCGCGCCCACTCAATGATCTTGGGCACCAGCTCGACCACAGTGACCTGGGCGTTGGCGGGCAGCACCTTGAGCGCGGCGCGCAAGGTGAAGCCCATGCCGTAACCGCCGATGAGGAAGCTCGGCTGCTTGGAGTTGCGGACCTTCTCGAAGGCCATCGTCGCGAGTGCTTCTTCCGAGCCCCACTTACGTGTGCTCATCAGCTCGTTGTGGCCCAGCACGATCATGTGATCGCGATCATGGCGATAGAGTTTGAGCTCCTCGCCGCCGGGCACCTGCGCTGTATCGAGAAGTTCGCGCTGGATCATGAGCGAAGGTCCGGCGCCATGGCAGCATCCTGGAGCATGGTGATGGCTTCATCGAGGCTCACGAACTTCTGCTGCTGCTCGCCAAGCGTTCGGATCGCGACGGTGCCTTCCTCCGCCTCGCGCTTGCCGACGACCAGCAGGTAGGGGACCTTCTGGAGTGAGTGCTCGCGCACCTTGTAGTTGATCTTCTCGTTGCGCAGGTCGGTTTCGACTCGCACGCCTGCCGCCTTCAGCTTGGCGGTGACTTCGGCGGCATAGCCGTCCGCGTCGGAGACGATCGTCGCTATAACCGCCTGCACCGGGGCGAGCCATACCGGCAGCTTGCCGGCAAAGTGCTCGATCAGGATGCCGATGAAGCGCTCGTAAGAGCCGAAGATCGCGCGGTGCAGCATGACGGGGCGATGCCGGGCGCCGTCCTCGGCGACATAGCTGGCGTCGAGGCGCTCGGGCAGCACGCGGTCGGACTGGATCGTGCCGACTTGCCAGGTGCGGCCGATCGCGTCCGTCAAGTGCCATTCCAGCTTGGGCGCATAGAACGCGCCTTCGCCGGGCAGCTCTTCCCAGCCGTATTCGGGCGTGGCGAGGCCGGCGCGCTGCACGGCGTCGCGCAGCTCGGCCTCGGCCTGGTCCCACATTTCCTCGGTGCCGAAGCGCTTCTCAGGACGGAGCGCCAGCTTGATCGAGTACGTGAAGCCGAAGTCGCGGTAGACGCGGTCGGCCAGTTCGCAGAACGCCTGCACTTCCGCGACGATCTGGTCTTCGCGGCAGAAGATATGCGCGTCGTCCTGCGTGAACTGGCGCACGCGCATCAACCCGTGAAGCGCGCCGTGCGGCTCGTTGCGGTGGCAGCAGCCGTTCTCATAAAGCCGCATCGGCAGGTCGCGGTATGACTTGATGCCCTGGCGGAAGATCAGAACGTGCGCGGGGCAGTTCATTGGCTTCAGGGCCATCCAGTCCGCATCATCGGAGATGATCGGGCCTTCATCCTCGACGTTCGGAACCTCGTCGGGGATGACGAACATGTTCTCGCGGTACTTGCCCCAGTGCCCGGACTGCTCCCACTGGCGCGCGTCCATGACTTGCGGAGTCTTGACCTCGCGATAGCCGGCGCCGTCGATGGCGCGGCGCATGTAGGCCTCCAGCTCGCGCCAGATTACGTAGCCCTTGGGGTGCCAGAATACGCTGCCGTGCGCCTCGGCCTGGAGGTGGAACAAGTCCATCTCGTTGCCGAGCTTGCGGTGGTCACGCTTGGCGGCTTCCTCGAGGCGCGTCATGTGCGCGTCGAGCTGCTTCTTGTTCAGCCAGCCGGTCCCGTAGATGCGGCTGAGCATTGCGTTCTTCTGGTCGCCACGCCAGTAGGCGCCCGAGACGCGCGTCAGCTTGAACGCCGCCGGGTCGAGCTTGCCGGTCGAGGGCAAGTGCGGGCCCCGGCACATGTCGAGCCAATCGCCGCCAGACCAGTAGACCGTGAGCTCCTCACCCTTGGGAAGCTCGGCGGCCCATTCCGCCTTGAAGCTCTCGCCTTCGGACTTCCAGCGCGCGATCAGGTCCTCGCGAGTCCAAACTTCACGCTTGAGCGGTTTGTTGGCGGCGATGATCTCGCGCATCTTGGCTTCGATGGTCGGCAGGTCTTCCTCGGTAAAGGGCCGATCCTTGCCGTCGATCTTCGGGGGCGCGAAATCATAATAGAAGCCATCGTCGGTCGATGGCCCGAAGGTAATCTGCGTGCCCGGAAACAGCGCCTGCACCGCTTCGGCCAGGATATGCGCATAATCGTGCCGTGCGAGTTCGAGCGCGTCGGCCTCGTCCTTAGACGTCACCAGCGCCAACGAGGCGTCGCCTTCAAAGGGGCGCGTGAGGTCGACCAGTTCGCCGTCGATCCGCGCGGCGAGCGCTGCTTTTGCAAGGCCCGGACCGATTGCCGCGGCCACGTCTGCAGGAGTCGCCCCTTGCGGCATCTCGCGCACGGAGCCATCGGGCAGGCTGATCTTGAACATCTCGGACATCGACAGGCTTCTTTCTCAATTCCGGGGCGCGCCATGGCACAAGGGCTCACGCTGGGGAAGTCCGGCGCCGGTTTTCAAGAGGTTCGGGAGGTGACGCCAGCCGCCCGGACCCGGGCTGCGGCGGAAGCGCTCAGCGCGCGACCGGACATCCCGGGAAGATCCCGGTGGTAGTCAACGTGTCCGTGGTGTGAGCTTGCGCCATGAGCGAGGATATAGAGCGGTGAAGCGCCTATGTCACGCATTCGTGGCGGTGAGTGGCCGGACCTTCGGCGTCTTGGCCGTCCAGATTCGCCACGCTTCAGCGACAGCCCATCCGCTGGCCACGCAGATGAACGGCATGACCGGATAGTGAAACCGTGACTGGCCGAAGACCATTACCGCGACCAAGCTCGGGTAAGCCGCTATGACCCACGGCAGGACCCACCAGTCGAGCCATCGCCGCCTCTGAGCGCGCCGGTTGCGGGTCATCAAGACCAAGGCTGCACCGGAGCAGAGCAGCAGAACGGCGTAGTAAGCCTGGTTCGCGAGCCGAACTGCACGGTAGAGTGGCTGAAGACGAGGATAGCTCGGCGCTCCTGCCTGATAGCCCCATTCGGCCTCTCCGTCCGGCAGCCACAGGAGCGCTAGCTTGCGAGGGGCAAGGGCGAGGAACTGGCCTGGATTCTGTCTGATCCAGTCGAGGGCGAGGCGCTTTGCCTCGGTATCGCGCGCCACCTCATCAAGGTCGCTCCGGGCCATGAGAGCGACGTAAGCGCGGGCATCCTCGCCATAGCCGCCAGTCGCATCTTCGTTATTCCCGATCAGCAGGTTGTAGCCGCCGTTGGTGGAGACCGTCACCCAGTGCCCAAGCTGTGCTTCATTGCGCAGCGACCAAGGGCCGATCACCAGCGCGGAAGCGAGGAGGAGCAAAAAGCCCTGTGCCATCAGCTGGGGAAGCCGTCGCCATAGGTCGCCTTGCCGCAGCCATTCGATCGCGAACAGCAGCGGCACGACCAGCAGGGTTTGCGCTTTCACCAGCGCCGCAATGCCGAACACCAGGCCCGCGACCATGAGCCACAGGGCGGAGCGTCGCTCGATGACAAGCCAGCAGCCCAGCATGAGTAGCGCGGTATAGAACACTTCTGTCAGGCCGAGCGGGACGTAGGCGATCGCGTTTGGGTAACAGGCAAGAAGCAGCAGAGCGAGACGTGCTCCAGCTTCGCTGCCGAAGAGGCGGCGTGCAAGCAGGAGAGTGAGCCAGCCGATCAGCAAGGCACTCGCCAGGTTGAACAATCCTACGGCGAGCAACGAGGGGCCGGTAAACCGGAAGACTGCCGATAGAGCCAGGGGCCAGCCGGGAGGCCAGAAGGCCGTCGGTAAACCGTTGCTGTCCAGGTAGCCCGATCCGGCGGCGAGTTCGCTCGCCCTCTGCACATACCACTCGGCATCCGACATGGGCGTAACCGGGATGAGCAGCACTGCAAGGCGAAGCGTCACATAGATTGACCAGATCGCAGGCAGTACGCGGGGTGAGGCGGCAAAGCGCTCGATCAGCGGCGGGCTTGCTTGTCTTGCCAGATTTGCCATCGACGCACGGATTATCGGGTGCCGCTTAAAATCGGATTGACGCTCCGACGTGCCGTCAGGTCCGTTCGCAACCATGCGAACCACTTGTCGGCGACGGCCAGGATCGCCACTACCTGCCCATGACAGAGATTGCGTTCCACGAAATGCCCGATGGGCGCCGCATCGCCTATCGCTTCATGCCGGGCGCAGGCCCCACAGTCGTGTTCCTGCCGGGTTACAAATCGGACATGGCGGGCGGCAAGGCCACAGCAGTCTTCGAAGCTGCCCGGGAAAAAGGGGAAAGCTGCCTTCTGCTCGATTACTCCGGTTGCGGCGCTAGTTCGGGATCATTCGCGCACGGAACCCTGTCCCGCTGGCGTGAGGAAGTGCTTGGCCTCATAGAGGCGCGTTGCCCTGGACCCGTCGTGCTGATTGGTTCCTCGATGGGCGGCTGGCTGATGCTGCTCGTCGCTCTTGCGCTTGCGCCGGGAAGAGTTGCCGGTCTCATCGGCGTCGCGCCCGCACCCGATTTCACCGACTGGGGCACGCCAGGCGAGGATCAGGCGCGTCTTGCGGCGGGTGAGACACTTTGGGCTGAGAACCCCTATGGTCCGGAGCCAACGCCCACTTACGCCGCCTTCTGGGCGGACGGGCAGGCCAATCGGCTGCTGGGGTCGGAAATCGCTCTCGACTGCCCCGTACGCCTATTGCACGGGCAGCAGGACCCCGACGTACCCTGGGCGATCTCCCTGCGGCTGGCCGAGATGCTGCGTTCAGCCGACGTGCAGACGATCCTGCTCAAGGACGGCGATCATCGCCTCTCGCGCGAGGCTGACATTGCCTTGCTGCTTGATACCGTGGCCGCAGTCGCGGGCTGGTCCGGCTGAAAAGCCCTGGAGTCCCCTATGTCGCTATTCCTCCTCATCCTGCAGTATGGCGCCACCGTAAGCCAGTTGCCCCCCGAGATACTCGACCGGAAGGCCATAGAAGCCCGCCGCAGTACGCCAGCGGCAGGCCCGGTGTTGCCTCCGGTTGCCGGGTCCGGCTGCATTGACGAGATGATATCGAGTCCGGCCGCAGGAGCTATAGCTGCTCAAAAAGCGCTGGATCGCGCCAAAGGCGAGCAACGGGTACGCGCCGGTCTCTGTCTGGGCGCGGCGCTGGGTGCGATGGAGCGGTGGGACGAAGCTCGTACTGCATTTCTTCAGGCTCGCGACGCAGCGGCAGCGACAGACGTTGCGAGCCGAGCAAGGCTCGGCGCGATGGCGGGCAATGCGGCTCTTGCGGCGGGCTCGGCGGAGGCCGCGCTGGCAATTCTCGACACCGCTCAGGCGGATGCCAGGAGCACCGAGGACAATGCGCTGACCGGGACTGTCGCCATTGACCGCGCACGCGCTCTGGTCGCCTTGGGGCGGCAGGATCAGGCTGCTACCGCTTTGACAGAGGCCCGCGCTGCTTTGCCCGACAATGCGCAGGCTTGGCTGCTTTCCGCCACGCTCTCGCGCCGGGCGGACAATCTCTCCGAAGCGCAGGCCCAGATCGAGCGCGCAGCCCAGCTTAGTCCCCGTGACCCGGAGATTGGCCTGGAGGCAGGTGTCATTGCCGTCCTCGATGGCCGCGAAGATGCGGCGCGCAAAAGCTGGCAATCCGTAGTGGATGGCGCACCTCAGAGCGAAGCTGCCGAAACCGCCAGTGGTTATCTCGCACAACTCGAAGGCACTGCGCCAAGGGACAACACGCCATGATTCCGCTTTCCGTTCTAGATCTTGTTCCTGTTCGTGAGGGCGGAACCGTCGCCGAAGCATTGGCCGAGTCCGCGAGGACCGCTCGGGCAGCGGAGAAAGCTGGCTATGCGCGTTACTGGGTGGCCGAGCACCACGGAATGGATGGCATCGCTGGCGGCGCGACCTCGGTCGTTCTTGCACACATCGGGCATGCGACGAGCACGATCCGCATCGGAGCGGGCGGGATCATGCTCCCCAACCATAACCCTTATGTCATTGCAGAGCAGTTCGGCACTCTGGACGCACTTTTCCCGGGACGTATCGATTTAGGGCTTGGTCGTGCTGCCGGAGCCGATGGCCGGCTTGCTTATGCTTTACGCAAGGACATCGTGAAAGCGTCCGAAGCCTTCCCCCAGGACGTGGTCGAACTGCAGGCGCGTTTCTCGGGCGAAGCCGTCTCGGGCGTTGCGGCGCCGCAGGCCGCCGGTGCGGACGTCGACCTGTGGATTTTGGGCTCCAGTCTTTACGGCGCCCAGCTCGCCGCCATGCTGGGGCTGCCCTATGCCTTCGCCTCGCACTTCGCGCCGGCCATGCTCGATCAGGCGGCGGCGATCTACCGCGAGCGGTTCCAACCCTCCGAAGTCCGCGACAAGCCCCACTTCATGGCTGCGATCAACGTCATTGCGGCAGATACGGATGAGGAAGCGCAGTTCCTTGCCTCTACCAACGAACAGGCTTTCGTCGCCTTGCGCTCCGGCTCGCCGGGACGGATGAAGCCGCCCATCCGGAACTATCGCGAGACGCTGCCAGCAGGGGCGCTGACGATGCTCGACCAGATGCGATCGGTCAGCGCGATCGGCTCGCCGGAAACCGTGCGTGAGGGGATAGACGCCTTTGTCCGGCGAACCCAGGCCGACGAACTGATCATCTCGGGTTCTACCTATGATCCGGAAGCTCAGCGCCAGTCCCTGCAGCTGACGATGGATGCCCTGAAGTAAACTCCGGTACGAACGCCGTGCCGATGGAGACAAGCTGCCGGCGCGCCGGGCATTGACGCGAAGGCACTTTTGCCGGATCGAACGGTGCATGGAAAAAGCAGACGTCGTTATCGTGGGAGCTGGGCACGCGGGCGCGCAATGCGCGATTGCGCTCAGGCAGAACGGGTTTACCGGCACTGTCGTGGTGATCGGACGGGAGCCGGAGTATCCATATGAGCGGCCGCCGCTCTCGAAGGAATACTTCGCCCGCGAAAAGACATTTGACCGCCTCTATATCCGTCCGCCAACGTTCTGGGCCGAAAAGGAGATCCGGTTCGAACTCGGCGTCGAGGTGACGAAGGTCGATGCTGCGGCGCACGAGGTGACGCTCTCCAACGGGAACAAGCTGGGCTACGGCAAGCTGGTCTGGGCTGCGGGCGGCGATCCGCGCCGGTTGTCCTGCTCGGGCGCAGAGCTTGCCGGTGTCCATGCGGTCCGTACGCGCCAGGACTGCGATACCCTGATGGCCGAAATCGACGAAGGCACGCAGCAGGTTGTCGTCATCGGCGGCGGGTACATCGGTCTCGAAGCGGCGGCTGTGCTCACGAAAATGGGGTGCAAGGTCACGCTGCTCGAAGCGTTGCCGCGGGTGCTGGCCCGCGTGGCGGGAGAGGAACTCTCCGCCTTCTACGAGAAGGAACACCGCGATCACGGCGTGGACTTGCGCACCGAGGTGAAAGTCGACTGCATCGTCGGCGACGGCCACAAAGTCACCGGCGTGCGCCTCGCTGACGGAGAAGAGGTACCTGCCCAGGCCGTGATCGTCGGCATCGGCATCGTACCGGCGGTCGGTCCGCTGATCCTGGCCGGTGCCTCAGGTGCAAATGGCGTCGATGTCGACGAGTACTGCCGCACCTCGCTGCCTGACGTCTACGCCATCGGAGATTGCGCCGCCTTCGCCTGCGACTTCGCTGGCGGCACCGTCATGCGCGTCGAATCAGTGCAGAACGCCAACGACATGGCGACATGCGTCGCCAAGGCCATCTGCGGTGATGAGAAGCCGTACAGGGCCTTCCCATGGTTCTGGTCCAATCAGTATGACCTGCGTCTGCAGACTGCCGGCCTCAACGTGGGTTATGACCGCAGCGTCGTGCGCGGCAATCCCGATGATCGCGCGTTCACAGTGGTCTACCTCAAGGAGGGCCGCATTCTTGCGCTCGATTGTGTGAACACCGTCAAGGACTATGTGCAGGGGCGGAAGCTGGTTGAAGCCGGCGCCAAGCCTGACCTTGCCGCGCTGGCGGACAAGGATGTTCCGCTCAAGGAACTGCTGTAATCCCGCTACGCAATCGCGAGGCAGCCCACTCGGCTGCCTCTGCGACTACGGGGTTGAGATCGCCCCGCAGCGCTTCGACCTGTTCGAGCAGGTCGGCGCAGGCGCTGTTGCCCGCTGCGTAGAGGCAGTTGCGCACAAACCGATCCCGCCCGATCCGCTTGACGGGTGAGCCGCTGAACAGCTTGCGGAAGCCCGCATCGTCAAGCGTGAGGAGATCGCGCAGTTCCGGCGTGGTCAGCTCTGCCCGCGGCAGATATGCACGGTGCGTGTTGGCGGTCTGGGCAAACTTGTTCCAGGGACACACAGCCAGGCAATCGTCACAGCCGTAGATGCGGTTGCCAAGCATGGGCCGCAACTCGCTCGGTACTGCGCCCTTATGCTCGATCGTGAGGTAACTGATGCACCGGCGTGCATCGAGCCGATAGGGCTGGGGAAACGCGCCTGTCGGACAAGCATCCTGGCAGGCGTTGCAGGAGCCGCAGCGATCGGAGACGTCGCGGCCGGTCGGCAGATCCAGAGTGGTGTAGATCTCGCCCAGAAACAGCCAGGAACCATGCTCACGGCTCACGAGGTTCGTGTGCTTGCCCTGCCAGCCCAGACCGGCGGCTTGCGCCAGGGGCTTTTCCATGACGGGTGCGGTATCGGTGAAGACCTTCACCTCCGGCTCCGCCAAGCCATGTCTCGGCGTTTCCGCTATCAGCCAGCGAGCCAGCGCCTTCAGCCCTTTTTTGAGCGCGTCGTGGTAATCGGCGCCCTGCGCATAGGCTGAGATGCGAGCCAGGTCCGGGTGTTCCGCCAACCGCAAAGGATCGGTGGCGGGCGCATAACTCATGCCGAGCGCTATGACGCTCTTCGCCTCTGGCCAAAGAGCTTGCGGGCCTCGGCGCTGGTGCGCTCGCTCGGCCATCCAGTCCATGGTGCCATGCATCCCCTCCGCCAGCCAGCTAGAGAGCCGATCACCATTGGCCTCGTCGTCTTGAGCCGACGCAATCCCGAAGGCGCAGAACCCCAGCTCCGCGGCTTTGGCCTTCAAGGCAGCGACAAGTTCGTTGAGCGGGTCATCGACCGTGCTTGCCGATGCTGCCGTTGACGTGGCACGAGGGTCGGGCGCCTGCATGAGGGCTCAGATAGGAGAAGCAGGCTTGGCGGGCAACGCAGGCGTAATGTCCCGCGCACTGGCTATCGAGGCTCGAGGGCTGGTGAAGCGTTTTGACGGCTTTACCGCAGTGGACGGTGTAGACCTCGCTGTGCCGGAAGGCGCAGTGTATGGGATCCTGGGGCCCAATGGTGCGGGCAAGACTACCACGTTGCGCATGCTCCTTGGCATCATCGATCCTGACGCCGGCTACCGCCGTATTCTCGGGTCAGAGCGGCCTCACGATGTGGCCCGCGCTATCGGCTATCTTCCGGAGGAGCGTGGCCTTTATCCGGCGATGAAAGCGACTGAGGCGATCGCCTTTGTCGGGGCGCTGCGGGGACTGCCCTTGCGCGAGGGCCGCCGCCGCGCTCGCAAGCTGCTGGAGGAGTATGGTCTCGGCTATGCCGCCGACCGGCAGATTCGGCAGCTCTCAAAGGGCATGGCGCAACAGGTGCAGATACTCGGCACTCTCGTACATCGTCCGCGCCTGGTGATGCTTGATGAGCCGTTTTCGGGCCTCGACGCTCTCAATCAGGGCAAGCTGGAGAAGATGATTCGCGGTCTCGCCGCAGAGGGCACCACCGTCATCTTTTCCACGCACGTGATCGCACATGCCGAACGGCTTTGCGACGACGTGGCGATCATCGCCGGAGGTAAGGTGCCGTTTGCAGGCTCAGTCGACTTGGCCCGAGACCGGATCCCTGCACAAGTCCGTCTGGAGACCCGCGCAGTTGCGGGCGACTGGGTCCATGCGCTGCCGTCCAGCGTACGACGCGAAGGTCGGTTCTGGCATTTTCCGCTGCCCGACACCGGGGTCGAGCCGCTGTTGCGCACACTGATTGCAAGCGATGCCGGAATTCTATCGCTCTCCATCGAACGGGCCGGCCTACACGACGCCTTCGTTGCTATCGCAGGTGAAGCAGCCGCACGTTCCCTTGCAGCAGACGAAGGAGGAGAGGAGCGGAAATGACTGGCCTGCAGGGAGGTAAAAGCGGGCGCTTGTCGCGCTTGTCCGCCGCCTATGTCGTGGCACGCCGCGATTTCATGGCGATTTTGTTCAGCCGCAGCTTCCTCTTCTTCCTTCTGGGGCCGTTGTTTCCCATCGTCGTAGCGAGCTTCGCAGGAGGGGTGGGCGCACAGTTGCGCGATACTGTCGATCGCCCCCAGCTCGGCGCCGCGATGACCGACAAGGATGTGACCGCCATGCTGAATGCGCGTGCGGAACTGGCAAAAACGCTCGGAGACATCGTGCCTAAGGTCGTGGTGCTGCGTCGCCTCGCGCCCGGTGAGTCATACGATCCGGCACAGGCTCTGGCGGGCGGGCGTCGGGATATCGGGGCCGTGCTGACCGGCAGCCTTGACCGCCCGGTTCTGACCGGCACCAAAGAGCGAATAGAGGATTGGCGAGGCCCGGTCGCTCTGATCGCCGCGAGCGCGGTCGGGGGAGTGGCAAGGCCGTTACCGGAAGTAACGCTCCAGAGCATGGCTACCAGCACGGCCAGCGAGCGCACAGGGCAATTGCTGACCGCGCAGGCCGCTCAGACCCTGTTGTTCCTGCTCACGATGCTCTTGGCAGGCATGGTGCTGTCGAACCTTGTCGAGGAGAAGGGCAACAAGGTCATCGAGATCCTGGCAGCTGCGATTCCCATGGATGCAGTTTTCCTTGGCAAGCTGTTCGCGATGCTGGCCATCTCGTTCGTTGGGATTGCGGTTTGGGGCTCAGCCGCAGGGGTGTTCGTGATGAGCGCTGACTCGGGCCTTGCCGCCATGGCGGAGCCGGCAGTGGGATGGCCCGCGATGATCGTCCTGGGAGTCGTTTACTTCGCCATGGCTTACCTGCTGCTCGGATCGGTGTTCCTCGCGCTTGGCTCGCTCGCCACGACGGTACGTGAAGTGCAGACACTCTCGATGCCCGCCACGATGATGCAGCTCCTCGTGTTTTTCCTCGCCAGCTTCGCAATGATGCAGCCCGGCAGCGCCGCAGAGACTGCCGCCGTCGTGTTCCCATTCAGCTCACCTTACGCGATGGTTGCACGCGCGGCGCAGCAGCCGGGGCTCGGACAGCACTTGCTCGCGATTGGCTGGCAGAGCCTGTGCGTCATGGCGATAGTGCGTGCGGGCTCACAGCTGTTCCGGCGACGCGTTATGAAATCGGGCCCGGCGCGCGGGGGCGGACTGCGGGTCTTCCGGCGCAAGCGCCAAACGGAGTTGCCTGAAAGTGCGCATTGAAAAGCTGCGTTCCGATAGCAACTTAGCAGGGATGGGACGCCACGAACCAGCCTTGATCGACAACGCGAAATCATCTCGACGTCAGATGCTCGGCTGGCTGGCGGCCGGAGTGGCACTACCGGTGCTCGGGGCCTGCGGCAGCGGTCCCGCCGCAGCCAGGAGCTACCCGGTTCAGCATTCTGAAGCAGAGTGGCGCCGGCGCCTGACCGGAGAGCAGTTCCGGATCTTGCGCGAAGAGGGGACGGAGCGGCCTTATTCCTCGCCACTTAATCGCGAGCATCGCAAGGGCACTTACCTGTGTGCGGCAGACGGCAATCCGCTCTTTTCGTCCGCTACCAAGTTCGAGAGCGGAACTGGCTGGCCCAGCTTCTGGAAGCCCTTGCCCGGGGCGGTCGGAACATCGACCGACCTAAAGCTCGGCCTGCCTCGTACCGAGGTACACTGCGCCCGCTGCGGAGGCCATCTGGGGCACGTCTTCGATGATGGACCGAAGCCTACAGGGAAGCGTTACTGCATGAACGGCGCAGCGATGGTCTTCCGTCCGGCCTGACGTTCTTGCGCGGCGGTCGGCGTCAAGCCGAGGTGGTGAGCCGGATCATACGCGCTGCACGCTGGGCGAGTTCGTCCAGGCCCATCAGCTGGCTGAAAACCACGCCATACTCGGGCTCGCGGCGCCAGCAGACCGTCGCCTCGAATAGCGGCAGTTCTCTTGCTTCCAGCCAGAACCGCTGTCTGATCGCAAGCCTCGTCGGCGACTGGATGCGCGCACCCTGTCGTGAAAGATCGAGGATAGTCACCCTCCACGTATCTGCGCCGAGCCTCACGGTCGCCGGATGATGCACCCGTAGACGCAGTGGACGCTTGGGGTAGGGCCCAGCCTCGGACACGAAGGCATCCACATCGATCCGGCGAAGGAAGCGAAAGCCTGCCTCGTTGTTGGCAGCCCAGACGAGCTCCATCGGATAACGTTCTCCGCTCGCCAGCTCGATCATCAGCGTTTCGGCCTTGGGAACGGCGTGAAACAACCGCAGCTTTACGCCGGTTTCGGACACGTCGCGAATGATGCACAGATAGTCAGTGCCATCTGCAATCAGCTTGGCGCTGCGCAGCATGAGCGCGAAGCGCGGCGCGCCGCGCATGTCCGCCACGCTCTTGCGCAGATCACGTTCTGCAGCGCTTTCCTGATCCAAATCTCGCATCGCCCCCTCACGCGCCCACGATCATAGCTGCGTGCCTCGCGCTCTGTGTTCCGCGGGGCTGGCAAGCCTTACCGGTGGGTCCCTAACGATTGGTGAAAGAAAGCAGGTTGAGTGCAATGGTGCGGACGGCAGGAGTCGAGATGATCGATGAAATCGGCTGCCCGGTCCGTACGACGCGGCGGTATAGCAAGCGCCATAGCCTTGCGGAGCAGGGTTGCCCCGAAGCCTGTAGCCAAGCCTCCGGTATCACTGCTCGCCAGGAAGGCAGCAATCCCGCTCCACTAGAAAGGCGTGCGACAAGGCTGACGGGAACATCTGGGCCTCCTCTCGGTAGTCTCTTCGTGAGAGGGCGCAACATCACTTGGGAGAAGTGCCGCGAACCCGTGCGGTTTGGGCTGCAATCGGCCGCTGGAGCAGTGCTCACCTATGCGGTCGTGCGCGCCCTTGGCCTGCCTGAGCTATCCTGGGCGGTCATTTCCGCAGTTTTCGTGACTCACCAGAACTTGGACGCGACCTTCAGGGCTGCAATGGGTCGGATAGGCGGCACTCTGCTCGGTTCTGTGGTCGGCCTCGCTGCGGTGTTGCTGCTGCCGGGCGCAGATGATGTCGGCTGGCGGCTCGCGGCTGTCGCTTTGGCGATGAATGGCTTGGCCGTGATGCTGCCGACCATGCAGTACGGAGTGGTTGCCGCAGCCGTCATCGTTCTGCCCGGCGGCAGCGATGCCTGGGCCGGTGCGGTCGACCGCGGCGTGGCCATCTCGGTCGGCACACTGGTCGGCACAGCTTGCACCTTCATTGTCTGGCCGGAGAGTGCCACCAAGCGCGCGAGTCGGGCTATCATGGGTGCGCTGACGGCATGCGCCGACCTGCTCGACACCGACGCCGACGCTCTCATGCGAGACGAGAAGATGTCATGCGACGATCTGCATCGGCGCTTTCTCACAGCCAATGGGCAGGCGCGCGAGCTGGTCACAGAGGCGCAATGTTGGAGCAAAAGTGGTCGCAATATACGCGCGCTCATCGAGGCCAATTCTCGGCTGTGGCACACGTTGATTATACTGGACCGACTGCAACGAGCAGCGGGCCGCCGAGCCCCGATAGCTGAGAACGAGATGGTGAGATCACGATTGGCCGAAATGCGTGAGCAGGTCTGCGCGGCGCTCAAGAAGGCGCAGCTAGGCCAGCATCTCGATCTTGAACCTGCCAGCGCGGCCATTCGCTGCACCATCGAGGCAACCAGAGAGGACACAGGCAAAGGCGGGTTGGCGCCACTGACGTTCGCGCTGGAAGAACTCATCTGCGACTTGGAAGCTCTCGATCAGGCGCTGTCTCGATGTTGATGCCGTAGATCGGAGCTTGCCTGCGTAGGCTTTCCCTAACGGGTTTACGCCAGAACTACACACGCCCGCTGAAGAGAAACAGCGCGAAACAGCCGGACCCAGGGAAAACGCAACGTTTATAGATTGGTGCGGACGGCGGGACTCGAACCCGCACTGGGAACCCCAAGCGGATTTTAAGTCCGCTGCGTCTACCATTCCGCCACGTCCGCACGGTTTGGGTGCTGTGGCAGATCGATGTGCGTCCGGCAATGGGCCAGCGATGCGCCGGCATGTCTCACCGTGACCAGCGAGCTTGCGTCAGTCCGGCACCCGGCCCGATGCGGCCGCTCAAGGAGCGAACGCGTCAGGTCACATTGAGGCGCTGACGCATTTCCTTGCCGGGCTTGAAATACGGGACGCGCTTCTCCGGGACTTCGACGGTCTCTCCGGTCCGCGGATTGCGTCCCTGCCGACCGTCGCGCTGGCGAGTGGAAAAAGCGCCGAATCCGCGCAATTCGACCCGGCCGCCTGCCGCGAGCGTCTCTCCGATCTCGCCGAAGAAGGTGTCGAGAACCTGCTCAACGTCATCCAGGCGCAGCTCAGGATTTTCCTTCGCGAGAGTCTGCAGCAGTTCGGATCGGATCATATAACCCCCCTGATAGCGTCTCACGCATGCGCGTGGAGGCCTAATTTCCCACGTAAACCGAGTGCCATTATTCCGATATCTCCGCAATGGGGTAGCGAAGCCACAGCCTCGCAGCCTGGTTGTGGCGCAGGTGCGGGACAAAGGTAGCTCGCCGTGGCGGACCATTGCACTTTCGCTACAGGACATTGGCCGCTAACCAGGGCAGTCTCACTCCTGCGGCAGATCACAAGGAATTCGACTTCGCATGAAGGATATCGCTGTCTGGAACGAAGGCGACTGGATCGCCGCTATCGCAGCCGTTGCCCTGTTTGCGGTGCTGGTGATCGGCGGCGTGATAGCCACGCGGAAGAGCGGCGAATTTGCCGGCCATCCTCGTGGGCTGTTCGTGCTCTTTTACGCGGAGATGTGGGAGCGCTTTTCCTACTACGGCATGCGCGCCCTGCTGGTGCTTTATCTGGCCAAGTTCTGGCTGTTCAGCGACGGCAAGTCGAACCTGATCTACGGCGCCTATACCAGCTTGGTTTACATCACTCCGGTGCTCGGCGGGTATCTGGCCGACCGATGGCTCGGGCAGAGAAAGGCCGTCCTGTTCGGCGGCGTCGTGCTGGCGCTTGGACACCTGTTCATGGCTGTAGAAGGCATGCACGGCGTGACGGATCCTGCCATCAAGCAGGCTGATCCCGCGATCAACGTATTCTGGCTGGCGTTGTCGCTCATCATCGTCGGCTCCGGCTTCCTGAAGGCCAACATCTCGGTAATCGTGGGTCAGCTCTACGGCATGCGCGATACCCGGCGCGACGCGGCCTATACGGTGTTCTACATGGGCATCAACGTCGGTGCGGCTCTGGGCACCATCCTGGTCGGCTATCTGGGCGAGACGATCGGTTGGTCCTGGGGCTTCGGGCTGGCGGGCATCGGCATGGTGCTGGGCCTGATCATCTTCGTGCTCGGCAGACCGGCACTCCAGGGCAATGGAGAGCCGCCTGCACCCCTTGCGCGCAAGGTGGAGTGGACTCTCTATGCCACCGGCGCTGCAGCTGTCGCCGTGATCTGGTTCCTGGTGCAGTATCAGGACGTCATCCAGTCGCTGCTGATCGTGTCCGGTCTCGCCATGCTGGGCTACACGCTCTACGAAGCGTTCAAGCTACCGAAGGAGCCAAGGGAGCGGATCTTCGCGATCCTGTTCCTGATCGCACTCAATCCGGTGTTCTGGGGCCTCTTTGAGCAGGCGGGCGGTTCACTGAACCTCTACACCGACAAGTACGTCGACAAGGGCGGCGTGCCTACCAGCCTGTTCCAGTCGATCAACCCGATCTACATTGTGATCTTCGGACCGATCTTCGCGGCACTCTGGCAGTGGCTGGGCCGCAAGGGTATCGAGCCTTCCGCGCCTGCCAAGTTTGGCCTGGCGCTGCTTCAGGTGGGATTGTCGTTCCTCGTGTTCGTGTGGGGCGCTCAGTCGGTCGGCATGGCGGCAATGACCCCCGTGCTCTTCGTCTTCCTGATCTACCTGCTCCAGACCACGGGCGAGCTGTGCCTCTCGCCTGTCGGCCTCTCTGCCATGACCCGCTTGGCGCCAGCCACGCTCGGGAGCTTCATCATGGGGGCATGGTTCTACATGACGGCGGTGGGTAACTTCGTCGCCGGCAAGATCGGTGAAGCCACGGGGGGTGAGAGCGGCGAAATGACCAAGGAGCTGACGCTGGCGATCTACTCAAAGATCGGCTGGATCACGATTGGCGTTGCCGTTGTCGTGCTGGTCCTGGCGCGCTTCGTGAAGAAGTGGATGCACCTTGAGACGCTGCAGGACAGGAACGTGAGCGACGACTTGCGCGGGCAGCCGCAGGCCGGGCTGGAAGCGCAGGAGGCGGGCATCCATCCTTCGGTGCGCCCGCACTGAGGCCGTCGGGAGGTGAGGGGCACGGCGGCGGGTCCGCTGGCGTGCTCCCAGATTGCGCTAGAACCGGAGCAGTACTCGCGCATTGAACAGGCATGAGCGCGCGCCGCACCGATACGCCTGAGCGCATCCCGCTCTTGAGCCTCCTTCTTGGTTATGGGCCCGTGTTGATCATCCTCCTGGCAGGCGTCGCGTTCCTGTTCGACCGGCTATGGGCGGTACGGTTCGGCCAGCTCTGGGCGGCAGCAATCCTGATCTTCCTTGCAGGCGTCGTACGCGGCTTGAGCTTCTTCACCGAAGGAGGGCCGCGCATGACCCAACTTCTGATGATGCTCTTGCGCTTTCTGTGCGGAATAGGCGGACTCATCATCTCGCCGCCCTTTGCCTTCGGCATCCTTGGGCTGGGATACCTCAGCATCCCTTTCTACGATGCACGGGCTGCACGCACGGGCGCCGCGCCGCGCTATTTCGCGCGATTGCGGCCGCCGCAGATGGCCATTGCTCTGGCGGGGCTGGTCCTGCTGTCCATCCCGGCTGCGAACGGCGGCTGAGACCTCAGGCGCGCGCCTCGCTCACGCCGCTGCTGTTGTGGCGCAGTGCCTTGAGAACCGTATCCACGATCTGCGGAGCGTTAAGCCCAGCCTCATCGTACTGCTTTTCGGGCTTGTCGTGGTCCTGGAATACGTCCGGCAGCCGCATGGTGCGGATCTTCAGGCCTCCATCGGTCAACCCCTGGTCGCTGGCCAAAGTCAGCACATGGGCGCCCAGTCCGCCGACAGCCGCTTCCTCGACTGTCACGATCACTTCATGGCTCAGCATGAGCTTGCGGATCAATTCGCTGTCGAGCGGCTTTGCGAAGCGAAGGTCGGCGACAGTCGTCGACAAGCCCTTGGCATCCAGCGCGTCGGCTGCCTTGAGCGCCTCACCCAGGCGTGTTCCCAATGAGAGCAGAGCGACCTTCGTGCCTTCGCGAACGATGCGCCCCTTGCCGATCTCCAGAAGGTGCGGCTTGGCCGGGAGCGGCACGCCAACGCCGTTGCCGCGTGGATAGCGAAAGGCAATCGGCCCGGCGTCGTACTGGGCAGCAGTATGGACCATATGGACCAGCTCCGCCTCGTCCGCTGCGGCCATGACCACCATGTTGGGCAGGGTGGCGAGGTAGGTCACGTCGAAGGAACCCGCGTGAGTCGCACCGTCAGCGCCCACCAGACCGGCGCGATCGATCGCGAAGCGGACGGGCAGGTTCTGGATCGCGACGTCATGAACAACTTGGTCGAACGCACGCTGCAGGAAGGTGGAGTAGATCGCGCAGAAGGGCCGCATGCCCTGGGCTGCGAGGCCTGCCGCAAAGGTGACCGCGTGCTGCTCGGCGATGCCGACGTCGAAGGTGCGATCGGGAAAAGCCTGCTGGAATTTGTCCAAGCCCGTGCCGGAGGGCATGGCCGCAGTGATCGCGCAGATCCGCCTATCTGACTGGGCTTCTGCCGTCAGAGCCTTGGCGAACACATTGGTATAGCTGGGAGGACCGCCCGCGCTCTTCACCTGCTCGCCTGTGATGACATCGAACTTCTGGACGCCGTGGTACTTGTCGGCGCTCTCCTCGGCCGGTGCGTAGCCTTTGCCCTTTTTGGTCACGACATGGATCAGGCAAGGCCCCTCGGCCGCGTCGCGCACGTTCTCGAGGACAGGGACCAAGGCATCGAGATCGTGACCGTCGATCGGACCGACATAGTAGAAGCCCAGTTCCTCGAACAGGGTGCCACCCATGGCCATGCCACGGGCAAACTCGTCCGTCTTGCGCGCAGCGTTGTGGAGCGGCCGGGGCAGCTTGCGAGCGAACTTGCGCGCCAGTTCGCGCAAGCCCAGGAACTGGCCCGAAGAGACCAGCCTGGCCAGGTACGAGGACAGCCCTCCGACAGGTGGCGCAATCGACATGTCGTTGTCGTTGAGGATCACCACCAGCCGATTGCCCGCGTCACGGGCGTTGTTCATGGCTTCGTAAGCCATGCCGGCGCTCATCGCGCCGTCGCCGATGACGGCGATACCGCGACCCGGCGCATCGTTCAGCTTGTTGGCGATCGCAAAGCCGAGCGCAGCGGATATCGAGGTTGAGCTGTGTGCGGCTCCGAAAGGGTCGTATTCGCTCTCTGACCGTTTGGTGAAGCCCGAAAGGCCGCCACCCTGCCGCAGGGTGCGAATACGGTCGCGGCGTCCGGTCAGGATCTTATGAGGATACGCCTGATGGCCGACGTCCCAGATAAGGCGGTCTTCCGGCGTGTTGAAAACATAGTGGATCGCCACGGTCAGCTCGACGACGCCGAGGCCCGAACCGAGGTGCCCTCCGGTCTGTCCCACAGCGGAGATCGTCTCCGTGCGCAGTTCGTCTGCAAGCTGTCGCAGGTCTGCGGGCTTGAGGCGGCGCAGGTCGTCGGGCGTGGCGACGGTGTCGAGAAGTGGCGTTGCCGGGTCGGCTGTCATGTCGGGCTTGTACACGCGTGCTAGAGAAGTGTCGAATAGCGCGAAGGTGCAATATGAGCCTGCGCTGGTTAAAGACAGAAAAAACCGGTCATGCGAATAGGTGCAGGAGCGGTTTACTGTCTGCGCTATGGGTCAATTGCAGGCAGAGCAGGTGCCCCGCAACTCCACGACCGGCCGAACATCGGCGAACCCCGCATCGCGTGCGGCACCGATCAACGATCCGGTGAGCCGATCATCATCGATGTGCACAATGGCGCCGCACGAATCGCAGATCAGAAAGATGCAGTCATGCCGGCAGCCGGGATGGCTGTTGGCAACGTAAGCGTTGGCGCTTTCCACTCGCCGGGCCAGATTCGTCCGCACGAACAGGTCGAGAATGCGATAGACGCTGTTGGGCGCCACCCGCTTGCCCCGGGCCGAGGAAACGCTTTCCGCGAGATCATAGGCGGACGCGGGCTTCTCGCTTTCGGCCAGTGCCGAGAAAACGTCTGCGCGCATATCGGTCCATTGTTCGCCCGCGTCGACCAGCGCCGTTCGGGCTGCCGAAACGAGGTTGTCGCCGGAATGTTCGTGATGCTTGTGTCCCACCATGGGGGGAATATGGCGGGCGACGGTGCCGGGCGCAATCATCCGGGTACTTCAAGCAAGGATGAATGCGGCTCGGCGATGTCGGGGCACTGCGTTTGCTGGGGCGCAGCAATCGGGGGCCCTCGACGAATTACTGAGCTACTGCTGCCTCGGCTGGCGGGACGATGCCAGCCGCCAGGTCGTTAGAGCCGTCGAGGCTGATCGTTGCGACCACAAGCGCCGCGCCGCCCAGGAAACCGAGGGCGAAGAAGCGGCTGAATTCATTCTTGAAGAGGCTCATCTGCATTTCCGATCTCACTTGCCCTCCGTCCTTCCGGCGTTATCGGGCTCGCGCTTGCACTGCGCTGAATGGCGTCATCAAAGCGCCTTAATCTCGACCAACCGCGAGATCGAGGCGACAAACGGCGTGGCTACACCGAATCAGTGGCGGAAGTGGCGCATGCCGGTGAACACCATCGCCAGCCCAGCCTCATCAGCCGCCTTGATCACTTCCTCGTCACGGATAGAGCCACCTGGCTGGATCACCGCGGTTGCGCCTGCTTCAGCAGCTGCCAGAAGGCCGTCCGCGAAGGGGAAGAAGGCGTCGGAGGCGACAGCGCTGCCAACGGTGCGGGGCTTGGCCCAGCCATAGGTCTGCGCGGCCTCGGCTGCCTTCATCGCAGCAATGCGAGAGGAGTCGCGCCGATTCATCTGCCCCGCGCCAATCCCGGCCGTGACGCCGTTCTTGGCATAGACGATCGCGTTCGACTTGACGTGGCGCGCCACTGTCCAGGCGAAGAGGCAATCCCTCAGTTCCTGCTCCGTCGGCGCCCGCTTTGTGACGACTTTCAGGTCCTCGGCCGAAATCGCGCCGTTGTCCCGGTCCTGCATGAGGATGCCGCCCGCGATCACTGCCAGCGTCTGGCCAGCCCGGCGCGGGTCCGGCAGGCCGCCGGTCAGCAACAGGCGGAGGTTCTTCTTGCGCGCGAAGGCTGCGCGTGCCGCTTCGTCGGCAGCGGGCGCAACCACGACTTCGGTGAAGATCTCGCAGATGGCCTCGGCTGTGGGGCCATCAAGGGGCTGGTTCGAGGCAACAATGCCGCCGAAAGCGGAGACACTGTCGCATTCGAGCGCACCTTTCCAGGCGTCGAGCAGAGTGGCTCCCTGAGCGACACCGCAAGGATTGGCATGCTTGACGATGACGATGGCGGGGGCTTGCCCGCGGAACTCAGCGGCAAGCTCAAGCGCAGCGTTGGCGTCGTTGTAGTTGTTGTAGGACAACTCCTTGCCCTGCACCTGCTCGGCCTGGGGAAGCCCCTTCGTGTCCACGCCTGCGGGCACATAGAGGGCGGCATTCTGGTGCGGGTTTTCGCCGTAGCGCAGAGTGCCGGCAAGAACGCGCGTCATGCTTGCACGTGGCGGGAACTTCTCTTGCTGGTCGACGGTGGCGAACCACTGGCTGATGGCCGAATCGTAAGCCGCTGTCGCGGCGAAGGCGCGTGCCGCCATCCGCTTGCGGAACTCGGCGCTGGTGGCGCCATCGTGACTACCAAGCTGAGCGAGCAGATCAGCGTAGTCGGCAGGATCGGTCACGATGGTGACATAGGCGTGGTTCTTGGCGGCGGAGCGCACCATCGAGGGCCCCCCGATGTCGATGTTCTCGATGACCTCGTCGCGCTCGGCGCCTTTTGCGACCGTGGCTTCGAACGGATAGAGGTTCACCACGACCAGATCGATCGCACCGATCCCGTGTTCGGCCATCGCGTTTGCGTGTTCCGCATTGTCGCGAACCGCCAGCAACCCGCCGTGAACCATCGGGTGCAGCGTCTTCACCCGGCCGTCCATCATCTCGGGGAAGCCCGTCACCTCAGAGACGTCCTTCACCGTCAGACCCGCGTCCCGCAAAGCCTTCGCCGTGCCCCCGGTGGAAACCAGCTCTACTCCACGTGCGGCCAAAGACTGCCCCAGCTCGGCTAGGCCGCTCTTGTCCGAAACGGACAGCAAGGCGCGGCGGACGGGGACGAACTGGGTCATGGCGGCGATTTCCGATGTTGGCACTGCGCGCGCTCCTAGGTCGGGTGGGCCCGAGGGGCAAGCATCAGCGGCATGGCACTGCGCTTTTCAACCGGAACCGACCTGCGTGCTGTTCGCGTCGGAAAAGTGGGTGCGAACCCGGCGTTCAGCCCATCTTCTTCAAAAGCCAGCCGAAGTTCCCGCCCCCACGCGAGATGAGACCCTGAAGCACGATCTGCTGAGTTGCGACCGGCCGACCCTGAGCATCGACCCAGAGGCTGTCTTCGACCGTGACCTCACACCCGGAGGCGCGAAACTGCCAGTAGCTGCCGTCCGGCAGGGCAAGCCCTGCGCCCTGCGCATCATCGGAGACGCCGATTTCCACGTCCGGTCCCAGGTGAAACCGGATCGCGAAGCTGACTTTGCCGCGTTTTCCTTTGCGCCCGGTAGGCAGGAGCAGATCCTCGCCACGCAGTTCGGTGCCGTCATCGCGCAGGATCAGGATGCGGCGGTGCGTCAGGCCGTAGCGGCTGGCGTATCCATTGTGGCTTGCCTCAAGCCGGGTAGCTGAACTGCCGCCTGCATCGATCGTGCGCCGTTCGATATCGACTTGCGACACGCCAACGCCGATCGCACCGTTGATCAGGATTGCAGTGGAGTTCGCATCGTCGAGAGCCAAGGTCGAGTGTGCGGCGGTTGCGCGCAGGCCCTGCTCTAGCCGCACCGGCACGAGGCCGCCAGCGCCCGCTGCGCCCCCGCAGTTGACGATCAGCCGGTGGCCGGCGTGAGATATCTCAAACGCGAGTGTCGAAGCGCAGCCATAGCGGGCATGGCGTGGCATCGGCGGCGGCGCAGCGTCGAACAGAAGCACGGACTTGCCAGCGAGCACGCGCTGATAACCCCACTGGCGCACATCCCGCAGCGGCCGGGTGCGAACGCCGCTGGCTTCCACCAGCGCCGCCACGTCGTCCGCGTCAACCGCCCAGCCGCCTTGCCAACTGCCAAGAGCGCCATCGGTGTGGATCAAGGCCAGCAGCGGCGGCACCAGCAATGTGAGCATGGCATCCAACGCCTTGGGCGGTTCACGACGTGTCGCTTGATAACAGGCGCGCAGCCGCACCAGCAGCGCGATCGCTTCCATTTGCGCCAGCGGACTGCGTGAAAGGACGCCGCCGTCTTCCCCCACGACGTCGCCCAGCGCCTTGATCAGGCCAGCCTCGCCGTAGAGGCGCCGCGGTTTGCCATCGGGCAGCAACAGGCCGGCAGCGACAATCGCGCACCAACCAGCGACTTCTGCGAGCCCGTCCTCCGCATGGCCCACGTTGCGATCCAGCCATCGAGCTGTTTCGCTCATCGCCCTCAAGGCACGGCTTCGCAGGCTTTTCTCGCCGGAAAGGATAAGAGGAGCATGCACCAGCCAGTGCAGCAGCCGGCACCCTGTGTTGCCGACGGTCCAGGCTGGCCCCTTGCCAGGACGTGCCGGCGGCATCGGATTGGCATGAAGCCAGGCGGTCAGGATCCGCTCGGCAATGGGCGCTACCTGGCTGCGAGGCGCGCAGGCATCGAGGTCCGTGAGCCATGTAAAGGCATGGACGGTTCGCTCGATGGGCGGGGAAACTCTGGCTGCCCCGGCATAATCGACCTGTGCAATGGGCGTCTTTGCGCCGTGAACCAGGAAGTGACCGGCACGCAGCGCTGTTCCCGCAACGCGGTCCCCCGGGAGAGGATTGGTTACGGTGGCCAGAAGGCGCAGTTTCGACTTCTTCCCTACCGGGGACACGAGCATCGAGCCGGGGATACCCAAGCGATAAGCGAACCGGATCAGGCGCTCTCCAGTTCCAATCTCCGGCGGAGTGAAATCGTGAAGCGCAAGCGCGCGACCAGGCTCGATTAATTCGCCGGTCACGTGAGGCGCTGTCTCGCTGGGCGCGTGCACTGCTGAAACATCGGACGCAGGCGCGGCGCTTCTGCTATCCTGCTCCTTCAGGGCTTCCTCCCCGGTGTCGTTCCCGAACGGTATCGCCCGAGGGTCGCTGCGGTTCCCTTGGCCCCGGCGCCTCCTCGTGCGTACCTCTTGCGACATTGGCTCAGCCCAGACCCTTCAGCGTGCGAATGTTCGCGGCGTACCGATCCGGTCCGCCCCGGAATGTTGCCGTACCGGCGACCAGCACGTCAGCACCGGCACTGATGCAGGAAGGCGCGGTTGTTGCATCGACGCCTCCGTCAACCTCCAGCCGGATGTCTCGTCCGGTCTTGTCGATCATCTTGCGTACGGCTTCAATCTTTCGAAGCTGGCTTGAGATGAAGCTTTGACCGCCAAATCCCGGATTGACGCTCATGACCAGAACAAGGTCGATCTCGTCGATGAGGTAGTCGAGCATCTTGGCCGGCGTGCCCGGATTGAGCGAGATCCCGGCCTTCTTGCCGAGTGCCTTTATTGCCTGGACCGTCCGATGAATGTGCGGACCTGCCTCCGGGTGAACCGTGATGATATCCGCACCCGCCTCTGCGAAAGCTTCAAGGTAGGTATCCACGGGCGATATCATCAGGTGGACGTCGAACGGCTTGCTTGTGTGAGGACGGAGCGCCTTCACAACGGCAGGGCCGATCGTGATGTTCGGTACGTAATGGCCGTCCATCACGTCGACGTGGATCCAGTCTGCGCCGGCAGCGTCAATCGCGCGCACTTCCTCGCCGAGGCGGGAGAAGTCAGCGGAGAGGATCGAAGGAGAAATCAGGGGGGGCATGAACAAAGTCCTTTATTGACGAATAGGGCACTACATCTTGTGCCGACAAGTTGCGGCCCGACCGTTTTCCACACTGCCCTTGCGCGAAGCCGAACGCCGCCTGACAGGAAGTTCAGTCTGGATTAAGCGCACAAGTGACAAAGGGTTGGCAACACAAGGGGGACGGGCCTGCGCTGCGCGGTAGCTGCAGGTTCTTGAGCTTCAGAGAGATTATCAAGGCATGAACAGCAGGAATTCTTCCGTTTCATCAGTGCGTCCTCGCGTCCGGCGTCGGGCTGCCGCGGCAGTGGCCGTGCTTCTCGGCAGCATTGCGGTCGTGGGCGCTACGCCAGCATTGGCGCAGTATCGCCAGGAAATTCGCAGCGATATGCGTCGGTGTACTGCCGGATCGGGGCCGGCGGTGATGGTGACCGTCGACAACGTGAAGAGCTCGACAGGCAAGATCCGGGTGCAGTCCTATAAGGCAACGCCGGCGGACTGGCTGCAGAAGGGGCGTTGGCTCTCGCGTATCGAGGTGCCCGCCAAGGCTGGAACAATGACCTTCTGTGTGCCGGTGCCATCAGCCGGCCAGTATGCGATCGCGGTGCGTCACGACGTGAGCGGCAATGGCCGTACCGACCTCACCAGCGATGGCGGCGCCATGTCGAACAACCCCAGCATCAACATCTTCAATCTTGGCAAACCGCATTACAGCAAGACTGCCTTCACGGTGGGCAACGACGTTAAGTCGATCCGGATCCAGATGCGGTATATGTAATCGTGGCGCTGGCTGCGACCAGCGCCCGCACGTCCGCCAGATCGGCTGGTTTGTCGACATCGACAGCCGCAAGCCCGTTGCGTGCCGCCACGGCGGCAGCGTGGATTCCGATGCGCTGACCCAGGCGCGCAATTGCTTCCGCCATGGTCAGCCTGCCGAGCGCGTAGCGCCACAAGGTGCCTATTCCCAGCCGTGCCGCAATTCGCCAGGGACGCTTGCGATCGGCCTCCACAGCAGCCCAGGTTGTAATGGCGGCGGAGGCCCGAGCCGTCGCGAGAAGGAAGAGGTTGCAGCCGGACCAGCCGCCGTCCGCCAGCTTCAGGTATGTGCGCCGGCTGCCTGGCACCGCGGCCTCAACCGTATCGCGGTGTGCGAGTAGTACTGCTACATCGGCCGTTGTGGGCGTGTCAGCGATGAAGTCTTGGATCCACGCGCTTTCGAGCAGGGCGTGGTCCGCAGTCGTCACCAGCATCGGTGCGCCATAGCGATCAAATGCAGCCGCGACGCTGGCGCTAGGTCCCCCGCCCGGAGGTACGACTTCGCAGGCCAGTTCGCGTGCTAGCGTCACGACGGCGGGGTCGTTGGCGCTCACGGCAATCGTTTCAATTCCGGCGCCTCTCAGGGCTGCGACCACGCGGGTGAGCATTGGCGACCCGCCTACATCGACCAGCGCCTTGTGCGCCGCGCCCTCGGCAAGCGCGACGGGATCAGGCCTGCCGGGACGAGAGCCCGCCAGCACGAGTGCGGTCCGCGCGCGCGCCTCTCCCACGGTCATACTTGCGCTCGCTTCGCCCGCCAGACCTGCCACAGGACTGCGGGCGCGGCGAGCACCGGGTGCTTCTCCCGCCAAGGCGTGAGCGGCACCGCCACGCCAGTATGGCGCTCGATCTTCCATGCGGCATAGCGGGCGGCGCCTTCAAAGGTCGTGGATGCACGCACCAGACGCATCAAATTGTATGGCTTGCCGAGCCGCTGTCGCCGTTTCCACCATCGCTGTGCTTTGCGGCGCTCTGCGGTGGGCATTTGAGGCTGAAGGACATCGCCCGTGCCTCTTGTGTAGGCGATGCCTTCAGCTGTCAGGGCGAGAGGAAGAAGCCCATCAAAGTGCGCGCGATTGGCTGAGAGGATTGAATCCTCCCGTCCGGCCTTTTCGACTCTGAACTCGGCGGCGTATGTGGCGCGGAACAAAGCGCGCCAATAAACATCGGCGGTTCCGCTGAAAGGTCCAAGCGCCACCGCCAGCCGCGCTGCGGTTCGTGCCGCTCGCGCCACTGCCCCCTGGATCGCATGGGAAGCGCTGACGTCGCGGCTCCAGACAAGAGCGCTGGGTTGCACGAAGCGAGCCCAGATCGTCGTGTCCACGAGCTTACCCGAGGCGGCCGCTGCGAAAGTTGCCAGCGTCATTGTTGCGACTTTGGCGCGCAAAACCTGCCCTTCGGTCTCCCACTCGTGATAACTTACGCGGGGCCATATCCCGGTCTCTACGGGACCTTGGGTCAGCACGTAAAAGTCCAGCACGCCCTCAAGCGAGTGGGTTCGCAGGTTGGAGCCGTAGAAGAGCACTCCAAGCACGGCTTCTCCGGCGAAGCGCTCCGCAAATGCCTTCACTTGAGGCTCGACCGGATGAGTGAGCGCCTCCGCCGTGCGCTCCTCAAGAGTGTCCGTCATGGGACGACGAAAGTGAGCTGCGGCCCTTCCTCAAGCAGGTAGTGCCCGGGCGGGAAAGCCTCTCCGTCCAGGATAAAGGCGCCCTCGAGATCGAAGTCGACCGAAGTGGCTGCGACGCGCGTGGCACCCGCACGTTCCATGAAGCGACCGAAAAAGCCCAGCAGTATTGCCGGAAGCATCAGTAGCAGCCAGCGCACGGGAGAATCGAGCACCGCCAGCTTGAGGCCGTCCGGTACACGACGGCCGAATGGTCGCACCCCCAGCGGGAAGTTCTTGAAAGTCGTCGCGATCGCCATGAAGCGCTCGTCAGGAGAGCCCCGGCCGCTATGCGGCAGTTCCCGACCGCTCAGGTGATCGCGCAGCCGCATGCGGGTGTTTGCCCGCCAGGGATTGCCCTTACGTCCAAATACAACCTGCAGGATTGTCCAGAGGATCGTCAGGCCCACCGCGAAGCTGTTGAACGCTCCTCGCCGATGTGCGGCTTGACCGGCTTCCGTGCCCTTGGTGAATACGCCTGATCCCAGAAAGAAACCGAGGGCAGAGCCGCCATCGCGCTGCGAAGAGATCCGCATGGGGCTCCGCTGCACCACGCCGCCGTTACGCGCCGCGACGAGAGCCTCTGACAGGCTCCAGCGATTCGGCAGGCCCAAGTCGACTGCCAAGGCGTTGGTTTTCCCCTTCGGCAGCACGATCAGCGCTGGCCAGGTCTCTCCGAAGATGTCTGCACCGCAGGTAAGCACATCGCGCACGGTCCCGTCGCCGCCATCGATGACAAGATAATCGATTCCGCGCTCGGCAAATTCACCAAGGCTCTCGCGAAGCGCATCGCGGCTGCGGGGCGTCTGGGTGAGAATATTGGAGCACTGCGCCAGTTCCGCCTCGTGTCCCTTGTTCCGGTGACTACGCGGATTGCGGATGATACCGACGAGCGGAACCGCCCGCCCGCGCGGCACATAGCCGGAGGAGTTGGATGCCACGTGCCCTCCGAGGTCGGAAAACCGGGGCAAGGTCTCGAATTCGTATATCTTTCCGTGCACAGCGCGTTCCATCTAGGGATGCGTCTGGCGGAAATCACGCAAAAATCGACCGGTGACACATCCGTGTTACAGTTTTGCTACCTTCATAGGCTTGGGCCCCCTCCAGGTTCCCGCTGAATCGTTGACGGCCGGAGATTGCTTGCATCCCGACCCTCGACTAGGGCGCGCCGATGGATTCCATCGACCGTTCGCCATCCTTCGCGTCCGTTGGCGAAAACGACACCCGCCTTTGGGGCCTCACCGCTGCCGAGCGAGGGCGGCGAATTGCAAGAGCGGCGAATCTGGCGCCGAAGGATGCCACAAGTGGCCCCAGTGTGCTCGCCAATGCGGCCTTTGCGTTCGATCCGGCATGGCTCCACTACGTGGCCGAACAGCCCGGCCTGGTGCTGACGTCGGGCGGCGTTCCTGCTCTGGGTCATGCGCGCGATCCCGCAGAGGTGCAGGAACTGGCCGCCGCCATGCAGGAGGACCGACCGCTTTCAGCGACGTCGCTGCGCGTGCTGGCCTACGAAGATGGTCCGACAATCGAAAACAAGACTCTGCGCAAGCGCGAGACGCCGTTCTTGATACCCTTGCGCCCTGACACTGTCCGACGGATCGAGCGAGCCAGCTATTTCGGCGCTTACAAGGGCGTCACCGATATCTTGACGAAGTACCTGTGGCCGGAGTGGGCACTGGTGCTCACGCGGGTGGCGGCCCGGCTCGGCCTGACCCCGAACTTCATCACTTTCATCGGCGCCGTGTTCTGTGTCTTGGCCACCTGGTGCTTCGCAGAGGGCCTGTACTGGCTGGGCATGGGCCTCGGCCTGGCATTCATGGTGCTCGACACCGTCGACGGCAAACTGGCGCGGTGCACCATCACGTCTTCCGCCTGGGGCAACGTGTTCGATCACGGGATGGATCTCGTCCATCCACCGTTCTGGTGGTGGTTCTGGGCCGTTGGTCTGGGCCATTGGGGGCTGGCTTACGAGGACGCAACCTTCTGGTGGGTCCAGGGAGCGATCCAGCTAGGGTATGTGGTCCAGCGTCTGATCGAGGGGATCTTCATCCGGCAGAACGGGATGCACATTCACGTCTGGCGCAAGTTCGACAGCCAGTTCCGGCTGATCACTGCACGACGCAATCCGAACATGGTGATTCTGTTCGCGTTCATGCTCTTCGCCCGCCCCGATCTCGGGCTGATCGCGGTGGCCTGGTGGACGGTGATTTCCTGTCTGATACACTTGGTGCGGCTGTTCCAAGCCTGGGTCATCCGGGCGCGGGGCGGCAAGATCAAGAGCTGGTTGTCTGACGAGGGGGTTCCCGCATGATGAACGCCACCATCTCGAAGTTCGGCTATCCCGCTACGCTGATTGCCGAATACACGCATTGGCTGGTGCTTCTGCGACCGGCTCAGCCGACGCTCGGCAGCCTTGTTCTTGCAGCGAAGTCAGAGGCAACGGCATTCGGTCACCTGCCGGGCGAGGCCCATGCCGAACTGAAGCAAGTGACGGAAGCCATCGAACGGGTCCTGAGCGGCTTCACTGACTACGCGCGTCTGAACTATCTGATGCTGATGATGGTCGATCCCCACGTTCATTTTCACGTCATACCTCGGTATGAGGGTGCGCGGGAATGGCAGGGCCGCAGCTTCGCCGATGCTGGCTGGCCGAAAGTGCCTGAACTGGGAGCCGCGGTCGCGCTGAACGAGAGTGAAATAGACGCTCTATCCCGGACGCTGGCCGAGCGGTTCTGAGATCCCGCCACCATGGCGCGGCTCGTTGTTTTCCTCCACCAGCTGGTGGCCACCGGCGTTGCGCGCAACGCGATCGCGATTGCCCGTCACATGCACGCCGCAGGCTGGGATACCAGCTTGGTGACGGTGCGAGACGGCGGCGAACTGGCCGGCGCCGCGCCCGAAGTACGACATGTAGCGCTGGGCGGACGTGCACGGTCGCGTAGGCACGACCTTGCACTTTCGATCCCGCGCCTTCGCGAAACGCTGCGGCAGCTGGCGCCAGACATAGTCCTTTCCGCGGGCAATCATGCGCATTTTGCCCTGCTTGCAGCCGCCTGCGGCTCGGCCCGCTATCGTCGTATCTACCGCTTCAGCAACGATCTCGCCCATGCGGCCACGCCGGGCAGCTTGCGCTCTCGCCTGAGTAGCCGGCGGCTTACGGCTCGGCTTGTCGCGCGAGATGCCGACGCCATTGTGCTTGTATCGCCAGACCTGGCGAATGACCGTATCCTCAAACCACACGTACAGACTGGCAAGGCGCGCATCATCCCCAATGGAGTGGATGTGGAGGTGGTCCGTCTCCGGGCCGCCGTTCCGTGCGACGGGCTCGAAGGTGCGGCAGTCCCGATCGTTCTGGGTGTGGGCCGGCTGGTACGGCAGAAGAATTTCGCTCGTCTGATCGAGGCGTTCGCCCTTGCCCGTGCCGAGCGGCCACTAAGCCTTGCCATTGTCGGTGGCGGCAAGCGTCGGGCGCGGGCAGCGTTGGAGGAGCATGCCGCGAAGTTGGGTGTCGCCAGGGACGTCAACTTTGTGGGCAGGGTAAGCAACCCTTTCCCTTTTTTCCGCGCCGCCAGTGTGGTCGTCATTCCATCCCTTTGGGAAGGATCGCCCAACGTGCTGCTTGAGGCACTCGCCTGCGGAACCCCTTTGGTCGCCTCGCGAACCGCAGGAAACGCAGCGTCTTTATTGGACGAGGGGCGCTTCGGTGTGCTGATCGATCCGTACGACGTCTCAGCCATGGCGCAGGCAATTCTGGCGCAGCTTGACCCCTCTAGCGCGATTCTGCCCGGTGATCGGGCATTCGAATTCGACCGTTCGTTGACGCTGCTGGCTTACCAAGCCTTGTTCGAGGAAACCTTGGCCGCCCGGTGAGCCGGGCCGGGCATGCTGTACGGCGTAGTCAGCTACCCTGCCAACGATCGGTGAGTGCGGTTGCGATCTCGATATCGTTCAGGAAATCGACTTCCGCCCAGTCTTTGCCCTCAATCGAAACAGTTCCGACCTTGCCGGTCGGCGCGAGGCTGTCGATGACTTTGAGATACCAGTGCTGCACGCCCTCAGGCGTACGCATGGCCTGCCGCACGGCTTCGCGGAACAAGTCCGCGCCCTCTCCGCGAAAAGCCAGAAAGCCGATGGATTCGGCATTGGACTGCTGGGCGGTAAGGGTCTTGCCGATATGAAGGAGGCGGCCGTCGGCACCGCGCTCCACTTTCATGTCGTCGCTGTCGTATTCGCTTTTTACATCCACGGTGACCGCAATCGGCCAGCCGCTGTCCTGCTGGACGGTTCGCACGATGTCCTCAGACACAAGGGTGTCGCCGTTGAGGATCAAGAAGTCTCCCTCCATCGCGTCCCTCGCGATCCAGCAGGAGCCGAGATTGTCGGCGACCTTGTAGAACGGATTAAAGCGCGTGGTGACGCTCACCCGCGGATCGCGGATGCCAGCCACGACCTCGTCCACCATGTCGGTCATGAAGCCTGTAACCACATCGATCCGCTTCACGCCCCCACGGGCGAGCATCTCGATCTGCCATTCGATCAGGGTGCGTCCGGAAAAGTCTATGAGGCACTTGGGCCGCTCGGCTGTGAGCGGCAGCATGCGGGAGCCTTGGCCGGCGCTCAGGAGGATCGCGTGTTCGATCATCGCCATGCCCTAGCCGTTGGCGGCGCATGTTGGAAGAGTGTGCTGCGGACGATAACGACTCCGCGAACGACCGTGCGCGCCGGTACTCTGTTGCTGGCTTGCCTTGCCATAAGAGGGGGAACGTAGCAAAGGCCGCCGCTATGCCCGCTGATCGCGCCAAGTCCAGTTCGCCCCTCGCGCGGATCATGGCCAACACGGCTTGGCTCATTGGCGGCAAGGGCTTCGGCGCGGTGTGCAGCATCGTGTACCTGGCCATTCTCACCCGAACGCTGGGCCTGAAGGGATTTGGCCACTTCGCCTTGATCTTCAGCACGGCGGAAGCGTTGATCGCTGTCGCCGGATTTCAGACCTGGCGGGTAGTGGTGCGGTACGGCGCATCTCACGTTCATGACAAGAACTGGGCTGCGTTCGGGCGCCTCGGTATGCTTGCCGGCATGCTGGATGCAGTCGGTGCCGTCTGTGGCTGCATCCTTGCTGCCGTCGTCTTCTTCGGATTCGCTCACCTGCTCGAGCTGAATACAGATTACATCCTGCCCGGCTTCCTCTTCTGTTGTGCATCGCTGTGGGCGCTGGTCTCCGCTCCGACTGGAATTGTCCGGACGCTCAACCAGTTCCAGATGGCGGTCTATGTGGAGGCAGTGGTTCCTCTGGGCAGACTCATCGGCGCGGTGACCGTCTGGCTCACCGGGCCGAGCGTGGAGCGGTTCCTGATTGTCTGGGCGGTGGTCGATCTGCTCGAGGCGGTTTGCTACTGGGCCATGGCCAGGCGTCTTTGTCCGGAGGCGGTGCGCCTCTCATATCTCAGGGACTATCGACAGACCTTGCGAGAAAACGCCGGGCTGTGGCGGTTCTTCTTTGTCACTTACGCAGGCTCCACGCTGGATGCGGTGACCAAAAACGGGCCGCTGTTGATCGTGGGCGCCATCCTGGGCACGCGGGCCGCTGGCCTTTACCGGTTGGCCAACCAGCTTTCGCAGGCGCTCAGCAAGTTCTCGACGCTCCTGACCCGCGCCGTCTACGCCGAGATTTCCCGCATGCGCGTCGCCTCAACACTGCAAGAGTTCCGCCGACTGGCCTTGCAGACGAGCTTGATCGCGGGAGCCGGTGGCGTTGTCGTTGTTGTCATCGCGTTGACAGCCGGGCGGTCGCTTCTGGGGCTGATCGGCGGTGAGGCCTTTGAAGGCGGTGCTGCCATCCTGGTTCCGCTTGCTATCGCGGCGAGCTTCGATCTGGCGAGTGTGGCGTTCGAGCCGGTGCTTCATTCGACGGGCCGAGCCCAGCTCTCTCTCATGGCCCGTCTGATCGCGATCGTGGCGCTGGGTGTGGGCTTGTGGTTTCTTATATGGACCGGACCCAGTGGGGCCGCCTGGGCGGTCGCGCTGGAAGCGGCAGCGCTTTATGTGGCGATGGGGCTGATGGCATTCGTCACCTTGCGCCGCATCAAGGGCGATGAGCCCTTGCGACCGGCCTCGACACCCTCCTGAGCTTGCGTATCATGGCGCGATGACTTCAGCTCTCATTGCCGAAGCGACCGGCCTTGCCGACCGCATCACCAGTCTGCGTCGCGCGATCCATGCGGATCCCGAACTGGGGCTTCACACGCCCCGAACCCGCGACAAGATCCGCGCAGCACTGGCGCATCTGCCTCTCGAGTGGCGTGAGGGGCCGTCCACGACAGGCCTTGTCGCCAGCTTGAAAGGTACTGGCGGAGAGGGGCGCTGCGTTCTTCTTCGCGGCGATATGGATGCATTGCCGATGCCGGAGGAGACGGGGCTCGACTTCGCCTCGAAGGTTCCTGGCGTGATGCATGCCTGCGGACACGACGCGCACGTTGCGATGCTGGCCGGGGCGGCGGAACTGCTGTGCGCACGCGCCGCGTCGCTGCCGGGTGAAGTGCGGTTCATGTTCCAGCCGGGCGAGGAGGGGTACCACGGCGCCCGTTACATGCTGGAGGACGGCCTGCTGGGTGGCGCCGGCACGGGCCTCCCGCTGCCGGATGCGGCGTTCGCGCTTCACGTGATGCCCAATGCCCCGCATGGACTGGTCGGCGGACGTGAGGGGCCGCTCCTCGCTTCGGCGGATCAGGTCGACATCGTGGTGACGGGGCGGGGCGGGCATGCCTCGATGCCTCATGACACGCTCGACCCGATGCCGGTGGCTTGCGAGATCGTGACGGCGCTGCAAGCCATGGTCACCCGAAAGTTCAACGTCTTCGATCCGGTGGTGGTCACCATTGCCCGAATCGCCTGCGGTACCGCGCACAACGTCATCCCGGACAGTGCCCACCTGACGGGCACGATGCGCTCCCTTTCTCCTGCCAATCGTGCACGGCTACGCGAGGAGGTGCAGCTTCTCGCAGCCGGAATCGCCGGTGCGCATGGCCTTACCGCCGAGACACGGATTACCGAGGGGTTCCCGGTCACCATTTGCGACCCGCGCGCGGTCGATCTGGGTGAGACGGTCGCGCGTGAGCTGCTTGGAGAGGAAGGATTCCGGCGCCTTCGCGACCCGATCATGGGCGCGGAGGACTTCTCCTATGTGCTCGAGAAAGTACCGGGCGCCATGTTCTTCCTCGGCGTGAGCCGCCAAGGCGACGACTGGCAGCAGTGCTGCGGCATACACTCCACGCGCATGCACGTGGATGAGAGCGCGATGCCGCTTGGTTCTGCTTTTCTTGCCGGCGCGGCGGAGCGTTTCCTGGCGGACGGTTTTGCCTGACCCGTACGGAGCGCCCGAGCTGGCCTTCGCCGCCGCTTGATGCAGGTCAGGCCGCTACGTCTTCCCACTCCGGGTGGCGCTTGAACGCAGCGACCACGTAGCTGCACAACGGCTTGACCTTGAACCCGTTCTCGCGGGCGTCGGCCACCAGCGCTTCCACCAGTCGTGCGGCGACTCCGCGACCGCCAATCTCCGGCGGTACGAGCGTGTGATCGACGATGTGCACGTCGCCGCGTTCAACCCAGGTCAGCCGCCCGACTTCATCACTATCGGCCAGATGCGCCTGATACTCTCCGGCGCCGCCGCGATCGTGCTTGGTGATGGTGAGTCCGACCATGCCTGCTTTTCCTTGTGTCCGCCTGTCGCCGCTTCCCGTCGCGCTCTTGCGGTGCTTGACGAGGCGGCATTCCGGTAACAGGCGATATGGCGATGCAGTTCCTTTCCGACAACGCCGCGCCCGTTCATCCCGCCGTCTGGAGCGCCATGCTCGCCGCCGATGCGTCCGACTCGCCGTACGATCGTGACGCGCTCAGCCGCGAACTTGATGGCGCTTTCACTTCGCTGTTCGGGCAGGAGTGTTCGGCGCTTTGGGTGGCGACGGGAACTGCCGCAAACTGTCTGGCCCTTGCTGCGATGGTTCCTCCGCACGGCGGCGTGGTTTGCCACCGAGAGGCACATATCGAGGCGGACGAGGGCGGCGCACCGGGCTTTTACATGCACGGCGCCAAGCTGATGCTGGCAGATGGGCCGAGCGCGAAGCTTACACCGGACTCTATTTCGGCAGTGATCGATCCGATCCGTGACGACGTTCACCAGGTTCAGCCTCACGCCGTCTCGATCACGCAGGCGAGCGAATACGGCTGTGTCTACAAGCCGGGTGAGCTTGCGACGATTTCGACTCTGGCGCGAGAAAAGGGGCTGCGCTTGCACATGGACGGAGCGCGATTTGCCAATGCGGTCGCTCATCTCGGATGTCCCCCTGCGGAAGCGTGCCGAGGCGTCGACGCGCTTACCTTCGGCTTTGTGAAGAACGGCGGTCTTGGTGCCGAAGCCGTTGTGTTCTTCGAGCCTGGCCTTGTCGATGTTGTGCGTTACCGCCGCAAGCGAGCCGGGCACTTGCAATCCAAGGGACGATTCCTTGCAGCGCAGATCCTGGCCATGCTGGAGGCTGATTTGTGGCTGGAGAACGGGCGTGCCGCCAATGCGGCTGCCAGCGAGATTGCCCGCGCTGCCGGCGATCGTTTGCTCCACCCCGTGGAAGCGAACGAAGTTTTTCTGACCACGTCCCCACAGGAGCGCGCCGCGCTGCGTGAGCAGGGCTTCTCATTCTACGACTGGGGCGACAATGCGGCGCGCCTGGTTACCGCCTGGAACACCGAAGCAGACCATGTCGCGCGCCTCGTGAATGCGATTCGCGCGCTGTGACCGCTGACAGTCCGGACCAGCCGGCGCCTCATGCGCTCTTGCGGCCGCAGATCGCCCTTCCGTTCCTGATCGTCGCGCTGATCTGGGGGTCCACCTGGTTTGTTATCCTTGGCCAGAACCAGGGCGCACCTGCAAGCTGGTCGGTGACATGGCGCTTCGTGCTTGCGACGCCGGCCATGTTTGCAGTCGCACTGGTGATGCGCCGTCCCCTGCGGATCGGCCCTGCCGGCCAGCGTCTGGCCTTCTTTGTGGGTCTGACCCAGTTCTGCGGCAACTACAACTTCGTCTACAGGGCAGAGGAGCATCTGACCTCGGGCATTGTCGCGGTCATGATCGGCCTCCTGCTTGTGCCGAACGCGATCCTCGCACGCGTGCTGCTGAAGCAGCCGATCACACGCCGGTTCGCCGTCGGTAGCACCATCGCAATTGCCGGCATCGGCCTGCTGCTCGTCCACGAGGCGCGCGAGGCTCCGCTCAGCGGACATGTTGTGCTGGGTGTCGTGCTGGCGCTCGCAGCCATGCTTTGCGCATCGGTTTCGAACGTGATGCAGGCCAACGAGACGGGGCGGGCGCTCCCAATGGTGAGTCTTCTGTCGTGGGCCATGCTCTACGGGATGATCTGCAATGCCGTTCTCGGCTGGATCACGGCCGGGCCGCCGGTCATCCCCAGCAGCGGCGCTTACTGGGCTGGGACCGCCTATCTGGCAATCATGGGTTCGGTCGTCACATTCCCCCTCTACTACAACCTGATTCGCCAACTCGGTGCAGGTCGGGCAGCGTACAACGGAGTTGCGGTGATCGTGATCGCGATGCTGATCTCGACCGTTTTGGAAGGCTACCGCTGGTCTCCTCTTGCGATTGCCGGCGCCTTGCTGGCGACTGCAGGGCTGGTGATCGCCCTCAGGGCGCGCAAGCCCGTCACGTAGTCGGGGTAAGCAGGCTTCCAGCCAAGAACGCGCTTCGCCTTGCCGTTGGCGACGCGGCGGTTCTCCGCATAGAAGGCGCGCGCCCTGGGCGAGAGGTTCGCCTCCTCGAGGCTCTGCAACGGAGGTGGCTCCACGCCGAGGAGCCGGCATGCCTCCTCCACGAGCGCGTTCTGGCTGCAAGGCCGGTCGTCAGCCAGGTTGTACGCACCGGCAGGCGCCTTCATCCCGGCGATCACCCCGCTGACGATGTCAGCAACGTGCACACGGCTGAACACCTGTGCTGGCAGGGCAATGCGATGGGCCCGCCCCTCGGCGATGCGCTCGAACACGCTTCGGTCGGGACCGTAGATCCCGGGCAGACGGTAAACGCGCGCGCCGCGCGCCAGCCATGCTGCATCCGCTTGGGCACGCGCTGTGCGGCGGCCCGTCCCGGTGGCAGCACTCTCGTCCACCCAGGCACCCCCGGTGTCGCCGTAGACGCCGGTCGAAGAGAGATAGGACAGCGCCTTGCCTTCAAGTGTATCGCCGTAGCGATCGAGAACGGGGTCCAGCCCTTCGGAACCGGGCGGGACCGAGGAGAGCACATGGTCCGCATCGCTGAGAGCCAGGCGGACGTTCCCTTCGTCCCCGAAGGAGAGGGTGCCTGCGCTGCCGGTCGAGACCACTTCCCAGCCTTCACGTTCCAGTCTGGAGGCGAGGTGCCCGGCAGTATAGCCAAGGCCGAAGATAAACATGCGGGGCATGGCTCTTGGTATCCGCCGACAGGGCGCGGGTGAAGCCCCGGAGTGCGGCCAGCGTTCACGGCTGGCATTCACCGAGTGAAAGCCTAACTATTGTCCCATGGACATAGCCAGCAGACCTTCCGAACCCGCCGAGAACCCCAAGACGGCCGATGCCGCGCCGCCGCCGCATGCGCCGCAGGTGATTCGCCGGGAGGACTACCAGCCCCCTGCGTGGCTTGTTCCCGAGATCTTGCTCGACTTCAGACTGGGCCTTGAGTCGACTAACGTCACCGCCCGGCTGTCTGTCCGGCGCAATCCCGACGGGAACGGAAGCGCGACACTGCGCCTGAACGGTGATCAGATCTCCCCGCTCGCCGTCCGGGTGGATGGCGCTGCGGTGAACGACTGGCGGCTCGACGGGCCGGACCTTTTGTTGCCGCTTTCCGGCGAGAGCCATCAGGTCGAAATCGAGACACACGTGAATCCCGCCTCCAACAGCCAGCTGATGGGGCTCTACGCTTCGCACGGAATGCTGTGCACGCAGTGTGAGGCGGAAGGTTTTCGGCGCATCACTTTCTTTCCCGATCGCCCCGATGTGCTTTCGACCTATCGCGTGCGGATGAGCGGCGACAAGACCGCCTTTCCGGTGCTGCTATCGAACGGGAATTGCGAATCGCAAGGCGAGGGAGAGGGCGGCACGCACTGGGCAGAATGGCACGATCCCTGGCCTAAACCGAGCTACCTCTTTGCTCTCGTCGCGGGCGACCTCATCGCCAACCACGACACCTTCACAACCCGATCCGGCCGTACAGTCGATCTCAACATCTGGGTTCGCAAGGGTGACGAGGAGCGGACGCAACACGCCATGGAGTCGCTGAAGGCTTCGATGAAGTGGGACGAGGAAGCGTTCGGGCGCGAGTACGACCTCGATCTGTTCAACATCGTTGCCGTGTCCGACTTCAACATGGGGGCCATGGAGAACAAGGGCCTCAACGTGTTCAACACCCGCTACGTCCTCGCAGACCCGGAGACTGCCACCGACGCGGATTACGACGCGATCGAGGGCGTGATCGGCCATGAGTACTTCCACAACTGGTCGGGCAATCGCGTAACCTGCAGGGACTGGTTCCAGCTCAGCCTCAAGGAGGGCTTCACTGTCCTTCGCGATCAGATGTTCAGCGCGGACATGGGTAGCTCTGCGGTCAAGCGCATTGAAGATGTGCGCATCTTGCGTTCGGCGCAGTATCCGGAGGACTCAGGGCCGCTGGCCCACTCCATCCGGCCCGATTCGTATCAGGAGATCAGCAACTTCTATACCGCGACGATCTACAACAAGGGGGCCGAGGTGATCCGCATGATGCGGACCATGGCGGGCCCGGAGCGTTTTCGCGCGGGCACCGACCTCTACTTCGAGCGGCACGATGGCGAGGCTGCGACTTGCGAGGACTTCGTCAAGGCCATCGAAGACGGCGCGGAACTGGACCTGGGGCAGTTCCGCCTGTGGTATTCGCAGGCAGGAACGCCACAAGTCGCCGTAGACCTGGAGCATTCCGGCGACCGGGTGGTTCTCAAGCTCGCCCAAGTCGTGCCGCCAACTCCCGGTCAGCCCGAGAAGCAGCCTGTGCCGGTCCCGCTGAAGCTGGCGTTGTTCGATCGCGAAACGGGGCAGCACCGAGGCGAAGAATTGGTTATCCTCGACAAGCCGGAGCAGACCTTCACGTTCGAAGGTTATCCGCGCGCGCCAGTGCTTTCCATCAACCGCGGCTTTTCCGCACCGGTCGCCATTGCGTTCGAACGACCGGCGCAGGATCTCGTCTTTCTTGCCGCGCACGATGACGATCCGTTCGCTCGTTACGAGGCGATGCAGAGCCTCGTGGTGCAGCACCTGATCGCGGCCGTGGGTGGCAGTCTTGGCGAGGGCGCGCGCGCAGTGGAGCGCGATGCGATTGGCCAAGCGTTCAAGGCTATCCTCGCGGACGATTCCCTCGACGACCTGATGCGTGGAGAGTTGCTGATTCTGCCGGCCGAGGGCTACCTTGCCGAGCAATTCCTCGTTGCGGATCCCACCGCCATTCACGCCGAGCGCGAGGCGCTGAAGGCATGGCTTGGATCGAAGCTGAAGGACAGCTTCGCCGAACTCCATGACCGCGTCAGCGCAGTGTCTTACTCACGCGATGCCGCGGCGCGCGGTGCGCGCAAGCTCAAGACGCAGGCGCTTGTCTACTTGGCCGCCGGAGCTCCTGCGGACGCAAAGAGGCGCGCGATTGAGCAGTACAGGCAAGCTGACAACATGACCGACCGGCAGGGCGCGCTCATGGTCCTGGCGGGTCTCGAAGGACCTGAGCGCCGAGAGGCGCTGGCCGATTATCACGGACGGTACAGCGGAAACGCGCTGGTGATCGACAAGTGGTTCTCGCTCCAGGCAGGATCTCTCCATCCAGACGTACTGACGCACGTTCAGGCTCTCGCGGAGCATCCAGACTTTACGATGGCCAATCCGAACCGCGTGCGTGCGCTCTACATGGCCTTGGCAATGAATGCGAAAGCCTTCCACGCGCCGAGTGGGGAGGGCTACCGCATGATCGGTGAACTGATCCGTCAACTCGATCCGATCAACCCGCAGACCGCGGCGCGTTTTGTCCCGTCCTTGGGGCGCTGGCGTCGCATCGAGCCACGGCGTGCGGCCATGATGCGAGGCGAGCTCGAGCGTATAGCCGCCGAGCCATCCCTGTCGCGCGACGTGTTGGAGCAGGTGACCAAGAGCCTTGGCTGACACTGTGCACACCGAAGTGGAAGTCATACGGGCTCAGACGCTTGATGGAGTCAGGCACGGCTTCCTCGGGCGCGCCGGAGGCGTCTCCCAGGGAGAGGTTGCGGGCCTTAACGTAGGGCTTGGCGCAGGTGATGAGCCTGCCGCGGTCGCCGAGAATCGCCGTCGGGCGCGGGATGCCGTGGCTCCCGATGCGCAACTTGTCACCCTGTACCAGGTCCACTCCGCCGACTGCGTCGTGGTGAGCGAGCCTTGGGACGAGGGTGAACGGCCCCAGGCGGACGCCCTTGTCACGGACAGGCCTGGACTGCTTCTTGGCATCCTGACGGCAGACTGTGCGCCTGTACTCTTCGCCGACACCGAACAGCGCGTGATTGGCGCTGCGCATGCAGGCTGGAAAGGCGCGATCGGCGGCGTGATCGAGTCGACTGTAGCGGCGATGGAGCGTCTGGGAGCCCGGCGCACCCAGATCCGCGCCGCAGTCGGGCCCTGCATCGCGCAGGCGAGCTATGAAGTTGACGATGCGTTTCGTGAGCGGTTTTGCACTCACGACCCGGCGAATACCGCCTGTTTCAACCCCGGAAAGCCGCGCCATTGGCAGTTCAATCTGCAGGGGTTTGTCGCGGGACAGCTGGCAAACGCTGGGCTCTCTCGATTCGAAGCTCTGCCACTCGATACCTACGCGGCACCTGACCGCTTCTTCTCGTTCCGGCGCTCCTGTCACAGGAGCGAGGCGTCTTATGGCCGTCAGATATCCTTGATCGCGTTGGATTGAAGCCACTTCGGCTGCACCAAAAAGGCTGTTGGCAGGTGCGAATTTCGCGTCTATCAGCGCGCCAAGTCGGCATCGGCCCGCGGTTGCGCGCCCGGATTGCTGCCGGCAATCGGGGGGATTCCAGGCATCATTGACTAGGAATCCTGCTCGTCACCAGGAGTGGTGGCGGGTGTTGAGAGCAAGGCAAGGGCTAACATGGCAGAAGAAACGGTCACGGACTCTCCGGATCTGGGTGCCGGAGACGGAGTGCGGCGGCGCGACTTCATCAACATCGCTGCGGTCAGCGCTGCGGGTGTTGCCGGCGTGTCCATTCTCGTTCCGCTGATCAGTCAGATGGCGCCTTCCGCCGACGTTCTGGCGGCGTCTTCGACCGAGGTCGACATCTCGGCGGTTCAGCCCGGCCAGGCGATCAAGGCGGTGTTCCGCAAGCAGCCGGTATTCATTCGTAATCTGACACCTGCAGAGATCGCTCAGGCCAACAAGGTTCCTGTTACCTCTCTTCGCGATCCGCAAACGCTTGCGGAGCGTACGAAGGAAGGCAAGGAGAACTGGCTCATCACCATGGGCGTCTGCACGCACCTTGGGTGCGTGCCGCTCGGCGCCGGTGAAGGTGAGACCAAGGGCGAGTTCGGCGGCTACTTCTGCCCGTGCCATGGCTCGCATTACGATACCGCCGCCCGCATCCGTAAGGGTCCTGCTCCGTCGAACCTGGAGGTTCCGGAGTACGAATTCATGTCCGATACCGTCGTCAAGATCGGCTGAGCCAAGAGACTGGATCACAGAAAATGAGCTTTCCCTGGGCCAACGAGTACAAGCCGACCAATCCCTTCATGAAGTGGATGGACGAAAAGCTGCCTCTGCCGCGCTTCGTCTATAACTCGGTCGGTGCGGGCTATCCGGTTCCGCGCAACCTCAACTACTTCTGGAACTTCGGTATCCTGGCGCTGTGCTGCCTGGGCCTCCAGATCGTCACCGGCATCATTTTGGCGATGCACTATGCCGCCAATGCGACTGTCGCGTTCGACAGCGTCGAGCACATCATGCGCGACGTGAACTGGGGCTGGATGCTGCGCTATGCGCATGCCAACGGCGCCTCGGCGTTCTTCGTCGTCATTTACATCCACATTTTCCGCGGCTTCTACTACGGTTCCTACAAGGCCCCGCGTGAGATGGTGTGGCTGCTTGGCGTCGTGATCTTCCTTCTCATGATGGCCACGGCTTTCATGGGCTACGTTCTGCCTTGGGGCCAGATGAGCTTCTGGGGTGCGAAGGTTATTACCGGCCTGTTCTCCGCAATTCCGCTGGTCGGTGAGCCGCTTCAGCAGTGGCTGCTCGGTGGCTTTGCCCCGGATAACGCTGCGCTGAACCGTTTCTTCTCGCTGCACTACCTGCTTCCCTTCGTGATCGTCGGTGTCGTGGTGCTGCACATCTGGGCGCTCCACATCCCGGGTTCCTCGAACCCGACCGGCGTAGAGGTGAAGAGCGAGAGCGACACCGTTCCCTTCTATCCCTATTACATCGCCAAGGACGGGTGGGCGGTAGGTGCCTTCGCATTCCTGTACTGCGTTGCCCTGTTCTTCTTCCCGAACACCCTGGGTCACCCGGATAACTACATCCCGGCCAACCCGATGAGCACGCCGGCACACATCGTTCCTGAATGGTACTTCTGGCCGTTCTATGCGATCCTGCGTGCGTTCACCGCAGACTTCCTCTTCATCCCCGCAAAGCTCATGGGCGTGCTGGCGATGTTTGCGGCGATCCTGGTGTGGTTCTTCCTGCCCTGGCTTGACCGTTCGCCGGTCCGCTCGAGCGCATACCGCCCGCTTTATCGGAAGTTCTTCTGGTTCGGACTCCTCCCGTGCGTACTCATTCTCGGGTACTGCGGCGGTGCACCGGCTGCGGAGCCATTCGTGATGATCAGCCAGATCGCCTCGATCTACTACTTCGCACACTGGCTCATCATCCTGCCGATCGTATCCGCAATCGAGCGTCCTGATCCGCTGCCCTACTCGATCACCGAGGCTGTTCTCGGCGGAGAGCATGTGCCGCCGATGGCGAACTCGACCGCGCCCATCCCGACCCACGATTGAACCCGAGCGAGACGGAAAGACGTAAAGCCATGATCCGCATCATCTCCATTCTCGTCGGGCTGTTTTTTACAGTCGCGCTGGTTTGGTCTTTCGGTAACGGCGCGCTGATAGCCATCAGCGAGCCCGCACCGGAGACGGCCGAGCACGTGTTCCACAAGCACCCGAAGGAGGTCCACTTCGCGAGTGACGGCGCTTTCGGTAAGTTCGACCGCCAGCAGCTGCAGCGCGGCTTCCAGGTCTACAAGGAAGTGTGCTCGGCATGCCACTCGCTCAACCATGTGGCATTCCGCGACCTCGCCGCTCTGGGCTATTCGGAGGCCGAGGTGAAGGCTATCGCGAAGGGCTTCCAGGTTCCGGGCAACGACCCCGTCACGGGCGAGGCAGCGCTGCGTCCTGGCATGCCGACGGACTACTTCCCCAAGCCTTTCGCGAACGACATCGCTGCTCGCGCCGCCAACAACAACGCGGTTCCACCGGACCTTTCACTGATGACCAAGGCGCGCCACGACGGCGGTCCTTACGTCTACTCATTGCTGACCGGTTATCAGAATCAGCCGGCCGAGTTGTTGAAGGAGTTTCCTGACGCGAAGACGCCTCCGGGCCTGTACTATAACCCGTACTTCCCGAACCTGAATCTCGCGATGGCGCCGCCGCTCACGGGTGAAGGACAGGTGTCCTACAGCGACGGTACGAAAGCGACCGTTGACCAGATGTCGAAGGATGTAAGCGCGTTCCTCATCTGGACGGCTGAGCCCAAGCTTGAGAAGCGTAAGCAGACCGGCTGGCCGGTACTTGGCTTCCTCCTCTTTGCCACCGTTCTGGGCTATATGTCCTACAAGAACATCTGGGCGGAAAAGAAGAAAAAGGCCTAAGCCACTCTGCCCCTGAGTTACCGAGCGCCCCTCCGTCAATGACGGTAGGGGCGCTTCTCGTTAGGTAGCGGTCTTCCGCCGCGTTCGGCGAGCCGGTGTCGGCACAATGTCGCGCCGTCGGGCAAAAAAGACATTGTAAGATGTGCACGCTCCGGAGCGGTGCTACGTGAGGGGCCGTTGCGACGGCTTGCCTCATCCTCTCTCGGCCGCCAGCTCCCGCAACGCTACAACAGAGTCTGGACCTTTTTCGACGAGGATAAGCACCGCGTGTCGCTTGCCGCCTGGCCCCTGCCAGGCTTGAGCGCAGCGCCGCCTCGCCGGTCTGCTAGACTGTGCTGTCCTCATCTGCCCAGCGCAACGTGTGCGGATCTGAGCCGGAAACCAGCCGCCGCATCGCGGCACGCGCGAGTCGCTCGACCTCAACTTTGCGCCGCGCAGGAGCAAGCTTGCGCGTTGGCGCGGGTCGCAAGATCTCGGCGTCGTAGCCATCGGCGATGATGACGCCGCAGGAGTCGGGCAGAAACGGCTCTGTCTCCAGACAGGCGCGGTCGAGCCCCGGCGCCAGGCCCCAATAGAACCGGTCGCAGTACTCAAGGTAATCGGTCCATTTGCCATCGCCGAGCAGGTCTGCCCGGCTCACCTTGACTTCAACGATGACCACGTGCCCCTTGGCATCTATTCCCATCAGGTCGGCCCGTCGTCCGCTGCGCAGTGGCATCTCGGGCAGGCACCACACGTTATTCCGCGCAAACAGGCGCCCGATGCCACGGACAACATCCGACGCGACGACGGATGGGGATGTGCCGGCAAGCACTCCAGCGGATGAATCGGTTAGGCGCATGAGTCGAGCATAAGAACATATCAGGAACTGGCAAGTGCCTAGGGCTTAGCGAGCATCCAGTCGGTGGATCGCTGCGTTGCGTCTCGCGCCTCGCACGAAACACGCTTCTTGCCTTCATGGACCACAGGCGCTAAGCGCGCGACCTTCAATCGGCACGGTCGAACTTCTTCACCAAAGAGATTCGCGCGCCGGCCTGGCTAACTAGGGCTGCCAGGGCCGGCCGAACGTGTCCCCGACCAAGGAGACGAAAATGCCCAAGCTCAAGACCAAGAGCGGCGTGAAGAAGCGCTTCAAGCTCACCGCCACCGGCAAGGTAAAGCACGGTGTCGTCGGCAAGCGCCACCGCCTGATCAGCCACAATGCCAAGTACATCCGCCAGAATCGCGGCACCGACGTTATTTCCGACGCCGATGCGAAGACGATCAAGAAGTGGGCGCCCTACGGGCTGGGCTGACAGGAGCGTTTAGAACATGAGCCGTATCAAGAGGGGTGTAACCACCCGCGCCAAGCACAAGCGGATCCTGGATCAGGCCAAGGGCTATCGGGGCCGCCGCAAGAACACCATCCGCGTTGCGCGCCAAGCCGTCGAGAAGGCCGGCCAGTACGCGTACCGCGACCGCAAGGTTAAGAAGCGGACCTTCCGTGCCCTGTGGATCCAGCGTATCAACGCTGCCGTTCGCAACGAAGGCCTGACCTACTCGCAGTTCATCCACGGCGTGAAACTCGCCGGCATCGAACTCGACCGCAAGACCATGGCGGACCTCGCCATGAACGAGGGCGGCGTGTTCAGCGCGGTGATCGCACAGGCCAAGGCTGCGCTTCCCGCGTAAGCGCGCGCTTTAGCCACATCAGCGAAGGGCGCGGGCGGCGAAAGCTTCCCGCGCCCTTCTCTTTTATCCCAGACCGTTTGCGATTCGCCTGCTTCCGTTTAAGGGCTGCGGCTCGCGACAGAACCAAGGTGGATGACAGTGGACCACGCAGCAATCGGGCAGAACGCGCTCATCCAGATCGCCGCAGCGGACGATCTCGATGCGCTTGAAACTTTGCGCGTGGCCCTCCTCGGCAAGCAGGGCAGCATCTCTGGCCTGCTCAAGACGCTGGGTGCTATGAGCCCGGATGAACGCAAGGTCGAAGGTCCGAAGATCCACGCTTTGCGAGAGAGCGTCACTGAGGCACTCGCCGCGCGCAAGGCCGCCCTTGAGAATGACGCACTGGAGACACAACTCGCGTCCGAGACGATCGACCTCACGCTTCCAGCACCGGAAGCGCCGCGGGGCACCGTCCACCCGATTTCGCAAGTCATGGACGAGCTCGCGGAGATCTTCGCCGACCTCGGGTTTGCGGTTGCGACCGGGCCGGAGATCGAGGACGATTGGCACAACTTCACCGCGCTCAACATGCCCGAGAGTCACCCCGCGCGGGCGATGCACGATACCTTCTACTTCGCCGACCGTGATGCACAAGGCCGCGAGATGCTGCTGCGCACGCACACGTCGCCGGTGCAGATTCGCGCGATGCTGGAGCGTGGCGCGCCGCTACGGGTGATCGCGCCGGGCCGCGTCTATCGTTCGGACAGCGACGCCACGCACACTCCGATGTTTCACCAGATCGAGGGTCTGGTGATCGACAAGGGTATTCACCTGGGGCACCTCAAGTGGACGCTGGAGACCTTTCTGAAGGCCTACTTCGAGCGCGATGACATCGTCCTGCGTCTGCGCCCCAGCTATTTCCCGTTCACCGAGCCTTCGGTCGAAGTCGACGTCGGCTACACCATCGTCAGCGGCCCAGATGGTTCCAGGCGGCGGGTTGTCGGCGGCTCGGAAGGCTGGATGGAAGTGCTGGGCAGCGGCATGGTCAATCGCAAGGTGATCGCCGCAGCCGGCCTTGACCCCGATGAATGGCAGGGTTTTGCCTTCGGCACCGGCGTCGATCGCTTGGCCATGCTCAAGTACGGCATGGACGACCTGCGCGCCTTCTTCGATGGCGACGTGCGGTGGCTCTCTCATTACGGCTTCTCCGCGCTTGACGTGCCCACCCTGTCTGGCGGCGTCGGCACCCCGGCTTGAGCAGGAGTATCTAAGACATGAAATTCCCGCTCTCTTGGTTGCGCAAGTACCTCGACACCCGGGCTTCGGCCGACGAAATCTGCGATGCCCTGAACGCCATCGGCATCGAAGTAGAAAGCGTGGAGGACCCGTCCGCCAAGCTCGCCGGTTTCCGGATTGCCAAGGTGCTGACCGCAACTCGCCACCCAGACGCTGACAAGTTGCAGGTGCTTGCGGTCGACACAGGTGATGGCCAGCCGCTGCAGGTGGTCTGCGGTGCACCCAATGCGCGCGCAGGCCTTGTGGGCGTGCTCGGATTGCCGGGGGCGACCGTGCCTGCGAACGGCATGGTCCTGAAGAAGTCGGCCATCCGCGGCGTCGAATCGAACGGCATGATGTGCTCGACGCGTGAACTGGAGTTGGGAGAGGATCACGACGGCATCATCGAACTGCCCGAGGATGCGCCGGTCGGTATCCCCTTTGCCGACTATCGCGGCTCTGACCCCGTCATCGACGTCTCGATCACACCCAACCGGCCCGACTGCATGGGCCTCTACGGCATCGCGCGCGATCTTGCTGCCAAAGGTGTGGGCGCGTTGATTCCGATTTCGGACGTGGCGATTGCCGAGCGCTTCGACTGTCCGGTCGAGATCCGCACTGATGATGCTGAAGGATGCCCGGCGTTCTATGGCCGTGTGGTTCGGGGCGTGAAGAACGGTCCCTCGCCACAGTGGCTGCAGGATGCACTCATTGCCGCCGGCCAGCGTCCGATCTCCGCACTGGTCGACGCGACCAATTACGTCATGCTCTCGTATGGGCGTCCGGCGCATGCCTATGATCTGGCCAAGCTGACCGGGCCCGTGGTCGCTCGTCGTGCCCGCGATGGCGAGCAGGTGGCGGCGCTCAACGGCAAGACCTACACGTTGGACGCGGAAATGACCGTGATCGCCGACGCTGCCGGTGTGCATGACATCGCCGGTATCATGGGCGGTGAGCATTCCGGCTGCGAGGAGGGGACCACTGACGTCCTGCTCGAAATCGCCTATTTCGATCCGGAGCGGATCGCCCGCACCGGTCGCAAACTGAACCTCACGTCAGATGCACGCAGCCGGTTCGAGCGGGGCATCGACCCCGAGTTCCTCGACATGGGACTGGCGCACCTCACCGCGTTGATCCAGCACTTGTGCGGCGGTGAGGCATCGACGGCAGTGAGAGCCGGTGCGGCGCCGAACACGCCGAGAACCGTCCACTTTGACCCGACGTTGACAGAGCGGCTGGGCGGGGTTGCCGTTCCCCCGGCCGAGCAGCAGCGCATCCTGGAGAGCCTGGGCTTCTCTATCGTGGCAGAACAGGCGCACTTCGATAGTGCCTGGGCGGTAACTGTGCCGGGCTGGCGCCCCGACATCGATGGCGCACCCGACATCGTTGAAGAAGTGGTGCGCATTCACGGACTGGACGCGGTGAAGAGCGTGCCGCTGCCGCGTGCAGAGGGAGTCGCACAGCCGACCGCCACACCCGCGCAGAAGCTGGAGCGCCGCGTGCGACGCGCAGCCGCTGCGCGCGGGTTGAACGAGGCGGTGACCTGGTCGTTCCTGCCGGTTGCCGAGGCGGAAGCCTTTGCCGACGGGCCGCTCTGGACGCTGGCCAATCCCATCAGCGAGGACATGAAGGCGATGCGGCCCTCGTTGTTGCCGGGCTTGCTCTCCGCTGCGAAGCGCAATCTAGACCGCGGCGCCAAGAGCCTGCGTCTATTTGAACTGGGCCGCCGCTACTTACGCGGCCAGAACGGAGCGAGCGACGAGCGGCTGACGCTGGGTGTGGTTCTCGCCGGCGACAAGACCGCGCGCGGCTGGGCGACTGGAAAGGCGACCAGCTTCAATGCTTACGATGCCAAAGCTGAGGCCCTGGCGCTGCTGGCCGAAGCAGGGGCGCCGGTCGACAAGTTGCAGGTGATGGGCGAAGCAGGGCCGCAGTTCCATCCGGGCCAGTCGGGCACCCTGCGGCTCGGTCCGAAAACGGTGCTGGCGCGCTTCGGCATGCTGCATCCGGCAACTGCGAAGTCGTTCGATGTCGACGGCGCCGTTGCTGTGGCCGAACTGTTCCTCGATGCTATCCCCGCGCGCAAGGGCGCGGCCAGTTTTGCCCGGACCGGCTACGCGCCGCCCGCGCTGCAGGCGGTCACACGCGACTTTGCCTTTCTGGTGCCTGCCTCGCTTCCGGCGGGAGATCTCGTGCGCGCGGTGCAAGGCGCGGACAAGGCCAATATCGTCGCAGCCCGCTTGTTCGATGACTTCCGCGGTGCAGGAGTGCCGGAAGGGCAGAAGTCGCTGGCGATCGAGGTCACCTTGCAGCCCGGCGAGAAGAGCTATGGCGAAGCGGACTTGAAGGCGATCGCAGACAAAGTCACGGCCGCTGCCGCCAAGCTTGGCGCCACATTGCGAGGGTAGCATGGCGGAGCTCGTCTCGATCACCTCGGGCAAGCTCACCGCTCGCATCAACCTGCTGGGCGCCGAGCTGTGGTCGGTGACGGACGCCGACGGACGAGAGTACATGACAGATGCCGATCCGGCGTTCTGGACGGGGCATGCGCCGATCCTGTTCCCGATCGTGGGTGAGCTCGCAGGCGGCACCTATCGATACGAGGGCAAGAACTACGCGCTGCCTCGCCATGGCTTTGCGCGCCGCAGCCGGTTCCTGCTTGTTGAGCACGCTGACGGTACGGCGCGCTTCCGGCTGACCGACAGTGCGGATACGCGCGCGGCCTATCCTTTTGCGTTTGCATTGGAGCTGTGCTTTCGCCTGCACGATACGCGGCTAGAGATTGTGGCGGAAGTGACCAATCTCGGCCCGGAGCCGCTGCCGTTCAGCCTTGGCTTTCATCCCGGCTTTGCCTGGCCCTTGCCCGGCGGCGGTGACAAGCTGAAGCACACCATCGTCTTTGCCGAGGAGGAGCCGAACGATATCCGGTTGCTCGACGGCGACGGCTTGGTTGCCGATCGGGCGCCGAGTCCGGTGCAGGGGCGGACGCTGAAACTCAGTCCGGACCTGTTCCGCCGGGACGCCTTGGTTTGGGATCGGCTGCAGAGCCGTGGCGTCGAATACCGCGGCGAACAGGGGAGTCCGATCTTGCGCGTTGCCTTTCCAGACACGCCGCACCTGGGCATCTGGCAGAAACCCGGCGCCAACTATGTCTGCATCGAACCCTGGCAAGGCCATGCCGATCCCGCTGGTTTCGACGGGGAGTTGCGCGAAAAGCCGGGCATTGTCATCCTGCCGCCAGGGGAGGTGCGCCGGTTCCGCGTGGAAGTGACCATAGATCCCCCGTCCGGCGTGTAGCGATTCGAAGGAACTGTCCATGAAGACCGCCCTTGTCACCGGCGCAACCTCGGGCATCGGTGAGGCCTGCGCGAGGGCCTTCGCGCAAGCCGGTTGGCGGGTGATCGGAACAGGCCGTCGCGCCGAGCGTCTCCACGCCCTCGCTGCTGACCTGGGCTCGAGCTTCCATCCATGCGTCTACGATGTGCGCGATGACGTCGCGCGCGATGCCGCTCTTGCGGCGTTGCCGGAGGACTTTCACGCCATCGATTGCCTCGTCAACAACGCCGGCCTCGCGCTTGGTACGGCGAAGGCGCAGGAAGCCGAGCTCGAAGCATGGCGGACGATGATCGACACCAACGTCACTGCGCTTGCCACGCTGACGCACAAGCTGCTGCCGGGCCTCATCGAGCGCAAAGGTGCGATCATCATGCTGTCCTCGGTCGCGGCGACGTATCCTTACACCGGCGGCAACATCTATGGCGGCACCAAGGCCTTTGTACGCCAGTTTGCTCTTGGCCTGCGCTCAGACCTGTCTGGCACGGGTGTGCGCGTCACCTCGATCGAACCCGGCATGGTCGAGACCGAGTTCACACTGGTGCGCACCAGCGGCGACCATGAAGCTTCCGAGAAGCTCTACTCCGGCGTGAATCCGCTAACGGCGCGAGATATCGCCGAAACTGTGCTCTGGGTCGCGAACCAGCCACCACACGTCAATATCAACGCGCTGGAGATCATGCCGGTGAACCAGTCGTTCGCCGGCTTCCAGGTGGCGCGGGAAGGCTGACGTTGCGAGAGAGGCGCCGCGCTCGTATGGCGCGGGCATGAGTTCCCACGATACCCGTCGCACATTCGCCATCATCTCCCATCCGGACGCGGGCAAGACCACGCTGACGGAGAAGCTGCTGCTGCAAGGCGGCGCGATCCACCTCGCAGGTCAGGTGAAGGCGCGAGGCGCTGCACGGCGTGCCCGGTCGGACTGGATGAAGATCGAGCAGCAGCGCGGTATTTCGGTCACCAGTTCCGTCATGACTTTCGAGCGGACCGGTCCCGACGGAAGCGTCATCACCTTCAACCTGCTCGACACGCCGGGGCACGAGGACTTCTCGGAGGACACCTATCGCACGCTGACTGCGGTCGATTCGGCCATCATGGTGATCGACGCCGCGAAAGGTATCGAGCCGCAGACGCGCAAGCTGTTCGAGGTCTGCCGTCTGCGTTCGGTGCCGATCATCACCTTCATCAACAAGGTCGACCGCGAGGGCCGCGCCTGCTTCGATCTGATGGACGAAGTGGCCGACATGCTCGCGCTCGACGTGTGCCCCATGTCGTGGCCGGTCGGCATGGGCGGTGTGTTCGAGGGTATCTACGACATCGAGACCGGAAAGGTCAGCCGGCCCGAGGGCCCGAGTCGCGAGTTCCTTGGCAAGGTGGATACCGACGTCACCTTGCCCGAGGATGTCGCCGAGGAGATGGAGCTTGCGCGCGGCGGTTACCCCGAGTTCGACGTCGAGGCCTATCGCGCGGGCGACCTGACACCTGTCTATTTCGGCTCCGCGCTCAAGAACTTCGGCGTCGCGGAATTGATCGACGCCATCGCCCGCTATGCGCCACCGCCACGCCCGCAGCCCAGCGAACAGGGCACGATCGAACCTACGAAAGACGAGGTGACTGGCTTCATCTTCAAGGTCCAGGCCAACATGGACCCGATGCATCGGGACCGCATCGCCTTCATGCGGCTGGTCTCGGGCACCTTCAAGCGTGGCATGAAGCTGACGCCCTCCGGCCTCGGCAAGCCCATCGCTGTCCACTCGCCCATCCTGTTCTTCGCGCAGGACCGGGAGATCGCCGACAGCGCCGAACCCGGCGACATCATCGGCATTCCCAATCATGGCACTTTGCGTGTGGGTGACACGCTGTCCGAAAAGAACGACGTGCGCTTTACCGGCCTTCCGAACTTCGCGCCGGAGATCCTGCGTCGTGTGCAGTTGAAGGACCCGACCAAGACCAAGCAACTGAGGAAGGCGCTGGACGATCTGTCGGAAGAAGGCGTGATTCAGGTGTTCTATCCCGAGATCGGCTCTCAATGGATCGTCGGCGTCGTGGGCCAGCTACAGCTGGAGGTGCTGATCTCTCGCCTCGAAGCCGAGTACAAGGTGGAGGCGATGCTGGAGCCCGCGCCGTTCGATACCGCCCGCTGGCTGAAGGGTTCTGATGCCGCGCTGCGTACGTTCGCTGACTTCAACAAGATGAACCTGGCGCACGACTGCGACGGCGACCCTGTGTTCATGGCTCGCTCCGTCTGGGACGTCAATTATCAGCAGGAACGCAACCCGGATCTGACCTTCAGCGCCACGAAGGAGCGGTAAGGGAACCGCACCAGGCTCCGGGAATTAGGAAAGCGCCGGTTTCGCGATCCTCTCTTTCGCCCTACCTTGGCGCTAAACAGCCTTCTCCACGTAGAGCATTCCGCGACAGACAGTGCAGATCACCTTCGCCAGCTACAACATCCGCAAGGCCGTGGGGCTGGATCGTCGCCGCGATCCTGATCGTATTCTGTCGATCCTGCGGGAAATGGACGCCGACGTGGTGGCGCTGCAGGAGGTGGACCGGCGCTACGGCCGCAGGATGAGCGTGCTGCCGCTGGATGCCATCCATGAGCACACGGGCTATCGGCCGGTTCCCCTGTCCATGAAGCCCGACAGTCTGGGCTGGCATGGCAATGCCTTGCTGGTACGCCGAGATTATGAACTGGTTGCGGCGGCTCCTGTCCCGCTGCCCGTGTTGGAACCGCGCGGTGCGATCCGGGCGGATCTTCGCATAGGTGGCCAGCTGCTACGGGTCATCGGGATGCATCTGGACCTGTCCGGGCTGAAGCGTCGTCACCAGGTGCGATCGGTACTTTCGCATGTCTCCGGTTGTGCCGACTCGATGCCTACCGTGCTGATGGGCGACATGAATGAGTGGGCTCTTCATGGCGGCTGCTTCCGCGAGTTCGACAGCGGGTGGCAAGTGCTCGCTCCCGGGCGCAGCTTTCCTTCGCGCCGACCCGTGGCCGCGCTGGACCGGATCATCGTATCCCGCGGCTGCGAAGTGCAGGGAACCGGAGTCCATCGCAGCGCGTTGTCCGCGATAGGGTCGGACCACCTTCCCGTGTTCGCGACCATTTCTGTGCACAAAATTTAGGCAACATGCTTAGTATCTGAGCGCGTCCGCGAAAGAGCGCTTGCTGCACTGCAGCAGGAGCAGTTGTTTTCTTTAGAAAAGCGGAATTGGCACGCCTCTTGCTCCTGTGAGGCTACCGGCATCTGGCCGGGGGCTAACAGGGGATAGGCATGAAGTTCATCATCGCCATCATCAAGCCGTTCAAGCTCGACGAGGTCCGCGAAGCCCTCGGCGCCATCGGCGTCGCCGGGATGACGGTGTCTGAGGTGAAGGGTTTCGGAAGGCAGAAGGGGCAGACCGAGATCTATCGGGGTGCCGAATACTCCACCAACATGCTTCCGAAAGTGAAGATCGAGGTGGCGGCGCCGGATGATCTGGCCGGTAAGATCGTCGAAACAATCCAGCAGGTCGCCAGCACCGAAGCCATTGGTGACGGCAAGATCTTCGTTCTCGACCTCGCATCCGCCGTGCGCATCCGCACCGGCGAGTCCGGCGATACCGCGCTTTGAGGGGGCTAAACATGATGAACCGCAAGCTTATGTGCGGCGGCGGCACGATCGCCGCGTCGCTGTTCGCCGCTCTGCCGGCGTGGGCCCAGGAGGCTGTGGAAGCGGGCACGCCGATCGCGGCTGCGACCACGGAAGCTGCCGCTGCCGTGCCAAATCCCGGCAACAACGCCTGGATGATGACCTCCACCCTGCTGGTCCTGTTGATGATCCTGCCGGGCCTGGCCTTGTTCTACGGCGGTCTCACCCGATCGAAGAACATGCTGTCCACGATGACTCAGATCGGCGGCGTCACTGCGCTCGCCATGCTTATGTGGGTGATGTTCGGTTATGGCCTTGCCTTTGGTCCCGAAGGCAACCAGTTCATCAGCTGGGGCAAGTTCTTCCTTGCAGGTGTGACGCCCGATTCAACTGCAGCGACCTTCACCGATGAAGTGATTTCCGAGTATATTTTCATCGCGTTCCAGATGACGTTCTCGGCCATTACCGTGGCTCTTGTTCTTGGCTCCGTCGTGGAGCGAATGAAGTTTTCCGCCGTAATGGCATTTACTGTCATTTGGCTGGTAATCGTCTACTATCCGATCGCGCACATGGTTTGGGAAGCGCGCGGCGTTTTCTTCGCGATGGGCGCTCTCGACTTCGCAGGCGGTACGGTGGTCCATATCAACGCCGGTGTTTCCGCTCTGGTTGCTGCGATGATCCTCGGCAAGCGGCGCGGGTATCCGCTTGAGCCGATGCCGCCGCACTCGCTGACGCTGACCATGGTCGGCACCGGCTTGCTGTGGGTGGGCTGGTTCGGTTTCAACGCTGGCTCCGCACTGGAAGCCAACGGCTCCGCTGCCCTTGCCATGATCAACACTTTCGTCGCCACCGCTGCCGGTGCGCTGTTCTGGATGCTCGCCGAGCGTCTGGCTGGCCACAAGGGTTCCGCTCTCGGCTGGTGTTCGGGTGTTATCGCCGGCCTGGTTGCCGTCACTCCGGCTGCAGGCAACTCCGGTCCCTTCGGCGCCATCATCCTGGGCGCGGTTGCCTCGGTGATCTGCTTCTTCTGCGTATCCAAGCTGAAGCCTGCTCTCGGCTACGACGACTCGCTGGACGCTTTCGGCATCCATGGGGTTGGCGGCATCGTCGGCGCGATCGGCACGGCCATCGTCTACGCTCCGTCGCTGGGCGGACCGGGTGGAGATGACTTCGTGATTGGCGCACAGCTCGTGACGCAGATCTTCGCAGTCCTCGCCACCATTGCCCTTTCGGTGATCGGCACGGCCATCGCGATGTTCGTTGCCAAGGCGCTTACCGGACTGCGGGTCGCTCCGGAGATCGAGCACGACGGCCTCGACATCGGCGAGCACGGAGAGCGCGCTTACAATTGATCCTGAGTTTGGCGGCGGTGGGCATCTCCTCCTCTCCTCTTGTTCGCCCCGCCATCCGATGTTCCTCCTGCGAACATAACCTTGAAAGGGCCGGAGCAGCTGCTCCGGCCCTCTTTTCTTTGCGCGTGTCTGGTTGCGCCTTAACGGCTGCCGGTCGCCAGCATGTCCATGATTTGCCGAACCGGCGAAACGTCGTAGCCAGCGGCGGCGGCCTGTTCGGCAAGGCGCGCCGGATCCTCGCCGGCCTTTGCGCGAGCCAGTGCCCACAGCAGAGTAGAACGCGTTCCCGAACGGCAGTACGCGAGCACGGGACCCGATGCTCGGTCGAGCGCTTCAGCCATGGATACGACCTGGTTCTGAGCAAATCCCGCATGACTGACGGGGATCTCTACATAGTCCATACCGGCCTTTTCGGCCGCCGCGGCGATCTGAGAGCCAGGGGTCTGATCATCACTTTCGCCCTCGGGCCGGTTGTTGATGATCATCGTGATGCCAAGTTCACGCGCTTTTTCGACATCGGCGATGTCGATCTGAGGACTGGCATAGATGCTATCGGTTATTTGACGAAACATGACTGTAACCGCTCCTGCGACCGGCCCGAAAGGGCCACAACATCGCATGCCCTAACACAGACGTTCCGAAATCCGACACGTCTGGACGATGATGCGCGTAATTGTATTCGCCAATTCCCTCGAACTGGTATAAGACTCGGAATTGCAGGAAAGGGCCGTGTGCAATGCCGGTCACTTGCCCTGACGCCCGGCGCGATTCGTCCAAGCGGCCGGGCAAGTGCTAAGGGGCGGAGCGAAGGTACGTTCGTAGAGATGGGTTTTGACAGAGGACGTCGCGGTAGGGGACGCGACAAGCGCGATCGGTTCGGCGAAGAGGAATTCGACCCCTTTTTTGCGGGTCAGGATCGGTTCGGCGGCGGTGGCGACAGATTTGGCGGCGGTGATCGCGGCGGCTTCGGCGGCGGCGCTGGCGGCGGCTTCGGTGGCGGCGCCCCCCGCGGTGGCGGCTTCGGCGGCGGCGGCGGCGGTCCTCGCGGCGGCTTCGGTGGCGGCGCTGGCGGTGGCGGTGGTGGCCGCGGCATGCCTGCTCAGGTAGTTGGCCAGGGCAAAGGTGTCGTCAAGTTCTTCAACGCGGCGAAAGGCTTCGGCTTTATCCAGCGTGACGAAGGCGGCGATGACGTTTTTGTGCACATCAGCTCAGTGGAGCGTGCCGGCCTTGAAGGCCTGGCCGAGGGTCAGCAGCTTGAATTTCAGCTGGTGGATCGCGGCGGCAAAGTCTCGGCTACCGACCTGCAGGTCGTGGGCGATGTTATTCCCGTTGAGAAGCGTGAGCCTGCCCCGCAGCGTCAGTTGACGGGTGATCGTGCAACCGGAACGGTGAAATTCTTCAACTCCATGAAGGGTTTCGGCTTCATCACGCGTGATGATGGTCAGCCGGACGCGTTTGTTCACATCAGCGCGGTTGAGCGTTCGGGCATGTCTGGCTTGAACGAAGGCGATCAGGTTGAGTTCGACATCGAAGTCGACCGACGAGGGAAGTACTCGGCGGTCAACCTCGTTCCGCGCCAGGGTTGATCCCGTCGGCATTGCTCCGGTTATTTGACCGGGGGACTGCAAAAGTCTAAATGCGCGCAAATGGCGGTCCGGTAGGGCCGCCATTTGTCGTTTGCGATTCCCGATGACCTCGATTTTCCAGGAATAACGACCATGTCCATTACGCCGCTGATGCCAGTTTACCCCCGGTGCGACGTTCGCCCAGTGCGCGGTGATCACTGCCACCTAATCAGTGAAGATGGTCGCCGTTTTCTCGACTTTGCGAGCGGTATCGCGGTTAACGCTCTGGGGCACTCGCACGCAGGCCTGATCGGCGCTATTCAGCAGCAGGCGGCAACGCTGATGCACGTCTCCAATCTGTATGGGAGCCCGCAAGGCGAGACGATCGCAATGCGACTGGTCGACCGGACTTTCGCCGATACGGTCTTCTTCACCAACTCAGGCGCCGAGGCGGTGGAGTGCGCCATCAAGACTGCACGGGCCTATCATCAGCATGCCGGCAACACCGAGCGGTTCGAGCTGATCACCTTCAATAACGCCTTTCACGGGCGGACTCTGGCGACGATCAGCGCCTCCAGTCAGGACAAGATGCACAAGGGCTTCATGCCGTTGTTGCCGGGTTTCCGCTATGTCGAATTCAACGATTTGGAAGCAGCAAAGCAGGCGATCGGGCCGCATACCGCTGGGTTCCTGGTCGAGCCGATTCAGGGTGAGGGCGGCATACGGATTGCCGACGAATCGTTCCTAAAGGGCCTGCGCGCGCTCTGCGATGAGCACGATCTCATGCTTGTTCTGGACGAAGTGCAGAGCGGCGTTGGCCGGTCCGGCACGTTCTACGCGTACGAGCAGTATGGAATCGCGCCCGATATCCTTGCGACCGCGAAGGGCATCGGCGGCGGCTTCCCGCTGGGCGCATGCCTGGCGACAGAAAAGGCTGCTCGCGGAATGGTCTTCGGCGCTCATGGGTCGACCTACGGCGGCAATCCCTTGGCGATGGCAGCGGCTGGTGCGGTTCTTGATGTGATCGCTGACGACGGTTTTCTTGCCGAAGTGCAGGCGAAGGGTGAGCGGCTGCGTGGCCGCATTGAACAGTTCATCGGCAACTACCCCGAGCTTTTCGAACTTGTTCGCGGGCGTGGGCTCTTTGTCGGCATCAAGATGAAAGTGGAGCCGCGCGACTTTGTCGCCCACATGCGGAACAACCATGGCCTGCTCACTGTCTCCGCGGGCGACAACGTGGTGCGCATTCTGCCGCCTCTGGTCATCGACGATAGCCATATCGACGAGTTCATGGAAAAACTGTCCGCAGCTGCCGCAAGCTATCAGCCGGCAGAAGCGGCATGAGCGTGCGGCATCTCATAGGGCTCGCGGACGCGGGCGGTGATGTCATTGCGGCGATGATCGCTGATGCGCTCGACCGGAAGGCAGCGCGCCGCAGCTGGCCGAAGGGAAGGCCCGATGCGGACGCGCCACTGGCCGGTCACGTTCTCGCGATGATCTTCGAGAAGAACTCTACGCGCACGCGCGTGTCGTTCGATATGGCTATGCGCCAACTCGGCGGCAGCGCGCTCATCATGGAGTCCGGCAGTACGCAACTGGGCCGCGGCGAAACAGTCGCGGATACCGCGCGGGTGCTAAGCCGCATGGTCGATGCGATCATGATCCGGACCGACGATCATGCGAAGATAGAGGAGCTGGCACACTACGCCGAGGTCCCGGTCATCAATGGCCTTACGGATCTGTCGCATCCATGCCAGATCTTGGCGGATCTACTGACCGTCATCGAGCGCGGCTTTGCCTTGCCCGGTCTTCAGGTGGCCTGGCTCGGCGACGGCAACAATGTCGCCAATTCGTTGATCGAAGCGGCCGGCCTGATGAAGTTCACGGTACGCATCGGCGGACCTGCGGGACATGAGCCAAGCGCCGGCTTCATCGCTGCCGCCCGTGAGGCGGGGGGCACTGTCATCCTCACGCCTGACGCTCGGGAGGCAGTCCGTGGCGCACAGGTGGTCGTGACCGATACCTGGGTGTCCATGGGGCAAGCCGGAGGTGAGGCACATCTGCAGGCGATGCAGCCCTATCAGGTGGACGCGGAACTGATGAAGCTTGCTGCGCCCGATGCGGTCTTCCTCCACTGCCTCCCGGCCCACCGGGGTGAGGAGGTCACTGAGGACGTGATCGACGGCCCGCAGTCCGCCATTTGGGATGAGGCCGAAAACCGCATCCACGCGCAGAAGTCGGTTCTGAGGTGGGCCATGGGTCAGCTGTGAGCGATATGGACGAATCGCCTCGCCTGGAGAAGACTGGCTTCGATCGGGTGCTCGGGTTCACGATCCCCGACCGCCATGCCCGAGGGCGTGTCGTTCGCCTCGGCCCTGCGCTGGAGACCGTTCTTTCCGCTCACGACTATCCGCCCGCCATCAAGCACCTCCTTGCCGAGGCATTGATGCTGACGGCGCTCATGGGCTCGCTGCTGAAGGAGGAGGAAAGCCAGCTTACCTTGCAGGCGCAGGCACAGGGTGGTCCTGTTGATCTCTTGGTGTGCGACTACAAGCGCGGTGAGTTACGCGGTTACGTCAGCCATGATCAGGAGGCGGCCAAGTCTGTTTCCACCAACTCTCGCCTGGAGAGTCTCTTCGGCGAAGGATATCTCGCAATTACCTTCGACCTTGGGACGACTGGAGAGCGCTATCAGGGCATCGTTGCGCTTGAAGGTGCTTCCTTGACCGAGGCATGCGAAACTTACTTCTCGCAATCGGAGCAGGTGCCGACGCTGCTACGTGTCGCCATACGATCAGAGGGATCGCACTGCGTCGCAGGCGGGATGCTCGTCCAGCACTTTCCCGAAGGAGAGGAAGGACGTGAACGGCTTCATGCGAAGGAACAGCATCCCGAGTGGGAGCACGTCGCGATCATGGCGGGCAGTACACGCCATGACGAGCTCATTGATACCGCTCTGCCGCTCGAGGATCTGCTGATCCGGCTGTTCCATGAAGAGCGTGAGGTGCGCGTGGAGCCATTGGCCATGCTATCGCGCGGCTGTCGCTGCAGCGTGCAACACTATCAATCCGTCCTCTCGCGGTTTCCCGAGGAGCAAAGAGCAGAGATGCGGGACGTCGATGGCACGATTCCCGTCGATTGTGCCTTCTGCTCCAAGATCATCCGTGTTCCCGTCTGAGGGTCGCCGTATTCGGAGAACCGGCTTGACGCTCAAATTGCACGCTTTGACGGCTTAGTCTCTTGTGGTATAGGGCGGACCGCATGGGTTCATGCGTTGCCGTAGTCGGCTCCCTAGGTACCCCCTCAAATGACATACCGCCGCTTTATGCCCTCTCTCGTCCTCGCTGTGGGCGTTCTCCTTGTCGGATCTACTGCAGTTCTTGCGCAGGGCCGATCGTCGGTTCTGCTGGATCGCTTCACACCGGGAGAATGGGAACTTCGCAGTCGCGAAGGGCGTGGTGAACCCCAGCGCCTTTGCGTCCGCGATGCTCGCCGCTTCATCCAGATGCGTCACGCAGGGCAGAAGTGTGGGCAGACTGTGATCGAAGACGGGCCTGACGAGATAACCGTGCAGTATACCTGTCCGGGCAATGGGTATGGCCGGACCCACATACGCCGTGAAACTGATGATCTATGGCAGATCGAAAGCCAGGGCATCGCGCAAGGGCGTCCCTTCACGTTTGATGCTGAGGTGAGGCGCGTGGGGCGGTGCAAAGCCTGACAGGGGACTTTGCAGGCTCTACTTTCCCCCGATGGGCGCTCGCTTTAAAGCAGCATCATGACCACATCAGAAGACACTTTCACACCCAAGGCCGTCGTGCTGCTCTCCGGAGGGCTGGACTCGATGGTGGCCGCCGCACTCGCGCGCGAGCAAGGCTATGCGCTTCATGCGCTTACGATAGACTATAATCAGCGACATCGGCGCGAGATCGAGGCCGCGCGTGCGATCGCAACGCGGCTCGGCGCTGTAAAGCACATCGTGTTGCCCTTGGATCTGCGCCAGTTCGGCGGCTCGGCTCTTACCGACGATATCGATGTGCCGAAGGATGGGCTGGGGGCCGACATTCCGGTAACCTACGTGCCGGCACGCAACCTTGTCTTCCTCTCGCTCACGCTTGCATGGGCGGAGGCTATCGGCGCGCGGGATATCTTTATTGGGGTAAACGCACTGGACTATTCCGGTTATCCCGATTGCCGACCCGAATTCATCCAGGGTTTTCAGGATCTGGCAGAGCTTGCCACGAAAGCGGGGGATGGGGGAGAGCCCTTTACCATCCAAGCACCGCTGCAGATGATGACAAAGGCGCAGATCGCGGCAGAAGCAGACAGGTTGGGACTGGATCCCGCCATGAGCTGGTCGTGCTACGATCCCACTGCCGATGGCTTAGCTTGTGGTCTTTGCGATAGCTGTCGGCTGCGTAAAGCCGGCTTCAGCGAAGCAGGTGTAATCGACCGCACTCCTTACGCTGCTTAGAAACGCGAACGCCGGCATAAAACGGTCGGAAACGCCGCCACGTTGGCGGGAATTTCGCGCGACAACTTTCCAAAAGAAAGGGGCCGGATTGCTCCGGCCCCAAATCCATTCACCGTTGCCGGTTCGCTTACATGCCCGAGCCCGGACCGTAAGTGATCTCGACGCGGCGGTTCTGCAGCTCGCGGACGCCATCTGCGGTCGGAACGCGCGGATTGGCTTCGCCGAACGCTTCGCTCGAGATCGAGCCATCGGGGATGCCGCGGCTCGTGAGGTAAGCGCGAACCGAGTCGTTGCGGCGAGCCGACAGACCAAGGTTGTACTGCGCCGAACCCGAACGGTCGGTGTAACCGGCCAGCATGATCGGAACGCTGTCACAGTTGCCGTAAGCACTGACGGCGCTGTCGAGGATCGTCGCGGCCTCAGGCGTGATGTCCGACTTATCCCAGTCGAAGAACACGATGTACGGCCCCTTGTTGCACACCGGAGCCGGCGGCGGCGGAGGCGGAGGAGGCGGCGGCGGCGGAGGCGGAGGAGGCGGCGGAGGAGCCGCTTCTGTGCCACCGAAGTTGTAGGCGACGGTGCCGAGAAGGCTGTGCGAACGCCAGCGACCTTCAATGGAGTCACCTGCAGTGCTCACCATGTTCAGGTTGTCGACGTTGTGGAAGCGGTACTTAAGACCGATGTCCACGTTATCCGTGACGGGTGCCCGAACGCCAGCCAGAGCCTGCCAAGCGAAGCGCGTGTCCTTGTCATTGACGATGACCGCACCCGGGACGTTCACGCGGTAATGAACGCGACCGACGCCAACACCACCGCCAACGAAGCCCTGAAGGCCATCATCAGCGCCGAAATCGAGCAAGCCGTTCAGCATGAACGACAGAACGTCGCCATGACCCCATGCGTCAACAGTACCCGCAGAGTTGGTGAACTCGTCGTTTTCTGCGCGACGGTAGCTGCCCTCGGTTTCGAGACGGAAAGGACCGAAGTCATAACCGATGGCAACACCGCCATCGTATCCGATCTTCGAGTCAACAGAAGCAGCGTTGTTGATTCCAGCAATATCGAAGCTGCTGTCTTCAGCGATCATCGCGCCGAAGCCACCTTCGATATACCACGCGTCATCACGCGCAAACGAAGGCGTGGCAATGGCTGTAGAAGCCAGTGCCAAGCCAATAACGAGTTTCCTCATATGTTTCCCCTATTCAGAGATTTGGAGCCACCGAGTGATCGGGTGTCTACCCCCTGCGTAGACTCTACGCAAGCGCACAGTAACGCCGGTTGTTGCAGATATGCATCAGTCGCGCAAACGTCCCAATGCCCGCTAGAGCGATCCTGCTTTGCGAACACGTTTGGACCCCTGTTGTCGTCACTGCCGTCAGGCAGAGGGAGTGATACCTGAAGCCCGAAGAGCCGAGATCAGCGCTCCGATTGCGGCCCGAGCCTCGCTATCAACAACCTGGCCTCCACTTGGTTCCTGCACTGCTGCAGGTTTTTGCCATCCCTCGGAGAATACACGGAATTGTTGTGCCGAAACGTCGAAGATTTGCATGCCCGGAACAGGATTCATGAACAGCCACTGCCCGCTCTGGAACATGGCAAGAGCGTCAGCGGCACCGTCCCATGCGCCCGTTGGCTCCGGGCCGACAAGCCAGCATTCTCCATCTGAGCCGTTCTGCGGAGGCACATTCGACTGACCTTGAATGGCGCCATGAAGGAGCCCATCGATCCGCGCGAGTGCCTCGTTGTGGAAGATTTCCTTGTGTGCCTGGGCAGCAGGCGTGACTGTGCTGCGGTCCGCGCAGCGATTCCGGCTCTCCTGCGGAATAGAGTGTCGCGATTGCTCCATTGGGCCACGTCAGACGGCGCAGCGAGGGTTCAAATTGGGGGCGCCTGCGTGGAGGGCACACCGAAAGCAGACCGCTTTCGCCCTCCACCATGACGGCGCGTGCCTCGCCAAGCGAAGCGGCGACCAGCGCAATTCGGGCGTTCGACTCCGCTTCTGCGGCTGCGCGCACCCATTCAGCACCAGCGCGTGTCTTGCCGAAGCCGCGTCCAGCCATGATCAGCCAGGTGTGCCAGTCGCCCGGCGGGGCAGATTGCTCTTCGCGTGCCCACAAGTTCCAGTGAGTGAGGAACTCCTCGCGTTCGGCCTGCGGCATGCGCGCGAGCATCCTATGCCGCTCGGCCAGGTCGGCTCGCGCAAGACGGGACAGGCGGCGCGGGTCAGCCATGCGCTGCATCCTGTTCCGCAGCCGGAGCTTCGCAGGTCTGCTCCGGCACTGCAGGGAGGCGCAGGCGGTCAATCCGCGCATTGATCCGCTCCAGGATCACGCCCGAATCGCGGCTGTCGCGGACCGCCTGCTGGCGTGCGACTGATTCCCTGTGAACGGTCAGCAGGCGCAGCGCCGTCGCGTTGTCGAAAATGCGGGTGCCTCGTTTCGCACCGCTGGCCGGCTTGATCTCTCCTTCGCGCAGCCGATGAAGCAGCGCCATCTCCAAGTGTTCGTACCCCTCGCAGAGCGCTTCCTGCCACTCGCGGTAGAACTCTGGATCTCGGCGGCGCGCCTCGTAGGCCCGCGCTGTGGTCACCTCTGCCGCTTTGGCGGAAGCGGTGACGTTCGACGTCGCTGCGAGATGAGCCAGCAACGGCTGACGCCAACAGGTTTCTTCGGCCACACGGGTGCGGCGGGCACGGCGCTGGGCCGGCACTTTCGTGTCCTGCATGAAGATGATCCTGAGTGGTGAGAAGCGCTGGGCTGAATTGGCGCCTCGATGTTCACGTTATGTACCGAAACACCATGCCGATGTCAAGAGAAATGTGCCAAAATGGTTATCGACTTGCCCGCCGCACCAATGCTGCTACGCACCATCCAAGGGATCTAGCGGGGAAACCTAATGCTGCGCCGCCTTTACGAATGGACCATGGCAAAAGCTGCGCATCCGCATGCCACCGGCTGGCTCGCGCTGTTCGCTTTTCTGGAAGCCAGCTTCTTCCCCGTCCCTCCGCACCCGCTCCTTGGCTTGATGTGCCTCGCCGAGCCGAAGAAGGCGATTCGCTTTGCGGCCGTGGCGACGATCGCTTCAGTGCTGGGCGGTCTTCTGGGCTATGCTATCGGCGCGCTGGCTTATGAAGCGTTCGGAGAGGCGCTCCTGCGAGCGCTGGGCCTGGCGGAGAGCTTCCCCAAGGCGGCGTGCTACTTGCGCGAGTACGGAGCCGAAATCATCATCATGAAGGGCGCGACGCCGATCCCCTTCAAGCTGCTGACCATCACCGCCGGCTTTGTGGGGATGAGCCTGGCCGTATTCATCGGCGCCAGCCTCATCTCACGCTCGATCAGTTTCATGGTGGTTGGCATCCTGTTCCGGCTCTTCGGTGCACCGATCAAGTCGTTCATCGACAAGTACCTGGCGCTGGTCACGGTCGGTTTCGTGGTGCTCGTCGTCGCGGGATTCCTCGCCATTGCGCTCCTTGGGAACAGCGGTGAGCAGACCAACGAGGCTTGCGAAACGGCACCGCAGGAGGTTCGCGCCTAGGCCGCGACAGCGGGGGCTAACGCGCGAGTGGCTGCAGCCAGGCGGGACCCCAGAACAGGAATGCGCTCGGGCGCGATCCTCTCGGCAGGCCCGGTCAGGACAATGGCGCCGATCGGCCGCTCGTCCGCGCCCAGCACGGCAGATGCAAGAGCGATCGCCTCGGGTACGATGGCGCCGTCGTTCAGCGCATAGCCGCGCTTGCGGACTGCGGCGAACTGTTCCAACGCCGCCGCGTCGGGCGGGCCGCCCAGCAATACCTGCTGCTCCTCGGGACAAAGGTACGGCAACAATGCGCGGACTGTGGCGCTCCCCCGCGCAGGTATGACAAGGCCGACCGGCGTCACCAACCTGAGCGCCTGTGGGCTTTCCAGCGCATCGATGACCACGAATTGGTCTCCGTCGGGCACGGTGAGGTAGGCCGTCTCGCCAGTTTCTGCCCTGAGCGCCTCCAGCGCAGGACGCACTCTCAGACGCAGTTCGTTCTGCGAGTGAGGTGTGTGCGCCAGAGTCAGGATTCTCGGGGTCAGCTCCCACTGCCCCAATTGACCCGGAGCGGTCCGGATCCAGCCGGCATCTGCCAAAGTCATCAGGTCCCGCTGTACCGCGCTTTTGTCGGCATCCAGCTTGCGAGCGAGCGCGCTGACGCCGACCGGCTGCTGTGCAGCGACAGCTTCGAAGACCTGCAGCATGCGCCCGGCACTCTGACTTCGCTTGACGGCCACCGTGCCTACCCTTTATCGTGTTACTATACGACCTAACATATTACATAGTGATACATCAAGACGTCAATAAAAGGAGAGTTCCATGCCTGAGTTCCAGGTTCGATCGCTCGACGCCGGCCTTCCTTTCGGTATCCGCATAGCTGGGCTGACGCGGGCGATGCTCGAGGACGCGTCCACGCGCCAGCAGATCGACGATCTGTTCGTCACGCACGGCATGATCGTGTTCGAAGATGTCGAGCAGAGCGATGAGATGCAGCTGGCGATCAGCAGCTGTTTCGGCCCGTTGAAGGAGCACCCCGTCAAAGCCGTCAGCCGCGTCGATTCCGACCGGTTGCCGGGTGTGATCGAGATACGCAGCCGGCGGGGGCAAGGCATTGTCGAAGTGAATGGAAAGCAGCTCTCTCACTGGCTGCCCTGGCACTTCGATCACTGTTACAACGACGAACTCAATCGCGCTGGCGTGCTGCGTTCGGTGGAGCGCGTGGAAGAGGGCGGCATCACCGGCTTCCTCGACGGCGTCGCGCTATGGAAGGTCTTCCCGGAGGACCTGCGCGACCGGATCGAGAGCGCAGAGGTGCTCTACAAGCTGGCAACGCAGTACGATCAGCTCAAGTTCGGCAGGCCCGCCGAGTATAAGATGATCGAACCCAAACCCATTCCGCCTTCTTTCCATGAGCAGGTCGCCACCATGTCGCGCGCGATCCACCCAGTGGTCTGGACCCATGCATGCGGAGACAAGGCTTTGCACATATCCGCGTACATGGCCGAGGGGATTGTCGGCGACGAGACTCCAGCAGGCGATGCGCTGCTCGAACGCGTATGTCAGGAGATCAACCGTCTGGGCGAAAGCTGCAGCTATCACCACAAGTGGCGTGAGGGAGACATGGTGATCTGGGACAACACTCGCATGCTGCACTGCGTCTCGGGCAACAACCCGGACGAAGAGCGGCTGATGTATCGCACCACGATCGCCGGAGATTATGGCCTGGGCCGTTGGGAGACCACGCCCGCGAACACGGCAACTGCCGACGCCATGGCCTAGATCAAAGCTCGAACGGGGAGAGGGGTATTGGCAAAGATCGAGGTGAACGGCCTGACGCTCGATTACGAGCTGATCGGTGAGGAAGGCGCGCCACCCCTGGTGCTCACACCGGGGGGGCGCTACGCGCGTGACACGGCGGGTGTACCGGAGTTGGGCGCCGAACTGGCGAAGGGCGGCTTTCGGGTTCTACTCTGGGACAGGCCCGGTTGTGGCGCGTCGGACATCGCCTTCACTGCAGCCTCGGAATCAGTGATGAACTGTGAGGCACTCGTCGGTCTGATCAAGGCACTGGACCTGAAGGACGTTCGGCTGGCTGGCGGTTCAGCGGGTTCGCGCGTGACACTGATGGCTGCGGCACGGATGCCGGAGAGCGTGAGAAAGGTCGCGATCTGGTGGATCAGCGGCGGTCCGGTCGGGCTTGCGGGCCTGGCCTGGTTCTACTGCGGAGACCAGATCGCCGCGGCCTCGAAGGGCGGTATGGAAGCCGTCGTAGAACTGCCGAGCTGGGCAGACCAGATCGCCCGCAACCCGAAGATCCGCGACATCCTTCTGGCGCAGGATCCGGACGAGTTCATTGAGACCATGCAGCAGTGGGGCAAAGCCTTCGCCTACCGCGACGACACCCCTGTGCCCGGCATGACGGCGTCCGACTTCGCGCGGCTGACGATGCCGGTGCTGACATTCCGCTCCGGCAAGAGCGACATGGCCCACACCCGCCGCACATCCGAATGGACGCACGAGATGCTGCCGCACTCACGCCTTGTCGAGCCGCCCTGGCGCGAGGACGAGTGGAACTACGTCTCGACGTTCCCCATGGACCTAGCCAATCGCCGCGGCAGGTTCGAACGGTGGCCGTTGCTGTCCACGATGCTGCTGGATTTCTTCCGGGATTAGATGCGCCGAAATGCGCCGCTCTCCTTGGCGGTTTCGATCGCCGAGGTTATCCCCGTCGAAAGAGCAAGGAGATGGAATCATGAGCGAGGCTCAACTGGCTGAGCTGATGGATCGGCATGAGATTCATCAGGTCCTGTTGCGATATGCACGCGGTTTGGACCGGCTGGACAATGAACTGGTACGCTCCTGCTATTGGGACGATGCGATTGAGGATCACGGCCACTTCGTGGGAACGCCGGATGATTTCATCAGCTGGGCGGACGGCACCACGCTGATGTTCGAGGCGACACAACATGCCATCCTCAACCATGTCTGCGAACTGCAGGACCAAGACGCCTATTGTGAGACGTACTATCACTTCTCCGGCACCACCGTCGAAGGTCCGCATTTCATGTCTACGGGCCGCTACGTCGATCACTTCCAGAAGCGGGACGGCGAATGGCGGATCGCCAATCGTGTGACACTGGTGGAGGGTACATACGACGTGCCGCGCGCTGGCCTCGCACCATCGCCTTCGACTGCTTACACACCCGACGCTCCCTGTCAGGCTGCGCGGGACCGGACGGACGTCAGCTACCACCGGCCTCCCCGACCTCGCTCTCCCAACCAGGACTGACGCTAACCCCGGTAAGACGGGGACATCACAGCTGTCTTGACGAGCATGACAGTTGTGTCATGATTTCCTTGCTGCACTGCAACATAGGGCAGTGCGAAGGAGGGATATGGCGCATAGCGACTTCCTGATGCAGCTTGAGGGTTACGGCCTCTCGACGATTGAGATCCACTATTTCATGTCGGACCATCCCCGGCTCCTTCAGCTCTTCGCCTTTCAGCAATATGATCTGGCGCCGCGTTTTCCGGCGTTGAAGAGCTTCCTTGATTACTGGAGCCGTGAGATCGAAGGGCCGCTTCACTCAGCCCGGGTGGCGCATCAGCACCTGATTGGTCCTAGTGAGTGGCGCGCCGTGGACGGCGTGATTTCTATTCACTGATCGCCGGGAACGGCATCGTCCCGCAGGGGTTGGCTCAAAGACACGCCTGCCTCCGGAGAAACCATGCCGATCAAGATTTGCGTCCTCGTGGGCTCCCTCAGAGAAGAGTCCTATAACCGCCAGCTTGCCGAAGGGCTGATCCACCTGCCCGAGGCGCGCGAGCACACTTTCGCGTTCGCCGACATCGGCGCTCTGCCGCTTTACAGCGAAGAGCAGGACAACGATCCGCCCGAAGCGGTTAAACGGCTGCGCGAGCTGGTAAGAGATTCAGACGCCATCCTGTTCGTCACGCCCGAGTACAACCGATCTATTCCCGGGGTTTTGAAGAACGCGATCGACCATGGCTCGCGCCCCTATGGGCAGAGCGTCTGGGCTGGAAAGCCTTCAGCGGTCATCGGGACTTCGATTGGCCAGATCGGCACGGCTTTGGCACAATCACACCTGCGGATGGTGCTTGCCTATCTGGACGTTCCGCTGATGGATCAGCCTGAAGCCTACATCCAGTGGAAGGAAGGGCTCGTCGCTCAGGATCATACGATCGCCGAGAGTTCGCGCGATTTCCTTGCAAACTGGATGAGCGCCTTCTTCACATTCATCCAGCGCCACCAGGGCGGCTAAGCGATACCTGCCCTCAGACCAGCAGGGTCGAAGGGTTGGGCATGGCCGCATGCTTCTGCGCGTTGAGCAGGCTCATGACGCTGCGGACAAGCACCAGCACCAGCACTGCAAGCAGCAGGGGAAGCCCGATCAATACAAGGATCAGGATGGTGCTGATGATGGCACCCACGAAGCCGATCCAGAACGTGTTGATGAGATATTCGAAGTGGCTCCCTTCCCACGCATCCTGCGGCTCGTTGCGCCAGATGTAAGCGAGGATCACGCCAATGATCGCGGTGATACCGACCACGCATGAAGCAAGATAGAGCAGACTGATGATCGTGGGCCGGTTCAGTTCGAAGCTCTGGGCCCGACTGCCTTGCGGCGCTCCGTCCGCACTGTCTTCGCGATGCTGTTCCATGGCGGTTTCCTTGTGTGGTCGTCGGGGATGCTAGGTCGAACCGGACGAGCTGTCACGCCGGATCAGCCAAACCCTAGAAACAGTCCCGCCAGTGCCGCGCTCATCAGGTTGGAGAGGCTTCCGGCCGCAAGCGCGCGCATGCCCAGCCTGGCAATGACCGGCCGCTGATTGGGGGCGAGGCCGCCCGTCACGGCCATCTGGATCGCGATGGAGGAGAAGTTGGCGAATCCGCAGAGCGCAAAGGTCACCACTGCGACGGTGCGCGGCGAGAGTCCTGCATTCTGTCCCAGAGCGATGAACGCGACGAACTCGTTGAGCACGATCTTTGTGCCGAAAAGTCCACCTGCCTGAAGCGCCTCGTTCCAGTCGGGTGTCGCGAGCAGGTAGAACACCGGCGCGAAGACGTAGCCGAGCAGGAGCTGGAAGGTCACTCCGGCGAACCCCAGCAGGCCCGCAGCCCAGCCGACCAGACCGTTGGCCAGCGCAATCAGCGCCACGAACGCGAGTACCATCGCGCCGACCGCAACCGCCAGCTTGACGCCCGTCTGCGCGCCTTGTGCAGCGGCCATGATGATGTTGGCGGGGGGCTCTTCATCGTGTGACACGTCCGCAGGCGTATCCTGGCGGCTGACGCCCGGCTGGTCCGTCATCTCTTCCCGATTCAGCGCTGCGGCGGCAAGGGCGCTCGGGGGCGCTGCATGCTCGAGCTGCGCATCTGCTTCCTCAGGGGTGAGCGAGCGCGGATCGGGCATGATCATCTTGGCCATGAAGATGCCGCCCGGCGCGGACATGAAAGCCGCCGCCACGAGATAATCGATGCGGATACCCATGCTTGCGTACGCCGCAAGGATGGTGCCGGCCACGCCCGCCAAGCCCACGGTCATGAGGCAGAAGAGCTGAGAGGGCGTCAGTGCCGCAAGGTAGGGGCGCACCACCAAGGGCGATTCGCTTTGCCCCACGAAGATGTTGGAGGCGGCCGAAAGGCTTTCCACTTTGGTGATGCCGGTAATCTTCTCCAGCGCGCCGCCGATCCAGCGAATCACGAGAGGCATGATTCGCAGATAGTAGAGGATCGAAATCAGCGACGCGAAGAAGATGATGACCGGCAGCGCCGCGATGGCGAAGCTGGTGCCGCCGATTTCAGGAGACGCCAGAGGACCGAACAGGAAATCCACGCCAGCATGGGCATACCCGAGCAGGCTTTCGACGGCAGAAGCCGCCCCGCCCAGGATTGTGCGGCCCACCGGCACGTACAGCACCAGCGCCGCAAACCCCGCCTGCAGCGCGAATGCAGCTCCCACGACGCGCAGTCGGATCGAGCGCCTGTCGGTAGAAAGAAGCAGGGCGGCAAGCAGAATGAGTACGATGCCAAGAAGGCTGTAGGCGACGTGCATCGGCCGCGATTTCCTTGTGGGGGGGATGGTGCTGAAAAGTGGGGCAGAAACTAGATGCAGCCGCGCGGCACGGCTAGTGCATTTGTGCAACGCCCGTTAGAGCGCGGTGATGCAAGCTCCCGGTCACGTGCGATCCGCTGCGGTCCCTCGCGCATTGTTCATCTACGCGTTGCTCTATGGCGGGCTGGCGGTACTTGCCGGGGTGCTGGGCACCAAGCTCGCCTCCCTCGGCACATGGCCGCTGTTGGGTGATCTCGCGGTGGAGTCCGGGATCTTCGCCTTCCTGCTTCTCGTCGTGATGTCGAGTGCGGTGGCCGAGCTGTATGGTCAGGCCACGGCAAACCGGCTGGTTCGCTTCGGCTTCATACCATTGATCGTATCGATGGTGCTGCTGACGCTCGTGATCCGCGTTGTCCCCCCCGCACCGTTCTGGAGCGACCAGGACGCCTTTGCACGCCTGTTGGGCCAGGGCGCCCGCATGCAGTTCGCCGGGCTCATATCGTATGGTGTGTCGCAGACGCTGAACGTCTATCTCTTCTCGCATCTGGCGGGAGGAAGCGGCAAGCTGCTGATGGTCCGCGCCTGGATCGCCAGTCTGCTCTCGCAAATCGTTGATACGATTCTCTTCATCACGATCTCCTTCTACGGCGTGATTGACCAGCTTAGCGGAGAGCCGATGCCGATCGGCGCGATCATGCAGGGACAGATCATTTCGAAGCTGGTGCTTTCGACGATCATGGTGCCGCCGTTTATCTGGCTCTTCGTGCGAATGGGGCGCCGCCTCGACAGCTGATCTCCCGTTTTGCGGTGAAAAGCCCTTCAATTCACGACGAGGCAGGCTAAAGCGCAGGTATGCCAACCCCACACGATCCCGCATTGCTCGCCAAGGCCGCCACTCTCGTCGATGCGCTGCCGTACATGCAGCGCTACGCTGGCCGCACTTTCGTGGTGAAATACGGCGGTCACGCGATGGGCGATCCCAAGCTGGCCCGTGACTTCGCCGAGGACGTGGTCCTGCTCAAGGCAGTCGGCATCAACCCGGTGGTCGTCCACGGCGGCGGCCCGCAGATCGGTGCCATGCTCAAGACGATGGGCGTCGAATCGCGCTTTATCGACGGTCTTCGCGTTACGGACACGCAGACGGCGCAGGTGGCCGAAATGGTCCTGTCCGGCGCGATCAACAAGGAAATCGTGGGGTGGATCGCGCAGGCCGGCGGGCGTGCCATGGGCCTTTCCGGCAAGGACGGCGGGATGGTTCGTGCTCGCAAGGTGTCGCGCACGATGAAGGACCCGGACAGCAACATCGAGAAGGCGGTCGATCTCGGCTTCGTCGGTGAGCCCGATACGATCGACATCAGCGTGATCGAGACAGTCTCTTCCGCCGGGATGATTCCGGTGATCGCGCCGATCGCGCCGGGCGCCGACGGCGAAACGTACAACATCAATGCGGATACGATGGCGGGATCCATTGCCGCCGCTCTGGGCGCCGCACGGCTATTTCTTCTGACTGATGTAGCCGGTGTGCTGGACAAGCAGGGCGAACTGCTGACCGACCTCAGGCCTGCGGATGTCGCCCGGCTTCAGGGTGACGGAACCATCTCTGGCGGAATGATTCCCAAGCTGGAAACATGTCTTCACGCCGTCGCAGCAGGATGCGAGGCTGCAGTTGTGCTTGACGGGCGAGTCTCGCACGCCATGTTGCTTGAGATATTCACACAGGAAGGTGCAGGCACGTTGATCCGTGCCGCCTGAGCATCTTCTGGGGGAGAATCCGAACTGAAGGGCGCACTGGAAGTGATGCGAAGCCGAGCTGCGAAACTGCTGACCGTTCTTGCTGCAGGAGGGATCCTGGTCCTTTCCGGCTGCAAGCAGGAAGAGGAGAGCGCTGTCGCACCTCCCGTTGAGCCCATGGTGACCGAAACGGCTCCCGAACCGGAGGTTATACCCACCGGAGAATCAACGGGAGAGGCAAGCGGCATTGCCGCCGATCTCGATATGGATGCGTTGCAGGAGCGGGCTGAGCCAAAGCGGCTACTTCGCTTCTATACCGATGCGATCCGCTTGGGCGATTGGGAAGCGGCGGCAAAAGCCTGGACACTCGATGCGATGATGACGCCCGAGAAGCTGAAGGCGCAGTTCGGTGGCGTTGCCGGGCCCAAAGTGGCCGTCGGGAAGGGCGATTCCTCCAGCGCCGCCGGTACGCTCTTTTTCCAGGCTCCGGTCGTCATCGACTTTCCTGATGGCCGCCCATCCCGCAGAGGGACGATCATCTTGCGTCGGGCCAACGATGTGCCGGGGGCCAGCGCGGAACAGCTGGTCTGGCGTATCGAGCGCAGTTCCGTAGTCGAGCAGTAGGGCTGTAACACCGCCGCGCTTGCCCGGGGGCATTGCGCTCGGCTATCAGCGGCCTTCCTGTTCCAGCGAAAGGTCGGTCCTTGCTCTTCCTCACTCTGTTCGAGATCGTCGGCTACATCATCTCGGTCATCGTGATCCTGGTGATCGTCCAGTTTGTCCTCAGTCTCCTGATCTCGTTCAACGTGGTCAACGCGCACAACGATTTCGTCGCCGCGATTTACAAGGCGGTCAACGCGCTGCTTGAGCCGTTGCTCCGTCCGATCCGTCGCATCCTGCCGAATACCGGCGCGATTGATTTCTCCCCCTTGGTGCTGATCGTCGGGCTGGAGATCATTCGCATCATCCTCAAGAATCTGGCGATGGCATCCGTCGCCGGCAATCTGTGAGCAAACTTGAAGTGACCGAAGCGGACGTGAACGCAAGCAAGCGCATCGACGGCAAGGCTTTTGCAGACGGCTTACGCGCGCGCGTCGCTGCTGCGGCGGGCACGTTCGAGGAGGCTGCGGGGCGCAAGGCGGGTCTGGCGGTAGTGCTTGTGGGCGAGGACCCTGCGAGCCAAGTCTACGTCCGGTCGAAGGGCAAACAGACCGTCGCTTGCGGGATGGCGAGCTTCGAACACAAGCTGCCGGTAGAAACCTCCGAGGCTGAGTTGCTCGCTCTGGTGGCGCAACTCAATGCGGATCAGTCGGTTGACGGGATTCTCGTGCAGTTGCCGCTGCCCAAGCACGTCGACGAGCAGAAGGTGATCGCCGCGATCAGCCCTGACAAGGACGTCGATGGCTTTCATGTCATCAACGCCGGGCGGCTTGCTGTCGGCCAGCCCGGCTTCGTTCCATGCACCCCACTCGGCTGTCTGATGATGCTGAAGGACCGCCTGGGTTCTCTTGCAGGCTTGAACGCTGTTGTGATCGGCCGCTCGAACATCGTCGGCAAGCCGATGGCGCAACTCTTGCTGGCTGAAAGCTGCACGGTGACGGTTGCGCACAGCCGGACGCGTGATCTGCCGGACGTCGTACGCCGCGCAGATATCGTGGTCGCGGCGGTGGGCAGGCCCGAGATGGTGAAGGGTGATTGGCTAAAGCCAGGAGCCACAGTCATCGACGTGGGCATCAACCGCGTCCCTGCGGCAGAGGAGGGTAAAACGCGCCTCGTCGGCGATGTGGACTTCGCGAGCGCCCTTCCGGTTGCAGGCGCGATCACACCTGTGCCGGGCGGAGTGGGGCCAATGACAATCGCGGTCCTGCTGCGCAACACGCTCGTCGCCGCATGTACCAACGCTGGCGTTGCGTTCGATGAGGACGCTTTGTGAGGCGTGCCGCTGCGGCACTGGCTTTTCTTGCTGGGGCCTGCAGCACCGCTCCGGCGGGCCTCGGTTACGCGTCAGGAGATGCGGGTCGACGGGCGCGTGGTGAAGAGCCTGTTCGCTACGCGAGCCCCGGCCGGATCGTAGCTGCCGAAATCGCTTTCGCGCAGCTCGCGCGGCGAAAGGGCCAGTGGACGGCTTTTCGGGAAACCGCAGCCGATGACGCCGTGATGTTCGTTCCACAGGCGGTCGGCGCCCGCGATTGGCTCAGGGGGCGCAAAGATCCGCCTCGTGCCGTGAGCTGGGCCCCGCATCGGGTCTGGATGAGCTGCGATGGCTCCCTCGCCGCGACTTATGGCGCCTGGCACGGGGACGCTGGCCGCACTGGATACTTTACCACTGTGTGGCAGCGCCAAAAAAACGGCGAGTACGAGTGGGTGATGGATCAGGGGGATGACCTTGCCACTCCCCTCCAGGAACCCGAGATGATTGGCACGGCCATCGCCTCGTGTGAGCCGCTTCCTCCAGCAACCTTGGCTGCCGACCCTGTCCCAGGAAATGTGCGCCGTGGGGCCAGCCGGGACCGCACGCTTGCCTGGACCGTGCGTGTCGATCCGTCTTGTGGGCGAATCGTCGAGTTGAAGCTGCATGAAGGCACCGGCAAGCCGATGACGACCGTGCTGACGAAGCGGGTTGAGCCGCCGAACGGCAAGGACGGCGGGGCGCCGGGATCGTGCGGTAACACATGATGCAGGCAGATCTGCTGGGCCTCTTCGTCTCGGCGTTCATTACACTTTTCGTGGTCATCGATCCGCCGGGCTGCGCACCGATCTTCGCGGGCCTGACGCGCGAGGCCACTCACGCTCAGGCGCGTTCCATGGCGATCCGTGCTTGTGCGATTGCTGGCGCTATCCTCTTCGTGTTCGCGCTGTTTGGTGAGCGACTGCTTGCTGCGCTGCATATCGAGCTCAACTCTTTCCGCCTTGCGGGCGGCATCATGCTTTTCCTGATCGCGCTTGAAATGGTATTTGAGAAGCGCACGCAGCGCCGCACCGAACGCGCGGAAAAGGTGATGGCTCGCCACGACGAAACCCCGGAGATAGAAGACGTCTCGGTGTTCCCCATGGCGATGCCGATGCTGGCTGGGCCCGGGTCGATTGCCACGACGATGCTGCTGATGTCTCGCGCGCAAGGCACGGAAGCTACGCTCGTGATCCTTGCTGCGCTATCCGCAGTGCTTCTGCTGTCACTCGTGGCGCTGGTGGCTGCGCACCCGCTGATGCGTTTGCTGGGCGACCAGGTGGAGGCCGTAATCACGCGCTTGCTGGGCGTTCTTTTGGCTGCCCTGGCTGCTCAATATGTGATCGACGGGGTGCGCGCCGCGATCTGAGCGGACGGGAGCGTCCACCTAGGGGCTCCCGTTCTCGCCTACTGGAGTGTGGCTCCATCGTCGTCGCCCTCGGCGCAGCGACCGAAGAAATGCATGAGTTGCACAAGAAGCTCGCACCGTTCGGATATGTCGTTCGCTTCCAAAAGCGCTTGCTTGGCGGCGAGGTCGAACGGCGCGATCTGCGAAACTCCATTTATTAGCGAGAAATCGTCCAGCCGCGATACCTGATCCCAGTCGACGCTATAGCCCTGCGCATCTGCGAAGCGTCGCGCCTCTCGTTCGAAGCTGGCGCGCTCGACCGGAGCCAGTACCTGGTTCTCCGCTTCCACGAGCAGTTCCGCTTCCACCTGACGGAAGGGGGTGCGCACGTCCAGTTCGCGCAGCACCCGAAACCGGGCCTCGCCATCCAGCATGATGTTGAAGCGGCCATCTTCAGTCGTCTCGACTTCGCCGATCCGCCCCAGACACCCGATCGAATAAAGCGCGGCGCCTTCTACCGGCCGCTGCGGCTGTATCACGCCGATGAGCCGGTCGCGCACCAGTGCGTCGCTTACCATGGCACGGTAACGCGGCTCAAAGACGTGCAGGGGAAGTTGCAGCCCTGGATAGAGGATCGCGCCAGCCAGGGGGAAGATCGGAAAGCGTGTCACTCCTGCTCAGCCGAAGAGAATCGTCGAGAGCTTGCGCCGGGTTGCAGCCACCCACGGATCTTCCAAGCCGATCGCTTCGAACATCTGGAGCAGCTTGGCCTTGGCCGCGCCCTCATTCCAGTCGCGATCGGCACTGATCATTGCAAGTAGCGTGTCTGCGGCCGCGTCCCGCTCACCCGCTGCAAATGCCGCGCTGGCGAAAGCAAGTTGGGCCTCCATGTCGGCTGGGCGTTCAGCGGCGGCCGCGCGCAAGGTTGCAAGCTCGTTGTCGTCCGGCCGGTCCTTGGCAAGGGTCACAGCTGCGCGGGCCCGTTCAACGAAGGGGTCGGCGGACAATGCCGGATCTATTTGTTCCAGAACGGCTTCGGCTTCCTCGAGGCGTCCTGCCATCACAAGACCCCTTACGAGTCCGCCATGCGCTTCGGCGTTGTCAGGCGCCATATTCACGATCTGCATGAAGATGTCCGCAGCTCGCTCACCATCGCCGCTGGCCAGCACTTCCTCACCCATAGCGAGAAGAGGGGCCAGATCGGCCGTCGGTGTCTCGCCCGCCTGAATCGGCAGTTTGGCCAAAAGCTGGTCCAACATAGTGCGAAGCTGTGATTCTGTTCGCGCGCTCGTCAGGTCCGCCACCGGCTGTCCCTGGAACAAGGCATAGACGGTCGGGATAGAGCGCACCTGGAACTGAGAGGCGATGAACTGCTCCTCGTCCACATTGACCTTGGCAAGGACGACGCCCTTTTCGGCGTACTCTGCGGCAACCTTCTCCAGCACAGGCGTCAGCGCCTTGCAGGGGCCGCACCATTCGGCCCAGAAATCGAGGATGACCAGCTTGGTCATGGAAGGTTCGGCCACTTGCTGCCGGAACCGGTCTACGGCTTTCTGCTCTTCGAGATTGAGGCCCATGCTCGCCAATTGAGTGCTCCCGCGGGGTTTCTGTCTGCGGCCTTAGATCGCGATCCAGGCAGGCTTTGTGAAGGGACAATGATGGGGGCGGCACCTGGACGCACATGAAGAATGCTCTTTTTTGCTTTTTAGGCTTGCAGCCCCCCAATACCGATGCTAACCGCGCGCCTCACCCCGGCCTGCCAGCCACTAGGCAGCAGGTCGAAAACGTCTAGAGCGGGCGTAGCTCAGGGGTAGAGCACAACCTTGCCAAGGTTGGGGTCGAGGGTTCGAATCCCTTCGCCCGCTCCAGTTTTCCAAAGAAATTAGCGAATTGGCGCTACGGCGCACCCTCTTTCGCTGGAGACAAAGCCCGCTGCGAAGGCTGTTGTCTCCACATTGTCTCCAGAAAAGCGGCAAAGATTGAGTGGTTCTGGCGTCGCGTGGCGAATGTCGCGATGGACTTCGCCTTCCCTGACTGAGTCATCCGGTGCTTCCCTTCGGGACCGGCGCTCTATCTCCGCTGCGCTCCGACCGAACCCCTGACAGGTTTCGGCGCATCCGCGTGACAATCGCCTAGCGGACGGCGTGAACACGCCGAGCAATAGCCATTACCCACTTGGTGGCGCCGTAAACGGCGCGGTGCTTGGGGCGCTGCCCCTGGCGTCCTTCGGATCGGCTTCCGCCCAGCTTCCTTCGCCTTCTGCTCCGTGCAGCCGGTTCCCCGCGAAGCCGCCCCTCCGGTTGCACCCCCGGTCTCGCCGACGGGCAGGGTTTCAGCGCGGCGCTTCCCGCTGCGCGGAAACCCAAGGAGTAGGGATAATGACCGATACCATCGAAATCGTGACGACCGAGCAGGCCGAACAGGACAGCCGCGTCATCCATGTGCCGCTGAACAAGCTCAAGAAGTCGTCCAACAATGCCCGCAAGGTGCCGCATAGCGAGGCCACAATCGAAGCGCTGGCCGCATCCATCGCGCACAAGGGGCTGATCCAAAACCTTGTCGTGGAACCCGAGATGAAGGGGGATCGCCCGACCGGCGCCTATCTCGTCACTGCTGGCGAGGGCCGCAGGTTGGCCTATCTGCTGCGCGCCAAGCGCAAGGAGATCAGGAAGAACCACCTTGTCCGCTGCTGGCTCGACACCGAGAACGATCCGTCCGAAGTCTCGCTGGACGAGAACGTCACGCGCGAAAACATGCACCCCGCCGACCAGTTCGAGCGGTTCCATGAGCTTTCCCGCGACAAGGGATGGGGCGCGGAGGAAATCGGTGCGCGCTTCGGTGTGTCCCCGGAGATCGTCAAGCGGCGGATGCGGCTCGGCGCGGTCAGCGGGAAGCTGATGGGCATCTACAGGCAGGACGGGATCACGCTCGACCAGTTGGCGGCGTTCGCGATCACCGACGATCATGCTCGGCAGGAGCAGGTGTTCGACAATCTGTCGTGGAACAAGGAACCGTGGATCATCCGGCGTGACCTCACCGCCAGCAATGTTCCGGCGGACGACCGGCGGGCTGTGTTCATCGGCGCGGACGCCTATGTTGAGGCGGGCGGCACGATCATCCGCGACCTGTTTACCGAGGATGACGGCGGTTTCTTCGAGGATGCGGGCTTGCTCGACATGCTCGTTATCGAGAAGCTGCGCGAGATCGCCAGCGGCACTCTGGCCGAGGGCTGGAAATGGGCCGAGGCGAGCATCGACTTTCCGCACGGGCATGGAATGCGGCGTCATTATCCGCAGCCCATCACCTTGTCGGATGAGGACGAAGCGCGGTTTTCGGAAGCGGCGGAAGCGCATGACGCCCTGATCGAAGGCTATGACTCTTACGACGACATGCCCGATGAGGTGGCCGCAAAGGCGCAGGCGTTGAGTGACGAGATCGACGCGATCAGCGCCAAGCGTTCGGCCTATGATCCCGCGATCATCGCGCGTGGCGGCGTGTTCGTGTCACTCGGTTCCGATGGCAATGTGAAGATCGAGCGCGGTTATGTGCGGGCCGAGGATGAACCGCAGCCGGAAGCGGAGGACGAGAGCGACGGTATCGAGCCCGAAGCCGGCGAAGCCGTTGAGAACGAGGATGCGGACGAAGAAGACGTGGAGGATGCCGATGCGGCCAAGCCCATTTCCGATACGCTCATTCGTGACCTCACCGCTCATCGGGCCATGGCCCTGCGTCTGGGCCTTGGCGAGCAGCCCGGCATGGCAATGATCGCGCTGACCCATGCGCTGGTAGTGGACCTGTTCTATCGTGGGTTCGGCAAGTCCTGCCTCGAGATCACCGCCAAGAGCGAAGAACTCGGCAGTCATGCCGAGGGCATTGCGGACAGCAAGGCGGGCGAGGCGCTGGTGGCACGGCACGACCAATGGGGCGCGCAGCTTCCGACCGAGGCGGCAGACCTGTGGCCGTTCCTCGCCGGGCTGGATGCCGACAGCCGCACCGAGCTTCTGGCGCATTGCGCGTCGCTCACCGTCAACGCGGTGAAGGTGCCGTGGGAGCGCTCCACCGGACGCATTGAGGCGGCAGACAAGTTGGGGCGGGCTGTGAGCCTCGACATGACCGCTACTTGGGAGCCGACCGCCCGCAGCTATTTCGGGCGCGTTACCAAGGCACAGATCGCACAGGCCGTGAGCGAGGCGGTAACCCCGGAAGCCGCCGAGCGCATTGCGCCAATGAAGAAGGCGGACATGGCCGAAGCAGCGGAGCAGCTTGTCGCCGGAACTGGATGGTTGCCTGCCCTGCTGCGGACCATCTTGCCTGAGCCGGAAGATCATGAGGCGGAGCGGCCCGAAGTCATGGAAATGGAGGACGCCTATTCGATTGCAGCCGAATAGGTGATGGGCCGGGGCTGCATCAACGGCCCCGGCTTTTCCAATCAGCCAGGAGCGCGACGCCGCCCGCATGAGCGGTGTGTTTCTCGGAGGCGGCGGCGCAGAGGCGGGAGCGGCCTTGCCGCAGGTTGCGGCCGTCCCGGGCGCGCCTGCCATTCCGCAGGAAGTCGAAATGGTGCAGGGCGACCAAGGCGCAAAGCGCGCCTTCATGGCGCAGGGAGCCAACCAGCGGACGGTCAGTGTCGAGCGGCTTGTTGCCCCGGCATCGCCGAACATCGTCCAAGCCGGCAGCATCATCCCCGCCGCCCTTATCACCGGCATCCGTTCCGACCTTCCCGGCCAGATCACGGCGCAGGTGACAGCCAATGTATACGACAGCCCGACCGGCCGCATCCTGCTCATTCCCCAGGGTGCGCGGCTGATCGGCGAGTATGACAGCGAAATTGCGGCCGGGCAGACCCGCGTGCTTCTCGCATGGGATCGGCTGATCTTGCCGGATGGGCGCTCGATCGTTCTCGAGCGCCAGCCCGGCGCGGATGGCGCTGGGTTCGCGGGATTACAGGACCGGGTGAACCAGCATTGGGGCAATCTCCTCAAGGCGGCAGCCGTCTCGACCGTGCTCGGCGTAGGCGCCGAACTGGGCGCGGACAGCGAGGACGACCTGACCCGCGCGCTGCGCCGGGGATCACAGGACACCATTAATCAGACCGGCCAGCAGATCGTGCGGCGGCAGCTCAATGTGCAACCGACCCTAACCATCCGGCCGGGCCATCCTCTGCGCGTGATCGTCACCCGCGATCTCGTGCTCGAACCGCTTGGAGCAACGCGATGATCAGATTGAAGCTAGGACCGCTTGCCGACGATCGGCCGGTGAAGCTCGCCGTGGAGCTGCCGGCCGCCGTCCATCGCGATCTTGTCGCCTATGCCGCAGCCCTCGCAGCCGAGACAGGCGGCCAGCCTGCCGCGCCCGAGAAGCTGGTTGCGCCCATGCTCGCCCGGTTCATGGAAACTGACCGCGGCTTTCGCCGGCACCGCGCGCGGACAGACTGAGGCAGAGCGAGAAGCGTCAGTTTCCTAAAAAGCGCTTCAGGCGGTCCCGGCCTTCCGCCTCGATAACAGCCTGTTCGGCGTTGGAGCATTCGTCGCCTCGGACGGAGCCCTCTGCGCAGCGCGTTAGGACCTGCAGCGCTTCGTCGAGATGCGCCGCGAAATAGGGTTTGCCGCGGGGCTCGGCCATTGCTTGAGAAACCGGCGCCGCAGCGGAGGCGGCCGTTGGCGCGCTCGGTGCGATGACGGGCGGAGCGTGAAGCCCGCGCCGAAACCGAGGACCAGCGCGACGAGCACGACGATCCATGCCTTTCCTCGGATCATGACGGTTCCTTTTCTGATGGTTGAGCAGCCTGTGGCCCCGAGCCCGAGGGAAGCGAATATCTGACGGCTACGAAATCGAGGAAGCGACGCAGCACGGGGTTCTCATTGTCGTCGCGCCAATAGCCGGAATACCCGATCCGGCTGTGGCCGTTGGGCTCATGAACCTCGCGGAACAGGACGCCCGGCACCTGAAGGCCGGCGGACGATTCCGCGAAGATCGCAAGGTGGCCGCCGAGCGCGATTGAGCTGATGACTGTATCGCGCCCGATATCGTCCACGTCGATCTCGGGTGTGTAGCCAGGACTTCCGAGCTTCCGCAGCAGCAGGTTGCGCGTCTCAGGGCCGGGGTCGCGTTCGGTCAGAAGGAAACGATCGCCGGCAAGGTCTTGCCAATGGATGCTCTCACGGGAGGCGAGCGGATGAGTATCCGGCATTACGACCAAATGGCGCTCGCTCCAGAGCGGCCGGCTCTTCATGCCCGGATAGGGCCGCTCCCCGATAATGATCGCGATGTCGAGCAGGCCGCTCTCGATGCCGGCCAGAAGCATGTCGCGGTCGCGCTCGAAGCCGCGCACCCTCACACCGGGAGAGCGCTCACTGAACTCGCGCAAGGTGGCGCGCAGGTTGCCGGCCGAGAAGGACGTGTAGAAGCCCACCGCCAGCCGGCCGGCCTCGCCTCTCTGGGTGGCCCGGACCCATTCGTTCAGTTCCTCGAACTCCTTCACGATCCTCTGCGCGATGCGCAGATAGGTCTTGCCGTTCGGCGTTAGGCTAGCCCCGCGCGTCCTGCGGTCGAACAGCGTCATCCCAAGCCGCTTCTCCACTTCGATAATGTGGCGGCTGAGAGTGGCCTGTTTGATGTTCATGCTGCGCGCAGCTCGGCTGAAGCTTCCCGCGTCTGCCGCGGCGATCAGATAGCGGAGCTGGCGCAGCTCAATCATTCACGGGAGGCCGATCGAAATGGGAACTGCATGCTATAGATGTGTTTCACGGGCTTTGCCTCTGCAGTGTTCGACTGCTCAAAGTTGGATCATATCTATCCGTCTTTCCCGCCGAGCTGGCCTTTTCCTTTTCACTTCCCGAAGGCAGCAAAAATACGCAGCATGAGATCTGCCTATTATCGGTTCGGAATAACCGTCTCTTGCTTCAGCAGGACCGCCTACGTTCACTGACTATGCCGGCAGCACCTCCTGCAAAGCAGTAAAGCCTTCGAACTCTGGATGTGTCAGCGTAAGCTGTCTGCCGCTTCCAGCGCCAGCATGCGCCGCGCGAAACTGCTCGGATCGCGTCCATGCCTCAAAGTCTTCCTGAGACTGCCAGACAGTGTGCGAGGCGTAGAGGACATAATCGTCACGCTCGGGGCCGCGCAGCAGGTGAAAGGCGACGAACCCCGGCACCGTCTGGAGCAGCACATCGCGCTCCAGCCAGCGCCGGGTAAAGGCTTCCTGCTCCTCCGGTTTCACCTTGAAGCGGTTCATCGCGATATACATGGGAACTCCTTTCGGTCAGGATTTGGCGATCGGCCTCGCCATTTGGGGCAGCACGAACGGCCGGTCGAGGGGCGTGCGGCCGGGGTTGAGATCGACGTCGAACAGCTCGGCGAGCAGCGGCCCGGTCAATACGGCTTGCGGCGTACCATCTGCAATAACGCGGCCCTGTTTGAGCGCGACGATCCGCGTCGCAACGCGCGCTGCCCAATTGAGATCATGCAGAACCAGCAGCACCGTGCCGGCGGCTGCCGCATGGGCCTGCGCCACGTCGAGGACGCGGAGCTGCTGCGCGGGATCTTGCGCGGCGATCGGCTCATCGAGAAGCAGTGCGCCAGGCGGTCCCCATCGGCCCCGGCGCGGAGTTGAACAAGTACACGCGCGAAATGGGCGCGCTGGCGCTCGCCGCCCGAGAGGGTGCCAACGATGCGATTGCCCCAGCCTTGTAGCGCGACGTCGCCAAGCGCGTCGTCGATCCAGGCACGTTGCACCAGAGGCGATGCGCGCCCGACGGTAAGTCTGAGCCCGAGCCGCACCAGTTCATCGACCGTGAAACCCTCGCCGCCGTCATGTGTCTGGCTCAGTACCGCGCGTCGCAACGCGAGCTGGCGTGGCCCAATGTTCGCGATCGGCGTGTTATCGATCAGGACGCGCCCCGACGTCGGCCGTGTTGCCCCGCTGACGAGGCGGACGAGCGAGGACTTGCCGGCGCCGTTCGGGCCGATCAGCACCGTGGTCTCGCCGCGTCGAATGGTCAGATCGATATCGTAGACGAGCGTGCGGCCGTTCGCCTCGAGCCGGGCCTGTTCGATCCGGATCATAGCCGCGCCATCCGTCCGCCGTCGCGCAGCAGCAGCCAAAGGAAGACGGGGGCGCCGAGCAGCGCGGTGATGATGCCGACCGGTACCTCCGCGGGCGCCGCGATCGTTCGCGCGAGTGTATCGGACAGCACGAGCAGCATGCCGCCCAGCATGGCGCTGGCGGGCAGCACGAGGCGATGATCCGGCCCGACGAGCAAGCGCACGAGATTTGGCACGAGCACCCCGACAAAGCCGATGATGCCCACGGACGCCACGGCCGCGCCCGTCAGCGCGGCGACACCGAGCAGCGCCAGATGCTTGGCGCGTTGCACGTCGGCGCCAAGATGAAAGGCGTCCGCCTCGCCCAACAGCAGCGCATTCAGGCTCGAAGCCAGAAAGCAGATACACAGGGCGCCGATACCGAGGAACGGCAAGGCCGCTCCGATTCCCGTCCAGGATGCGCCCGACAGGCTGCCGAGCGTCCAGAAGCTCAGATCACGCAGCGCCCTGTCGTCGGCCATATAGACCAGCAGGCCCGTGAACGCCGCGCAGAAGGCGGCGAGCGCGATCCCGCCGAGCAGCACGGTGGCGATCGACGTCACGCCCTCGCGCGTGGCGAGGGCATAGAGGATGGCGGTGCCCAACAGCGCGCCCAGCAGCCCGGCGAGCGGCTGCGCCCAACGGCCGAGCGGCTCAAGCAGCGGCGCCAGCGCGCCGCCGCCCAGGACGATGACGATCGCGGTTGCCAAGGCAGCGCCGGCGGAAACGCCGACGAGGCCGGGATCGGCTAGCTGGTTACGGAAAAGTCCCTGCATCACCGCGCCCGAAGCGCCGAGTGCCGCGCCGGTGGCGAGGCCAAGCGCCAGTCTTGGCAGGCGAATCCCGCTCAGGACGAGCAAGCCGATTTCTTCATCCGGCGAAGGTGCGCGCCTGGACCAGGCCAGATCGAGCAGCCCTGGCAAGTTCCCAAGCCCCGTATCCGTCGCCCCCAGGTCAAGCGCGAGCAGGCTGGTGACGAGCATTCCGATCGCCAGCAGAAGGAACAGGGTGGCCGCATCGAGGCGACGATGGCCCGTCTGTTTGTCTCGCGCCCGCATCAGATGGATTGCAAACGCCGTGCGAGATCCAGCGCAGCGGCGGGCGTGCGCGGGCCGAGGCCAAGCAGGTAGCTTCCGTCCATCTTGATGAGTGCGCGACGCCGGCCTGCCGGCGTCAGGCGAAAGCCCGGCGTGTCGAGCGCGCTAGTATCGATGCCGGGACCGGCATGGTCCATCGCCAGCACCGCGTCGGGCGCCAGCGCGGCCAGGGCCTCGCCGCTGACCGGCTTATAGCCGTCGAGCGCCCCCGCCGCATTGATGCCGCCGGCCAGCGTGATGATGGCATCGGCTTCCGTGCCCTTGCCGGCGACCATCGGTCGTCCATTCTGCAGCGACAGCACGAACAGCACCCGCTTGCGCGGAGGATGAGCGCGCCGCCAGGCCGCGAGTTCTTGAAACCCCTTGTCGATGCTTGCCGTAAGCCGCGCGCCCTGCACTTGGGCCTTGAAGAGCGTGGCGAGCTGGCGGACGCGGCCGGTCACGGCTGCCGGCGACAGCGTGTTGTCGATCCTGACCAAGGAAATCCCCGATGCGCGCAGTTGTTCGAGCGCCTGCGGCGGTCCTGCGTCCTCCATTGCAAGGATAAGCGTCGGCCGCATTGACAGGACGCCTTCGGCCGAGACGGCGCGCATATAACCCACACTTCGCTTTTCCCTCAGTGCCACAGGCGGATATTGGCTTGTCGTATCGACCGCCACGATTCTGGCCTGCTGGCCCAGCGCGTAGAGGATCTCGGTGATCGCACCCCCGATGCAGACCACGCGCGAGAGATCCTGTTGGCGTGCTGGGGCGGCCGCCGCTGCGGTAAGCGGGCAGAAAACGAACAGCGAAGCGCCGCCGACGAGCAACTCGCGGCGGTCAAGGTGCGGAATGATGGAAGCGGTCATGAGCGGCTTTCTGTGTGCTAATTAAGGAAATATTCGACCGGGATCGTCAATTCGACCGTATCGGGCCGATCCGCCGGAATTGCGGGCAGCGGTTGGGCGCGCTTGAGCGTATCGAGTGCGGCCGTATCGAGCGCCGAGACGCCCGAGCTGCGCACGACCGCGGAAGACAGCACGATGCCGGCGCGGTTCATCGTGAAGCGGATGGTGGCGACGCCTTGCTGGCGCGCGGCGCGCGCCCGCGCCGGATAGCGGCGGAACCGTTCCAGATGCGCGAGCAACTGACCTTCCCAGTTCGGCTTTGCATCGTTCGCAAGCCTGTTGACTGACGGGGCCGCGATGCTCCTGGGCGCGGTCGTTTGCGGGACCGGCGGCCCCGGATCGACCAGCTCGACTGGTTCGCTCTTCTCACGCACGCTTGGCGAAGGAATGGGAAGCTGGATCAGCGGTTGCGGGACCACTTCGGCGACCGGCTTGGGCTTTGACTCCTGCCTTTCAACCTGCTCCGGGCCGGGGGCCACATCCTTGACCGGCTCAGGTGGCGCTTCGAGCGGCGCCAGTTCCATGACCGTCAACGGCCGGGAGGTGGACGCTACAGGGGTATGAACGGCGTGCCAGGTGAACAGGCCGGCCGCGAGTACCAGGCCGAATATCGCCGAAGTTCCTGCAAAGCCGACAAAGCGCGTGCTCCAGTCCATAGGCCGGTCGCAATAGCGGCCTGCGTTCGATCCGATGGCAGCGACAGGTGCGACCAAAGACGGCCTCTCGGGAATCGAGTCTGATCGTGGGCTTTCGTCCGGATAATAGGACTTCAGCACGACATGGCCGGCAAAGATGCCGTCATATTCGTTGGCGGCGGCGAGCCGGCGCATGTGGCTGTCGCGCTTCATCGGGTTTTCTCCCGTCGGCAGCACCGGCCCCTATGGCCGCATAGCCATGCGCGCAGGGGTTCTCCTGCGCGCATGGCACGGGATGCAGGCTCAGCCGATGCGGGCATCGACATGTGCCTGCACGCGCGCGAACGCATCTCTGGCGCCAGCGACGGCGCGGCTCTCATCCTCTTGCGTCAGAGACACCGCATCAAGCCCGGCAACGAAGGCGCGCCAGTGCGGCGCCGGACCTTCGGGCGCGGGGGCGAGATGCCTTGCGCCGAAATTGTCGGAAAGTCCGATCTTCGCGGCTTCCTTGCGCAGCAAGGCCGCGCCCATATTCGAGCCTTCGGCGACATAGAGCCAGCCCAGCGCGGTCGGAAGGTCCATGGTGTCATCGGCGGCGAACACCGGCGCTTCATCCGCGATGGGTCGGCTCACGCCGAGATCAGCGAGGTCCGCCTCCACCAGGGGAAGGCGCCGACGCTCAGCGAGGTCGGGCAACAGCGCTAGCAACCGCGCATCGCCGTAAAGCGCGTCGACGTCGCGGTGGAACAGATATTGCACCGCGAGAAAGCCCGCATAACGCTCCCGGGTTGCGAAGGAGGCGGCCGACATGATCGAGCGATCGACGCCTTCATGGACGTCGTTGGTCGCGGCTTTCAGACGTTTGGCGAGGGAATTTTCGATCGTCATGGTGGTCATTCGGTGGTCCCCTTTGGTGTAGAAGCTGGTGAAGGTGATGGCCCGGCGAAGCACGCCCCGACCCGATCGATGTCCGCATCGTCCAGCGTGCCGGCCTGCCAACGCAGCGACAGCCATGCGAGCAGATAGTCGTAGTGCGCGCGAGCCAGGTCACGCAGCGCCTCGAGCCGCTGTCGTTCCGCGTCCAGGGCGTCGAGATTGGTGCGTTCTCCGCCGACGATGCTGCGCTGCGTGGCGCGCACCCGTTCGGCCGCAGCCGATGCAGCCCTCGCATAGGCGTCGATACGCCGCGGGCTCATGTCGACGAGACTATATTGTTTCTCTAGATCGTCGCCGAGCTGGAATGTCGCGGCGTCGAGCTGATAGCGCGCCTCATCGAGCAAACCGCGGGCCTGTTTTGTGGAGGCAGCGACACCGCCGCCGGAGTAGAGCGGCAACCGGAGCTGGATACCTACGGTCGCGGTTCTGAAGTGCTGGCCAATGACATTTTCGCCATCGGACTCCGATGTGCGGTGACGGGCAAAGGCCGCCACCGTGGGAAGGCCTGCCGCCCGTTGCTGTTGGACCTGCCGCTCCGCGACCTCCACCATGCTGCGTTGGGCTGCCAGTTCCGGATTATGGGCCAGCATCCTTTCCTTCCACAGGCCCAGCGGCTCAGGCGGACCGGCGAGCGGAAGGCATCGGTTATCGAGCCCAACGGGTGATCCGACAGAAACCGGACCGACCAATAGCTGCAATGCGTTTCGTGCGGTTCGCAGGCGATCACGCGCCTCGATCACGCGGGCGGCGGCAAGGTGCTGCTGCGCCTCGACTTCCGCGCGATCGGTGCGGGTTCCCTCGCCGAGGACAACGAAGCGTTCGACACGCCGGAGATCCTCTTCGAGCGCCCGCGAATGTCCTTCCGCGAGGCTCAGGTCATCGATGGCGTAGAGAAGATCGCTGTACGCCTGAAGCACGCGCACCGCGAGAGCCTGATGTGCCCTCTGCTCGGTGAAGCGTCCCGCTTCCGCCCGCGCCGCGCCGGCTTTGTAGCGGGCGCCTGCCGCCGCATTGAACAGCGTCTGCGACAGCATGAAGCTCGACGAAAAGCTATTGTAGGCGAGTTCCCTTGTGGAACTGCCTGGCGGGCCGTCCTGCGTGATATCCGACCAGTTGCGAGCTCGATCATAGCTGTAGCTAAGATTGGGCCGCAGCGCAGCGCGTGCGATTGCGCGTTCCTGCGCATCCGCTCTCCCCCGGGCTTGCGCTGCAAGCCAGGTAGGATCGGCTTCCAATGCCAGCGCATAGGCCTGGCGGAAGTCCATGTCTCCGGACGGCGCCGAAGGGCGCTCGCTAGCGCCCTGACCCGACATTGCCTGGGAAAAGGCGGGAGCGTGCGGCAACAAAAGACTGGCAAGTATGAGGAATCGGAGCCTTCGCTTCACTGTTCCCCCCAGGCGGTCCGCATCCGATCGAACAGCGGCTTGAACAGATAGTTGAGCAACGTGCGCTCGCCGGTCCTCACGAACACCTCGACGGGCATGCCAGCGCGCAGCGGCTGATCGCCGAGCTTCAACCGCGCCAGCTCGTCGGCGCCGACGCGAATGCGCACGCGATAGAAGGGCTGACCATCCTTCTCATCATCGAGCCGGTCGGCCGAGACCTGCTCGACCTCACCCAGCAGGCGGGGCGTCTTGCTGGTATCGAAGGCGGTGAACAGAAGATCGACCGGGAGACCGGCATGCACCTTGTCGACGCTGCTCACCGGCAAATGACCTTCGACGATCAGCGGTGCCGCATCAGGGACGATCTCCATCACGCGCTGGCCCGGTTGAACGACGCCGCCGACCGTATGGGCGGCGAGGCCGACGATACGGCCCGACGCTGGCGCGCGGAATTCGGCATTCGCCAGATCGAAGCGAGCGGCATCCCGCTTCGCGGCAAGCGACTGTGCTTCTAGCCGTGTATCGGCCAGCTCGCCGCGCACCTCTTGCTGCCACGCCTGTCGCCGCTGGTAGAGGCGCGATTGCAATTCCGCCGCCTGTCCGCGCGCCTGTCCAATACTCCCCAGGTCGCGGGAAATATCGCTCTGGATGGAGGCGCGCAGGCGCTCGGTCTCAAGCAGACGGTTGCGCGGGATATAGCCTTCGGCCGCAAGCTGGCGCAAATTCCCGGTCTGCTCGTTGATCGCGACCAGTTGTGCGCGCTTATCGCCCAGCGAAGATTCCAGGCCTGCAACCAGGGCGCGCTGCCCGCCAAGGGACTGTTCGATGCCGATCAGCTCACCCTGCAGGGCGGCATGCCGGCTCGCGAACAATTGGCGCTGTAGCGCCACGGCGCCGGTGACATCGGGATCGGGACTTTTCTCCAGTTCCGGAGGAAATGCGGGCGCCCCAAGACCATCGCGCTCAGCCAGCAGACGCGCTTCCTTCGCGCGCGCGGTGGCGAGCTGGATCTCGACGCTTTGCGTTTCCGCGCCGACGCGCGTGGGATCGAGCCGGATCAGGACGTCGCCTGCTTTGACCCGCTGGCCTTCCCGCACGTTGAGGGCGGCGACGATGCCGCCTGCCTGATGCTCGACCGCCTGTCGGTTCCCCGTCACCATGACGACGCCGGGCATCGGCACACCATTGTCGAGGGGAGCCAGGGCCGCCCAAAGCACGAACCCGCCGAACCCGATGATGAGAAGCCACCAGCCAAGACGGCCCGGTCGCGGTCGCTCTCCGTTGTCGGCCATTTCTTCGCGGACGAGATCGTCGTCCGTCGGCACCATGTCCTGCACGTCGGTGCCGACGCCTCTGCGCAGGATGCGTCGCCACTGCGCCCAGGCCCCGCCTTGAAGTTCGGTCTCGCCAGTGTCCATCATGGTCACACCCCGCTCGGCTTGCCATCGAAGGCCGCGCCGGCGGCCCCGTCGGCGTTAAGTGCGGCGCTGCCGATCGTGCCGGGCATCGACACGACTTGGCCACCTTGCGGCGGGGCGGATTTGGATGCGGCCCCGCCGCGCATTCTGGTCAAGACTTCAGCAGTGGGGCCGAACGCGTGGGCGCGACCGCCGCCCAGCACGAGAAGCTTTGTCGTCACTTCCAGGACTTTCGGACGATGGGTGATGAGGATCGTCGTGACCCGCTTTTCGCGCAGACGGGTCAACGCCTCGACAAGCGCCTTCTCGCCCGCTTCATCGAGGCTGGCATTGGGCTCATCGAGGATGACCAGACACGGATTGCCGTAAAGCGCCCGCACGAGTGCGATCCTTTGGCGCTGCCCGCCCGACAAACCCTGTCCCCCCGGGCCGAGCCTGGTGTCATAGCCATTTGGCAGCGTCAGGATCATGTCGTGTGCGCCGGCGACGACCGCGGCGTCGGTGATCTTCACCGGATCGGCATCCGTGTCGGCAAAGCGCGAGATATTCTCCGCAACCGTGCCGGCGAACAGCTCCACTTCCTGCGGCAGATAGCCGACATGAGGGCCGAGCCGCTCGCGATCCCAATGCAGGATGTCCGCGCCATCGAGCCGCACCGTGCCGGCGCGGGTCTTCCATACGCCCGCGATCAGGCGGCCGAGGGTCGATTTCCCGGACCCCGAGGGGCCGATAATCCCCAGCATGTCGCCCTTCTCAAGGGCAAATGTCACTCCCAGCACCGTAGGCGTGGCGTTCGGCACGCCGGGGGGCGTCGCCGAAACCCCTTCCACGCGCAGATTTCCGGTCGGAGCCGGTAGAGGCAGGCGGTCCGGCCTTGCGGGGTGAACGGAAAGCAGCGCGCGCAGTCGCTCCCACGACAGCCGCGTGCTTGCCCACTGGCGCCAGGCTGCGATCATCTGATCGACCGGCGTAAGCACGCGACCCATCAGGATCGATCCGGCGATCATCATGCCCGCGCTCATGCGGCCATCGATCACCAGCCATGCCCCAAGGCCCAACACCAGCGATTGAAGCGCAAGCCGGAAGGTGCGGGAGATCGCGCTGATGAGTGCGCTGCGCTCGCTCGCCAATGCCTGACGCCGCACATAACCGCGATGTGGCCCGCGCCATAGCCGATAAAGCCGGGCCAGCATGCCCATGGATTCGATGGAATCCGAGTTGCGAAGCTGCATTTCGACGCTTTGCATTGCTTGGACCGAGAGCGCGCCCGCCTGCTTCAAAAGGTCATGCGACAGGCGGTCGTTGAGCCAGGCAAGCGCGGCGAGGATGATGATGCCCGCGAGCGCAAGCGCGCCAATCAGCGGGTGAAACAGGAACATCACGATCAGGAACAGCGGCGTCCAAGGCGCGTCGAAGAAAGCGAAGACCGCATTGCCGGTCAGGAATTGCCGGATCGCGTCGAGATCGCGGGTTGCTTGGGCGGCATTGGACTGCCCTCCGGCAAGACCGCGCTCGAACGCCGATTGATGAACGCGGCGCGCAAGCAGATCGTCGATCCGCGAGCCGGCATGAATAATGACGCGGCTGCGCGCATATTCCAGCGCTCCCATCAGCGCGAGGAGCCCAATCACCATGACGGTCAGCATGCCGAGCGTGAAAAGATTGCCCGACGCCAGCGCGCGGTCATAGACCTGCAGCATGTAGAGCGAGGGCGCGAGCATCAGCAGATTGGCCGCGGCGCTGAATGCCGCAACCGCGCGAATGCTGCCGCGCATGCTCAGCACGGCGGCGCAGATTTCATCATGCCCGATGTCGGTCTGCTTCATGGAATCTTCCGAGACGACAGGTCGGGGCGGCGGCCAAAGCCGCCGACCCTCCCATTCGCGCTTGTTGGGGGATCAGGCGGCGAGCAGCAGTTCGGATTCCGCCAGCAGCGACGATCCGGTCAGCTCGGCGAGCGTGTCCGTCACATCGACGCCGAATTCGGTGCCGAGGACGCTTTCGAGGCCCGCCGGGTCGCCCTGCATGAGGCCGTAGATGGCCACATGCAGCGGATTGTCGTGACCGTCAGACAGGTTGCCGACGAGGCCGCCGTCGCCTGTGAAATCGAGGCTGAGGAACAAATCGTCCGCCGCACCATCGTCATCGCTGTCGAAATAGAGGTTAAGCGTGTTGGCGGTGCCGAACAGCGTGTGGGCATCCGGCCCCGCCGGCGTGGTCGGCGTGACGGCCTGGCTGAAGTAGTAGTAGAGATCGCCTGACACGACGAACTTGTACCCTTCGGCGTCACTGCCATAGGTGTAGGACGTGCCGCTGAAGCTGTCGTGCCACGCCGGGTTCGACACGCCGCTGGGATTGGAGAAAAATCCCGTATTGTCGGGATGCGACCCGGTGTAGAGACCAGTCCAGGTCGAAAGGACGGCGTCCAGTTGACTGTCGAGGTCGTGACTACCAGGCAGATTGTTTTCATTTGCGGTGAATGCAACCATCGTTCTTCTCCTGCTTATGCTTCAGGCAATTGCGGTGAAGGCTCATTCCTTCATCGCGGCTCGGAGATGACGCCGATGCCATCTCCCATGCGGGAAAAGCCCCGCATGTTCGCTTCGCGGCCGTCTTGCTGTGCCGCTAGAACTTCACCTCAATGCCCCCCGTGATTGTGCGACCGGGAGCGGCGACCTTCGCAAAGAAGTCGCTCTTGCCGTCGATATATCGGCGGTCGGTCAGGTTCTCGATCGAGGCGAAGAAGCGCGCGCGGCGGCTAAGCGTGAAGCTCCCGAACCAGTCGAGCGTGGTGTAGCTTGGCCAGAAATCCTGCGCCGCGTCGTCCTGCCAATACCATTTGCCGGCGCCGCTGTGGATCAGCCGAAAGCCGGTATCGAGCTTGCGTTCGAACAGGCGAATACCCAGCGTCGCCGTGACTTTGTCGGTAACATCGAGACCGACGCTGTTGAGCACGCCGGAATCGACGGTCATGCTCTCCAGCCAAGCCTGCCAGGTTGGAAAGCCGGCTGCGATCGCCTGCTGCTGCTGCTCCGTCAGGCTGCCATTTTCGAGTGGCTTGTCGTATCGGCTGACCCCCACCCCGAGCGGGAATAGATCCTGCACAAAGCGCTCATTCGTGTGGGTGTAGATCGTTGCAGCGACACCGGCGTAAACAAAGCCGGCGTCATAGCGGGCCTCGATCTCGAACCCCTCGAACTTCATCGGCGCTCGGTTGTTGACGAACATGACGCGCCCGAGACCCGGCTGCATCGCCGTATCACCGGGCAGATTGTTCGCGAGGGACGTGATGAGATAGTCGCGCGCCTTGGTGCTGAAGAAGCCGACCTTCGCGAAGAAGACGTCGTCGGTTTTGAAGACGCCATTGAAATTGATGTTCGCGCCGAGTTCCCAGCTCGTGGTCTTCTCCGGGTCGGCATAGGGATTGGGGAACATATTGGCGATGGGATCGCCGGGATGCCCGCCCACCATCAGCGTTTCGTTGATCGCCGGGGGCCGCCAGGATTTCGCCCAGCTTCCGTAAAGTTCCAGCCAGGATGTCGGTCGAATCGCAGCCGAGAAGGAGGGCAGGAAGCGGCCTTCCGAGCGATCGATCTTATAATCGTAAAAGCCCCGAGAATCTTGCCATCCGGGTGTCCATTGGGGATTGTTCCAGTAGCCCCTTCGAGGGCTGAAAACGGTTTCAACGTAGGCAGCGGTCGCTGCCTCCCCCTGCTCCTGCGCGATCCTGCAAACTTCTCGGTTCGCGACGGCAATGGTTCCGTCGCGGCCAGGTCGGCATGTTCTGAAAAGAAACCTGTCAAACCTCGTGTTGTAAACGCTGGTGACGCCCAGAACCTGCGTGGTGCCGGTCAGCCAGTAGTGCTCGTATCGCAGCCCTGCCCCGAGCGTGTAGAGATCATTCTTAACCTCGAAATTGGCGAACAGGCTGCCCATCGAGCGGCGGCCGCGCGGGTTGAGCGTGTCGCCCCGACCATATTGGTTATAGGTGTCGATTGTCCGACCCTTATAGTCGATCGTCACATCCGAATGGGTGCGGTCCTGAAAGAATTCGCCGCCATAATTGGCCGTCAGCGTCGTTCCGCGGCCGAGAGCGAAGGTCGACCTATTGTCGAGTTGGGCGCCATAGGTCCGCGTGCGAAGAAGCTGATCGGTTCCATAGCCTAAGCCGCAATTATCGACCCAGCTCGCCGGGATTTCCTCGCGCTCACAATATCCGCCGGTCCAGGCCGTATCGACGAGGAAAGCTTGTGTCGGATCGTCGGGATAGTGCGCGTCGCTGTAATTGCGATTGCGGGTGTTCGAGACGTAGAGCTTGAGCCGCAGATCGATCCAGTTGCTGTCCGGCTTCCAACTATAATCGAACGCGAAATTCTCGCTGCCAATCTTGGAATGGCCTAACCGGCGCCAGGGCGACCCCTCTTCGTCGACCTGCGTTCCAAGGCTATCGCTCACATTGTCATATTCGATCCACGTCCCGAGATAGCTAAGCTGAAGCTTGTGATCCCCCAGCGTCCACTTCACCTTGCCAAGGCCGGATTCCTGAAGCTGGCTCGCATATTTGATCCGGTTCACCAGTTCGGTGCCGTCGGCGCCCTGGATCGAGGGATAGTCGAGGAGTTCCGGCCCCTTCGTGCCTATGTCGTAGTCGCCGATGTCACGCCGCGAATAGGCGGCCACGACTTCGAGATTGTTGGTCAAACGGCCCGCGATCGCGGCGCTCCCGAGAAAATTGACGCCGTTGCCTTCCCCGCCCAATCCGGTGCTTCCGCGCAGGCGGGCGCCGATCTGATCGTTGTCGCCGTCGAGAATGTCGTCCGGACCGACGGTCTGGAAATCGACCGTGCCGGCAATTGCCCCCGTGCCATGGACCGTATTGCGAGGCCCACGCTCGATGACGATTCCGGAGATCAGCTCCGGATCGACATACATCTGTCCGTTCCGGCTTTGGTGCCCGTTCTGCACGAAATTCTGCCGCATGCCGTCGATCATCATGTTGACGCGGCCGAAGTCCTGCATGCCGCGTATGTTGACCGAGAGACCGGGGTTGAGGCGGTTGACCGCGCTCGTGACGCCGGGAACCTCGGTGATGAGGTCGGCGGCGTGCCGAGCCGGCGTGCGATCCATTTCCTCGCGCGTGACGATGCTGACCGCCCGAGTCGCCGCGAAAATCTCATCCGCGCCGCCCGCAGCGCCCCCGGCGCCGACATGGCCGTTGCGGCCGATCCCGCCGCTCCCAGCCTGCTCGCCCTCGACCCTGAGCGGCCCGAGGACGGTTGCACCATCCTGACCCTGATCGGCGGCGGCAGTCGAAACCCGGTACAGGGAGACGATCCGGCCCTGAATGCGGCCCGCATAGCCGGTTGACGCCAGGAGGCGATCCAACGCCTGCGAGGGAGTCATCGTGCCTTTGACGCCCTGCGTCGAGAGCCCACGGACCTGATCCGCATCCATGCTGACCTGAAGGCCCGACTGCCGACCAAAGTCCGCCAGCGCATCGACCACCGATTGAGGCGCAATATCGAACGACCGGGATTCCGAAGTCGCCGTTTGCGCTTGCGCCGCCGCCGGCAAGGTCAAGCTGGCCCCGGCCACCGACGCAAGCAGCGCCCCCAGGAGAAGCCGCCGCTGTTGAATAGTCCCGAAAGTTCCCCCCGAAATCACCTAGCCCATCCTTTTCGCCGAAGTTGCTGCTCAAACCGAATCGCTAATGCGAGTCAGTTGCATAACCTCAACGTTCGGGCTCAGACGGATTCCGGAAAAAAATGGAGGGCCGGCTATTTTTTTGTGGTTGCTATCCGACCGTCACGATCCGCAACCACGGAGAGACCTGCGAAACCGTGACCTTATGCGCCCTTGCGAGAGCCTCCAGCGCCCGATCGGAATGACGCAGATCATAGATGCCGCTGACTCGGCGGCTCTTGAGGCCTGGCCCTCTCGCGATGATGTAGCCGCCATACCAGGGACGGATGCGGTCGATTACCTCGTCGATCGACTGATCGTTGACGATCGCCACGCCATCCCGCCAGCTCGCTACGCGGTCGGGGCGGATCGCGCTGCGTGTCGCCTTGTCGGCGCTTAGGGATAGCGATTGGCCCGCCGCCAGTACGATCCGCCGCGTGCCGTCGGGCTTCGCCACCGCCACGCGGCCGCGCTGGACCGAGACATCGGTCCCGGACTCTTTGCGGCGCACCGAGAAGGCGGTGCCCAACACGGTCACGGTGCTGTCGCCCGCTATGACCCGAAACGGTCGCGCTTTGTCGTGGGCGACGTTGAACCAGGCTTCGCCTTGCAAGAGGGTAAGGGCTCGGCCGTCGGCAGTGCTGCTAAAGGCAATGGCCGTCGTCGGCGCGAGATGGACGGTGCTGCCATCCTTGAGCCCGACGACCCGAAGTTCGCCAGTGCCGGTGATTTCATCTGAGCGAAGCTGAAGCGCGAGATACGGCACAGCGAACCATGCAAGACACATCGCCATCGCCAGCGAGGCGAGCGTCCTGGTCGAAGGGAAACGACGCAACCGCACCGCCTGTGCTGGCGAAGCCGACATTTTCGGCTCGCTCTGAAACAACGGACCGATGGCCGACATCAGGCCCGACACACGGTCAGTTTCTTCCCATGCGGCCAAATGCGCCGGGCTGGTCGCGAGCCAGTCTATGAATTGCACGCGCAGCGCCTCATTGTCCGGCTCGTCGTCGAGTTGAACCAGCCAAGCGGTGGCCTGATGACTGAGATCGCTCCGCATCCCGTCCACCTCCGTTTCCCCGCTCATCCCGTGTCCATTTTTGCTACCGGCGCGCACGGCGCGCGCTTTCCATCGCTATACGCATTCAACGAACGGGGTTTCTGCAATTCCGGAACTTTCTCACAAGAAGGGTCAGTGACGTCGCCGTAGGACCTTCTTGCAGTATTCGACGGCTTCGATCACTAGCTCGGACGCAAGGCTTTTCGATATGCCAAGTTCCTCTGCGATCTCGATGAGCTTCATGTCCTCAAAGCGGTGCATTTCAAAGGCGCGGCGAGTCCGGGTCGGCAGCCTCGCCATGGCCGTGCGGAGAACATCGAGTTCGTCCTTCGCTTCCGCACGGGCTTGTTGCGAAGGCTGATCGCTTGGCACTAATTCCGTTGCCGCAGCCGCGCTAACTGCCAAGAACCGATTCTCACGTCCTTGCCGGCGCCGCCGGTCCAGCGCCAGATTATGGACGATCCGGAAGAGATAGCCGTTGGGCTCTTCAAGAATTCGCGCACTAGCGGTGGCGCGGAAGCGCAGCCAGGCATCCTGAACCACATCTTCAGCTTCGGCGGGATCGCCTGTGATCCTTGCCGCATACCGGAGAAGGTCCGCCTGTGCCGCAAGAAATACCTGAAGGGTATCCATTCTAGACACCCGATTCTGAGCCTCCCGGACTGCTGATTGCGCCGAGCGGGTGAGTAGCAGTTCCTCTTTTGCGAACCAATCGCAAATAGCGCCGCCTGGGAACGAGTGATCGATCCATCTAATGAGTTGCCATGCGGTGAAGCGGTCTGCCGTTACCCTGCCGAGCGGCGCAGCTTCCCCGGAAGCTACCGGCTGAGGTGTCTGGCAGATGATCGAGTTGGTGTGTCCATCGAATTCTTGCTCGCTAGGCCGCCGATGAGCACCACGGCAGATGACCGACACCCCCATCTTGCTCCGGTCATCAACAGTAGCTATCAAGTTGCGAACGACTCGCATTAAGCGACATGAGGGGATAGCGCAGAAAGGATCGACCGTGACTCGCCATTTCCCGCCGCCGACCACCAGCGACACGACCGCGCCCGTGGCGATCCTGATCGACGCGGCGCGGTGCTGGCGGAAAGCCTGCGATGCCGGCGATCCCATTCAGCCTTGCCTCTCGCGAACGCTCGCCGCGCATGACTGCGCGATGCTCGCACCCGTGCTCGATAGTCTTTGCCTGCTTTACGAATCCGCGCTCGGCCGGCCGATGACAGTCGGCGAAGCGCAAACGTTTTCCGAAGATGAGCGACTGCTGCTCGGCCTGGTTGACGGCTCACGTCCGCGCGCCTGCCTCGGCTGCGCGCAGGCCGCAGCGCATACCCTCGACTGCGCGCTGTGCTCGACGCGGGTCATGCTCACGCTGACGCTCGGCTACCCGGCGTTGACGCTCCAATGAGCGGCCCGATCGCCAGCATCGACGAGCTGGAGAGCGTGATCGGCAAGACGCCGGGCGCGATGCACCTCAAGGCCATCGATCATCTGGATGCCGGGGCTCTGCGCTGGATCGCGGCCGCACCGCTGATGTTCGCTGGCTTCGGCGACGCTGCGGGCATGAGCGTGACGCTTGGCGGCGGAGCACGCGGCTTCGCCCAGGGCACCGCACACGAGCTGCGCCTGCCGGCCGCAGCGCTCGACGATCCTGCGCTGGCGCGGCCGGGAGGTAGAGCGTGGGTCAGGCGGCCTCGACCACATGGGCCTCGATCGCAACACCAAGGCGCTTACGTACTGCTCCGAAGATAGCCGCGAGATTGTCCATGCTCGGATTGCCCTTTTCCGACAGCATCCGATGCAGGCTCTTGCTGGGCCGGTTGGTCTCGGCCGCCAAGGCTTCAAATCCAACCGATGCATTTACCAAATCACGCAAAATCAGCCGTGCGATATGCGGTTCGCCATTGAGAAAGGCCGTCGCAGCCTCGTCAAGCATAGCCTTGGCGAAAGCGGGATCGCGAGCGGCGCGCTCCTTGACCGTTTCTTTGAAATCCCGTGTCAGCACCATGTTGCTATTTCCTGGCCTTCTTCGCCGTAGCCGTGCGGCCCTTATACTCGCTCAATAATGCAGTGGCCTCGTTGATATCGGCCTGCTGCCGCTTCTTCGTTCCGCCGACGAACAGGATGATCAGCTCATTCCCGTCCTGCGCCAGATAGAGCCGATAACCCGGTCCCCAATTGATCCGATATTCTCCGAGCCCGCCGCCGACCCATTTGACGTTCGACAGATTGCCCAGTTCCAGCCTGACAATCGCCGTTGCAACTTTGGCAGCGGCCTGAGAATCGAGATTATCGAACCAGGATCGGAACGGGCAAGAGCCGTCTTCGCGGATATACTCCTGTACGATCAACTCACAGCCTTTCAAGTAACGTATATGTTACCATTTGTCTAGCCCCCATTGTCGCTCAGGCCACGAGCCGCAGCCGGTCGAGCTTGGCGGCGCCTGGGGCGAGCAACTTGGCGATTTCGTCGGACGTGCGTCGTACAGCCAGCTTCAGCGCTTCATCGACGTGGATGTAATCCTGCGTCACGTTTTGCGAAGCATGTCCGAGCATTGCGCGGATCGTCAGTTCGGAGAAGCCGAGCTCGGCAGCGATGCTCGCAAAGGTGTGCCGCAGTACGTGGGGCGTGACACCCGTGATCCCAGCAAAACCGCAAACGCGCTGCAGGCAGGCGCTCACAGCCGTGAAGGGACCGTCGCCCGTCGTTGCCGCAAACACAAAGGGATTGCCGACGATCCGAGGCTGCGCCACGATCACCTTGATCGCTTCCGGCCCGATCGCCCGGACCTGCTCGCCGGTCTTGGTGTCGGGAAAGGCGACGAAGCCGCCCATCGGATTGACCCATTCCCGCTGCATGGCTTGCCCTTCTTCGCGGCGATACCCGGTCAGAAGCAGCAGCCGGATTACAGCGATCCCGGTCGGGCTGATGCTGCTGTTCCGCATAGACCATAGCCTTGCCCATCGTCGATCTCAGCGATGCTCAGGCGCCTTGTTCGCTTGTCTCCGGCGAGTTTCTTGGCGCCCTTGGTCGGATGCTCGACGAGCAGGCCTTTATGCTTTGCATGTCCCAGGATCGCCTGGATCGTGGTCAGGCAGCGCGCCGCGACACCACGGCCGCCGGTCGCCTTGCCGCCGCGCCCGCCAGTGCGAGCCTTGCCGGTTTTTCCCTTCGCAACATCGTCCTGCATCGCTTCGACATCGGCAATCGTCAGATGGCGGGCGATGCGCTTGCCAATCAGTGGGTTGATATGTGTCCGAATCCGGCTCTCATCCATCGCAAGCGATGATTCCTTGATCGGCCGGTTTCGGCGGCCAAGGATTCTGCCTGCGCGCGCTTCGGTCAGATACCATTCGCACAATTCAGCGACATTCATCTCGTTGCGGGCGCGGCGCGCGTCTTCGGCGGGGTCTTCACCGGATGCCACCGCACCGAGTTTGATTTTTGCGAGATCGCGAGCCTGCTCCACTGTCAGCACGCCGAAGCGGCCAAGATTGACTCGGCGCTTGATGCCTTCGACGTTTCGATACTGGATGATGAACGTCTTGAGCCCTGACGGCAGCACCCGAATACCGAACCCACGGATCTCATTATCCCACAGGACGAACTGTTTTTCAGCAGGGGGCTTGAGCGCATCGATCGTGCGCTTGTTCAGCTTGGCTGTAGGCATTGCCGCCTCCATTTGGAGACAAAGCTCCGGAGAGCACCTTTTGTCTCCACATTGTCTCCAGAATACGCCGTTTCGGGGCGAACTGCAGGATATGGCGGCGAAGAAGAAAATTAATATCTATTTGAAATAGCGCAGAAAATAGTATAACAGAAAACTGTGGCGTAAGGTCAGAATCGAATTGCCAAGGTTGGGGTCGAGGGTTCGAATCCCTTCGCCCGCTCCAGTTTTCCGACATCGAAGTTTGGAGACGCGCTTACCCATAGGTGAGCGCGCCCGTGCTGCCGCAGCTCTCTAGTCGCGGCTGGCCACTTTGACGTTTCCAAACATCATGCCCTCTGCCGGACCTTTAAGTATGTCCATCGGGAAGACCGGCGGGACTGCGCTGACCTCGTCCAGCCTCGCGAGTTGTTCAGGCGTTATGTCGACGTTGAGAGCGCCAAGATTGTCTTCCAGCTGAGCGGGTGTGCGCACGCCGATGACGGGAGAGCACACGACAGGGTTGGCGAGTGTCCAGGCCACGGCGAGTTGCGCCGGAGTGCAGCCGATCTCTTTTGCGACTTCCACCACCCGATCGGCAACTCTGAGGTTTTTCTCGTTCAACTTGCCCGTAACCGCATTGATCGCCTTGCGAGAGCTGATGTCGGTCATGTCCCCGGAGCCCAGGTCAGCCCGGGTATATTTTCCGGTCAGCAAACCCTGTCCCAGCGGAGCCCAGGGAGAGACGCCCAGCCCCATCTCCAGCGCCATGGGAATCAGTTCCCGCTCAACCGTGCGCTCAACGAGGCTGTACTGAATCTGCAGAGCGCAAAATTGGGTCCATCCGCGAAGTTCGGCGATCGCCTGCATGCGCGATGCTTGCCAGGCTGGCGTGTCGGACAGGCCGATATACAGCACCTTGCCCTGCCGGACCAGGTCGTCGAAGCTCCGCAGGATCTCGTCGACAGGCGTGCGGAAGTCCCACATGTGAAGATAGAGCAGGTCGATGTAGTCCGTACCCATCCGTCTCAGGCTGTCCTCGACCGAGCGGACCATATTCTTGCGATGGTTTCCGCTCGCATTGGGGTCGCCGGGCCTGGTGGTCAGCGAATACTTCGTCGAGATCACGAGGCTGTCGCGCCGATCCTTGATCAACTCGCCCAGCAGCATTTCTGACTGTCCGAGCTGGCCATAGAAATCTGCTGTGTCGATGAAGTTGCCGCCTCGCTCGATGTACGTGTCGACGAGTTGTCGTGCTTCTTCGTCACTGCTGCCCCAGCCAGCGCCGACGCGAAACGTCATCGTGCCGAGCGCAAGGGGGGATACGCGGAGACCTGAACGCCCGAGCAGGCGGTAATCGTCGAGTTGCAGCGGCACCTTATTCTCCCTTGGTGTTTGTTCTCATTTCGCCCCCGTCGAGCGCTGCGCAGCCATTCGCGTGAAGGGTGGAGTAGCGGTGTTTCTTGTCGCCAACCTCCCTTCGCAAGGTCTTCCTCGTGTCTCTACGGGCAACCGTGCCGCCTAGCCATGTCTCAAGACGCCAGGCGTCTTGTCCCTTTGTTCATGTGTTGGCGACGGCCCACTTATGTTGAGGCTGGATGGCTGGAGGCGGAGAGGCGACGGACATCGCGGGCCGGGATTCGCGCTCATGCGCTGCAGGATCAAAGAGCCTGGGCCGCGGTCCGGTGACGGCTGGCGTGTTCAAGCGCCCTTTTCAAGCCGTTCCGCTGAGCCAGTTCGCCTGCATTGCATCCATGGCAGGAGAGCCGTCCGCAAGGCCTCTGTCGATCAAATCCTTCAGTGCTGCCCCTCGACGTCTCACTTCCTCTATGGCTTGGCCGGTGAGCGCACAGTCTGCCATGTCCAGAAGCCACTGCGCCTCTGCCCTGACTGCCGCAAGTTGCATGCGGTTGGAGCAAGCCACCGCCACTCCGCCGAGCGTTCGCAACATGTGCAACGCGGCCGTCATGTCGGTGGCTGCATACTGACGCAGCGCGCCGAACGCGCGCGCCATGTAGTCGTCAAAACCCTCGGGCTGGGCGATCACTCGGATAGTTCCGTCTTTGTCCGCTCGTTCGGGCTGCGGAAGGTGGCGACGAGCGATTTCGGAGGCGCCTGCGCCCAGCCAGTCAAAGCAGGTACGCGCTGTTGCCGGATCATTCACGCCTGGAGACAAGGCGCGCGCAGCGATTTCCACCAGTTCCTCGATAAGAAAATCGAGGTCGCCGAAGGGAGTGCGTTTGTCGCCAACGGCGTAGCTGGCACGCAGTCCGTCCGCAGCCTGCCGCGTCACCCGTTCAGCAGGCCAGGCCTGCAACAGCGTACGGCCGGCGTGGAGGTAATCTCCCGGTCGATAGCGCAGCCGCACCACCAGATCATAGCGTCTTGCCTCTTCCATCAACTTGTTATCGTCGACGGCCTCGATGTAGCCGGTCGCACTGCCGGCAATGCTGGCCACGCGCTGGTCTTCACCCCGGCCGGATAGCGCCTCCGCAGCTTGAGCCACCCGGTGCTCCACGTGCTCTTCGAACTCGGCGCTTTGCCCGATGAATTGCGGGAAACGCTTGTCCACCGAGTCGATCAACTGGCGCCCGATCCGCGCCGCAACGTTGTTGATGTGGATCGACTGCGGCACGTGATGGATGAAGTAGATGAGTACGCCGATGGAGGCGAGGCCGAGCAGCATGCCGATCATCACGGCCAGTTGGGGTACGAACTCCTCGTCTCCGCCACGAATGGTGCGCAGTACGACCAGGCAGTAGAGAAAGGTCGCTATGAATGTGCCGAGTGTGACCTGATTGCCGCGGTCGGTCATGAAGTTGGTGAGCAGTCGCGGACCGTACTGGCTCGAGGCGTAGGACAGGGCGACGATGGTAATCGAGAACACGACGCCTGCAACGGTGATCATGGACCCCGCGATCGTCGACAGGACTTCGTGGGCCCCGTCGGGCTTTGCGCTTTGATACCAGCTGATCCCGTTCAGTAAATCGCTGGCCGGTCCGGAATCGAGCCAGACAGTGAGCGCACCCAGCAGGATCGCCAGCGAGGCCATGATGCTTGGGATGAACCAATAGCTCGCCCGCACCACCTCGACGAAAGCAAAGAGCCGTGACCGCATGAGGGTGAGACGCTTTACAGGCGTGTTTGTGCCCGAAGCAGGTTTGCAGAAGGTGCCACACAGTATGCCTTGCAGGGTGCCTTCGGCGATCCTACAATGTTCACACAGTGATCAGGCTACTTTCCGCCCTGTTTGTCGCGCTTGCGATGTTCTGCGCGCCCGTGGCGATGCATATGGCTGGCGGAGGGACCGCTCGCGCTGCGGTGACAGAGATGTCCGGTTGCGAGGGGATGGGGCATCATGCTCCACAGGAGCAGAAGTCAGTCCCCAAATCGAGTTGCGCCGTTACATGCGCGGCCATTCCCGGCTTTCTCGCATGGGCTCCCGAGAAAGGGCGTATGGCGACTATCGCTCATGCCAGTGCCATGCCTCAAGTGCTGACTGGTATCGACGCGGAGGCTGAGGTTCCCCCACCGCGCTAGATTCGAGCGATCTGTCTTCGACCTTATCGTTTCGAATTTCAGGAAATAGCATCATGAAGCTTCTTCTTGCGGCGGCCGCCTTCGCGATCTCCACCCCCGCTCTCGCGCAGAATGCTCACGCGGATCATCACGGCAGCCATGCTCATCATGCCGTGCAGTCGAACACATCGAAAACCGACACCTGCACGGCTGAACATGCGGCAATGGGGCACTGCAAGCCAGCCCAGCCCTCTGGTCACCAACATCAGGCCGACCATCAGGGTGAGTGCTGCCAGCAGGATGCCCAAGGTAAGATGACATGCTGTGACAAGGCGCAGGCTCCCGCGAAGGACTGCTGCGCCGACAAGGCTGAAGCCTCGACCGGCGAACACGCGGGCCACTAAGACCGGGGGAGGTGTCCCCAGGCGCCTCCCTTTCAGCAACATTGGCCTTCAGCAAGCAAGATTGGCGCCGGAGAGCATGTGCCTCTCCGGTGAGAAGGGATATCCCATGAACAAGTCTATCGACCGACGGGCGCTTCTGCGCGCGGGTGCGTTTGGCACGGTCGCAGCGGGGTTAGCGCCATGGTTGCCGGCCTGGGCTCAGCCGGTTTCCAGCGGGATGAAGGGGCCTCTGCCCACTTTGTCCGGCGAGGATATCACGTTGCGGGTGGCGCACCACATGATGACCGTGGACGGCCGCACCTCACACGCAATCGGCATCAACGGCACGGTGCCCGCTCCGCTCATCCGCCTGCGGGAGGGGCAGACCGCGCGTCTGCACGTGATCAATGAGCTCGATGAAGATACCTCGCTGCATTGGCACGGGCTGATTCTTCCCTTCCACATGGATGGGGTTCCCGGCGTCTCGTTCCCGGGAATTCCGGCTCGCAGCACCTTTACCTATGAGTTCCCGATCGTTCAGGCGGGCACCTACTGGTATCACAGCCATTCCGGCCTGCAGGAGCAGATGGGGCTCTACGGGCCGATCGTCATCGACCCAGCAGAGCCAGATCCGGTGGCATTCGATCGGGAGCACGTCGTGGTACTCTCCGATCACAGCGAGCTTCATGCGCACCAGATCTTTCTGAAACTGAAACAGCAGGCGGGTTACTTCAACCGACAGCGACAGACCCTTTCGGGGTTGCTCAAAGGCGAGGATCAGCCGTTGCGGGAGCGGCTGGCCTGGGGCGCGATGCGTATGGACCCCACTGATGTTTCCGACGTCACGGCCTCCACTTACACGTACCTGATCAATGGCTATGGTCCGCAGGATAATTGGACAGCCTTGTTCCACTCCGGCGAACGGGTGCGTCTGCGGGTGATCAATGCCTCTGCGATGACCACATTCAACGTACGCATACCGGGGCTGGCAATGGCGATCGTCCAGGCCGACGGGCTCAACGTGCGGCCCGTCTCTGTCGACGAGTTCCAGATCGGCGTCGCGGAAACGTATGATGTTATTGTCACGCCCTCCGCCGGGCAGGCTTACACGCTGGTGGGTGAAAGCGTCGACCGCTCCGGCATGGCCCGCATGACTCTGGCGCCGCAGGCGGGTATGAGGGCTGACGTGCCGCCGCTGCGCCAGCGGCCGCTCGCCTCAATGAAGGACATGGGCATGGGCGGCATGGACCACGGCGCCTCGGGCCATGAGGGAATGGCCCATGGGCACGGCCATGGCGCACCGGCGCACGCGGGGGCTCCAACTGCGGAAAGCGGTCATGGAGCGACGATGGCTCACTCGATGCGTGACTTCTCCAACGTGCCGGGTGTGAAAAAGGGGCCTGGCGTACAGACGATTTCGCCCATGCCGGTGGACCGGACCGGAGAGCCCGGTCAGGGCCTGGAAGACGTCGGGCACAGGGTGCTGACCTATCGTGACCTCGTGGCGCTGGACCGCAATCCTGACGTACGTGCGCCCTCGCGCGAACTGCAGATCCATCTGACCGGCAACATGGAGCGCTATATGTGGGCGTTCGATGGGGAGAAGTTGTCCGAAGTGAAGGCACCCATCCCCTTCCGTACCGGAGAGCGGGTCCGTGTCACTCTGGTCAACGACACGATGATGGCGCACCCCATCCACTTGCACGGGCACTTTGTCGAACTCGTTACGGGCCACGGGGCCTACAGCCCGCGCAAGCACACCGTGCTCGTTCAGCCCGGCGGAAAGGTAAGCTGGGATGTTACCGCGAACGAGGGGGATTGGGCATTCCACTGCCACCTGCTTTACCACATGCACGCGGGAATGATGCAGGTCGTCCAAGTCCGCTCGGATGCTGGAGAGCGCGCATGAAGATGCTCCTGCTTGCCAGCTTTACTTCTCTTGCGATCGTCCCTGCCGCTTTGGCGCAGCATGCTGGCCATGCAGCCCACGACATGAGCGGACACCAACTGGACGCGTCGGTTGCAGATGATCCTCACGCGGGCCATCGGATGCCTTCCCTCCAGACCGAGCAGGACCATCACACGGGGCACGAGCAGCCGCCGCCGCAACGCCATGATGGGATACCTCACGCCGGACATAACATGCCGGCGGGAAGCCATGCATCGAGCAGTACGGACCTTCCGGTGGGCAATGCTCCTGCTCCATCGGCGCAACCCGGACTGGCCGCTTCCCGCTACTGGGGGGCTGAAGCCATGGCGCAGGCGGATGCCGAGATGCGCCGGGAGCATGGCGGCATGACGTACCATCAAGTCATCCTGAATATCGCCGAATATCAGGCACGCGGTGGCGACGATGGCTATCGATGGGACGGCGAGGCGTGGATCGGCGGGGACATCAACCGCTTTACTCTCAAGAGCGAGGGAGAGGGGAGTTTTGGTGGTGCTCTGGACGGAGCCGAGGTGCAGGCGCTCTACAGCCGCGCCCTTGATCCCTACTGGAACCTCCAGGTGGGCCTCCGCCATGATTTCGGGCCCGACCCTTCGCGCACGTATGCTGTTGTCGGCGTCGAGGGACTTGCGCCTTATTGGTTCGAAGTCGAAGGCGCGTTGTTCCTGTCCGACAAGGGCGATCTGTTTGCCCGCGCCGAGGCTTACTATGACCAGCGGATTACGCAGGATCTGGTGCTGCAGCCGCGCGTAGAAGCCAATCTGGCTGCACAGGACGTGCCTGAGAACCGGATCGGGTCCGGGCTCACGAACCTGGAGTTGGGTCTGCGCCTCCGCTTCGAGCGCAAGAGAGAGTTCGCTCCCTACGTGGGCCTTTCCTGGGAGAGGCAGTTTGGCGACACTGCGAAGTTCAGCAGGGCGGTCGGCGAGGATACCGGTGGCTTTGCCTTCGTTGCAGGCGTGCGGACCTGGTTCTGAACGGGAAGCGGGGTACGCCTTGCTGCCGGTCAGCCAGCCGCGGCGGCGGGTTACGTCGCATTCGCAGGCAGATGGAGTGCGCGTGGTGCCACTCCATCGTTCGCTTGATCGACTCCATCTGTTCGACCGTCACAATCGCCGGTAGAGCAGGTCCGGAGTATTTTCTTTGCGCACGAACGTTCCGGCGGGAGAAAAGCGGCAGCCAAACGCGTTCATGAACAGTTTCACGAAGACGTTAGGGTCGAGGCGTCCCGTGATGGTCTTGCTAAGCGACAGGAGAGTTCATGTCAGATCGTGAGAACCGCATCCGCGAACGCGCTTTCGCGCTCTGGCAGGAACACGGTTCACCACACGGGCGGGACCAGGAGCATTGGGAGCAAGCCTGCCGTGAAATCGAAGAAGAGGACAGCCGGTCGGGTTTGAGGGGCGCAGCACCTTCGCAGCCGCAGGGCGAGAACAAGGGCGCGCGCAAGGCAAGCGGATCAGCGCCTTCGCAGACGAGTGAAGGGGGGGCAGCAGAAGCGCCTGCGGCCAAGCGGCCGCCCCGGAAGACAGCTTCGCCGAAGGAAAAGCCTTCAAGTGCCCAGAAGGAACCTGCAAAGCGCAAGCCCCGCTCAAAGAACTGAGGGCTCTGACGCAAGCTGACATTCGTGTGCCTGACACCTCGTGTCTACCGTGTTCCTGGTTGCTGTCGGCTGTGTTGGTAAGATCAAGCGCGCCTTGGCTTGAATCCCGATAAAGCATTCGCGGGGAAAGCGGTGCGGATCGAGTCGAAATGGGTGTGTAAGCGGCAGTCAATGCTCATCCGCATATCAACGATGTTGAGGAAGCTTCGTCAGTAAAAGTCGATCGCTGTGCATCTGGTCGGAACGTGCACGGCTTGAAATTGTTGTCCCTGGAAACCGCTGGGGAAGCTGACTTGACGAATACAGCCTGCATCGTCTCCGCCGACCGGACTAGCTGCGCCAATATGAGCTTGGAGGGCGCGCTCCAAGCCGCTTCGGCCGCTGGTTTCACCGCTCTGCTCTGGCGGGCTGCTGGACCGATCTACACTGAGCAGCCCGCCGTGCCGGAAGCCGTTATTCGCGCTGCGCAGGCTCAGGGCATGGCGGTGTTGCTGGAAGCGGACCTTGCCCGTTTTCCCGTAGACCACCCTCTGGTCGACGCGAATCCCGCGCTCTTCGCGATCCGCCGTGCTGCCGTTCGGGAAGGTCCGGTCGATCCGCGCAGGATCTCTCCGGTCACGGGCGAGGCGCGCGCCCGATTTGCCGCGCCGGAAGCAGCCGCAGCGCTCGGGGAGCCTATCAAGGCCGCTTTGGTCCAGCAAATGCAGGCGGGGGTGAGCGGCTTCCGGTTTGCCGAAGCCGGACGTCTGGGAGCCGGCCTTATCGCCGATCTCACGGCGACCGTGAAGCGGCACGCGTCCGGGGCTGTGGTGCTTGTCGGTTCGCCCGGCCTTTCACGCAGCGAAGCGACGGCGCTGGCCGGAAGCGAAATCGACTATCTGGTCTCCTCCTTCGGCTGGTGGGATCTTCGGGCGCACTGGCTGGTCGAGGAGTGGGCGGAGCTTCACGATGTCGCACCTCTGATTGCAGAGCCGCAAGCCGCGCGGTTCCAGGTTGACGACGCTGCAGCCAGCGGCCGCCTAATCCTTTCGGCGGCAGCGGCTGCAAATGGCTTGATCGTCCCTATTGAAGCGGTTCAGCAGTTGCCGGACATTGCAAACCTGGCTGCCGGGCTGGCACGCGCCCTTTCGACGTACCGAGGGGAGATGCGCGCGCTGGCTGGGCAGAGCGGACCTGTGACAGCGCTCCTGCGCACCGACGCGCCTGACCTGCGGCTTGCCGAGCGAGCGCTGCTTGTGATGATCAACCGGTCTGACGGGCCGCAGGATCCTCCTGAACGATCGCTGCTTCTGGCCGGGATGGGAGCCGGGCTCTCGCTCATCGACGAGGCGGGCGCGAGTGCAACGTTGTACGGCGGAGAGGTTCGGGTTCTCGAACTGGCGAAGACGGTCCCGATCCTCATCAACCCACCGATAGCGGTCCAGGAAGCCTTGGACCGCCCGCGACTGGTGGTTGAGCAGGTTACGCCCTGCGTGCAAGGCGGAGACTTTCCGGTCAAGCGAGTGGTTGGCGAGCGTGTCAGCGTCGGCGCCAAGGTCTTTGGCGATGGCCACGAGCAATTGGCAGCCGAACTGCTTTGGCGTGCGGTGGGCGAGAGTGTCTGGAACAGAGCTCGGATGGCCCAGTTGCCGAACGATGACTGGATGGGCGGGTTCGTACCCGAACGCATGGGGCGGCACGAGTTCTGCGTGGAAGGATGGCTGGACCGGTTCGGAGGATATCTGCGCGATTTCCGGAAGAAGCTGGACGCCGGTGTGGCGCAGAAGGTCGACTTCGCAGAAGGGCGCGTCCTTGTGGAACGAGCGCTGGACCGCAGTTCCAGTAAACTGCGCGATGTTCTGACTGCCTGGGCTCAGAAGCTGCGGGGCGACGATGATGCGGACGCGCTTTTGTCCGATGAACTCGCAAGCCTCATGGACCTTGTCGACGACAGGCCGCATCGTCTGCGATCGCCCGTGCAACTGCTGGACGCCGAGCGGCTGCAGGCGCGTTTTTCAAGCTGGTATGAGCTGTTCCCCCGTTCTCAAACGGAGGACAAGCGTAGACATGGCACCTTCGACGACGTGATCACGCAGTTGCCGCGGATCCGCGCAATGGGCTTCGACACGCTCTATTTCCCGCCCATCCATCCGATCGGCAAGGCGAACCGCAAGGGGCCGAACAACAGCCTTACTGCGGGGCCGGATGATCCTGGCAGCCCTTACGCGATCGGCAGCGAGGAAGGCGGTCACACGGCGATCCATCCGGAGCTCGGGACCTTCGACGACTTTGCGCGCCTGATCGAAGCGGCGCATGCGCACGGGTTGGAGATCGCCCTGGATTTCGCAATTCAATGCTCGCCCGATCATCCGTGGCTGAAGGAGCATCCCGGCTGGTTCGACTGGCGTCCTGACGGCTCGATCAAATATGCCGAGAACCCGCCCAAGAAGTACCAGGACATCGTCAATGTCGACTTCTATCAGCGCGAAGCGATGCCCGACCTCTGGCTCGCGCTGCGCGACGCCGTCTTGTTCTGGATCGAACGTGGAGTGAAGACCTTCCGGGTCGACAACCCGCACACGAAGTCACTGCCGTTCTGGGAATGGATGATCGCGGACGTGCGCGCCCGCTACCCCGAAGCGATTTTCCTGGCCGAAGCGTTCACGCGGCCGGCGATGATGTACCGCCTGGCGAAGATCGGCTTCTCGCAGAGCTATACCTACTTCACCTGGCGTGACCGCAAGGACGAGCTTTCCGAGTACATTACCGAACTGACGACTGCCGCCCCCAAGGAGTTCTACCGACCCCACTTCTTCGTCAACACGCCGGACATCAATCCGGTCTTCCTGCAGACGTCAGGCCGTCCGGGCTTTCGCATCCGCGCCGTACTGGCGGCCACGCTGTCGGGACTGTTCGGCGTCTACTCCGGCTTCGAGCTGTGCGAGGCGGCGCCGGTGCCCGGAAAGGAAGAATACCGCGATTCCGAGAAGTACGAGATCCGCCCTCGAGACTGGGATCAGCCGGGCAACATCGTCGCTGACGTCACGATGCTCAATCGCTTGCGGCGAGCGCATCCGGCTTTGCAGACGCACCTGAACACCCGCTTCCTTACCGCTCACAACGATCAGGTGCTGTACTATGCCAAGCCGTCGCCTGACGGCGCCGACATGATCGTGGTGATGGTAAGCCTGGACCCTCATCATGCCCAGGAAGCAACTTACGAGGTTCCGCTTTGGGATTTCGGTCTGTCGGATCACGACAGCATCGGTGTCGAGGACCTCGTCGGCGGCAATCGCTTCCGGCTGCACGGGAAGGTGCAGCACATCCGCCTGGACCCTGAAAACCCCTATAGAATCTGGCGCATCGCGCCCGGAGCAGACGCATGACCGTACCTGACCGCGATCCGCTCTGGTACAAGGACGCAGTTATCTACCAATTGCATGTGAAGTCGTTCTTCGATTCGAACAACGACGGCATCGGCGACTTTGCCGGGCTCATGCAGAAGCTGGACTATGTGGCGGACCTTGGCGTGAACGTCATCTGGCTGCTGCCCTTCTATCCCAGCCCGCGCAAGGATGACGGCTACGACATTGCCGAATATCGCGATGTCAGCCCGGACTATGGCACTCTTGAAGAGGCGCGCGCTTTCATCGAAGCCGCGCATGAGCGCGGCCTGCGCGTGATCACCGAACTGGTCATCAATCACACTTCCGATCAGCACCCCTGGTTCCAGGCCGCGCGCCGCGCGCCGCCCGGATCCCCGGAGCGCGATTTTTACGTCTGGTCGGACAACGACAAGCTCTATTCCGGCACCCGGATCATCTTCTGCGACACCGAGAAGTCCAATTGGACGTGGGACGAGGAGGCGCAGGCATACTTCTGGCACCGCTTCTACTCCCACCAGCCGGATCTCAATTTCGATAACCCGCGCGTGCTGGAGGAAGTGCTCTCCGTCATGCACTACTGGCTCGATGCCGGGGTGGACGGTCTGCGGCTCGATGCCATTCCCTACCTGATTGAGCGCGATGGCACCTCTAACGAGAACCTGCCCGAGACGCACGATGTTCTGAAGAAGATCCGCGCCGATCTGGACGCGCACTATCCCGACCGGATGTTGCTGGCCGAGGCCAATATGTGGCCTGAGGATACCCAGCAGTATTTCGGAGAGCGGAATGTCGCGGGGAAGGGCGATGAGTGCCACATGGCCTTCCACTTCCCTCTCATGCCGCGGATGTACATGGCGGTCGCGCAGGAGGACCGGTTTCCGATCACGGACATCATGCGTCAGACTCCGGAGATCCCGGAGAACTGCCAATGGGCGATCTTCTTGCGCAACCATGACGAGTTGACGCTCGAGATGGTGACGGATGCCGAACGGGATTACCTCTGGAACACGTACGCGGCCGACCGCCGTGCACGGATCAACCTTGGCATTCGCCGGAGGCTGGCTCCTTTGATGGAGCGTGATCGCCGGCGAATCGAATTGTTGCACGCCCTGCTGCTGTCGATGCCGGGCACACCGGTGCTCTACTATGGCGACGAAATCGGCATGGGCGACAACGTCTTCCTGGGCGACCGGGACGGGGTGCGCACGCCGATGCAGTGGTCCCCGGATCGCAACGGCGGCTTTTCGCGGGGGGATCCAGCGCGGCTCACTCTACCCGCGATACAGGACCCGATGTACGGCTTTCAGGCCGTAAATGTCGAAGCCCAGCAGGATGATCAGCATTCTCTGCTGAACTGGGTCAAGCGGATGCTGGCCGTCCGCAAGCAGCACCAGGCTTTCGGTCGCGGAACGCAGGTTTTCCTGCGTCCTGCCAACCGCAAGATCCTCGCCTACCTGCGCGAGCATGGAGACGAGACGATCCTGTGCGTTGCGAACATGTCCCGCACCGCACAGGCGGTAGAACTTGGACTGCATGAATACGAGGGGCGCACACCGATTGAGCTTACCGGCGGTACGCCGTTCCCGAAAATCGGTCAGTTGCCTTACCTGCTTACTCTGCCGCCGTATGGCTTCCTGTGGTTTTGCCTGTCCGAAAGCGAGGCTGGGCCTGCCTGGAGCAGCACCGCAGCCAAGTCGGAGGCGGAGCGGCATACGTTTGTGTTGCGCCCCGCGCTTCACGATGTCCTGCGCGGAGACAGCCAGCGCGTTCTGGAGCGTGAGGTGCTGCCTGGATACGTTGCGCACCGCCGCTGGTTTGGCGCAAAGGATGAGAGCATCTCAAACGTCGAGGTTACTGGCGCCGTTACGCTGCCAGGTGCCGAGGACTTGCTCTTCACGACAATCGCTGTGACGACCCAGAGCGGGACGGGCACCTACACGCTGCCGCTCGGCATTTCTTGGGAAGGTGAAGTCGCGGGGCCTTTCGCTTCAAATCTCGCTCTGGCCCGGGTGCGCCGCGGCCGGCACGTGGGCCTGCTGACGGATGGTTTTGCGGTATCCAGCTTCGCACGTTGGGTGCTGGCCTCGCTCCATCGTGGTGACAGTGTTCCGTTCGAGGAAGGGGCGCTGCACTTCACGGCAACACCGGAACTCGATGTCCAGCCCGACGCGTCACCCGAATGGCTGACTGCGGAACAGTCGAACAGCACCATGGTGCTGGGCGAACGCGCCGTGCTAAAGCTGCTTCGCAAGATTCAGCCCGGCACGCATCCCGATGCCGAAATGGTCCGCTATCTCACGCGTGGCGGCTTCGAGAGCACGCCGCCAATCCTCGGCGAAGTATGGCTTGAGAGGGATGGCGAGCGGAGCCTGATGATGCTGGCCCAGCGCTTCGTCTACAACCAGGGCGATGGCTGGGCATGGACACTCGGCATGCTGGATCGGATGGCTTCCGACGCGGAGTGGAGCTTCTCGAATTACGGTAACTTCGCGGAGAATCTGGGCCGCCGCCTCGTCGAAATGCACCGGATCCTGGCGCAACCATCGGACGATCCCGCATTCGCGCCGGAGCCCCTCGACAGCACCACCGCTGCGGCATTGGCAGAGCGGGTGATCGAACAGTTCGACAAGGCGCTGAGCCTGCTCCCCGAAGCGGCTCTCGGAGAGGATGAGCAAGCCCAGGCTGCTTTCCTGCGCGACAAGCGCGACGTCTTGGCGGACACAATCCAGCAGGTCGCCACAGGCGCAGAAGGGCGGGCTCGTACCCGTATTCATGGAGACCTTCACCTGGGTCAGATGCTGGTCGTTGGCAGCGACGTTATGATTATCGACTTCGAAGGGGAGCCTGCGAAACCGCTGGAAGAGAGGCTCGCAAAAGATCTGCCGGTACGCGACGTGGCCGGCGTTCTGCGCTCCTTCGATTATGCTGCCTCTGTGGCACGCCGCAATTTGCCCACTGGCGCGGAGAGTCAGGAAGAGCAGGCCGAAGAGCGGTACGCCTGTTTCCGTGAAGACGCGGGGCGGGCTTTCCTGCGCGGCTACTACGGCGCCGAGCGTGAGGAGCACGACCGGTTGCTTGATCTCTTCGTGCTCGAAAAGGCCGCTTACGAAGTGGCTTACGAAGCCGCAAACCGTCCGGACTGGCTAAGCGTGCCGGTCTGCGGACTGGCGCTGACTGCCCGGCGCCTTCTGAATGAGAAGGAGGCGTGAGCCCGATGCAATTTGTTGCCGAAGCCGCTGCCGCACTCAACGAGGCCCGCGTGCACGACCCCTTCAGCTTGTTGGGTCCGCAGGAAAGCGAAGAAGGCCGGGTCGTCCGCACGTATCAGCCAGGGGCCGAGCACGTGACGCTGCTCGCACCCGATGGGCGCGAGCTCGGGGTTCTCGATGAGGTTGCACCTGGTTTGTTCTCCGGTCCGCTTCAGGAGGAGGGCCAATACAAGCTACGCATCCGCTGGCCAGGCGGCGGGGAGCAGGAGACCGAAGATCCGTACAGCTTCGGGCTGGTGGTCTCCGACCTCGACCTGCACCTGTTCAATGAAGGCCGTCACTGGCAACTGGGCCGCGCCATGGGGGCGCAGCCGCGCACGCTCGACGGGGTGGAGGGTGTTGCCTTCTCCGTGTGGGCACCAAATGCCCGCCGGGTCTCGGTCATCGGTGACTTCAATAACTGGGACGGTCGGCGCCACCCCATGCGCGTGCGTTATGGCGCAGGCGTCTGGGAGCTGTTCGTCCCTCGGATCGGCCCCGGGGCCCATTATAAGTTCGAGGTGCTGGGCGCTGATGGAAGAGCCTCGCAGAAAGCGGACCCGCTTGCCCGGCTGACCGAGGAGCCACCACGAACCGGGTCTGTTGTCGCGGCTCCGCCGGATTTCACTTGGACCGATGCCGACTGGATGTCGGAGCGGGCATCGCGGCACCGGACTGACGCACCGATGGCGATCTACGAGGTTCACGCCGCATCCTGGCTGCGGCCCGAGGATGATCCGCAAGGCCATTTTGGCTGGCGCGCCCTCGCCGAGCGGCTTATCCCGTACGTGGTGGACATGGGCTTCACGCATGTCGAACTGCTGCCCATCATGGAGCATCCCTTCGGCGGCTCCTGGGGGTATCAGCCGCTGTCCCAGTTCGCCCCTTCATCGCGTTTCGGCACTCCGGAAGGCTTCGCCGCCTTCGTCGATGCATGCCACCGCTCCGGGATTGGCGTAATCCTGGACTGGGTGCCTGCGCATTTTCCCACCGACGCACATGGTCTCGCGCATTTCGACGGTACGCATCTGTACGAGCACGCAGACCCGCGAGAGGGCTTCCATCAGGACTGGAACACGCTGATCTACAATCTGGGCCGACGAGAGGTTTCCGGCTTCCTGATTGCGTCCGCGCTGTGGTGGCTTGAGACCTTTCACGTCGACGGGCTGCGGGTCGATGCCGTGGCTTCCATGCTTTACCGCGACTACAGCCGCAACGCTGGTGAGTGGGTGCCCAACGTGCACGGCGGGCGCGAGAACCTGGAGTCGGTCGAGTTTCTGAAGCTGATGAACACCGTGGTGGCTGAGCGCTGTCCCGGCGCCGTGACCATCGCCGAGGAGTCGACCGCGTGGCCCGGAGTCTCGGCCCCGGTGTGGCAAGGCGGGCTGGGTTTTTCCTACAAGTGGAACATGGGCTGGATGCACGATACGCTCCAGTACGCCGAACGCGATCCGCTCTATCGCCGCTGGCATCACGACGAGCTGACGTTCGGTCTGGTCTATGCCTTCTCGGAAAAGTTTGTGCTGCCGCTTAGCCATGACGAAGTCGTACACGGCAAGGGGTCGCTAATCGGCAAGATGCCCGGAGATCCCTGGCGGCAGTTTGCGACCCTGCGAGCCTATTACAGCTTCATGTGGAGCCATCCGGGCAAGAAGCTGCTTTTCATGGGCTGCGAGATCGCCCAGGAGCGGGAATGGAACCACGATGCTCAGGTCTCGTGGGAGCTGCTGGACCGCTTCGAACACGCCGGTATCCAGAGGCTGGTTCGCGACCTCAATCAGCTCTACGCGTCAGAACCGTCATTGCACTCTCGCGACGCAGAGCCTGACGGTTTCCAATGGATCGTGGGCGGCGACGCTGAAAACAGCGTGTACGTTTACGTGCGTTACGGTGCGGACAGAGCGAACCCGGTCGTGGTGCTCCTCAACATGAGTCCCGACCCACGCTACGGATACAGAACAGGTCTCCCACGCCACGGCCGCTGGCGCGAGATTTTCAACTCCGACGCAGAGACCTATGGCGGCTGCAACATTGGCAACGGCGGTGAGATCGTGGCGGAACAAACCCCGCGTGACGGGCAGCCGGCTTCCGCGGAGGTCGTGATCCCGCCGCTAGGGGCGGTGATGTTGAGGTTTGCAGGGAACTGAAGAGGCGCACAGCTTGGTAGGGCCGCCTCTATACCTGATCAGGATTTCGCAAGTTGGCAGCGCCCTGAGAGCGCGCGTGCCCGTCGATGACAAGTCCCGGGATCATGTGCGGCGTTTGAGCCGATAGCCCGCTATCGGCTGCCTGCGCGAGCCATCTGTATCGCATTTTGCCGGATGCTGTCCACGGACTACCTAAATTTATCTTGCAGTGCGGCAAAACTCATTCCATGCAAGGCGCCAAGATCATGCTTGGTTGCCCTACAATATGGAAGCGGCAGTGTTCGACACGACCTCTCTAAAGCCCGGCAACTCGTCTGCTGCTGCTGCATCTCAGCTGGCTAAGGTGATCGTGGGGGGCTTGCCGACAGTTCAGATTACACGCACCCAATTTGCTGAACTGATGGTAGCGGATTGTATGCGCGCTCGACTTGATCGGGACAATGCAAGCGCTAAGCTTGTGTTCTCTTCGAATGGTCAGGGGGGTTACGCTTGCAGCACGGGACCGCGGTTTCAACGAGGCCATGCTGGAGGCTTCGTGGATACACGCGGATGGACAATCGATAGTATTGGCCAGCAGACTGACCAAGGCTCCCCTAACGGAGCGCATCGCGACGACTGACTTTTTTCACGACGCAGCGCGTGCTGCGGTGCGGCATGGATTAAGTTTTTATGTTCTGGGCGGCTCTGAGACGCAGAACAAGAGAGCCGTTGATCAGATGCTCGTGCTCTATCCTGACCTCCGGATTGTCGGGCGGCGCAACGGGTACTTCAAGAGGGAGGAGGAAGAAGAAATCTGTCGTGAAATCCGCGACAGTGGAGCAGACGTGCTCTGGGTCAGACTGGGTAAGCCGCTCCAGGAGGAGTGGTGTGTCCGTAATAGGGATCGGCTGCACGGCATAGGTTGGATCAAGACCTGTGGAGGTCTGTATGCCTTCTTGGCAGGTGACTCACCCCGGGCCCCCCAGTGGATGCAGGATATGTGCCTGGAATGGCTGTTTGGTGCACTCAAGGACCCTATGCGCTTGGGCTGGCGCTATCTGACCACCAACCCTTACTCCTTCTACCGTCTAATCCGCTACACGAAGGCGAACCCGATCTTCGGTTAACTTGCCGGCTTGCTCGCCAGGTGGCCTCTGCGAAAGGCGCGGGCTATATCCGGTAATAGTCGCGGTACCACTCGACAAAGCGAGAAACGCCTTCGCTTACGCCCGTCCTCGGTGCGTAACCTGTAAGGGACTTCAGTAGCCCCGCATCGGCCCAGGTCGCTGGAACATCGCCAGCTTGCATGGGCATCAGGTTGCGCTCGGCCTTTTGACCTGTGGCTTGTTCGATCGCGTCGATGAACTCGGTCAGTTGCACGGCGTTCGAATTGCCGATGTTCACAACTCGCCAAGGGGCGACCGGTGAGAGGCTATCGCCTTCGGCAATGGCCTCGCTTCCGGCAGGCCGCACCGGTGGCGTGTCGATCAGGAGGCGGATCGCTTCCGCCAAGTCATCGATGTAGGTGAAGTCGCGCTTCATGTCGCCGTAGTTGTACACGTCGATCGGCCGACCTTCGAGGATTGCCTTGGTGAACTTGAACAGCGCCATATCCGGGCGCCCCCAAGGCCCGTAGACCGTGAAGAAGCGGAACATGGTGATCGGCAAATCGAACAGATGTGCGTAGCTGTGCGCCATGTTCTCCGTCGCCTTTTTCGTGGCGGCGTAGAACGACATCTGGTGATCGGCCTTGTCGGTCTCCCGATAGGGCATCTCGGTATTGGCTCCGAAAGCCGACGATGTGGAGGCAAGTAGCATGTGCTGAGGAGGGTGCGCGCGTGCGGCCTCCAGCAACTCGAAGGTGCCGATGATGTTGCTGTCGAGATAGGAGCGTGGATTCTCGATCGAGTAGCGCACGCCTGCTTGAGCTGCGAGGTGCACGACGACGTCCGGCTTCTCCCGCGCGAACAGGTCCATCAGCAGCCCAGGCGTTTCGACATAGTCCTTGATCGCCTGGAACTGCTCGGACTGGAGTAGCCGCGCCTGGCGCCGCTCCTTCAGCGAAACCTCGTAGTAGTCGGTCATTGCATCCAGGCCGATGACCCGGAAGCCGTCGCGCAGCAGTCGTTCACACACGAATGAGCCGATAAAGCCGGCCGAGCCGGTGACGAGTGCGGTGCGCATGGAGGCTCAGTCCGATCCGAAAAGGTCGCGGGTGAAGATCTTCTCGGGAGCGTCTGCGATTTCGTCCGTCATGCGGTTCGCTATGATCACATCGCAGTCCTGCTTGAAGGTTTCGAGATCGCGCATGACGAGCGATCCGAAGAACTCGTCCTCCTGCATGGCGGGTTCGTAGATCACGACCTCGATACCCTTGGCCTTGATCCGCTTCATGATCCCCTGGATTGAAGACTGCCGGAAGTTGTCCGAGCCGGCCTTCATGACAAGCCGGAAGACGCCGACCTTCTTGGGTTGGCGAGCGATGATCTGGTCTGCGAGGAAGTCCTTGCGCGTCCGGTTGGCATCCACGATCGCGCGGATGAGGTTCTGGGGCACTTCGGAATAGTTTGCCAGCAGCTGCTTGGTGTCCTTGGGAAGGCAGTACCCCCCGTAGCCAAAGCTGGGATTGTTGTAGTGGGGGCCGATGCGTGGATCGAGACCGACGCCGACGATGATCTGGCGTGAGTCCATGCCGTGCGCAATCGCATAGCTATCGAGTTCGTTGAAGAAGGCGACGCGCATGGCAAGGTAGGTGTTGGCGAAAAGCTTGATCGCCTCGGCCTCGCTCGGATCGGTGAAGAGGATCTCTACATCGTTCTTCTCTGCGCCTTCGAACAGAAGGTTGGCGAAGATGCGCGCGCGTTCCGACCGCTCACCCACGATGATGCGTGACGGGTGCAGGTTGTCGTGCAATGCGCGGCCTTCGCGCAGGAATTCAGGGCTGAAAATGACCTGCGTCGTCCGGAGGCGCTTGCGTACATCCTCGACGAAGCCAACCGGAATCGTCGACTTGATGACGATGGTGGCTTCGGAATTGCCATCGATAGCGGTTTGGATCACCGCTTCGACGGAAGAGGTGTCGAACTTGTTCGTGTCGACGTCGTAGTTCGTCGGCGTCGCGACGATGACGTAATCGGCTCCGTCGAGTGCTTGTTGCGGATCCAGCGTGGCGGTGAGATTGAGGGGCCGCGTCGCGAGGAACTCTTCCAGTTCCGCATCGACGATGGGCGACTTGCGCGCGTTGAGCATCTCCACGCGTTCGGCCGTGATATCGACCGCAACCACTTCATTGTGCTGCGCCAGAAGGACAGCGTTGGAAAGCCCGACATAGCCAAGGCCGAAAACTGCTATCTTCATTCGTTCTATTCCCCACACAGCTTCAAGGCGAGCTTACTTCAGCCCGTCATGATCGCCACTCGCTCTTCCATGCAATCATCCGCGCTGAGCGAATAAGGAGAAGTTGATACTCCCCATCGGGTGATCGCCGCGATAGTTATGCTGCACCTGCACAACAGGTCTATAGGAGCTTCTTCCTCTTGCGAATAGAGGTTTTGCGGGAATCGCCGGTGCAGTGCATGGCAAAAAGCTGCCACTTCATCCGATCCGGACCGCCTTCCGCTTGATTTTGTTGCTCATGCGTCATGGCTCGTGAGCCACGCTTGCGTGCGGTTTCTGATGAGCGCCAGAGCGCTACGGATGAGCTGTGCCGGAGAATGGGCAGACAGGCGCTGCACTTTCGTCAGGCGCGGAGCCAGGACGTTGCCCCGCTCGATGATCTCATCGCCGCTCCAGTTCCCGATGAAAGCCGTGGTCCACGGGTAGCCCGGCACGGTCCAGGCGCGGTTGCCCTCTATGATCAAGCCTTGCGAGCTGTTGATGCGGCCCTCCGGCGCGATGGTGATCATCGCGGTGTGGTTCTCTTTTCCGAGGCCGTTCACGAACGAGTTGCCTGCAATGCGGCCGGTGGCGCCGTTCGGGAGATCGATCAGGTAGTTGGTCTCACGGCCGTGGCTATCGTCAAAGCTGCTGTCGAGCACCTCTATGCGTGGTGCGCGGCTCTTGACGTAGTGGCCGCCGGTTCCGCGTTCGAACCGAGAGGCGGTGATCTTCAGCGCTCCATACTGGCCAATGTAGATTCCGTGCGCGCCATGGCCGTTGGGGTGCTTGCCAAGACCCGAGAAGGTGGAACGATCAATGGTGATCGTTGCTGCCGGATCGTCTCCCGACAGGATCCCGCTCTGTGCGTCAACGAAGTGGCTGCGCACGACGGACAGGTTCGACCTTTCGAGCCGGATGCCGGCGCCGTTGCCGTCAGGGACATTCTGACGGGTGAAGCGCAGCCCTTCCACGTGAGCGGCTCTGCCGCGCAGGACGAGCGTCGCCTTGCCTTCGCAAATGCCGCCATCGAATGTCACCGTGCCGGGCTCGCGCGCCACGAAAGCCACACGTCCCGCGGTCTGAACAGCGCAATCGGCATAGCGGCCTGGTGCGATCAGGATCGTGCCGTCGGCATCCCCGATCGCATCCACCGCCTGAGCAAGGTTGCCAAAGCTGCGGCCGGTCTCGGAAATCGTGAAGGGGGCAGGTGACTGGGCCAAAGCTGGTCCTGAAAACAGGGACAGCAGAACGGCAAGAGCGGACAGGCGCACGGGCAAACCTCCTTCGTTTGTCTGCTCCATATCCGGCTCTGCCGTGGATGGGCATGGCTCCGCGCGTACGAGTTTGCAGCTGTGCCACCGCTGGACAGTTCAGGCGGCAAAGTTGCCGAGATGTGCGGCAAAGTACTCCAGGCAGGCTATCCGGCGGTGCAGTGCGCTGTCTGTCACCTTCTCGACCTGGAAGTAGCGGCGCATGACGGGGAATTCGAGATTCACCACCCGGCCCATGAACTCAGGGCTGTTCAGTCCGCCATGCTCATCTCCCATCGGGCGGAGGCGACGCTGAATCGCGTAGCTATGCTTTCGCAACCAGATCGGTCGAATGCGCGTCGCCCACTCATCGAAGCGGTGGCGGCGGCTGGGCGGTTCGGCAAAGTGGTGGCCGTAAGCCGATGGGCGGGCCGCGAGTACAGGATCTATGGCGTTCAACAACTGCGCTTCGAAGACGCCTGCTCGTTTCAGCTCCAGCGGCAATGTCATGGCCGCTGCCACCAGCCGCTGGTCCAGGAACGGCAGGAGGTAGGGGCTGTAGCGTGCTTCCACGCTCAACTCCCGCCCAAAGAGACTGCGGCAGCGGACGCGCGGATAGATCTGTTCGATTAAGGGGCGCGGAAGAGAGCCGGTCTCTCCGGGGCGCTCCAGAACCTCCAGCATCTTGTCGCGCATGCGCCGCAAGTAGGCTCCGGCATCGAACGCAGATGTGGTGTCACGCCGGTCGAAGCGGGCGAAGAAGCTGTCTGTCACTTCGGCGGCAGTGAGGCGCCGATCGGGAAGGAAGAAGAAGTCGCGATAGATCTCCCCGCCGCCGCCCGAGACGGCCAGCGCGCCCTTCGCGTGGCGGCTATCGCGTGCATAAGAGTTCCCGCCGTTATCGAACATGCCGCCAAAGTTCGGTGGCCCGTCGTGTTCTTCGAAGTTCCGCGCCACTTGTTCGGGGAACTCATCAGGAGTGATCTCGCGATATGTGTCCTTGTCGATCCACTCGACGTCGAAACCTTCGGCAGCCCCGATCTGTCTGGCGATCGCTACATCGGGGCTGCTGGGCCAGCCATACACGTAGACATTCGGGTTGCAGCCGAGCGACCGCAGAACGGCAAGAACGAGTCGTGAGTCCAGGCCGCCCGAAAGCGGGCATTGTACCAGATCGCCGAAGTGGCTGGCCTGCTCCGCCACCACTTGCGTCAGCAGCTCCTTATGGCTGGCAAGACGCTCTGCAAGGGGGGCGGTGGTCGGCGCGGCTGGCAGGGACTTGGACAGGGGATGGCGCCGCACCGCGCCGGATGGCGCCAGTTCCAGGATTTGATTGGGGCCAAGCCGCTTCACCTCGTTGAGGACGGTATCGTCGCCCAGCACCGAAGCCTGGAAGGCGTACTCGTAAACTCCCTGGGCATCGAAGGTGACGCGCGGCAGCACACGCGCGGCCGTAAGCAGCGATGTTGAGAACACGCGCATCTGCGTATCGTGATAGAGCTGGAAGGCGCCGAAGAAGTCGGTGGCGATAGAGGTGCGCCCGCCCCGGTGCAGAACCAGCGTGAACTGACCCGAGAGGCGCGACCAATCGAAATTCGGCGGTTGCGCTTCTTCAAGAAGCTTTCGGAGTGCTGGTGGGCCGATCAGCCCGTCATAGACCAGTGTCCCAGCCGCCGTCGCAAAGTCATCACCGACCTCGACATGCAACTCCGGTCCGCCCACGATGTAAGGCGCGCGAAGGAGTACCCAGCCTTCGAGACGCCGCTCCTGCAGCTGGCGGAATCCATGGCGGGCGAACTGGTCTCTTGCCGTCCGCAGCATGGGCTCGGCACAACCGGGTCGCTCCTCTCGTGTCAGAAACAGACCCGCCATCGTGCTTTCGCCCTCTTGTCACTTCCTGAACGAACCGCCTGCGCCGGCTGGAGCGCGGGCGCGGATCAGGCTTTCCCGAGGAACGAAGGACTGCCGGAACGGTCTTAAGATGCTGTGAAAGCCGGGCCCAGAGGGCGCAATCTGCTCAGGCGACGGAGCTTGCAAGCAAGCGGCGCGCCTCATCGCAATCGTGCTGCATCTGCGCGGTAAGAGCCTCAAGGTTGTCGAACTTCGCTTCTGCGCGCAGGAAGTGATGGAAGGCCACCTCGATCTCCTGCCCGTATAGATCGCCTGAAAAATCGAAGAAGTAAGGCTCCAGAAGCTCCTTTGGGGGATCGAAAGTGGGCCTGATCCCGATGTTGGCCGCTCCGGCAAGCAGTCGTCCGTCAGGCATGCGGCCGGTCACTGCATAGATGCCGAAACGCGGGCGCAGATAGGTACCAAGCGCCAGGTTGGCAGTCGGGAAGCCGATGCTGCGGCCAAGCTTGTCTCCATGCTGGACCGTTCCACGGATAGAGAACGGACGGGTCAGCAGCCGCCTTGCGGTCTCGCAGTCGCCTGCCTTGAGAGCGGTCCGGATGCGGCTTGACGAGATCGGCCCTTCGCCATCGAGCACCGGAGGAACTGCGCGTGTGGCGATGCCGAAGGATGCGCCCAGTTCCCGCAACGAGGTGGCGGTGCCGCTTCGGCCCTTGCCGAAGACAAAGTCCTGGCCCGTCGTTACGCCGGCTGTGCTCAAGTGGCCATGGATTACTTCGCGCACCCACTGTTCAGCAGGCATGCCCGCGATCGATGCGTCGAAGTGGAAGACCAGCATCGCGTCGGCACCGGCGGCCTCGAACAGTTCTTGCCGTTGATCGAGCGTTGTGAGCCGGAACGGCTCCGTATCGGGCTTGAAGTAGCGGACCGGGTGGGGGTCGAAGGTGGCCACGATCGCGGGTCGCCCCTCGTCACGCGCCCACCGAATGGCCTCGCCGACCACGGCCTGATGGCCTTGATGGAACCCGTCGAAGTTGCCCAGAGCCAGAACGGCGCCGCGCAGGGAATCGGGCAGGGGTTCGCGGTGGTCGAGGCGTATCATGGCGGATCGGCCTATAAGTGCCGCACGAGCGTGACGAAAGCATATGCGGGCCTTCCCTCTTGGGCGGCATGCTCTTCCCTGCGAACCTCTGTCCACTCGGCTGTAAGGGGCGGCATCAGCGTATCGCCGTCGTACGCGGCATGGATCTCGGTCAGTTCAATGCGGTTCGCCTGCCCGGAAAACAGCGAGAAGACTTCGGCGCCACCGATGACCGCAACTTCACCGCTACCCGCAAGATCGAGAGCCGCTTGAGGTGAATGAACCACTTCGGCGCCTGTCGCACTCCATAGCGGATCGCGCGTCAGGACAATGTGGCGTCGGCCCGGCAGAGGCGAGGGGAAGCTTTCAAAGGTCTTGCGGCCCATGATCATCGGCTTGCCCATGGTCGTCGCCTTGAAGTGCCGGAGGTCGGCTGGAAGGTGCCAGGGCAGGGTCCCGTCGCGGCCGATCACGCCGTTGGCAGCCCGCGCATAGATGAAGACGACTTCCTGGCTCACGCTCAAGCCAGCGTCAGGCGCGTGACGTGGCCCATCTTACGCCCAGGAGAGGCCGCGCCCTTTCCGTAAAGGTGGAGGTGGTTGGCCGGATCGGCCAGAATCTTCGCCCACTCATCCGCTTTCTCGCCGATGAGGTTGCGCATTTCGACAGTGGCGGCTGCCAAGCCGGGATCGCCAAGCGGGAGTCCGCAGATTGCGCGGACGTGATTTTCGAACTGCGAGGTGATCGCGCCTTCGATGGTCCAATGCCCCGAGTTGTGGACGCGGGGGGCCATCTCGTTGAACACGGGTCCCGCCTCGGTCGCGAAGAACTCCAGCGTAAGGACGCCGACATAGTCGAGCGCCTCTGCAACAGCAGCGGCGAGCTCGCGCGCGGTGCTCACCTGTGCCGCGATCGGATCTCCGGCCGGCACTGTCGAGCGAGCCAGGATCCCGCCTTCATGGACGTTGCGTGCCGAATCATAGAAGCGGACATCACCCCCCATTGCGCGACACAGGATTACCGAGAACTCCGCCTGGAAGTTGACGAAACCTTCGTAAATGAGCGGCTGGGGAGGAAGGTCGAGAGCATCGACATCGGCAGCAGACATGATCCGCCACTGGCCCTTCCCATCATATCCTTCGCGGCGGGTCTTGAGTATGCCGGGAGTGCCGATCGTGCCGATAGCATTCTCGAGATCCGCAGGCGTATCGACCGGAGCAAACGGAGCCGGCGTCCCGCCCAGGCCAACGATGAATTGCTTTTCGTTCAAGCGGTCCTGCGCGGTTTCCAGCGCCCGCGGGTGGGGGTGAAGCGCCACCTCACCCAGAGCAAGAAGAGGCGTAACCGGCACGTTCTCAAATTCGTAGGTGATGACAGCGCAGTCCGCCGCGAAGCGAGCCATGGCCTCCACATCGTCCCACGGTGCGCAGGTGTAGGCCGCGCTCACCTCTGCGGCGATCGCGTCCTGCTCTGGTGCGAAGATATGGCACCGATAACCGAGCTGTGCTGCAGCCATGGCGAGCATGCGGCCAAGCTGCCCGCCGCCCAGGATGCCGATAGTCTCGCCGGGAGGAATCATCTGTACGCCGTTTTCCTAGACTGGCCGTTCGGCTACGCTTGAAGTCTGTTCGGCGCGGAACGCCTTGAGCCGGTCTGCCAGCGCCTCGTCGTGGGTGGCCAGGATTGCGCCTGCCAGCAGCCCCGCGTTTGCCGCTCCTGCTTCGCCGATTGCCAGAGTGCCGACAGGAATGCCTGCGGGCATCTGTACGATCGAGAGCAGGCTGTCCTGACCTGAGAGGGCCTTTGACTGCACCGGCACGCCCAGCACCGGCAGATGGGTCATCGAGGCGATCATGCCCGGCAAGTGCGCTGCGCCGCCCGCTCCAGCAATGATGACCTTGATACCATCTTCGGCGGCGCTTTTGGCGAACACCACCAGCCTGTCCGGTGTGCGGTGAGCCGAGACAATGCGAGTTTCGTGCGGAATCTCGAGCCGATCGAGCATCTCGGCTGCGCGCTGCATCGTCGGCCAGTCCGACTGGCTGCCCATGACGATCGCAACGAGCGGCGCCGCCGTCATCTCAGCGCTCCGACAGGTAGTAGCGGTCAAGCACCGCAAGATCGCTATCGAGATCGTAGATGATCGGTTGCCCGGTCGGGATCTCAAGCCCGGTGATCTCTTCGTCCGAAATGCCGGAGAGATGCTTCACCAGTGCCCGCAGCGAATTGCCGTGTGCAGCCACAAGTACGGTCGCGCCAGCCTTGAGGTGCGGTACGATGGAGCCCTCATAATACGGCAGCACGCGCGCAATGGTGTCCTTCAGGCTTTCCGTGTTCGGGATGGCGATTCCGGCATACCGCACATCCGCAGCCAGATCGAAAGGCGATCCGGCTTCGAGCACTGGCGGTGGCGTATCGAAGCTGCGGCGCCAGATCTTGACCTGCTCATCCCCGTGCTTGGCCGCTGTTTCCGCCTTGTCGAGCCCCGTGAGCCCGCCGTAGTGCCGCTCGTTCAGGCGCCAGTCCTTGGTTTCCGGAATCCACAGGATACCGGCCGCTTCCAGCGCGAAGTGCAGCGTCCGGATGGCGCGGGTCTGCAAGGACGTGAACGCCACGGTGGGCAGCATGCCCTTTTCCTTCATCAGCGCGCCTGCGGCTTTCGCCTCCGCTTCGCCCTTTTCGGTCAGGTCGACATCCCACCAGCCGGTGAAGCGATTTTCGAGGTTCCACTGGCTCTGGCCGTGGCGGACTAGGATGAGGCGAGGCAAGGCGTCACACTCCTTGGCTGGAGCCCGCTGGATCGTATGTGCGGGGCTCGTTGGCTTGAGAGACGGTGGCCCTAGCTTTCCGGGGCCTCATTGGAAAGGGTGCCCGATTCGTTTTCGGAATTTTGCATCAAGTCGCCTTGTGCGGCGCCCATCGCACGCGCTTGTGCCTTTCTGCGGTGCAGGTTCTCGCGCAGCTTCGCGGCTAGGCGTTCCTCCCGGGAGCGCGGATCGGTGTGCTTGGCCATTCCTGGGCGATGCCGCGAGTCATGTTCAAGCGCAAGCCGTGCTTGACATTCTCACACTTCGAGACAATAGCGCCCGCCTGCCCGGCGGCCCTGTCGCTACCGGTACAGGCTGCTGTAGCTCAGTGGTAGAGCGCGTCATTGGTAATGACGAGGTCGGGAGTTCAATCCTCCCCAGCAGCACCATTCTCGATATTTCGTCCAGGCTCCGCTTCCTGAGTGGACTTCCTTATGGGCAAGGCAACCGCCTGCAAACCATGTGCGGCGCACAAGCAGGCGATCTCCGCTGCAGGGCCGGTATGCAATGGCGGCTTGGCCCCATGCCGGCAATGCACTATTGGCGCGGGCGGATCGAAGGCGGGATGGGATCCATTCTCTTGAGCAGGAAGCACGCATTCTTCTGGGTTCTCACTGCGATCGGCGTTCCGGGCGCTGCAAACGCGGACGTGCTCCAGATTGGTCCTGAGGGGGCTCGCTGGATTGCTGGTGGTGCAGCACAGACGGTGGTCCATGGGCCTGAGACCGATTCGGCAGGCGGAGTGCCTGCGCTTGTGCCCGATGGCTCTACGCTGCATCCGGCTTCCTTCACGCAAGTGGGTGATACGGCAGGTCCTGAGCGGTTCAGGGCGCGAGTCGCGGAGCTCGCGCAAAAGTACGACATCAGCCCCAATCTGCTTGAGGCTGTTGTATGGCAGGAGAGCCGGTGGAATCAGGCCGCTGTCTCGCCCGTGGGCGCACGCGGGCTCGCGCAGTTGATGCCGGGGACCGCGCGCGAACTGGGCGTGGACCCCCGCGATCCGATGGCCAATCTGGAGGGCGGCGCGCGGTATCTTCGCAAACAACTCGACACGTTCGGGGGAGACATCGAAAAGGCACTGGCGGCCTATAACGCCGGTCCCATGCGGGTTCAGCGCGCCGGAGGCATCCCGGCGATACGGGAAACGCAGCTTTATGTCGCCTCGATCATGGCGCGGCTCAGCGCTCCGGTGCGCAAGTAGGCGGATCGCCATCGCCGGCCCGCTCTCTTCACTGCCTGGCTAATTCAAGGCCGCGAGGGGGTTGCCCTACCTCGTGCTGCATCGCACAAGGCGCGGACCATGCGCATTGCGATCGTCGACGAAAGCGCCACACGCGCCTCGATCATCCGGGAAGGTCTGGCGACGCTTTCGGAATGCGACATCTTCGTCGTCACAGAGCGGCGCGGACTGGTCGCGCGGATCGAGGAGATCGCGCCAGACATAGTTCTGATGGACCTCGGCAATCCCTCGCGCGACGTGCTGGAGGAATACTTTGCCGTCAGCCGCGTCCTGGATCGCCCGATCGCGATGTTCGTCGATGAAAGCGATAACGAAACGGTGGCAGCAGCGGTGGAAGCGGGTGTGTCGTCCTACGTGGTCGACGGCCTGGCAGCGAATCGCATTCGCCCGATCCTTGATCTTGCAGTAACTCGTTTCAACGCCTTTGCGCGCCTGCAGAAGGATCTTGCCGAAGCCAAGGGCAAGCTGGCCGAACGCGAGGCGATCGACAAGGCCAAGCGCATCTTGATGAACAGCCGTGGCTTGCCCGAGCCCAAAGCCTATGCGGAAATGCGCAACGCGGCGATGAATCAAGGCAAGCGCATCGCCGATATAGCAGAAGCGATCCTTACCGCGCACCGTCTGATGGGAGACAGCCAAAGTGCCGAATGAGTTGACGATCGGCTTTCTTCCTCTCGTCGATGCCGGCCTTCCTATCCTCGCCCGAGAGCACGGATTTGCCGAGGAGGAGGGCGTTTCGCTGCGCCTGGTGAAGGACGTGAGCTGGGCGACCGTGCTGGATCGGCTGCTCTATGGCCATAGCGATGCCGCGCACCTGATCGCCCCTCTGGCCATTGCGACGACTCTCGGGCGCGGCAGGCCCGCGCAGGCCTTGTCGGTGCCTTTCATCCTCGGCCTTAACGGCAATGCTATTACGTTGCGTCCCGAATATGCGCAGCGTGTCCGGCTGCCCGGGACGATGGGCAATGCCCGCGAAGTAGGCGCCGCGTTGCGGGTTATCGCCGACGAGCGGCTCGCGGCCGGCGATCCGCTACGTTTCGGTGTGGTCCACCGCTATTCCAGCCACAATTACATGCTGCGCTACTGGCTGGCGGCCTGCGGCATCCGGCCCGACAAGGACGTCGAGATTACCACAGTCCCCCCGCCCTACTGCGCCGAGGCGCTTGCGGCAGGGGACGTCGACGGCATCTGCGTAGGCGAGCCGTGGAACAGCGTGGCGGTGGAGCGAGGCGCAGGCGAGATCGTGCTGGCGACGGCGCAGATCTGGCGCCGGGGCGTCGAGAAGGTCCTTACGCTCAAGCAATCCGTGCTTGAGGAGAAGATCGAGTCCGTGCGGTCACTGATCCGGGCCCTCTGCCGCGCCGCGGCCCACTTCGTCGACCCCGAGAACTGGGACGTCAACGCGGAGATTCTCGCTCGTGCGGAGTATCTCGACGGCAGCCCGGAACTGATTCGCCGCGCGATAGCGGATCGACTGCTGCTCGCCCGTGACGGTGCGGTGGTTCATTACCCTGATTTCATGTTTCAGTACCGCGAAGCCGCCAACTTCCCGTGGGTCAGCCAGGCCGAGTGGCTCTACACGCAGATGGTGCGCTGGGACGGAACGCCCTTCGATGCGGGCGAGGCAGCGAAAGCGGCGGCAGTGTTCCGCCCCGACGTTTATCGTTCGGCGCTCAAGGGGACGGGCGAGCCTCTGCCTGGCGCCAGTTCGAAGGTCGAAGGCAGCCTCGTACAGCGCACCGCCGTTGGCACCCAGCAAGGCGCTATGGTTATGGAACCCAATCGCTTTTTCGATGGCTTGGTATTCGATCCCTCGCACCTTGAGGCGTACCTGAAGCAGCTCCCCTGATGGCGCGTTTACGCTGCACTGCAAAATAGCCCTTTACGCAAGGGCTCCGAATCGCGTATTCAATGAAAGTCGCGGTTCGTCGGCTCCCAAGGACGGGATGCCCTTCGGTACGAGCCGCAGCAGCTTCAGAAACACGTGGCAACGTCGCCGCCCGGCTTGGTCCTTGTGACCTCAGGTCGTGGCGGCTTTTTTGCGTTTGTCACATGGCAGGGATCGAGAACGCGGATGAGTCAGGTTCAGGGGCATCGGTTCAGGCGGCGTGCAGTCGTGGCGGCTTTGCTCGTCAGTGTAGCGCTAACCGGTTGCGGCAAGGGCGATGCAGGCGATGCGGCGCAGGCCGCCGTGGCCGCGGGCGGCGTCGAGAAGCCGGTGCTCAAGCTGGGCTTCATCAAGCTGACCGACATGGCTCCGCTTGCCATTGCCAAGGAGAAGGGCTTCTTCGCCGAAGAGGGCCTCAACGTCACGCTGGAACCGCAGGCAAACTGGAAAGTGCTGCTCGACGGTGTGATCGGTGGCCAGCTGGACGCCGCGCACATGCTGGCGGGGCAGCCGATCGCCGCGACGCTGGGGCTTGGCACGCAGGCGAACCTGATCGCGCCGATCAGCCTCGACCTCAACGGCAACGCGATCACGTTGTCGAATCGTGTCTACGGCATGCTGGAGCCCAGCCTGCCAAAGGGAGCGGACGGTAAGCCGGCGCACCCCATCAGTGCCGCCGCGCTCAAGCCGGTGGTCACCAGCTTCCGGCAGCAAGGCAAGCCATTCAAGATGGGGATGGTCTTCCCGGTCTCCACGCACAACTACGAGCTGCGCTACTGGCTTGCGGCTGGCGGGTTGAACCCTGGCTACTACACGCCGGGCGATACGGGCGGCACCGTCGGTGCTGACGTCCAGCTCTCCGTCACTCCGCCGCCGCAGATGCCCGCCACGCTCGAGGCTGGCACGATCGAAGGCTACAGCGTCGGCGAGCCGTGGAACCAGGCGGCGGTGCAGAAGAAGATCGGGGTGCCCGTCATCACCGACGACCAGATCTGGCACGACAATCCTGAGAAGGTCCTCGGCCTGCGCGAAGACTTCGCTCAGAAGTACCCCGCCACGACCGCTGCCATGCTGCGCGCGATCATCAAGGCGCAGCAATGGCTTGATGCCGATGGCGGCAAGAACCGGGCCGAAGCTGTCAAGATCCTCAGCCAGTCCAGCTACGTGGGTGCTGACCCTGAAGTGATCGCCGCGTCGATGACCGGCAAGTTCACCTTTGCGCCGGGCGACACGCGTGACGCGAAGGGCTTCAACATTTTCTTCGACAAGAACGCAGGCTACCCGTTCTACTCTGATGCGATCTGGACGATGACGCAGATGCGCCGCTGGGGCCAGATTCCCGCCGATCACGAAGACAGCTGGTACCTTGAAAAGGCTAAGGCGGTTTACCGCCCCGACCTCTATCTCGCCGCCGCCCAGCCGCTCGCCGAGAAGGGTGTGATCCCTGCCGAGGCGATCCCGCAGACCGACGGATTTAAGCCGGTCGACAACGGCTTCATCGATAAAGTGCCTTACGATGGGCACAAACCCAACGCCTACATCCAGTCGCTCAAGATCGGCCTCAAGCAGGGCCAGAAGGTCACCGCTGCCGGCGTGACCGGCTCCTGAACGGACCAGAGGAGAACACTGATGGCAACCGCATACGCGAACATCGCCGAACCCGCGGACACTCAGGCCGCCACGACCCCCGCAAGCGCTCCCCAGACCGCGCGCGCGCCTGAGGCTGCGTCCTCCAGCGAACCATCGGCGGCGCTGCAGGCGTTCGTCGCCCGCTTTGGCCTCACTCTACTGGCACCGCTGCTGGGTATCGTCGCGTTCCTGGGCCTCTGGGCCGCACTGGCGCCGCAAGTCGATACTTCTCTCGGCGCATTGCCGGGCCCGGTCGAAGTGGCCGAGCAAGGTGCCGTGCTGTTCGAGGAATGGCAGGCCTCACGCGCCAACGCCGCGCAGTTCTACGCGGAACAGGACGCGCGGATCGCGGCGGGAACGCAGACGATGTCCTTCGACTACGCGGGGCCGCCGACGTTCCTCGATCAAGTCATCACATCGCTGGAGACCGTCGCGCTCGGCTTCGTGCTGGCCAGCGTGGTCGCGGTGCCGCTGGGCCTTGCCGCTGGCCTGTCGCCGATGTTCAGCGCCGCCATCAACCCGCTGGTGCAGATCATGAAGCCGGTCAGCCCGCTGGCCTGGCTGCCGATCGTGACGATGGTGGTGTCGGCGACCGTATCCAGCGCAGACCCGATGCTGGCCAAGAGCTTCGTGATCTCGGCCATCGTGGTCATGCTCTGCTCGCTGTGGCCGACGCTGATCAACACCGCGATCGGCACCGCCTCGATCGACAAGGATCTGCTGAACGTGGGACGCGTGCTGAAGCTGGGTACGTTTGCCAAGCTGACCAAGCTCGTCCTGCCCAGCGCGCTGCCTTACATCTTCACCGGCATGCGCCTGTCGTTGGGCGTGGGCTGGATGGTGCTGATCGCAGCGGAAATGCTCGCGCAGAACCCAGGTCTCGGCAAGTTCGTGTGGGATGAGTTCCAGAACGGCAGCTCAGAGAGCCTCGCGCGCATCATGTTCGCAGTGATCGTGATCGGCCTGATCGGTTTCATGCTCGATCGCCTGATGATGCTTCTGCAGAACTTCGCCAGCCGCAACCGCGTAGCCTGAGGACGAACGACAATGGCCACGATCCTCTCGCTCCAGGGCGTCAGCAAGAGCTACACAGGCAAGTCGGGTGCGGTCACTCGCGTGCTCGACGGCATCGATCTGGATGTCGAGGAAGGTGAGTTCATCGCCATTCTCGGCTTCTCCGGGGCGGGCAAGACGACGCTGATCTCGGCCATCGCCGGTCTGGTGAAGCCGGACGCGGGCACCATCCTGCTGCACGGCCAGCCCGTGGATGGACCGGGCAAGGAGCGGGGTCTCGTCTTCCAATCCTATTCGCTCTTCCCCTGGCTAACCGTGGAGAAGAACGTCGCGCTTGCTGTGGACGCCGTTCACAAGGACCGCACCGCTGCCGAACGCGCCGCGCTGGTAAAGCAGAAGGTCGAACTTGTCGGCCTCGGTCATGCGATGGATCGCAAGCCGGCGCAGCTTTCGGGCGGCATGCGCCAGCGCGTCTCGGTGGCGCGTGCCTTGGCGATGGAGCCGGAAATCCTCTTGCTGGACGAGCCGCTTTCCGCGCTCGATGCACTCACGCGGGCCAAGCTGCAGGACGAGATCGAGCGCATCCGCAAGGAGGAGAAGCGCACGATCATCCTCGTCACGAATGACGTGGACGAAGCCCTGCTTCTGGCCGACCGCGTCGCCATCCTGACGCCAGCGCCCGCCGCAAAGATCGGTCGCATCTTCGCTGTCGACGTGCCGCGTCCGCGTGATCGCGAGGCCGTGAACGACGATGCGGCTTTCCAGGCTCTGCGTCGCCAGATCGTCGGCTATCTCGGCATGCTGAACGAAGGCGGAAGTGCCGGCGAGAGCGCCGTGGCGCTTCCGAAGGTGGCGCCGATCGATCTCTTCGCCGGTACTTTGCCCAAGGCCTATCAGGATGCCGCGAAATCTGCGGTGGAGCGGCGCTACCTGGAGTTCTTCAAGCTCAACAAGGTCTATCCCACGCCCAAGGGACCGCTCACGGTCGTCGAAGACTTCAACCTGCTGATGGACAAGGGCGAGTTCGTTTCGCTCATCGGTCACTCCGGCTGTGGCAAGTCGACCGTGCTGACGATGGCTGCGGGGTTGAACGCGATCAGCTCGGGAGGCGTCGTCCTCGACAACCGCGAGATCAGCACCGCCGGTCCGGACAAGGCCGTGGTGTTCCAAGCACCCAGCTTGATGCCGTGGCTCACCGCGCGCCAGAACGTCGCGCTTGGGGTGGAGCGAGTCTATCCCCACGCCACCAAGGGTGAGCGGCGCGATATCGTCGACTATTACCTCGACCGCGTTGGCCTCTCCGATGCGAGGGACAAGCTGGCTGCGGAAATGTCGAACGGCATGCGCCAGCGAGTCGGCATTGCCCGCGCCTTCGCTCTCTCGCCCCGCCTTCTGCTGTTGGACGAGCCCTTCGGCATGCTCGACAGCCTGACTCGCTGGGACCTTCAGGACGTGCTGGTCGAGACCTGGAATCGCACCAAGGTGACGGCGATCATGGTCACGCACGACGTGGACGAGGCGATCCTGCTGGCCGACCGCGTGGTGATGATGACCAATGGTCCGAACGCCACCATCGGCAAGATCCTGAAGGTCGATTTGCCGCGTCCGCGCGACCGCAAGGCGCTGCTGGAGGACGCCAGGTTCTACCAATACCGCCAGGAAGTCCTGCACTTCCTCGCCGAACACGATCACGGGCCCGCCGCAAAGGCGGCCTGAACAGGGATAAGCGCCGGGCGGGCAACGATGTCCGTCCAAAAAGGCAGCCAAAATCGGGCGTCAGGGAGCGCCCGGGCAGCGGCAGGCAACGGAGCCTGCCTTCCGGTCCCATCCGGGGCCTGGCGGTGCGTTCACGCGCCCGCCGTGAGGGAGGCAGTGCGAATGAAATCCATTCTGACCATGACTGCAGCGGCCAGTGCGCTGGCGCTTGCCGCGCCCGCTTTCGCCCAGACCGCAGGTCCGGTGCAAGTATCCGATGCGTTCAGCATCGACCCCATCATCGCGGGAAAGCTGCGGTACGAGCACGTCGACCAGGCCGATCTGGGTCTTGAGGCCGATGCCGTGACGATGCGGCTGAGGGCAGGCGCTGAGTTCCGCTACCGCAACTTGTCGGTGCTGGCTGAGGGCGAGGGCACTCTGGCGATCGTCGACAATTACAACGCCTTTCCCTTTCCGGTGCCCGGCTCCAGTCAGCGACGACTGGGCTATTCGGTCGTGCCCGACCCGCAGAACGTGGAACTGAACCGTCTGCAAGTGGCCTACAAGGTGAACGGCAACGGCGTGACCGCAGGGCGCCAACGCATCAACCTGGACGACCAGCGCTGGGTCGGCTCCGTCGACTGGCGGCAGAACGAGCAGACGTTCGATGCCGTACGGAGCGAGGGCAAGCTAGGCCCCGTGACCCTCGACGCGACGTATGCATGGAGCCAGCGCACGCTGTTCGGCACCGATGCCGGTCCGCGTCAGGCTTACGACGGCAACCTGATCTTCCTGAATGGGGGCGTGAAAGCAGGGCCTGTGCAGGTGAAAACCTTCGCCTACCTGCTGGATTTCAACGATCCGCTGCAACTGGCGAATTCCACAAAAACCTTCGGCCTGCGTGCCAGCACGGTGCTGCCGATGACGCCCAAGGTGAAGGTGGACCTCACAGGATCGTACGCTCGCCAGTCCGACTGGAAGGCCAATCCGCGTGACTACGCGGTGGACTATGTTCTGGCGGATGGCGGCGTGACATTCGCCGGTCTGCGCCTTGGCGGAGGCTGGGAGAAGCTTGGCTCCGACAACGGGGCCGCGCTGCAGACTCCCCTTGCCACCCTGCACAAGTTCAACGGCACCGCCGACCTGTTCCTGACGACGCCGGCACAAGGGCTGCAGGATGCCTATGGAGCGGTGGGTTACGCGTTCACTCAGGTGAAGGCACTGCCCGGCCTTAGTGCAGCGGTCGTCTACCACCAGTTCGACAGTGACGTGGGCGACATCGAGTACGGCACCGAGTGGAATGCGCACATTGCGTTCAAGCTCGGCCAGGTCGGCATTCTTGCCAAGTACGCCAACTACCGCGCGGCCAATCCCCGCACCACCGACACCGAGAAGTTCTGGCTCCAAGCCGAATTTGCCCTCTGACGGAGTAAGATCGCATGTCCTACCTCGCACCCGCCGAGTTCGTCACCAAGCTGATCGACGCTGGCGAATCCAAGATCATGATGTCCACGAAAGACACGCTGGTGCGTGCCTACATGGCGGGCGCGACGCTCGCGCTTGCCGCCGCTTTCGCGGTCACCATCAACGTGCAGACCGGGCAGCCGCTGGCAGGAGCGATCCTATTCCCAGTGGGCTTCTGCATGCTTTACCTGCTGGGTTACGACTTGCTCACCGGGGTATTCGTCCTCGCGCCCTTGGCAATGTGGGACAAGCGGCCCGGCTGCACCTGGCGCGGAGTGTTCCGCAACTGGGGTCTGGTGTTCACCGGCAACTTCGCGGGCGCGCTGACCACGGCCTTCCTCATGGCCATCTACTTCACCAACGGCTTTTCCACCCCGCCCAGCGAAGTGGGCGCCAAACTTGCCGGCACCGGTGTCGCCCGCACCTTGGGCTATGCCGAATTCGGCGCCGCCGGCTGGCTGACGATCTTCGTGCGCGGCATGCTGTGCAACTGGATGGTTTCGACCGGTGTCGTCGGGGCGCAGATCTCCACTTCGGTAAGCGGCAAGGTCATCGCCATGTGGATGCCGATCATGTTGTTCTTCTACATGGTTTTCGAGCACTCCGTGGTGAACATGTTCCTGTTCCCCACCGCGCTGATGCTGGGCGGCGACTTCACCGTCGGCGACTACTTCTGGTGGAACGAGGTTCCGACCGTCCTCGGCAATCTGGTGGGCGGCGTCACCTTCACCGGGCTGATGCTCTACAGCACTCACGCCCGCACTTCGCCCAAGCGCGCAAGCGGCAAGCCCGACATCAAAATCGCCGCCTGACCCACCTTCTTGCCGGAGGCGCGAGTGCCTCCGGCTCCCCTTCCAAAGGATGATCGCACGATGATGACCAAGGCCGACGTGACCGAGATGATCATGGAGAAGAAGCGTGCCGGCGGCACCACCTGGGCCGAGATCGCCGACATGGCGGGGCTTGGCGAAGTCTTCGTCACCTCCGCGTGCCTTGGCATGAACAGCCTGCCGCGCGACGTGGCCGACAGAATCGCGAACGGATTGGGCTTGCCGCAGGAGGCGGCGGTCGTTCTCGCCGAATACCCCAAGAAGATGTTCGAGCAGGCCGTGCCGACCGACCCGTGCATCTATCGTCTGTACGAGATCGTCGGCGTCTATGGTGATACGCTGAAGGAGCTGATCCAGGAGAAGGGCGGCGACGGCATCATGAGCGCCATCGACTTCGACATGAGCGTCGAGAAAATTCCGAACGAGAAGGGCGACCGCATCCAGGTGACGATGTCCGGCAAGTTCCTGCCCTATCGAAGCTGGTAATGTGGCAGAATCTTTTGCTGCACTGCAAAATCGCTTGCCGCTGAGCCCGCGAATCGGTTACAAGAGCAACAAGCGATTGAGCGCCGTCCGACGTGGGACGATCAGCGCCTCGCCTACCAACTGACAGACGCGTGGCAATGAAGCCGCCCGTGTTCCCTACAGGGAACGCTGGCGGCTTTTTTCGTTGTGCGCGTCTCGGGAATGGAGACGTGATGTGAATGCACCGATGAACTTCGAGAAGGGAAAGCTTCCGGGCCAAGCCCGTGAACGGCTCGTGGTGATCGGCAACGGCATGGCCGGGTGCCGCGCCGTCGAGGAGATCCTTGCGCGCGACCCGGACCGCTTCGACGTGACGATCTTCGGCGCCGAGCCGCGGGTGAACTACAACCGCATCATGCTCTCCCCCGTGCTCGCGGGCGAGAAGAGCTTCGACGAGATCGTCATCAACACGGCGGAGTGGTATACCGAGAACGCGATCACCCTGATCTCCGGCGACCGGGTCGACCACATCGACCGCGAGCACAAGTGTGTCGTTGCAGCCTCCGGCCGCGTCGAGCCTTATGACACCCTGCTGATCGCTACGGGTTCCGACCCGTTCATCATCCCCATTCCCGGCCACGATCTCGACGGCGTCGTCACCTTCCGCGACCTCGATGACGTCGACAAGATGCTGGCAGCCGCCGAAAAGGGTGGCGACGCGGTCGTCATCGGCGGCGGCCTGCTCGGTCTTGAGGCGGCGCACGGCCTCGCGCTGCGCGGCATGAAGGTCACTGTCGTGCACCTCATGCCCACGCTGATGGAGCGCCAGCTCGACGAAGCCGCCGGGTACTTGCTCAAGACAGAGCTTGAGCGCCGGGGTCAGACGATCCTCACCGGCGCCAACACCAAGGCGATACACGGTGTCGACGGCCAAGTCGTCGGTATCGAGCTGGAGGACGGCACGCGCGTCAAGGCGGACATCGTCGTCATGGCCGCCGGCATTCGCCCCTCGACGGGTCTTGCTCGTGCCGCCGGGCTGGAGTGCGAGCGCGGCGTCATGGTGGATGACCACATGGTCACCTCCGATCCCAACGTGCTGGCCGTCGGCGAATGCGTGCAGCACCGCGGGCTTTGCTATGGCCTTGTCGCGCCGCTCTGGGAAATGTGCCGCGCGCTGGCTGACCATGTCACCGGCGCTCCCACGGGGTACCTGGGTTCGGTCACGTCGACCAAGCTCAAGGTGTCCGGCATCGACTTGTTCTCCGCAGGAGACTTCTCCGGCGGCGAAGGCTGCGAAGACATCGTCATGCGCGATGCCGCGCGCGGCGTGTACAAGCGCGTCGTCCTCAAGGAAGACAAGCTGATCGGCGCCGTTCTCTATGGCGATACCGCCGATGGGAATTGGTACTTCGACCTCCTCAAGAAGGGCGAAAGCGTATCAGACATTCGCGAAGGTCTGATCTTCGGCCAGGCGTTCGCTTCGGGGGGCGTTCTCGCGGACCCTAATGCCGCCGTTGCCGCCCTCTCGGACGAGGCCGAGATCTGCGGGTGCAACGGCGTTTCCAAAGGCACGGTGGTCAAGACCATCCTCGACGGTGCCTGCTCGCTCGACGCGGTGCGTTCGACCTGCAAGGCCTCCGGCTCCTGCGGCTCCTGCACCGGCATTGTGGAATCGCTGCTCGCCCTCACCATGGGTGAGGACTACGGCGGCGCGCGCGAGGTGAAGACGCTCTGCAAGTGCACCAGCTTCGGCCATGACGATGTGCGCCGCCTGATCCTGGAAAAGGAGCTGAAGGCGATCCCGCAAGTCATGCAGGAGCTGCACTGGTCCACGCCTGACGGCTGCGCCTCGTGCCGCCCCGCGCTCAACTACTACCTGCTCTGCGCCTGGCCGGGCGAGTACGTGGACGACCAGAAAAGCCGCTTCGTCAACGAGCGCATGCACGCCAACATCCAGAAGGACGGCACGTATTCCGTCGTTCCGCGCATGTGGGGCGGCCTTACCAGCCCCCGCGAGCTTCGCGCTATCGCTGACGTCGTCGAGAAGTACGAGGCCCCCATGGTGAAGGTCACCGGCGGCCAGCGCCTCGACATCTTCGGCATCAAGAAGGAAGACTTGCCCGCCGTCTGGGCCGATCTCAATGCTGCCGGGATGGTCTCGGGCCACGCATACGGCAAGTCGCTGCGGACGGTGAAGACGTGCGTCGGTTCGGAATGGTGTCGCTTCGGCACTCAGGATTCGACGGGGCTCGGCGTCAAGCTGGAGCAGATGACCTGGGGTTCGTGGATGCCGCACAAGTTCAAGATCGCGGTAAGCGGCTGCCCCCGCAATTGCGCCGAGGCGACGATCAAGGACTTCGGCGTGGTCTGCGTTGACTCCGGATACGAACTACACGTCGGCGGCAACGGCGGCATCAAGGTTCGCGCCACCGACTTCCTCTGCAAAGTCGGTACTGAAGAGGAGGCGATGGAGATGTGCGCTGCCTTCACCCAGCTCTACCGCGAGGAAGCGCACTATCTGGAGCGCACCGCTCCGTGGATCGAGCGCGTCGGCCTTGAGTACATCAAGGAAAAGCTGCTCACGGCCCCCGACGCTGTGCGCCAGTACGCTGCCCGCTTCGGTTACTCGCAGCAGTTCTCGCAGGACGACCCTTGGGCCAAGCGCGCCCAAGGCGACCGCCGTGACCTTCACGCCCACATTGCGACTGTCCGCCCGATGGTCGTTACACCTCAGATGGAGAACGCCTGATGATTGGCGACTGGCTCGACATTGGTCCCAAGACGCAGATCGAACCCGGCACTGCCCGCACTCTGCCCGTCGAAGGCGGTGAGGAAATCGCGGTGTTCCACACCATGCGCGGCGAGTTCTTCGCGCTGGTGAATTCCTGCCCGCACAAGCAGGGCCCGCTCAGCCAAGGCATCGTCCACGGCGACGTGGTGACCTGTCCGCTGCACAACTGGAATATCTCGCTGCGCAGCGGCAATGCGCTGGGCTCGGACGAGGGTTGCGTGCCGACGGTGCCGCTCAAGGTCGATGCCGGGCGGATTTACCTCAAGCGCTCGGCGGTCCTATCGCCCCGCGTGCCGGTGGTGCAGGCAGCGTGACGCGGCCCATCCGCACCACTTGCGCCTATTGCGGCGTCGGTTGCGGGATCAGCGCGACCGTCACGGGCGAGCGCTCGGTGCGGATCGCGGGAGACAGCGAACACCCCGCGAACGCAGGGCGCTTGTGCTCGAAGGGCACGCACCTCGGCGAAACGGTCGGGCTCGAAGGCCGCTTGCTTCACCCGATGATCGGGAGGGAGCAGGCGGAGTGGGACGATGCGCTGGATCTGGTCGCGGCGAAGATGCGCGCATGCATCGATCTGCACGGACCGGATTCAGTGGCCTTCTACGTGTCCGGCCAGCTCCTCACCGAGGATTACTACGCGGCCAACAAGCTGATGAAAGGCTTTATCGGCTCCGGCAATATCGACACCAATTCCCGGCTTTGCATGGCAAGCGCGGTTGCGGCCCACAATCGCGCCTTTGGCGAGGATGTGGTGCCGTGCTCGTACTCCGACCTCGACGAGGCGGACCTGATCCTGCTGGTGGGCTCGAACACGGCCTGGTGCCATCCGGTGGTGTGGCAGCGGATCGAGGCTGCTCGCGAGAAGCGCGGCACCAAGCTCGTCGTCATCGACCCGCGCCGCACCGAGACCGCCGAACAAGCAGACCTCCACGTCCCGGTGGCGCCCGATGGTGACGTGGCTCTGTTCAACGCGCTGCTCGCGGCGATGCGCGAGCGGGGCCTCGTGGATGAAGCCTACTTGGCCGAGCATGTGAACATCGACGATGGCTTCTGGACCAGCCTGCCCTGCGATGCTGGCGTGCCGGACGCGACCTTTTCGCAGCTTACCGAACTCGTCGCGGCCCATCCGCGCATGGTGACGCTGTTCAGTCAGGGCGCGAACCAATCGGTCTGCGGGACTGACAAGGGCAACGCGATCATCAATTTCCACCTCGCCACAGGCCGCATCAGCACGCCGGCCACGGGACCGTTCTCGATCACCGGCCAGCCCAACGCCATGGGCGGGCGCGAAGTCGGTGGGCTCGCCAACACGCTCGCCTGTCACCTCGGCTTCTCGGACGAAGAGCGCGCCGCCGCCGCAGATTTCTGGCAGGCGCCGAACATCTGCACCGGCCCTGGCCTCAAGGCAGTCGAGATGTTCCGTGCTGTCCATCGGGGCGAGATCAAGTTCCTCTGGGTCATGGCGACCAATCCGGCTGTCTCGATGCCCGACAGCGCTTTCGTGCGAGAGGCGCTGGCGCGTTGCCCGACCGTGGTCGTGTCCGACGTCATCGCTGATACCGACACCGGGCGCTTTGCCCATGTCCGCCTACCCGCGCTGGCCTGGGGTGAGAAGGACGGCACTGTCACCAACTCCGAACGCCGCGTCAGCCGTCAGCGCACCTTGTTCGCGGCCCCTGGTGAGGCGCGGGCCGACTGGCGGATCGTCGCCGATGTGGCAGGGCGGATGGGTTGGGGCGCGTCCTTCGCCTGGAACACACCTGCCGCGGTGTTCCGCGAGTTCGCCGCGATGACCAGCCTTGCCGCCCAGCAAGGCAAGGCACTCGACCTCACAGCCCAAGCCGATCTCTCCGACGCTGCGTACGATGCCATGGCGCCGTTTCAATGGGGCGGTGCTTACCCGCTCGCGCGAAGATTCCCGACGGCTCACGGGCGGGCTCGACTGGTCGCGGTTGCGCCACCTGCGCGGAACGCCGACGCTGCCTACCCGCTGCGCCTCAACACCGCGCGCTACCGCGACCAGTGGCACACGATGACGCGAACCGGTCTGTCCCCCACGCTCTCGCAGCATCGGCCGGAGCCTTTGCTGGAGATACACCCAGACGACGCGCTGGCATATAGGCTGAGTGAGGGCGCGTTCGCACGCGTCGAGACCGCCAGCGGAGCAAGCGTGTTCCGCGTCCAGGTCACGTCTGCCCAGCGGCCCGGGGAAATCTGCGTGCCCATGCACTGGACGGACGCGATGGCCGACGGCGGGCGTGCCAATCGGCTGCCGGGGCAGGGTGCAGACCCGGTTTCCGGCCAGCCCGGCTTCAAGAATGCCGCCGCCCGCGTGGCGCCGGTTGAACCCGAGTGGCGCGCATTCCTTGCCAGCCGGGAGGCAGTGGCGCCCGAGGGGCTACTCTACTGGTGCCGCGCTCGTGTGGCTGGCGGTTGGCTGACGGAACTGGCCGGCGACGGGCCGGTGGACCTCGATGCCCTGCTGCCAGCGGGCGAGGGGCTGGAAGTGGTCGATCTCGCTCGCGGCATGCGCAGGATCGCGGTGCGCTCGCCTGAGGGCATGCTGCTCGCGGCTGTCTATCTCACGCGCTCGGGCGAACTGCCACGGCGAGAATGGGTGGCGGCGCAACTGGGCCAAACCGCGCAGCCGATCGAGTTGCTCGCAGGGCGTCCTTCCACCCCGCTGCCGGATCGCGGTGCGATCGTGTGCGTTTGTCATGGAGTGGGCGAGACGGACGTTGCGCTCGCCTGCCAGGCTGGCGCGGCAACGGTTGCGGCCGTAGGGGCGGCGACCAAGGCTGGGACCAACTGCGGCAGTTGCCGCCCTGCCATCGCCCGCCTGCTGGAAGCCTTGAACGAAGAAGCCGAAATGGAGGCAGCCGAATGATGCGCGACGATTTTCCCGCCGGTTCGGTCTGGCTCGTGGGTGCTGGTCCCGGCGACGCTGAACTTCTCACGCGAAAGGCCGAGCGCCTGATCGGCGAGGCCAGCGTGGTGTTTTACGATGCGCTTGTGGGCGCTGAGATCCTGGACATGGCGCGCCGGTCCGCACGTCTCATTCATGTCGGCAAGCGCTCGGGCCGGCATTCGAAGGATCAGAAGACGATCGACAAGCTGATCGTGGAGGCGGCGCTTGCGGGCGAAAAGGTCGTGCGCCTGAAAGGCGGCGATCCCTCGATCTTCGGTCGCGCAACCGAGGAACTGGAAGCCTGCCGTGAAGCCGGGCTGATCGTGCAGGTCTGTCCTGGCGTCACCGCGGCGAGCGCGGCAGCGGCGAGCCTCGCGATCTCGCTGACCTTGCGCGGTCTGGCGCGCAAGTTGACCTTCGTCACTGCTCATGCGCGGGCAGGGGAGGCGCTGGACCTCGACTGGACGCGTCTCGCAGACCCCGAGGCCACGCTGGCCGTCTACATGGGCAAGGCAGCCGCTGGCGAAGTCTCTGCCCGGCTAATGGGCGAGGGCCTTGCCGGGGACACCCCCGTCGCGCTCGTCGAATCCGCCAGCCTGCCGGAGGAGCGCGTGTTCCTGACGCGTCTGGACTTGCTCTCGCTCAGCGCGAAGACGGCGCTGGGCGATGGTCCGGCGCTGCTGCTGATCGGCGAGGCGCTACGAAGTGCTGCGCCGCCATCGCGTACCGTTGCGGCTCTGGAGCAGAGCCGCAACGGTCTGGCGGGATCAGCTCTTTAGAAGCTTTTCCGCGATATTGCGCACGTCGGAACCCATGTCCTTGCGGTCGAGAGCGATCGCTAGCGTCGCCTCGACGAAGCCGAGCTTGGAGCCGCAGTCGAAACGGCGGCCTTTGAAGGTGACGGCGTGGAAGGGCTGCGTGTCGATCAGCTTGGCCATCGAGTCAGTGAGCTGGATTTCGCCGCCTGCGCCTTTGCCCTGCGTCGCCAGCAGATCCATGACCTCGGGCTGAAGAATGTAGCGGCCGGACACGATGAGGTTGGAAGGCGCTTCCTCCACTTTCGGCTTCTCGACCAGACCTCTGACCTCGGTCAGTGCACCTTTGCTGGCACCGGGTGCGATCACGCCGTAGCTGGAGACTTCCTCCTTGGGCACTTCCAGCACGGAGATCAGGTTGCCACCCACTTCGTTGTAGGCTTCGACCATCTGCGCCATGCAGCCGGGCGAGCCGTACATCAGCTCATCGGGCAGGAAGATCGCGAAGGGATCGTTCCCCACCACTGCGCGGGCGCACCAGACCGCGTGCCCCAGACCCATCGGAACCTGCTGGCGAACGGTGGTGAGATTGCCGGGCTGCATGCGCGTCGGCTCCAGCGGATCAAGCGACTTGCCGCGTTCGCGCATTGTCGCCTCAAGCTCATACGCAACGTCGAAGTGCTCGACGATGGCAGTCTTGCCGCGACCGGTGACGAAGACGAACTCCTCGATGCCGGCCTCACGCGCTTCATCGACGGCATACTGGATCAGCGGGCGATCGACGATCGGCAGCAATTCCTTCGGGATCGCCTTTGTAGCGGGCAGAAAGCGAGTGCCGAGGCCGGCAACGGGGAACACGGCCTTGCGGACGGGTTTACGGTAATCGTTCTGAGACATCGGGCTTGAATTCCCCCCCTAGGTGTGAGTCCTGTTAGAGCGGCTTCGCACATGCAGCGCAATCGTTGCCACTGTTGCATTGCGATCGCGTGAACGTGGCGCGGGACTGTCCGTTCCGAATCCTGGCGGCTTGGTGGGAGCTCAATTGCGGCTGCCCCTTGCTTGCTGCTCATGGGAAACCCGCTAAAGGGCTGCGATGGACAAGATTATCATCCGGGGCGGCACGCGCCTCTCGGGCACGATTCCCGTTTCCGGCGCCAAGAACGCGGCGCTGACTCTGCTTCCTTGCGCGCTGCTCACGGACGAGCCGTTGACGCTGCGCAACCTGCCGCGCCTGGCCGACATCGATGGCTTCCAGCATCTGATGAATCAGTTTGGCGTCTCCACCACCATCGCCGGCTCGCGGCCGGAAGACTTCGGCCGGGTAATGACGCTCGCGGCGACTCGCATCACCAGCAACGTCGCGCCGTACGATCTGGTGCGCAAGATGCGGGCCTCGATCCTGGTCTTGGGGCCGATGCTGGCCCGGATGGGAGAGGCTACGGTTTCGCTGCCGGGTGGCTGTGCGATCGGCAATCGCCCTATCGATCTCCACCTCAAGGCGCTTGAAGCGCTGGGGGCGACAATTGAGATGGCGGCCGGCTACGTGCGTGCGATCGCGCCGGACGGTGGGCTTCCGGGCGGACGCTACTCGTTCCCGGTGGTCTCGGTGGGGGCGACCGAAAATGCGCTGATGACGGCGGCGACGGCCAAGGGCAAGTCGACCCTCCACAACGCGGCGCGTGAGCCCGAGATCGTGGACCTGTGCAACCTGCTCGTCGCGATGGGCGCACAGATCGAGGGGATCGGAACCAGCGATCTCATCATCCACGGCGTGCCACGCCTGCATGGCGCGACCTATCGTGTCATGCCCGATCGGATCGAAGCGGGCAGCTATGCTTGTGCCGCGGCCATCACGGGCGGCGAGGTGACGCTGACCGGTGCCAGGATCGAAGAGATGGAAGCCACCGTGCAGGCCCTGCGTGACGCGGGCGTGCATGTGGAGCCTCGCGGCGGCGGGCTGCATGTGGCCGCTGATGGCAAGTTGCGGCCGGTGACCTTGTCCACGGCGCCCTATCCGGGCTTTGCGACGGACATGCAGGCGCAGCTTATGGCTTTGCTGTGCCGCGCCGAGGGGTCGAGTGTGCTGACGGAGACCATCTTCGAGAACCGCTACATGCACGTGCCAGAGCTCAACCGCATGGGCGCGCGGATCGAGACGTCCGGGCGCACTGCCATCGTCCACGGTGTCCCGCGTCTGCATGGCGCAGAAGTCATGGCGACGGACCTGCGTGCCTCGATGAGCCTCGTTATTGCCGGCTTGGCTGCCGAGGGTGAGACGCAGGTGCATCGCCTTTACCACCTGGATCGGGGCTACGAGCGCCTCGAAGAGAAGCTCTCGCTGCTCGGCGCGCAGGTGGAGCGTGTTGGCGGCGACTGACGCCTGAGCGGAACCTCACTCTCGGCTCACGCGTTGAGCGGCTGTAATCCCCAGAGGAGCATACGAGATGGGTTTGATCAGGTTGGCTTTGGCCGGCGCCGCCGGATACGCGTTCTACAAGTACGCGACTCGCGAGAATGAATCGCAGGCTGCCTTTGCAAGCCATGCAAAGGGGCCGGATGAGAACTTCTCCAAGGTCCGCGAAGCTGGGGCGGACCAGATGGCAAACGCACCGAAGTCATGGAACAAGGTCGACGAGGCCAGCGACGAGAGTTTCCCCGCCAGCGATCCGCCGGCAACTTACTGAGCCTGACGGTTCGCTAACAAGGGGCGGCGGGCACGTATCCGCCGCCCTTTTTTGTCATAACTCTCGTCAGCGGTATCACTGACGGTGCCTCTCTTGTTGAAGAAGCGGAAAGAAGGTGCTCAATCTGTTGGCGTTTTCCGCCGCACGAGGGGGAGCATACGGGATAAGACCTCATCGCGATCGATCAGGTGGTGCTTCAACGCTCCCGCAACGTGAAGGACGAGCAGGCCGACCGTCGAGAATGCAAGAATGACGTGTGCATCATGCGCAAAGCCGGCCAGCGCCTCGCTTACAGGCAGTTTAGGCCAGCCGAAGAGGCCGAACCATTCCAGGGGCCGCGGACCGGCAGATACCATGGTCCAACCGGCAAGCGGGACCGCGATCATGAAGAAGTAGAACGCGAAGTGTGTGGTCCGGGCGACGATCGCATCCCAGCGGGGAGTAGAGGCCGGCAGCGGCGGAAATCCATGTGCCAGCCGCCAGCCGAGGCGGACGAGTGAAAGGACAAGGACCGTGAGGCCGATCGACTTGTGTGCCGACATGATCTGCCCTGCGGTTTGCCGGTCTGCTCCCTCAGCGGCAAGCGCACCGATCACGTTCGCGATGATCAGCACTGCGATGATCCAATGCAGCGCGATCGCAATGGAGGAGTAGCTCGAGGGCCGCTTGTGGCGATCGTGCAGCGCATTAGCCATTGTCAGCCTCCTTGCCTGGCATGTCCGGAACCCTCGGCTCGTCGCGTGCCATGGTGGACTGCTGAGACCTCCGCTTCAACAGAAACCAGCCAGACACGGATGGCGCCTGCAAGGCCGGGCGGAGTTTCGGCCTCCAGCCTTTCAGCGTCGATGCGTGCGACAAGGGCGTTCACGGGCACACCTTCCGCTCCCGCTCGCGCCCTCAGCATGTCCCAGAACACCGGCTCAAGACTGATGGAGGTCTTGTGACCCGCGATCTCTACCGAGCGTTTTACAGGCGGATGGAAAGGGATGGCCATCGAACGTCAGACAGCTTGGTTCCGCCCGCCATCAGTACATATGCTGGCCGCCATTGATGCTGAGTGTCGACCCGGTAATGAAGCCTGCATTCTCGCTCGCCAGGAATGCAACGCCACGTGCAATTTCGTAGGCGTGGCCGAGCCGTCCCACGGGAATTTTCGCGACGATCTTTTCCAGCACCGGCTCTGGCACAGCTGCCACCATGTCGGTGTCGATGTAACCCGGAGCGATGGCATTCACCAGGACGCCGAACTTGGCGCCCTCCTGGGCAAGCGCTTTTGTAAAGCCGTGAATGCCAGACTTCGCGGCGGCGTAGTTTACCTGGCCGTACTGCCCCGCCTGCCCGTTGATCGAGCCAATGTTGATAATCCGGCCCCAGCCGCGCTCTCTCATACCCGGGAAGGCCGCCTTGGCCATGTTGAAGCAGCCGCCGAGATTGATCCGCATGACCTCATTCCAGTCATCGAAGGTCATCTTGTGTAGCGTGCCGTCGCGCGTGACACCGGCATTGTTCACGAGGATGTCGATGGGGCCGACCTCGCGCATGACCCGCTCACAGCCAGCAAGGCACGCCTCGTGATCGCCAACATCCCACTTGTAAGCAGGAATGCCGTGCTCCGCGGTGAAGGCCTTCGCCTTCTCTTCGTTCCCGGCGTAGTTGGCCACCACTGTATGGCCGCGGTCCTTGAGCGCCAAAGAAATTGCCGCGCCAATTCCTCGGGTGCCCCCGGTCACGATTGCTACACGCGCCATTTAGCTGCCTTCCTTCCGGTGGTCGTCTGCATCTTGCTAGGAAATGGTCAGGTCCGACACAAGCGGCCCGAAGTGCGATTCGTCCGGAATTTGCCTCGGGCAGGGTGGAGAAACGAACCTCCACGCCCCTTCCGAGTCCTGCGCAGGCTCAGAAGTGAAACTGCGTGCCTACGTAGACAGCCTGGCTATCCTGCTTCCCATCTGTAGTGAGCGGAGCGAGCCGTTCGCGCTCCTGCGAATAACGCACGCCCGCGGTAACGTTGAGGTTGTCGGTGACCCGGTAGGCGCCGCCAAGATCGACCTCACCGCCATCTACTGCAAATGTGCGGGGGGCTCGCCCAGTCGCAGCCCGCTCTTCCAAGCTGATGCGAGGCGAGAAGCGGGACTCGTCGCGCTTGCCGGAAGGCGCGAGGTTGAACGTCTGCAGTTCCGGAAGATCGTTGCTCTGCCGTGGTGCGGCTTGCGCAATATCCTGCACGAAGTTCCGATACCCGCGCGAGATGCCCAGATTAAACCCGCTGGAGGCAATCCGCAGATGATTTCCATCGCCCTCTTGAGCTGACAGATTCTTTCGCCCGCTCACTGTGATCGCTCTTACTGAGTCGGGATCTACGCGGACCGCAACCGTCACCGCGCGATCGGACTCGCCCGATTTGCCCGCAGGTGTGAAAGGAAAAAGCTGCCCCTTCGCCAGAGAGCGGATGGCCAATGCTCGCGAGAGATTGGGAGGCGGAGTATCCTGACTGGGCCCGGCGATCGACGGGACGTCCTTCACAGAAAAATCCGCCGTGAAGGCGAGCACGGCGCTGGGAAGGGCGAGCAGGCCCACTGCTCCGGCAAGCAGTAAGCTGGTTGCTGTCCCGCTTTTGGGGTCATGCTTGCCTGACATCTGCAAGTCCTTGGTTGCTCCCGTTGTGCCGAATCGCATGAGCGTGCGGCCCTGTGTGCCCATCTCTATCCAACTCGGTGAGCCAAGTTTATCATAAACATGTGTCCGAATACAGGCTCGCCCGTTCCGCTATCCGGAGCAGAGCGCTCACACTTGCCGCGGGACCTTGGCGGCGATAGAGGCGAGAGGGAACGCGGAAGCGGCTTGCGTCATCCGCATGGAACAGGAACTGGGAACGACGATGACAGTCAGCACCGACATCGCGCTTGGCGCAAGGCGCGGATCGCGCGATCGGGGCCGCGCGGCACTGCGCATGGGTCTGGGCGTCGCGCTGGTGCTCTCGCTTGCCGCCTGCGGTGGCAAGAAGGAAGTTTCCACGCAAGTGGCAGGGACGCAGATCACGACGATCGGCGTCAATAGCTATCTGTGGCGCGCCAGCCTTGATGCGCTCTCGTTCATGCCGCTGCTCCAGACGGACAGCAATGGCGGCGTGATCGTGACGGATTGGTATTCCAACCCGAAGAACCCGGGTGAGCGCGTGAAGGTTTCGGTGACGATCCTCGATGCGGACTTGCGTGCCGATGCGCTGCGCGTTGCCGCCAGCCGTGAGGTGAACCAGGGCGGCACCTGGGTCGCCGCTCCGGTGCAGGCGGCGACGGTCCAGAAGTTGGAAGACATTATCCTCACGCGCGCTCGCGACCTGAGGCGCAACTCAGTCGGTTGATTTCGGCGGGTAGCCCGCCACTGGAGTAAACAAGCAAGATGAGCGAGCGGTTCGATCCCGCAATGGCCGACACGCGCTGGCAGCGTGTCTGGGACGAGCGCGCATGTTTCCGCGCCGACGACGCCAGCGACAAACCTCGCAGCTACGTGCTGGAGATGTTCCCCTATCCTTCCGGGCGCATCCACATCGGCCACGTGCGCAATTACACCATGGGTGACGTGCTGGCCCGCTATAAGCGAATGACCGGGCACGAAGTGCTGCACCCGATGGGCTGGGACGCGTTCGGGATGCCTGCGGAAAACGCGGCGATGGAAAAGGGCGTCCACCCCGGCGGCTGGACCCGCGACAACATCGCCAACATGAAGGCGCAGTTGAAGCGCCTGGGGTTCGCACTCGACTGGAGCCGCGAACTGGCGACCTGCGAGCCGGAATACTACGGGCACGAACAGGCGCTGTTCCTCGATTTGTACGAAGCGGGGTTGGTCTACCGCAAGGAATCCTCGGTCAACTGGGACCCCGTCGACCAGACCGTGCTCGCCAACGAGCAGGTGATCGACGGGCGCGGCTGGCGCTCGGGCGCGCTGGTGGAGAAGCGCAAGCTCAGCCAGTGGTTCCTCAAGATCACGGACTTCGCTGAGGAACTGCTCGAAGGCGTGCAGAGCCTCGAGAACTGGCCTGACAAGGTCAAGCTGATGCAGGAGAACTGGATCGGCAAGTCGCGCGGGCTGCAGTTCCGTTTCAAGCCCCTGAACTTCGATGAGGAGATCGAGGTCTATTCGACGAGGCCTGACACGATCTTTGGCGCGAGCTTCGTCGCTGTCGCTGCCGAGCATCCCGTGGCACAGGCGGTCGCCGCGAACTCGCCCGAGGCGCAGGCTTTTATCGAAACGTGCAAGCAGGGCGGTACCACTGCGGCGGAGCTTGAGACGGCCGAGAAGCTTGGCTTCGACACCGGGCTGAAGGTTCGCCATCCGTTCACGGGCGCGGACCTGCCCGTGTGGATCGCGAACTTCGTGCTGATGGACTACGGCACCGGCGCAGTCATGGGCGTGCCCGGCCACGACCAGCGCGACTTCGAGTTCTCTACCAAGTACGGCCTGCCGATCACGCGCGTGGTCGCAGCCGATCCGGCCGATGCCGACAAGCCCTTCGCCGGAGAGGCCGAGGCTGGCGACGGCGTTCTGGTCCACTCCGACTTCCTCAATGGCATGAGCGTCGCTGATGCCAAGGCCGCTGTGATCGGTCGTGCCGAGAGCGAAGGCTGGGGTGAGGGCAAGACAGTGTGGCGCCTGCGCGACTGGGGCGTCAGCCGTCAGCGGTACTGGGGCACGCCGATCCCGTTCATCCACTGCGAGGCTTGTGGCGTCGTGCCGGTTCCCAAGGAGCAGTTGCCGGTCGTGCTGCCCGAGGACGTGGACTTCCAGACGCCCGGCAACCCGCTGGTGCGTCATGCGATGTGGAAGCATGTCGATTGTCCCAAGTGTGGCAAGCCGGCGATGCGCGAGACCGATACGCTCGACACTTTCGTCGATTCGTCCTGGTACTTCCTGCGCTTTGCCAGTCAGCCTGCGGATAAGCCGTTCGATCCGGAGATCATCGCCAAGTGGCTGCCCGTCGAGCAGTACATCGGCGGCATTGAGCATGCGATCCTGCACTTGCTCTACGCCCGCTTCTGGACCCGTGCGCTTGCCCGCATCGGCAAGATCGACGTCAAGGAGCCCTTCGCCAGCCTGTTCACGCAAGGCATGGTGACGCACGAGACGTACTTCCGCATCGACGATAGCAACGGCCAGCCTGTCTACTTCTCGCCCGCCGAGATCGATCGGGGCGGCGAAAGTGCGACGTTGAAAGCCGACGGCGTTCCGGTCGAGATCGGCCGCGTCATCAAGATGTCCAAGTCGAAGAAGAACGTCGTCGACCCCGATGCGATCGTTGCGACTTACGGCGCCGACGCAATCCGTTGGTTCATGCTGTCCGACAGCCCGCCCGAGCGCGACCTTCCCTGGTCCGAGGCCGGCATCGAAGGCTGCGCCCGCTTCGTGCAGCGCTTGTGGCGCCTTTTCAGCCAGTACGACGCGCAGGCTACCGGAGAGGACAAGGCGATCGACCGCAAGCGCGACCAGACGGTCGCGCTCGTGGCCGAAGACATAGAGGCCCTGTCTTTCAACAAGGCGGTCGCACGCATCTACGAGCTCACCAGCGTGGTGGAGAAAGCACAGCCTTCCGCCAGCCGTTCCGCTGCGATTCGTACCGTCCTGTTGCTGGTCGCGCCGATGATGCCGCATCTTGCCGAAGAGGCTTGGTCAGTCATTGGCGAAGGCCTGGTTGCTGAAGCGGCTTGGCCGCCTGTCGATCCGACACTGCTGGTGGAGGACGAGGTCACCATCGCCGTGCAGGTCAAGGGCAAGCTGCGCGATACGCTCACGGTCGCCAAGGGCACGAGCAAGGACGAGCTGGAGGCGCTTGCACTTGCCAGCGACAAGGTGCAGCGTGCACTCGACGGGGCCGAGATAAGGAAAGTCATCGTGGTGCCCGACCGTCTGGTCAATCTCGTCGCATGAGGCGACTCAGTTCAGCGATCGGATGGCCCGTGATTGCACTGGCATTGGCGGTGCCCTTGGCCGGGTGCGGCCTGCAGCCGATGTATGCAGGGGGCGGTGACAGTGTCGTGGCGCGCGGTCTTGCGGGCATTCAGGTGGCCGCAATCGAGGGGCGTGCCGGATGGCTCGTCCGCAACGCATTGCTCGACAAGCTTTCCGCTACCCCGCAGGACACGGCGCGTTATCGGTTGGACGTGCGCCTTGACGATCGTCTGGACGCCTTCGGTCTGCTGCGCGATGACACGGTGGGCCGCGAACGCCGCACTTTGCGCGCCCGGTATCAGCTTGTGGACCTCGATAGCGGGACCATTCTTCTCGATGCCACAGCGGGATCGGATGCTGGTATCGATGTGATCGCGTCGGATTACGCCACGATTGCCGCCGAACAGACCGCGCTTGAGAATCTCGCCAGGGACGTTGCGAGCCGGATCGTCACTGATGTGGCGCTCCAGCTTCGCAAGGGCGCCGCGGCCGGTTCCTGACTTTTTAGAACTGTGAAGGCAACTCAGAAGGACTTCGCCGGTCTTGCAGCGCGAGCGGCGGCAACTGCCAAAGTGTTCTTCTTCTGCGGTCCGGATGAGGCAGGCGCCTCGGACGCAGCGATGCGTATCGTCTCGTTGCTGGAGGACCCGGGAGAGCGGATCGAGTTTGCCGGGGCAGACTTGCGCAAGGATCCAGTGCGCCTGAGTGACGAGGCACGCTCGACTTCTCTGTTCGGCGGTGCACGCCACATCTGGGTGCGAGCGAGCGGCGATGACGCACACGATGCGGTCGCAAACCTTATCGCAGGCGACGTTGAACCTTGCCCGGTTCTGATCGTCGCAACCGGGGCAACTGACAAGTCGCGGACCGCCAAGCTGCTGGCGGCACGCGATGATGCGCTCGTTGCCATGTTCCATCCACCCGACCTTGGCGCCATCACGGCCGTCGTCCGGGCCGAGGCGGGTGCGGCTGGGCTTCGTCTTGGCAGTGAACTGGCGGAACGGATTGCGCGCGGATCGGGCGTGGACACCCGAGTCGCCCGCTCCGAGCTCGCCAAGCTTGCCTTGTATTGTGACGCCGCACCGGAAAGCCCGCGGACCGTTACGGCGGATGATCTCGACGCTATCGCAGCGCACGCGTCGGACGATGATTTCGGACCCCTCGTAGATGCGGTTCTCGGCGGTCGCCGCGCCGTTCTGACGGCCGAGCTTGCCCGCATGCGTGCCACCCAGATCAACCCCGTCGGCCTGTTGCTGGCCCTGGAGCGCCGGACCGCGCAGCTTTCAGCCTTGGCCGCCCGTTTGGCTCCCGGCGACAACCTTGCCCGCTTTCTGGACAACGAGGCGAATGCAAGACGGATCTTCTGGCGCGATAAGGCGGTGCTTGCCGAACAGCTACGCAATTGGCGAGGCGCCCGGTTGGAGAGACTCGCGCAGCGGCTCATGGCGCTGCACCAAGCGATGTTGCGTAACAGCGTAGATAGTGAGCTTTTTCTCACTCAGGAACTCGCGATAATAACGCGAATGGCATGTTCCAATTCGGCACGGTAACGTACCGGCTCGTCGACGTCTTCTTGAGCATTGCGGAATATTTGTTAGGTAGGTATACGTGTTGCACTGCAGCATAAGCAGTGTCGGCTTCATCAGGTGAAGGGGCCGCATGCATAATGACGTTAGTTCAGGGAGCCGCAAGCGAATGAATGCGCCTTTCGCACTGCGACCCGACGCGGGTCTTCGCGACGATGCTGACGAACTTCTCGTCGCTCCTTCGCTCGAGCGAAGAAGGCTTCAGTGCTACCTAGCCTTGATGCTCGGCGATGTCCTTGCGATCTTCGCCGGGTTTGGCGCTGCGGGTTATCTGGTTGGCGGTGTGCAGGGTTGGTCCGATGCGCTGATCCAGAGCCAGATACTGCTTCCGATCTTTCTAACGATCGCCCTGTATAACGGGTCCTATTCGGTTGCCGCGTTGCTCGATGCATGGGCCGGGATCTTCCGCTCGAACGCGGCCCTCCTGCTCTCACTCGCAGCTGTCCTGTTCATCGCGTTCTTTGCCAAAGCATCGTCGGAATTCTCAAGGCTAAGCTTCAGCAGCGGCACAGCGTGCACGATGCTTTTGCTCACGCTGATGCGGCTGCAAATGCGCCGCTTCACCAAGTGGCGCTGCGGCGCCAACCCTTACAACCAGCTTGTGATCGACGACGGTGGTCCGCGTGTCGATGTTCCAGGCGCGGTGCGTCTTTCAGCCAGTGCGATGAGCCTGCGCCCGAATCTGAATGACCCGCATGCACTCGACCGGCTTGGCCTGGTGCTTCGCAATATCGACCGGGTGATCGTCAGCTGCCCTGCATCCAGGCGGGCGGAGTGGGCGATGATGCTGAAGGGCGCCAACGTCGATGGCGAGGTCCTGGACGATGAAGTCGCGCGGCTCGGCGCACAGGGGGCTCGCGTGTCCGGAGGACATGGATTGCTGTTGGTGTCTGCTGGCCCGCTGGGACTGCGGGACCGGATCGTCAAGCGTCTCCTGGACGTAGCGTTCGCCGGAGCTGCCATCCTTGCCTTGTCGCCGCTGCTGATCGTCGTTGCGGTTGCCATCAAGCTGCAGGACCGTGGTCCGGTGTTCTTCGTCCAGCGTCGGATGGGACGCGGCAACCGCTTCTTCAACATGTACAAGTTCCGCAGCATGACGGTGGGCCTGTGCGACAAGGAGGGGAACGTCTCGGCTTCCAAGGATGACCAGCGCATCACTCGTGTCGGCAAGTTCATCCGATCGACGTCGATCGACGAGCTGCCGCAGCTGTTTAACGTTCTGCTGGGTGATATGAGCCTGGTCGGTCCCCGTCCGCATGCCATTGGCTCACAGGCGGGCTCCAAGCTGTTCTGGGAGGTGGACCTGCGGTACTGGCAGCGTCACAGCCTCAAGCCTGGTCTGAGCGGCCTCGCGCAGGTACGCGGCTTTCGCGGAGCGACGGAAAAGGAATCCGATCTCGTCCACCGCCTTCAGTCTGACCTTGAGTATCTTGAGGGCTGGACGATCATGCGCGACATCAAGATCATCTTCCTGACGCTGCGGGTACTGGTGCACGACCGCGCATTCTAAGCCGGTCAGCCGTGGCCCAAATTGAAGGCGCCGATTGTCCCATCAGAGAGGGCGGACCTGAGTATCTCACCGCCCGGAGACCGTGAAACTCAGTTTTTGGGTACGCTGAACGTCCCGGTTACACGTCCTTCAGCCGACGATACTCCGCTGTTCAGATCGACGACGAACCGGTTGCCGCGCAGTGTATCGCCGTTGCGCTTGAGAGTGGCGTTCCCGACCATCGTGATGATGCGGCGATTGAAGTCGTAGATCGCAACGTCGCCGGTGGCGACTTCATTGCCGCGCGTGACGTTGACGCCGCCGCTCGCGGTGATGCGCTGGATCTGCAAGGATCCGCCAGCGTCTGTAAATTCCACAATCGTGCGCGCGGCGCGAAGCCGCAGATCGCTCTGGCGGACATCGACGTTGCCTGACAGGATCACCCGTTCCTGACGGTCCTGTAGCTCGATGCGATCTGCCGCGTAGTCCACAGGCGCATTCGCGTTGTGCCCGGAAAGTGCCTGAGCCCCGAGTTGTTGCGCGCCAGCCAGCGCCAGCGCGGCGGCAGTGCCCGCCAGCAAGCCGGTGCGCAGCCAAAGTGACCGGAAGAAAGGTGCGCGCGGGCGGTTCGGCGTCATTGCGGGATCCTCAGCTTGCCCGGTGTCATCCGCAGCCGGGCGTTACCTTCTAGCTTCACGGTGCGGTTCTCCAGGTCTGCAACGATGCGGTCGGCCCGGAACGTGCCTGTTGGGACGGCCCCCGAAACACCCCCTGAGCCGACGGCGGTTTGCGACCGGATGTCGATTGCGACGTTCTGCGTGCGCATCTGGTAGCCGTCAGAGGCTGTGAAGTCGACCGGCCCATCGACCGCGATCTTCTCAGTGTCATAGTTGTAGGCGCCCGAAGGAGCGCGGATCTCGGCCGGGCCGTCCTGCAGCTTCAGCCGTGCCACAAGATCGTTCATCTGCACCACAGGCACGTCAGCGGTGCGCTGCACGGCATTGCCCGCAGTCACCAAGAACGGGCGGCCTTTGCCGTCCGCGCCGCGATAGGCGGCGTCAGCAACCTGGACGCGCTCGTTCGTGATTGCGACCTTGTTACGGTCGAGCAGGAAACTGATCTCTCCACGTGGCGAAAGCGGGAGCAGGATCATTACGGCGACAACCAGCCCAATGGCGGCCGGCAGAGCCTTCGCCAAGAATGCGATCATGCGATCGTGCCGCCCACCAGGCGCGGCGAACTGACGTCGCTGGGTGCGCATTTGGGTGGCTTGGAGCGACATGGCGCGTCAGGCGGCTTCGTGGCTGAAGATGTCGTGATCGGGCCAGCCGGCCAGATCAAGCCGTGCGCGGTGCGGAAGGAAGTCAAAGCAGGCCTGCGCCAGCTCTGCACGGCCCTCACGTGCCAGGCGCTCGACCAGGATCCCGTGCATTGCGTGGAGATGGCGGACGTCGGAAGCCGCATACTCGCGCTGGGGTTCGGTCAACTCAGGTGCGCCCCAGTCGCTCGACTGCTGCTGCTTCGAGATTTCCTTGCCAAGCAGTTCGCGCACCAGGTCCTTCAGCCCGTGCCGATCGGTATATGTGCGCACCAGCTTGCTGGCGATCTTGGTGCAAAACACGGGCGCGGCGGTCACGCCGAGGTAGTGCTCGATCGCTGCAAGATCAAAGCGGGCAAAATGATACAGCTTCAGACGGGCGGGATCGGCAAGCACCGCGCGCAAATTCGGCGCTGCGTAATCGCTGCCGACGCCGAAGCGCACGAGGTGTTCGTCTCCTCTGCCGTCTGAAATCTGGACCAGGCAAAGCCGGTCGCGCGGGGTGATCAGGCCCATGGTCTCGGTATCGACCGCGACGGCACCGGGCGCGAGCGCGCCCTCGGGGAGATCTTCTTCGTGAAGGTGGACAGCCATAAGCCACAGATGCTTAGGCATTGCACCATGACTTCGCAATGGCCCGCAGACGTATGAGCACAGCCGATGTAGCCGATCCGGCCATCATGTCAGTCCCGCCGAGTTGGCGGACGGCGCTGGCAGCTGCGCTGGGTACGCGCGAATCGCGTCGATTAGGGGGATTCCTGAAGGCGGAGGCGGCAGCTGGCAAACGGATTTATCCGCCTGAGCGAAGCCGCTTGCGTGCGCTCGAACTGACGCCCCTTGAGAATGTCAAAGTCGTTATCCTCGGGCAGGATCCATATCATGGCCCCGGTCAGGCGCATGGTTTGGCATTCTCCGTTCCGCCAGGCATCAAGGTCCCACCTTCCTTGGCGAACATTTACAAGGAGATTGCCAGCGATTGCGGTGCGGACGTGAAGCCGGATGGCAACCTTGAGCGCTGGGCGCGGCAGGGAGTCCTGCTGCTTAATAACGCGCTTACGGTAGAGGAAGGCCGCGCCGGCTCACACCAAAAGATCGGCTGGGAAGCCATTACCGATGCGGCTGTGGCTGCTGTAGCGGCTCGAACGGAGCCGAGCGTCTTCATGCTCTGGGGCAATCATGCACGCCGCAAGGCGGAGCGCGTCACCGGGCTGGAGGGCGGTCGACATCTCGTCCTCACCGCACCCCATCCGAGCCCGCTCTCTGCGTACTCCGGATTCTTCGGTTGCCGCCACTTCAGTCAGGCGAATGCTTTTTTGGAAGCAAACGGACGTGGCGCGATAGCCTGGTAGCTGGCTGCGTCCGTACGCGGATGTGCTAAGCCTCAGGCCGACGCACCAGGTATCGTGGCGTCCATGACATAGTGGCTCATGCTCCCTCCGGTCGTCATGTCGCCGAAGGCAGCGCGAAACTTGCCGAAGCTTTCGAACTCGCGGGCCGCCATGTGCGCGTCCATCGAGGTCCACACGACATTGAAGGTGAATGTGCTGGGATTTTCGACCCCGCGCCCGAATGCCACCGACACGGCTCCGTCGCACGCGGCGAGAGCGGGAACGCCTGTCTCGCGCATAGCCGCCGCGAAGGCGTCTTCCTGGCCTTCACGCACTTCGATTACAGCGATTTCCAGCAGCATTTCGTTCTTCCCCCCGTAGGCTCTCGCTCCCCGGAAGACACCAGGGGGCGAGGCCATCTTGTTATGGTCAGCGCGGAAGGACGGAGGCGCCCATGAGCGCTTCGTCCACTGCGCGGGCGCACTGGCGGCCCTCGCGGATCGCCCACACGACGAGGCTCTGGCCCCGACGCATGTCGCCGCAGGACCAGATTTTTTCATCGCTGGTCTGGTAGGAGTCCGTGTCGGCCTTGACGTTGCCGCGCGCATCCAGCGCGACGGTCGACTGGTCGAGCATGCCGGCCTTGCGCGGTCCGGTAAAGCCCATGGCGAGGAGGATCAGGTCAGCCTGCAGCGTAAACTCGCTGCCTGCGACCTCTTGCATCTTGCCGTCCTTCCACTCGACGCGCACGCACTCGAGGCCCTTCACGTCATTGTCGCCGACAACGCGCTTGGTCAGCACGGCCCAGTCGCGGTCACACCCTTCTTCGTGGCTGGATGAAGTACGCAGCTTCAGCGGCCAGAAGGGCCAGCTGAGGGCCTTGTCCTCCTTCTCCGGAGGCTTGGGCATGATCTCCAGCTGCGTGACCGAAGCCGCACCCTGGCGGTTGGACGTGCCCACGCAGTCCGAACCGGTGTCACCGCCGCCAATGACGATGACGTGCTTGCCTGTGGCTGTAAGCGAACCGCGAGGAGCGGCACGTACTTCGTCGTCCCCGGCATTGCGCTTGTTCTGCTGGGTCAGGAATTCCATCGCAAGGCGCACGCCCGGCAGTTCCGCTCCAGGAATATCGAGCCGACGGGCTTCTTCTGCGCCGCCCGCGAAGACGATCGCGTCGAAGTTCTCTTTGAGCGAGTTAACCGAAACAGTGACACCCACTTCGGTGCTCGTGCGGAATGTGACGCCCTCGCCTTCCATCTGCACCGCGCGCCGGTTGATCAGATGCTTTTCCATCTTGAAGTCGGGAATGCCGTAGCGGAGCAGCCCCCCCAGGCGGTCGTTCTTCTCGAACACCGTCACGGAGTGGCCTGCACGCGCCAATTGCTGTGCGCAAGCAAGCCCCGCGGGACCGGAGCCGACGACTGCAACTGTCTTTCCGGTGCGCTCTGCGGGCACCTGCGGCGGGATCCATCCGTTGGCCCAGCCTTTGTCGACGATGGCGCATTCGACCGACTTGATAGTGACGGGCTCGTCGATGATGTTCAGCGTGCAAGCCGCCTCGCACGGGGCGGGGCATATGCGGCCCGTGAACTCGGGAAAGTTGTTGGTCGAGTGAAGCACTTCGAGCGCTGTCTTCCAGTCGCTCTCATAGACCAGATGGTTCCAGTCCGGGATCATGTTGTTGACCGGGCAGCCCGTGTGGCAGTGCGGCACACCGCAGTTCATGCAGCGCGAAGCCTGCGCTTTAAGGTCCGCCTCCGGCAGGGGGATGACGAACTCCTTATAGTTCTTCAGGCGCTCCTGCGCGTCGCCGTACGTCCGGTCATGCCGGTCGAGTTCGAGGAAACCAGTTTCCTTGCCCATCTTCAAATACTCCCCGCGTCGTGCCGGCCCAGTCTGTGTGGAGCAGCGGCACCCGCTATCCGGGCATGCGCCCGATCTGGTGAGCCCCGGCCGAGGCCGGGGCAAATGCGATTACTCTGCCGCGACGGACGCCGCCTCCAGCCGTTCCGCCTCGAGCTGCTTGAGAGCCTTGGCGTAGTCACGCGGCATGACCTTCACGAACTTGGGCAGTGTGTTGGCCCAATCGTCCAGCAAGGCGCGTGCGCGTTTCGAGCCGGTGTGGAGGTGGTGCCGTTCGAGCAGGACCCGGAGGCGGTCGGCATCGTGGCGCAGCATGTCACCCATACCGGCATCGTTGACGCCATTGGTGCGCTGCTGCGGTCGGCCCGCACCATCGTCGTCATCGCGCTCCGCCGAGATCGGCAGCAGGTCCACCATCGCCTTGTTGGCGAGCTGGTCGAACACACCGTCCTCGTCGTAGACATAGGCGACGCCGCCGGACATGCCCGCAGCGAAGTTGCGGCCGGTCTTGCCCAGAACCGCGACGACGCCACCAGTCATGTACTCACAGCCATGGTCGCCGCAGCCTTCGACCACCGCGACGGCACCCGAGTTGCGCACCGCGAACCGCTCTCCGGCAACGCCGTTGAAGAACGCTTCGCCTGCAATCGCTCCATAGAGGACGGTGTTGCCGACGATGATGTTCTGCGTGGGCTCACGGTTTACATGGCTGGGTTGACGCACGATCACCCGGCCGCCCGACAGGCCCTTGCCAACGTAGTCGTTGGCGTCGCCGGTCAGGTCGAGCGTAATGCCGTGGGCGAGCCAGGCGGCGAAGCTCTGACCGGCAACGCCGGTGAGCTTCACGTTGATCGTATTGTCCGGCAACCCGGCGTGTCCATGACGCTTCGCCACCTGCCCGGAGAGCATCGCGCCGACCGTGCGGTTCACGTTGATGACTGACTTCTCGATCCGAACGGGCTGGCGGTTCTCCAGGGCATCGGCGGAGAGCGCGATCAACTCGTTGTCGAGCGCATTCTCCAGTCCGTGATCCTGCGTTCCGGACCAGTTGAGGCTGGGGCTGTCGCCCTTGCCGGGATTGTAGAGGATCTTCGAGAGGTCGACGCCCTTCGCCTTCCAGTGCGCGATGACCTTGCGCGTGTCGAGCCGGTCGACCCGACCGACCATCTCGGCGATCGTACGGAAGCCGAGCTCCGCCATGATCGCCCGCAGCTCCTCGGCAACGAAGAAGAAGTAGTTCACCACGTGCTCGGGCTGGCCGGTGAAGCGTGCGCGCAGGACAGGGTCCTGGGTGGCAACGCCGACCGGGCAGGTGTTGAGATGACACTTGCGCATCATGATGCAGCCGGCGGCGATCAGCGGCGCGGTCGCGAAGCCGAATTCGTCCGCACCCAGCAGGGCTGCAACCGCGACGTCACGTCCCGTGCGCAAGCCGCCGTCCGCCTGCACGGCGATGCGGCTGCGCAGATTGTTGAGCAGCAGCGTCTGCTGCGTCTCCGCGAGGCCGATCTCCCACGGGGAACCGGCGTGCGTCAGCGACGTCAGCGGCGAAGCACCGGTGCCGCCTTCATAGCCGGAGATCGTCACATGGTCGGCACGTGCCTTCGAAACGCCTGCTGCGACGGTGCCGACGCCCACTTCGGACACCAGCTTGACCGAAACGCGCGCAACCGGGTTCACGTTCTTGAGGTCGTGAATGAGCTGCGCAAGGTCCTCGATCGAGTAGATGTCGTGGTGGGGCGGCGGGCTGATGAGGCCCACGCCCGGCGTCGAGTGACGCACGCGGCCGATGGTCTTGTCCACCTTGTGACCGGGCAGCTGCCCACCCTCGCCGGGCTTCGCACCCTGCGCCATCTTGATCTGGATGTCGTCGGCATTGACGAGATATTCGGTCGTGACGCCAAACCGTCCCGAGGCGACCTGCTTGATGGCCGACCGCATGGAGTCGCCGTTGGGCAGGGGCGTGAAGCGGTCGACTTCCTCGCCGCCTTCGCCGGTGTTCGACTTGCCGCCGATCCGGTTCATGGCAAGCGCGAGCGTGGTATGCGCCTCGCGGCTGATCGAACCGAAGCTCATCGCGCCGGTGGCGAAGCGCTTTACGATTTCGCTTGCGGGCTCAACCTCGTCGAGCGGGATCGCCTGGCCCGGCACGAACTCCATCAGGCCGCGGATCGTCAGCATCCGCTCCGACTGATCGTTGATCGTGCGGGCGAAAGCTGCGTACTTCTCAGGAATATTGCCGCGCACGGCATGCTGCAGATTGCCGATGTTCTCGGACGTCCAGGCGTGTTCCTCGCCCCGAACCCGCACGCCGTAGATGCCGCCGACGTCCAGCATGTTCTTGTAAACAGGACTGTCGCCGTATGCCGCTGCGTGACGGGCGACGGTCTCCTGCGCCACTTCCAGAAGTCCTGCGCCCTCGATCGTGGTCGCGGTGCCGGTGAAGTACTTCTCGATGAAGGCCGAGGAGAGGCCCACGGCGTCGAAGATCTGCGCGCCGCAATAGGACTGATAGGTCGAGATGCCCATCTTGGACATGACCTTCCGGATGCCCTTGCCGACGGCATAGATGTAGTTCTTCTGCGCCTGCTTGGCGTCGACCGGCAGCTCCTTTCGGACGCGGAGGTCTTCGATCGTCTCGAAAGCGAGATAGGGATTGATCGCTTCCGCGCCGTAGCCAGCCAGCACGCAGAAGTGATGAACCTCACGCGCCTCGCCCGTTTCTACCACGAGGCCGGTCTGCATGCGCAGACCCTGGCGGACGAGGTGTTGATGCACTGCAGCGGTCGCGAGCAGTGCTGGCATCGGAATACGATCCGGACCCTGTGCACGATCGGACAGGATCAGGATGTTCTTGTCGGCCAGCACCGCTTCGGTAGCGGCCCAGCACATCTCCTTGATCGCGAGTTCCAGACCCTCGGCACCTGCCTTGGCGTCCCAGGTGATGTCGATCGTCGCTGTGCGGAATGCACCGTCGAGCGCAGCCTCCACCGATCGGATCTTCGCCAGATCATCGTTGGTGAGGATCGGCTGGCTGACTTCAAGCCGCTTATGCGTGCCGGCAACATGGCCCAGCAGGTTCGGGCGAGGGCCGATCATCGAGACGAGGCTCATCACGAGCTCCTCGCGGATCGGGTCGATCGGCGGATTGGTGACCTGCGCGAAGTTCTGCTTGAAGTAGTCGTAGAGCAGCCGCGACTTCTTTGAGAGCACCGGAATCGGTGTGTCGGTGCCCATCGACCCAATCGGGTCGTCAGCCTGAAGCGCCATCGGCTCGAGGAACTTGCCGGTGTCCTCCTGCGTGTAGCCGAAGGTCTGCTGGCGGTCGAGCAGGGTGCCGGTGGGCTTGGGAAGCTCGGCGAGCTCAGGCTCGATCACGTCGAGGTCTTCGAGCTTGTACTGCGCTTGGTCGAGCCACTTCTGGTAAGGCTCTTCTGCGGCGAGCTGCGCCTTGAGTTCCTCGTCTTCGATGATGCGGCCCTGCTCGAAGTCGATCAGCAGCATGCGACCGGGCTGCAGGCGCCACTTGCGGACGATGTTGTCTTCCTTGATCGGCAGCACGCCGCTTTCGGAAGCCATGACGCAAAGGTCGTCGTCAGTGACCAGGAAGCGGGCAGGACGAAGGCCGTTGCGGTCGAGCGTGGCACCGATCTGGCGACCATCCGTGAAAGCGACGGCGGCTGGGCCATCCCATGGCTCCATCAGCGCGGCGTGATACTCGTAGAAGGCGCGCCGTTCCGGAGACATGAGGGGATTGCCAGCCCAAGCCTCCGGGATGAGCATCATCATCGCATGCGCAAGGCTGTAACCGCCCGCCAAGAGCAGTTCAAACGCATTGTCGAGGCACGCGGTGTCCGACTGGCCGTGCGGAATCAGCGGCCACATCTTGTCCAGGTCGGAGCCGAGCAGATCCGACTCCAGCGTGCGACGGCGCGCGTTCATCCAGTTCACGTTGCCGCGAACGGTGTTGATCTCACCGTTGTGCGCCATGAAGCGATAGGGGTGCGCCAGCTTCCAACTCGGGAACGTGTTGGTGCTGAAGCGCTGATGAACCAGGCCGAGCGCGGAGACGCAGTCCGGGTTGCGCAGGTCGTCGTAGAACGAGCCGACCTGGGTTGCGAGCAGCAGGCCCTTGTAAACGATCGTGCGGGTCGAGAAGCTGGGCATGTACAGCTCGGTCAGCCCCGGCAGTCCGTGCTTCTCCGCCATCTGCGCCAGTGGATTCTGCGTCTGCTTGCGGATGGCCAGCAGCTTGCGCTCGAACGCGTCCTGATCGGCGCAGTTCTCGCCCCGGCCAACGAAACACTGCCGGATGACCGGCATCGAATTGATCACGGCCTTGCCCAGGCCATCGAGCGTTACTGGCACATCACGCCAGCCGATCAGAGTCTGACCTTCCTTCTTGATGAACTTCTCGAAGGTCTGCGTGACGAGGTCGCGGCTCGGTTCGTCCTGCGGCATGAAGCACATGGCAACGCCGTAGTCGCCGGGCTGAGGCAAGGTCAGGCCTTCACCCCCCGCCCACTTGCGGAACAGTGCGTCAGGCATCTGGATGAGGATACCCGCGCCGTCGCCCATCAGCGGGTCGGCGCCCACCGCGCCGCGGTGGTCAATGTTTTTCAGAATCTCCAGTGCCTGGCTAATGATGGCGTGCGATTTGGCGCCTTTAATGTGAGCGACAAAGCCCACACCGCAGGAGTCATGTTCGTTGCGCGCATCGTAGAGGCCCTGGGGCTCCGGAAATCCCATCGATAAATACCCGTCCTGTCATTTGCCGGCCGCCCTTGCTCGCGAAAGAACCAGGAATGGTCACTCGCAATGAACGCGAATCGCACGGTGCGATGCGCGGCAAGTCGGTCCGAGGTTCCCCCATGACGATTACGGGTAATATTTGCAACCGCGAAGGCCTTCCGGCGCACACGATCCGCTTGGAAGTCTAAGAAGGATCAGCGTTTTCTTGCTGGACGCCTAAGCAGGAATGCGCCGCGTTCAGGCGGCGCCACTCATGCGCTGAAGGCGAGCAAGCGCATCTTCAAGCGCGCGCTCCGTTTCGTGGAGGTCGTGCTGTGCACCGGCAGGGGCGTCAAAGACGCGGCGTGGACGAGCGCGCTCCTCGCCCCGGCCCGCCTCAGCCGACATAGGGCTGGTGACCGGATTGGCGGGGAACATCACAACCGGCTCGGAGGCGGGCTGTTCGCTCGGATTCTCGTCCTCTATCGGTGTTCGCGCCACCATTCGCATCGAAAGATCAAGGAGCGAGGAGTAGCCGGCTCCGCGCGAACGCGCGTCTTCTTCACGATCGCTCTGCTCCATGGGATCAAAGCCTGAATCCGCCCCGGACTTTTCCGCGGCTGCCCGTGCAAACGCCGCCCGGCGGCGCTCCAGAGCCATTGCTAAACGCTCAAGCAGTTCAACATGTGAGAGCTCCTCAAGCGGAGCGGACGCTATACGATTTGCTGCACTGTCGCGATGCGGCGTAGGTGAGACAGTACCGGGATCCCGCACATTTTGCGGCGCCGCGACGATATGCTCCTTGGCGGCGTCGTGGTTTGCCAGGTTTTCGTCACGCCCTGTGGCTTGCTCCACCAGTGAAGCGAACCCAGGTTCAGGCGCAGTTGTTGCAGCGGGGTCCTGAGCATCGACGCGCAGGCGCTTGGCATGCGCGTAGGCATCGAAGAGCTTGTTACGCTTGCCATCCTGCGATGCGGGCTCATCCTCGCTGTGGGAGGGCATAAAAACAAGGGGTGCTTCAGGCTGCGCAGAACCTCTTTCAGCTGGTTCGGCTGCGTCGGTTGCAGCCATGGCGCGGTGGAACTCCTGCGCCCAAGGATGGTCGCTGTCGGTCTCGTCCAGTTCAGGCACGAGTTCAGCAAAGTTCAGGACCTGGAGTTTGCTCGACCCGCTGTCCTCTCCATCTTCTTCGGCAGCCCCGTCGTGCAGATCGACAGCGGGTGCAAGCTGGCGTTGAAGCACTGCGGCGGTGGGAAGCTCAGGAGTGTTCTCCTGCTCGACGGCGAGGCGGCGGCGTCTGCCAAAGAACGCCACTGGCGATCCGGACGCTGGCTCATCCGCTGACTGGCTGGTGTCGGCGTCGGAACTCGGCCGGGGCTTTTTCTTGACCGGCTTGGCAAAGCGGCGGGCCACCAAGGCGCCGACGGCACATCCCAGTCCCGTCATTAGCAGGGCAAGCAGAAGGCGTGTGGTTGCGCCCAGCGGTGGGGCGGCCATGGGGATGAAGCTGTCGATACCCGTGGCGGCAACCAGATGCTCGATCACGGTTGGGCGGATGGCGAGGCTAACCAGACCAAACAGCGCCCCGAACCAGAGTGCGACAACCGCAGGGAACAGCCGGTGCCTGGTGATCGGCTGGCGCCTTCCCGACCTTTTGCGCGTACTGTCAGCCAAGATTTTACCCCATTGGTAGCGTCAAGTCCGCGGGCAGCGACTCGATGGAATCAGGCGGCTGCCCCCAGCCCCGATTGAGCCGAAAAACTTAGTGCAGCTTGGTAAACAACTTCATAACGACCCGCGTTGCACGCCCAATCGTGTTTGTTCCGGACATGCTGGCGCCCCGCTTCGCGCATCGCAGGCCGTTGGTGGCGGTGCGTCAGGAGCGAGGAAAGCGCTCCGGCGCAGGCTTGCGGATCGTCGGGAGCAAAAAGCTTGCCGGTGACGCCGTCCTGCACAAGCTCGCGATGACCGCCGACGTCCGAGGCGCAGACCAGCTTCCCTTGCGCCATTGTCTCAAGAGGCTTGAGTGGCGTCACGAGATCAGTCAGGCGGCTTCGCTTCCTGGGATAGGCGAGGATATCGGTCAGCGCGTAATAGCGCTCAACCTGGTCATGCGGAACGCGGCCGACGAACCGGATCGCGTCGCTGGCACGGGAGGCCTGCGCCTGTCGGCGCAGAGCCTCTTCGCAGGGGCCGCCGCCGACCATCAGGAGCTTCGCACCCGGATGATACCGCACGAGCAGTTCCATGGCCGCGATCAGGACGTCGAGGCCTTCGTAATCGTAGAAGCTGCCGATGAAGCCGATGACTGGCTGCAATTGTCCATCGGCGTTCATGAGCCCCAGTTCGCGAGCAAGCGCAGGCTCGGGTGGAGGAGGAGCACCGAATAGCGACAAGTCGACCCCATTCGGCACGACGGTGATTTTATCCGGCTCGGTGCCGCGGGCGATCAGGTCGGCGCGCAGCCCCTCGCAGATGGTAACAACGGCATCGGCGTGTCTGACCACGTGGCTCTCAAGCTGCCGGGTCATGCGGTAGCGTAGCGAACCTGCTTTGCCTGCTCCATTGCCCACGGACGCGTCTTCCCAGAAGGCGCGGATCTCGTAGACCAACGGGATGCCACGGCGGCGCGCGACTCGAAGGGCGGCCTGCCCGCACAGGGCAGGTGAATGCGCATGGAGTACATCGGGGCGCCAATCCTGCACCACCTGGTCGATTGCTTCGGCGAACAGGCCGATCTCCCGCCATTCGCGTAAGCCGCTCGGGCCCGTGGCATGGCCGTAAGTGCGATGAAACAGCAGTCCGTCAGCCTCTTCCGCGGCTGGGCCCGGCTGCGTGTGGCGCAGCCCTGTAATCCCCTTAACTTCCATTCCCAGCTTCTGCTGAGCTTTCAGGATCGCGCGGGTGCGAAAGGTATAGCCGCTGTGCATCGGCAGCGAGTGGTCGAGGACATGGAGGGCCCGTAACATGAGGCAGGTCTAGTCCAGCAACGCTTAACGCGACGTCAACTCAACTTCGGTACCGCTCACGGCCAATGATCGATATCTTCGCCTTGTCTGTCGCGCATGGGCTGCTGGTGCTTGCTGCCCTCAGGCTGTTCGGTCGCGGCGAGCTCGATCAGGAGGGCAAGGAAACGCGACCGTTCGGCGCGCGGCGCAGGCGGCCCGCTGAAGGCGAAAAGGGCGAGCACTCGTGCTAGACCTGTGCCTGACCGCGTTCCTGGCATTCTATCTCGCGCTTGGATGCAGGCGACCGTTTCTATGGGTGCTGGCCTACCTTTACGTAGACATCGTCGCCCCTCAGCTCATCTCATGGGGCATCCTGTCGCATATTCCGACATCGCTGATCTTTTTTGTCGCAGCCTTCATCGGTTGGCTGTTCCTCGATGACAAACACGGCTCCCGCTTTACCCTGCGCCAGGGCCTGCTGCTTCTGCTCCTGCTTTACTGTGCCTATACGACGTTGACCGCAGACTTCCCCGAGGCAGCAGCCGAGAAGTGGAGCTGGGTCTGGAAGGCTCTTGTCTTCGCGATATTCTTGCCTCTGACCCTGCGCACGCGGTTGCGGATGGAGGCCGTGGTTCTGGTCATGGTGTTATCGGCCAGCGCCATCATTATCGACGGGGCTGTGAAGACGCTTGCGGGCGGCGGCGGCTACGGAACCTTGCGCTTCTTCGTGGATAACAACACGGGCCTTTACGAGGGTTCGATCATCAGTTGCGTGGCGATTGCTATCATACCGCTGATCCTGTGGCTGGCGCGGCATGGCACGATCTTTCCACCCGACTGGCGAGTCTGGACCTTTGCCGGAGCGTTGATCTTCGCGTGCGCGCTCATTCCTATCGGTACGCAGGCACGAACCGGGCTGGTCTGTCTGGTCGTGCTCGCGGCGCTGATGCTGCGAACCGCCCGGCGGCGCCTGTTGATCATCAGCCTCATGGGCGTTGCGACTCTGATGGCGATTCCCTTCCTGCCCGAATCGTACACAGCACGGATGAGTACGATCGAGAACAACAAGTCAGATCAGTCCGCCAGCACTCGGCTGGCCGTATGGAAGTGGACTCTCGGTTACGTGCGCGAGCATCCCTTTGGCGGCGGCTTCGACGTTTACCTTGCGAACGACCTGAAGATCGAGACGGTGCAAGCGGAAACCTCGGGCAGCACCACGATCGTCAACAAGCAGGTGATCCAGGATGGAAGCAGGGCCTTCCACTCCAGCTATTTCGAAATGCTCGGCGAGCAGGGCATTCCCGGCCTGCTGCTCTGGCTAACGATCCAGGTTTCCGGGCTGATCCAGATGGAGGTGCTGCGCCGGCGCTGGCGCAAGTGCACTGGGGCTGATGAGCAGTGGCAGGCGCCGCTCGCCGCAGCACTTCAACTCGCGCAAGTCGTCTATCTGGTGGGCTCCGTATTTGTCGGGATTGCGTTCCAGCCGTTTATTCTGATGTTGATCGGGGTGCAGTGCGGCGTTTGGAGCTATTTGCGCAGGACAGAGCCAAAGCTGGCCGACAGGTTCGGCAAACCCGGCGCGCGCCAGGGGAGAGCTGTCAGCGCTGTGGCCGCCGTCGGCTAAGTGGTTAATGTCTGACCAAGGGCTTGGACTAGCGCAACATTTACGGCGGATTAACCTTTAAACTTCATAAGCCCTATGGTTAATTCGCGGCAGCATCCGATCAGCGACTCGGGCCGTGATCCTGGGCAGTAGAAGGACTAACTGATGCGAGTGCTGTTGATCGAAGACGAGCCAACTACGGCCCGCGCTATCGAGTTGATGCTGACCGCGGAAGGCTTCAACGTCTACTCCACCGATCTGGGGGAGGAAGGCCTCGATCTCGGTAAGCTGTACGATTACGACATTATCCTGCTCGATCTTAACCTGCCGGATATGCACGGCTACGATGTGCTCAAGAAGCTGCGCGTCGCGAAGGTGCAGACGCCGGTGCTGATCCTCTCCGGCATTTCGGAGATGGACAGCAAGGTTCGCAGCTTTGGCTTCGGTGCTGATGACTATGTCACCAAGCCCTTCCACCGCGAGGAACTGATCGCACGGATCCACGCGGTCGTTCGTCGTTCCAAGGGGCACTCGCAGTCGGTCATCAAAACCGGCAAGCTGATCGTGAACCTCGATGCGAAGACGGTAGAGGTCGATGGTGCCCGCGTTCACCTTACGGGCAAAGAGTACTCGATGCTGGAGCTGCTTTCGCTCCGGAAGGGCACGACGCTCACCAAGGAAATGTTCCTCAACCACCTTTACGGCGGCATGGACGAGCCTGAGCTTAAGATCATCGACGTTTTCATCTGCAAGCTACGCAAGAAGCTTGCCCATGCTTGCGGCGGGGCCAATTACATCGAGACCGTCTGGGGGCGCGGCTATGTCCTGCGCGATCCGGACGATCAGGCTGAGGCTGCCTGACTTCTTTTGCAGGATACCCGTTGCGGGGAATATGAGCGGCTCGTTCTCCTGAAGGACGGGCCGCTTTGCTTTGGCGCGCACGGCTTCCGCGCGGCGATCTTCATTCAGAAAGCGCTTTGCGGGCAAGGGGTTGGTCTGCATAGTGCCGGCATATCTGCATGGGGTCGTACATGAAGCGTCTTGCCGTTTTCGTTTCCATAATTGCACTCGCGTCGCATCAAGCCAGCGCGCAAAGTGCGCCGCCTGCGGGTTCGCCGCAGGAAGCAGTGCAGGCGCCGGAGGATGAGGCTACAAAGCAGCTGCCAAGCGCCGATCCGCTGCGCGAGGCCAGTCAGCCAGGAGCATCCGCGGTAGCTGCCGGGGATGCCGCAACTCCGGCGACTGCCAGCAAACCGGCCAAGTGGGACGTCAATGCGCATCCCGGAGCCAACATCCGGCAAGTGCCCATTCGCGTTAGCGAAGGCAGCTGGATGGATGTCGACGTCAGCCCGGACGGGCAAACGATAGCCTTCACGCTCCTCGGGGATATCTACACGATGCCCGTAGCGGGTGGAACGCCTACACGTATCGCGGAGGGGTTGGCTTGGGAGATGCACCCCCGCTTCTCGCCCGATGGCGCCCGCATTGCCTTCACTTCGGACCGGGGTGGCGGTGACAACATTTGGGTGATGAACCGCGACGGTTCGGACAAGCGGCAAGTCACGCGAGAGGACTTCCGCTTGCTCAACCAGCCCAGCTGGAGTCCGGACGGTCGGTTCATCGTGGCCAAGAAGCACTTCACGACCGGGCGCTCGCTGGGAACCGGCGAAATCTGGATGTACCACGTCTCGGGCGGAGCGGGCGTGCCGCTGGTCAAGCGCCCGAACGAGAAGCACCAGAAGGAGTTGGGAGAGCCGATCTACGCCGCGGATGGCAAGTCGGTGTTCTACACCCGCAACGTCACGCCCGGACCGATCTTCGAATATGCGCAGGACTCGAACACGGACCTGTTCAATATCGAGCGCTATGACCTCGATACCGGTGAGGTGACGACGGTCGTGTCCGGCGCGGGCGGCGCGGTGCGCCCGACCCCTTCGCCTGATGGGAAGAAGATCGCGTTTGTGCGGCGCGAGGCCACACGATCCAAGCTTTACGTGATGGATCTGACCTCCGGCGAACAGCGCAAGGTCTATGACGATCTGGATCAGGACGTCCAGGAAACCTGGGCCGTCACCGGTGTTTATCCGAACATGGCATGGCTGCCCGACAGCCGCTCACTCGTGTTCTGGGCGAAGGGCAAGATCCGCCGAGTGGACGCGGAGGGTGTCAATGCGCGTGAGATCCCGTTCGCGATCAGCGATACACGCGGCGTTATCGATGCTCCACACCCGCAAATCGCCGTCGCACCGGACCGCTTCACCACGGCGATGCCGCGCTTTGCGAGTGTCTCACCCGATGGCCGGCAAGTCGTCTTCGAAAGTCTCGGCAAACTCTAGCTGAAACCAGCGGCGGGCGGAACTGCGCGCCGGTTGACGAGCGGCGGCGAGGGGTTTGAGCTGTTTCCCAGCTGGTCGCGGGATGGACGGCAGGTCGTGTTCGTGGGTTGGACGGACGACAAGCTCGGCCAGATCCGCACCGTCTCCGCATCCGGAGGGCGTCCGCGCGACGTGACCAGCCAGCCGGGGCATTATGCGCGGCCGCGCTTCTCGCCCGATGGTGCCATGATCGTGTTGGAGCGCACGGGAGACGGCGGGCTGACCAATCCTGCGTGGGCTCAGGACCCCGGCGTGTACCGGGTCGCAACCGCGGGCGGAGGGATCGAGCGTATCGCGCGCGGCACCGCCTCGCCGCAGTTCGCGGCTGACGGGAAGCGTGTGTTCATGCTCGCCGAGGAGGAAAAGGACGGCAGGAGCGAGCGCCAGCTTATCAGCACCGATCTGTCCGGGCAGGCGCGCCGTGTCCACGCGACGGGCGAACTCGCAACCGACTACGTGGTCTCTCCCAGCGGCGAGTTCGTGGCATTCCGGCAGAACTATGCCGCACATGTCGTGCCGCTCATGCCGGGCAATCAGTCCGTTGCGCTCGCTCCAGATGCGAAGGCGCTCCCGATCACGCGGGTGAGCGCAGGTGGTGCCGACTACATCCATTGGTCGAAGGGCGGTGAACGCCTCCACTGGAGCCTTGGCCCCACGCTCTATACTGTCGAAACCGCAAGCCTGTTCCCCAGTGCGCCACGCGTTGAAGGTGCGCCCGCCTTCGTGCCACCGAGCAGCGGGGTCTCGCTGGCGATGGAAGTGCCTGCCGCCAAGCCGACTGGCACCGTTGCGCTGACCGGCGCCCGGCTCGTCACCATGGCCTCTACGGACGGAGGCATCGTGGACGATGGCGTCATCGTGATCCGCGGCGATCGGATCGTGGCTGTTGGCCCGCGTGGCTCCACTCAGATCCCTGCGGGTGCCACTGTAATCGATGCTGGGGGCAAGACTATCATCCCCGGACTGGTGGACGCACACGCGCACGGCCCTGCCGGCACGGACGAGCTTGTGCCGCAGCGGAACTGGTCGATGCTCCAGAACCTGGCGCTTGGTACCACTACGCTGCACGACCCGTCGAACCGCTCCAGCGAGATCTTCGCTGCTTCCGAGATGCAGCGCGCCGGGCTCATTCTGGCGCCTCGCATCTTCTCGACCGGCGAGATCGTGTACGGCGCCAAGGCGGCAGACGTGTACGCCCAGATCGACAGTCTGGACGACGCCCTCGCGCATGTGCGCCGACTGAAGGCGCAAGGCGCTCGCAGCGTAAAGAACTACAACCAGCCACGGCGTGATCAGCGGCAGCAGGTGGTGGAAGCTGCCCGGCGCGAGAACATGCAAGTCGTTGCCGAGGGCGGATCGCTCTTCGGCATGGACATGAATCTCGTCGCCGACGGCAACTCGACACTGGAGCACAACATCCCGTTGGAGACCTTCTACGAGGACGTGCTGCAGTTCTTCCCTGCAACCAAGACCAATTACACGCCCACGCTGGTGGTCTCCTACGGCGGCCTTGCAGGGGACCCTTACTGGCGGCAGGCGACGGACGTGTACGCCCATCCGCTGCTCAAGGCCCACACTCCGCCGGAGAGGCTGCTTGCTGACAACGCACGCCGCATCAAGGCACCCGAGTCCAACTTCGTCGATGATGACAACGCGCGCGAGGCGGCCAAGCTTGCCAGCCGTGGCGTACTCGTGTCGATCGGCGCACATGGGCAGCAGGCGGGCATTGGCGCGCACTGGGAGTTATGGTCCTTCGTGCGCGGCGGCATGACGCCGGTCGAGGCCTTGCGTGCCGGTACGATCGTTCCGGCGCAGTCGCTCGGGATGGCGGCGGACATCGGCTCGCTGGAGCCGGGCAAGCTCGCGGACCTGGTCGTGCTCGATGCGGACCCGACCGCCGACATTCGCAACAGCGACAAGGTGCGTCAGGTGATGCTGGGCGGACGTCTGTATGATGCGGCCACGCTCGATGAGGTTGCCACCGGAAACACGGAGCGAGGCGCCTACTGGTGGGAGGCCAAAGGCCAGTGAGCGAACAGAACCGCTATATGGAGAAAGGCGTGGACCGCCGTAGCTTCATCGGCAGCGCAAGCGTCGTTGCACTGTCGGCTGCGCTGCCGGCGGGAGCGCAAACTCCCGCCGGGAGCGGCGCTGGGGCCGACGGAAGATTGCGGGCAATGCTGGACCACTTCTTCTACGACCGGCTCGCCGATAGCCCCGAGAGCGCAACCCGGCTTGGCCTGGATACGGGTGAGAGAGCCGCGCTCAAGTCGCAGCTGAGTGATCGGTCGGCTGCGGGGGCGGCCGCTGACCTTGCGCGCACGAAGAGCGAACTTGCGGAGCTGCGCACGATCAGCCCTTCGTCCTTGTCGCCCGCCGCGCGGCTGGACTACGAAGTTGTGCTTTATCAGCTGACCCGTAGCGTCTCCGGTGGCGAGCGCTTCCCTTACGGGGACAACATGGGGCGGTATGCTCCTTACGTCCTCAGTCAGCTCAGCGGGGCCTATCGCGACGTTCCGGATTTCCTGGACACGCAGCACCGCATCAGGGATGCCGCCGATGCGGACGCTTATCTCTCGCGTCTCGAGGCGTTTCGTACGGCGATCGACGCCGATACCGAGCGGCAGCGCGCCGACGCTGCTCGCGGCGTGTTCGCCCCGGACTATCTGCTCGATACGACGCTGAAGCAGCTTGCGACGATGCGGGACAGGCAGCCGTCGGACACGGCGATGGTCAGGTCACTCACGGGCAAGCTGAACGCCGCCGGGCTGCCCGCCGCTTACGTGCCCCAGGCCGAGCGAATCGTCGCCGAGCAGGTCTTCCCCGCGCTGGATCGCCAGCGTGCGCTCCTTGCCCAGCTGCGCGCGCGTGCAGTCCACGACGCGGGCGTGTGGCGCTTGCCCGATGGCGAAGCATACTACCGGGCTGCGGCCGAAGCGGCCACGACAGCCGCTCTCTCGGGTGAAGAGATCCACCGGCTGGGCCTTGAGCAGGTTGCGGAAATCAGCGAGCGTATCGACGTCATCCTGAAGGCGCAGGGCATGACGCAGGGGACCGTTGGCGCTCGCCTTGTCGCCCTGAACGAGCGGCCCGATCAGCTCTTCCCCAATACCGATGAGGGGCGCGAGGCCTTGCTGGCCACCCTGAACCGTCAGATCGAGAAGATGCACGCCCGGTTGCCGGAGCAGTTCGCGACATTGCCCGAGGCGCCGGTCGAGGTGCGGCGGGTGCCCCCTGCCATTCAGGCGGGCGCACCAGGTGGCTACTATCAGAACGCCTCGCTCGACGGGTCCCGTCCCGGGATCTACTATATCAATCTGCGCGACACGTTCGACCGGCCCAAGTTCGGGCTTGCCACTCTGACCCATCACGAAGCCGTCCCCGGCCATCACCTTCAGGTCATGACGGCGCTCGAATCCGATGACATTCCGCTGCTGCGGCGGCGCACGGGCTTCAGCGGGTATACCGAGGGTTGGGCGCTGTATGCCGAGCAATTGGCCGACGAGATGGGCATGTACGAGGGCGATCCGCTGGGGCAGGTCGGCTATCTACAGTCGCTCCTGTTCCGAGCCACCCGGCTGGTGGTGGACTCAGGCATGCATCACAAGCGTTGGAGCCGAGAGAAGGCGACGGACTATTTCATTGCCACCACCGGAATCGCGCGCGGGCGTAGCCAGAACGAGATCGACCGGTACACGGCTTGGCCAGGCCAGGCCTGCAGCTACAAGATCGGGCACACGGTCTGGGTTCGCCTGCGCGACGCGGTAAGGTCCAAACAAGGCGAGCGCTTCGATCCGCGGGCATTCCATGCCGTCCTGCTGGACGGCCCGATGCCTCTGACAGTGCTGGAAAGGGTCGTCACTGAACGGATGATCTAGCTGCCTGAGCGGCCAATCGGCTCCTCTAACCCGTCACAGCGAAAGCGGAACGATGGCGCAGGGGGCGACGGAGGCGGACAGACGTGTCCCTGCCAGGCATCGCCTGGTCTGATGTGCTGACGGCAGGACGTGAAGCGCGGGCGCTCATTTGCCTTTCCGTATATACGTATCTGGCGGCCGCCGCGGGCTGAATGCCGGAGTTCTGTTGACCGTTTCGACTGGCCGGACCAGCAGACGTTGGGAGACGTTCAACACGGGCGTCCAAGAGGCCAGTACGCAGAGGCGCTACGCGTTCGCCCGTCTTCTATGCTGTAGCGGGCGTTTTGCAGCCGTCAAATCCCTGCGACTGACGAGGAGTTCTGATGGCGGACATGCGTTTGAGCGGGAAGGTGGCTCTGGTCACGGGCGGAGCGCAGGGCATCGGGGAAGCGATCGTGCGCAAGCTTGCCGCGCACGGTGCATCGGTGCTGATTGGAGATATCCAGAGCGACAAGGCTCGCGGCGTCGCGGGGGACATCGGGGGGCAGGTTGTGCCTTTGCGTCTCGATGTGACCGACCCCGGAAGCTGGGAAGCTGCGGTACAGGCTGCCTCCAGTCAGTTCGGAGGGCTGGACATCCTGGTGAACAATGCAGGCAACGGCACCGGCGGACCTATAGAGCACCAGGACATCGCCAGCCATAATGCAATCGTGGACCTCAATCTCAACGGAGTATGGCTCGGTATTCGGGCCGCAGTTCCCTTGCTTGCCAAGCGAGGCGGCGGGTCGATCGTCAACATGTCTTCTATCGATGGACTTGCCGGTGTCGCCCACCTGAGCACCTACGTGGCCACCAAGTTTGCGGTTACTGGCATGACAAAGGCTCTGGCGCTGGAGTTAGGTGACCGGAACATTAGAGTGAACAGTGTGCACCCCGGCATTGTTGATGCCACTCACAATCGCGGCATGCCGCCAGCCGCCATGGAGCGGCTTCGCAAGGCTATCGAGCGTCAACCGATCAAGCGCATGGCGAAAGTCGAGGAGGTGGCCAACGCCGTGCTCTTTTTCGCGTCAGACGAGAGCAGCTATTGCACGGGCTCGGAGCTACTGGTCGACGGCGGCCACTTGGCAGGACCTTACCGCGACTCCTTCTAATTGGCAGGACACAAAGATGTACGCCCGGCCATGAAGGAACGGGTCAGGACTGCCGAGCGCCTGTCCGCTGACCAGCTTCTCCGCAGGGCAAATCAACCGCCGCGCATTTTTTCGCTGGCGTTATTCTTAGGCCAGTCCTGAAGCGGGCGATCTCCCCAACCAAGGCCCGCGGCGCGCGGTTGCATGCAGTTGTCCTGCCCCTCAGTCATGCAGACACGATAGACTTTTCCGTCGACCCGTACAGCCAGTGCGCGCCCGTTGGCGCCGCGCTCAACGACTACCGGCGACTCCGCCTTGTAGCCCGGCGCCTGAGCCGCAGCCATGGGGGCAAGAGCGAGCGTTCCGACAACTGCCAGCGACGATTTCAAAAATGGTAACTTGAAGTACATAGTACATCCTTTCTCTGATTATGGGAATGGATGTACTGCCAACGATTCTAAGTTGGCCTGGGTTCCGCCCGAAACTCTCTACAACTGCCTTTGGTCGGAAAAACTTAACGAAGGATATCATCTATGTTGAGCTGGCGGGTAATCAAATCATATCACAAAGGTAATCCGCCATTCGAGAGGAAGCACTGGGCGGGACGTGAAAATTTGCTTGGATGATATTGCTGATAGACGCGGATTTGCTGCTTTTCAGGGAACGCTGCCAGCCATCCGCGCATTCCGCAGGAGACGAGCCGCGAAAAGTGTCGACGTCCTGCTCTACTTGAGAAGTCGTTCTCGGTTCGTCGAAACTGAGCTGGCGATGGACCTTATACCCATCACGGCGCCCACATCGGAACAGGAGAATGGACATGGTCAAGAAGGTTACAGCAGCATGTTTGGGAGGTTTGCTCTGCGTCAGTCTCTCTGGATGCGCAGCGCTTCTGGGCGCTGGAGCAGGGGCTGCGGCGGCTAGCTATTACAACGATGAGAACGATGTTTGCGACGCTCCAACCAGCGCCGGGGTGCTGGACGACGACTGCTGATCGGATGCCGATCACAGGAAAGCACAGAAAAAAGGAGCGTTCGATGAGTTCGAGAGCCACTTTCTCGGCGGCCCTGCTGACGTTGGGGCTTGTCGCGTGCAGCCCTGACGAGGCGGACGTCTTGCCGGAGGACATGCGAGAGGAAAACTTGCCTGCGGTGGACACCTACCAGGAGACGGACTCCGACGTTGATTTCAAATCAGTCGACGTGGGGGACGACGCGGTACGGGTTCCCGTGGACGAGGCGACCGACTCCACAGGGATGTAAGCCTCCGGAAGGAGGGTGGCAGCGCAGAGCGCTGTCGTTGGATTAAGAAGGTGGGGGCCATCCGCGCTGCTGGACAGCGTGGATGGGCGTCCCTATGTACCGACAGGTATGGAATCCGCGTTGAATACCAAGGCACGCGGCCGTCCGCGGGAGTTCTGCCCGGAAAAGGCACTGGCAGCTGCGCTCCGGGTCTTTTGGAAGAACGGCTACGAAGGCGCTTCTCTGGTTGAGCTGACCGAGGCAATGGGCATCACCAAGCCCAGCCTCTACGCTTGCTTCGGAAACAAGGAGGCGCTGTTCCGCAAGGCGCTGGACCTCTACGAGCGGGACAAGCTGGCGTACGTCAGCAGCGCTCTTGAGGCTCCGAGCGCCCGCGAGGTGGCGGAGCGGCTGCTACACGGCGCGCTTCGAACGCATTGTGGCGAAAGTGATCCGCAAGGCTGCCTCGGCGTAATCAGCATGGTGGCGTGCACCACAGAGGCTGAATCCATCCGCGAGCATGTCATAGCGCGTCGCGCATCTTCCGAGGCAGCAATGGTAGCGCGGTTCGAGCGCGCGCGGGCTGAGGGAGACTTGCCGCCCCATGTGGATCCCAAGGCGCTGGCTCAGTGCGTTACCACGGTGATGCAGGGGCTTTCCGTCCGGGCGCAGGGCGGCGCCTCGCAGGCAGACCAGAAGGCCGTCGTCGACGCCTTTCTCGCGATGTGGCCAAGCGGCTGAGCTGCGGCGGCCCGCAACCTACTTGAAATCGCCCTAACAAAGATCAATTTACCGTCTGGTACAGAATACCTCTTGACGGATGCCGGTGTCGCCATCTATACCAATCGGTACAGAAAGGCCGCAACACCAGTAGGAGGCGCGAAATGTCGAGCTTGCTATGCCGGTGCTGACCGGCTGATTCTTGGCGCTGTTCGTTCACACGGGCGGCTCCCGACAACATCGGCGGAGTGAACGCTCGCACCTTTGGGTGTTCGCGGTCGTGCCGTCACGTCCGCATTTTCCGGCGACCCTTGCGTCGGAGACTGCCCCGGCGCGCGCCCACGCCCCCCTCCCTCGCGCGCCGGGGCCTTTATTGGGAGCAAGACTATGGCTTTCATTGATTTCAGGGATGACGCCCCGCCGGCGTGTCCAGCGTTCGCGCTTGCTCCTTCGCAGAGTGTGGCGCTCGCTGCTCAGACCCTCACCGAACTCGAGCGCCGGGTGATCGACCTGGCACGCGGGGACGGGCTTTCCAGCCTCCGCGCGCAGCGCAAGCGGTCATGGCTGGTGCGGCTGATTCTTGGACCGCAGCCGCCATCTCCTGTCCTCGCGAACGAACGCCTTGAGGCGCTCCGCAGGCTAGCGGTGCAGGCCTGGCACCACGGTTATCAGCTTCCCGCTTCGGCACTGAAGGAAGCGCAAGAGGCGGGTTACACCGACACCCAGATCGGCGCCGCCGTCGACCTGATCGTGCGTCTGCGCCAGCCAACCCGGAGGTCCGCTGCGTGAACTCGCCAGTGAACATCGATGTCTCGGCCTATGATACGGAGGAGGGGCAAGCGCCGCGCCGCAAGCCTGTGCGCAGGCGAAGTCTGCTCATTGGCGCTGGCGTGCTGGTGCTGGTGGCGGGCGTTGCGTGGCGCAGTCTTGGCGGTGGTGCTGCCGAAGCGGTGCCCCCTCCGCCGGCCGTGGTTCAGATCGCGCAGCCGCTGGAACGCGAAGTGACGGAATGGGATGACTATGTCGGCCGTTTCGCACCCAGCCGCACCGTGGAGGTGCGGCCGCGCGTATCGGGCGCAGTGACGCAGGTGCTGTTCAGGGACGGGGATATCGTCCGCAAGGGTCAACCGCTGTTCGCCATCGACGCGCGCACCTACCGCGCAGCCTTGGCAGAGGCGCAGGCCGAGGTCGCATCGGCGCGTAGCAACTTGGCGCTGGCGCAGTCCGACTACTCTCGCGTGGCCGGGCTGACCGGCGACGAGGCGATGGCGGCCAGCGAGGTCGACGCGCGCCGGGCTCGCATGAGGGCTGCAAGCGCGGCTCTTGCGGCGGCCCAGGCGCGGGTGCAATCTCGCGCACTTGACGTGGAATTTGCGACTGTTCGCGCGCCGATCACCGGCCGGGTTTCCGATCGGCGGGTGGATGCAGGCAATCTGGTTTCCGGTGAGGGCGGGGCGAACGCGACGCTGCTCACCACGATCAACGCTGTCGACCCGATCTACTTCACGTTCGACGCTTCTGAAGCTCTCTTCCTCAAGACACAGCGTGATCGTGCCGGTACCGGCAGTTCAGCCAATGTGCAGGTACGCTTGCAGGATGAGGCGCAGTACCGCTGGAAGGGCAAGCTCGACTTCACCGACAACGGTTTGAACCCACGCTCTGGCACGATCCGGCTGCGCGCGGTGCTGCCAAACCCGGATGGCTTTTTGACGCCCGGCATGTTCGGCAACATGCGACTGGCCAACGCTGGCACCGTGCGCGCTCTGCTGGTGCCGGACGAGGCGGTACAGGCCGATCAGGCACGCAAGGTGGTGTTGACCGTCGGTCGCGACGGGGTGGTCACGGCCAAGCCGGTCGAAGTCGGGCCGGTCGTAAATGGCCTCAGGGTGATCCGTTCCGGCCTGGAGCGCGATGACCGTGTCGTGATCAGCAACTTCCAGAGTGCGGCTGCCGGTTCCCGAGTGGAGACCAAACCCGGACGCATCGTTCCAGGCAAGGCAGGGCCGGCGCCGAGCGCAGGCGCTCCCATGGCGGCCCAAGCGACGCTCAACTGATGTCCTTCCCCCTCATCATGCCGGCGTAGACGGGCTGATGCGGGGGAAGTGCAAGGCTGATTTTCCTTAACCCTCAGGGCGCGCGATGGCGCGCTCAACCAGGGACAAGACCCATGCGATTTTCCCGGTTCTTCATCGACCGGCCGATCTTCGCGGGCGTCATCGCGGTGATCATCACCGTGGTGGGCGCGCTCGCCTTCCTCGGCCTGCCGGTCACGCAATATCCTGACATCGTGCCGCCCACCGTCACGGTAACGGCACAGTACCCCGGCGCGTCTGCAGAGACTGTGGCAGATACCGTGGCTGCTCCCATCGAGCAGGAGATCAACGGCGTCGACGATATGCTCTACATGGACTCGCAGTCCACCGGAGATGGCCGCACCACGATAACGGTGACCTTCAAGATCGGCACCGATCTCGATGCGGCGCAGGTGCTGGTGCAGAACCGCGTTGCGGTCGCCACCCCGCGCCTGCCGCAGGAAGTGCAGCAGCTTGGCGTGGTGACGCGCAAGACCTCGCCCGACTTCCTGATGGTGGTGAATCTGCAGTCACCGGATGGGAGCCTCGATCGCGATTACCTGTCCAACTACGCCTTGACCCAAGTGCGCGACAAGCTGGGCCGGTTGGATGGCGTGGGCGACGTGAGGCTCTATGGCGCGCGCGACTATGGCATGCGGATCTGGATCGATCCGGGCCGCGCTTCTGCCCTGGACCTGACTCCGGGTGAGATCGTGGCGGCTCTGCGGGCGCAGAACGTGCAGGTCTCGGCCGGTGCTCTAGGCGCTCCGCCATATGACACCGGCAATGCCTATCAGATTGGCGTTGAGCTTCAGGGACGCCTGACCACCCCGGAGCAGTTCGGCGATGTGATCGTCCGCACCGACGCGGACGGTCGTCAGGTTCGTGTTCGTGACGTGGCGCGGGTGGAACTGGGCGCGCAGGACTATGCGACCAACACCTACCTCTCGAACAAGCCCACAGTCGTGATCGCGGTGATGCAGCGCCCCGGCTCGAACGCCTTGGATGCCGCCGAAGCTGTCCGCGCGGAGATGGACACGCTGGCCAAGACCTTCCCCAAGGGGATGGAGTACTCGGTCATTTACAATCCGACCGAGTTCATCGGCCAGTCGATCGACGCCGTTTACCACACTCTCTTCGAGGCGGTGATTCTCGTCGTGCTCGTCATCCTGGTGTTCCTGCAGAACTGGCGCGCAGCGATCATTCCGATCGTTGCGATCCCGGTTTCGCTGATCGGCACCGCGGTGATGCTGGCGGCGGTCGGTTACTCCCTCAACAACCTCTCACTCTTCGGACTGGTGCTGGCGATCGGTATCGTCGTCGATGACGCGATCGTCGTGGTCGAAAACGTCGAACGGTACATCGAGGAGGGCATGCGCCCGATCGAGGCGGCTCGTCGTTCGATGGACGAGGTGTCCGGCGCGCTGGTCGCGATCGTGCTGGTGCTCTGCGCGGTGTTCGTGCCGACGCTGTTCATCAGCGGCATTTCGGGCGAGTTCTACAAGCAGTTTGCGGTCACCATCTCAACCGCGACCGTCATCTCGCTGCTGGTTTCGCTCACGCTCTCGCCCGCGCTCTCGGCCATCCTGCTGCGCGAACGCGAGCGAGTGGCGCCAGATGCTCCCAAATGGCGGCAGTGGATGCAGAGCGGCGCCGACAAGTTCAATCGGGGCTTCGAACGGCTGAGCGATCGATACGCCCGCCTGACGTTCAAGCTGGTCCGGCGTCCGGCCCGGATGATGGCAACCTATGGTGCGCTCATCCTCGCCACGGTTGGCCTGTTCTGGACCACCCCGGCTGGCTTCGTTCCCCAGCAGGACCAGGGCTACTTCATGGCTGCCGCTTTCCTCCCGCCGGGCTCTTCGCTGGAGCGCACGGACGAGGTGGCGCGCGAAATGGCCGAGCGTATTCTACCGATCGAGGGCATTCGCGGCGCGGTGATGTTCGCGGGCCTCCACGGTCCTTCTCGTACTGCCGCGCCGGACGCAGCCGCGATCTACTTCCCCTTTGATAGCTTCGAGGAGCGGCAGAAGATCGGTGCGACTTACGAGACGATCATGGCGCAGGCGCAAGCTGCGATGAACGGTTACGACAAGGCGCAGATATTCCTGCTTCCGCCACCCACCATCAACGGCATCGTGCCAGCGGGTGGTTACCGCATGATCGTGCAGGACAAGGAAGGGCGGGGGTATGGTGAGCTGGCGAAGGCCGTCGGGCCGATGCTGGGCCAGGCCAACCAGTCGCCCGAGTTGCAGCAGGTCTACACCTTGTTCAACACGGCAACACCGCGGGTCTTCGCGGACGTTGATCGCGCCAAGGCGGACATGCTCGGCGTGCCTCCGCAGCGGATCTTCGAGGCGCTTCAGGTCTACCTCGGTTCGGCCTTCGTGAACGACTTCAACCTGCTCGGCCGCACGTACCGCGTCACTGCGCAGGCCGACTCGCCGTATCGGGGCTCGACGGCTGACATCGCCAACCTGAAGACGCGCTCGAACTCCGGCGCCATGGTGCCGATCGGCTCAGTCGCCACGTTCGAGGATCAGACAGGCCCTTATCGTGTGGTGCGCTACAACCTCCAGCGCGCCATCGAAGTGGATGGCGGCGTGGCGCCGGGCTATTCGACCGGCCAAGCGTTGACCACGATGGAGAAGATCGCGGCCGAGACGCTGCCGGCGGGCTATGGCTTCGAATGGACCGGCATCGCGTATCAGCAGACGACCGCGGGCAACACCGCAGGGATCGTTTTCGGGATGGCGGTGTTCTTCGTCTTCCTCGTGCTCGCGGCTCAGTATGAGAGTCTGACCTTGCCGTTGGCGATCGTGCTGATCGTCCCGATGTGCCTCTTCGCAGCCATGGTGGGTATCCAGTTGAGGGGGATGGACAACAACATCCTGACTCAGATCGGCCTTGTCGTGCTGATCGCACTGGCGGCGAAGAACGCGATCCTGGTTGTCGAGTTCGCCAAGCAGGCCGAGGAGGAGCAGGGCATGAGCATCGTCGATGCGGCGGTCTATGCCGCCAAGACCCGCCTGCGCCCGATCCTCATGACGAGCTTCGCGTTCATCCTCGGCGCAGTGCCGCTGGTGATCGCTGAAGGTGCCGGCGCGGAGCTACGCCAGGCTCTGGGCACCGCAGTGTTCTTCGGCATGGCCGGAGTGACCGGCTTCGGGCTGCTGTTTACCCCCACCTTCTACGTCGTGTGCCGCATGCTGGCAGAAAAGCTGCGGCGCTCCCCCCGGACCGAGCGCGACCACGGTCATGCTCTGCACCCGGCGGAATAAGGAGACCTGAGCATGAAGCAGCTCAACATCGGGCGCACTCTTGCAATGCTGCTCGCAGCGACCAGCCTCGCTGGATGTGCGGTCGGGCCGAGCTACGTGGCGGCGACGCCGCCGCTAGGTGCGACCGCGCCTTTCGCGGGCATCACCTCCCCTGAGGTGACGGCTCAGGCCCCACGCGACGATTGGTGGCGGCTGTATGACGATCCTGTGCTTGATGGGCTTGTCCGCGATGCGCTGGCCGCAAACACTGATGTGCGGATTGCGGTTGCCCGGATCGAGCGCGCGCGCGCGCAACTGCGTGGATCGCGCAATCTTACGCTGCCGCAGACCGGGATCGAGGGATCGGCGGTACAGAACCGCTCCTCCGCCATGCAGGTGCTGCCCGGCATGGATCGTGAAAACCGCATCGTCGATGGCGAGTTCAACGTATCCTATGAACTCGATCTGTTCGGTCGGGTAAGGCGCGGGGTTGAAGCGTCGCGGGCGGATCTGGCCGCAGCGCAGGAAGACGCCGACGCAGTCCGGGTGATCGTGGTGGCAGACACCGTGCGCGCCTATGTCGATGCATCCAGTTCGGCGGAGCAGCTTTCGGTCGCCCAGCGGATCGTCGATTTGCTCAGCCGCGCCGAGCGGATCACCAATGCTCGGTTCGAGCGTGGCCTCAACCAGCGGCTGGACGTGATCCGCATCGCCCAGCTACGCGAGCAGCAGGCCGCCGCCATCCCCAGTCTTATGGCTCAGCGCGATGGTGCCTTGTTCCGTCTGGCGACACTGACCGGGCGAACGCCACGGGACTTGCCCGAATCCGCGAAACTGCGAACGACTACGCCTGACGTCCTGCAGCCTATTCCGGTGGGCGACGGACGACTGCTGCTTGCGCGGCGTCCGGACGTGAAAGCTGCCGAACGCCGCCTTGCAGCCGATACCGCGCGCATCGGCGTTGCTACGGCGGACCTCTATCCGCGCATCAGTCTGGGCGGTGCGATCGGCACCACGGCCATTGGCTCCACCGATGTGTTCGGCGGCGGTCCTTTGCGCTGGCTGCTGGGTCCGCTGATCTCCTGGGCTTTCCCCAATCAGGAAGGCATCCGGGCGCGCATAGCAGTGGCCGAGGCTGACACCCAGGCAGACCTCGCCGCATTCGACGGGGCGGTGCTTGCGGCTCTGGAGGAAACGGAGACCGCGCTTTCGGCCTATCGCAATGCTCTGCTGCGAAAGGAGCGGCTCGCCTCCGCACGCGAGGCGGCGGAGCGCGCCGCCAACGTGGCGACCGCGCGCGCAAGTCGCGGCGAGATCGATGCGCTGGAGGTGCTCGACGCCCAACGTGCTCTGGCCCAATCGGAGACGGAGCACGCCGCGGCCACGCGCAGCGTTGCCTTCGCGCAGGTCGATCTGTTCCGCGCTCTGGGCGGCAACTGGGATGAATCAGGGGAGGCCATAGCCGCCAGGTGAAGCCGGTTATCGCGCCGGCTGCACCTCGGCTGCAGGAGGGTCCACGCGGCAGCCGCCAATCACGCGGCAGATCAGGGATCCCTTGCGCCGGCCCAGGGTGTCGATTGCGTTAGCGCCGCCCTGGACGCCGTCAGGAGCAATCGTGAGGCGGACGCGCCCGTCTGCATCCGCCCTCGCGTTCCGGTCATGAACGCCGGGCGTCTGCAGATATTGGAACCAGTAATCGTAGGCATGGACGGACCAGTATCCGCTAATGCCGGCTGGCATCGTCACGCGCAGTTGCTCGCCATCGGCAAGGTCATAGCTTCCCAGGAAGTACTGGGTGTCAGGGTCGCCCTGCACTGCCTCGGCGAGTTCGGGTGGCGCGCCGGCCAGGCGGTTGGGATGTGCCTGCACTGCATCGGTCCAGCGCATGTACTCCCGCACGTTCACGCCCAGCGTATGCGCAACGAACCCAAGAGCGGCATCGTTGCTGCCCATCATCAGCGCCAATCCGGGACTGGGCGCAGCTCCTGAAAGCCGCAAGCGTGCCGGCTCGCTATCGGGATCGCGGTGCAGGATCCGTACCAGCAGGATCCGCGCTTCCGGACTGATAGCCAGTTTGTCGTCCGCCGCGTCCCCGGAGACCAGATCCAGGAAGAAGCGCCCGTCGCTGTCGCAGTCGGTGCGGCTCAGAGATATATAGCCCACCTCGATCGGCGTTCCGCCGGCGACGCCCGGTTTATACAAGCCGATGCCGAGCCGCTCCGAGCCGTTGATGCGGCCGTCCAGGCGATAGGATCGGCTTGGGTCAATGCCCGCATGACGCATCAGGTAGTCCGGGTTGGGGCCCCCGTAGACCGGCAGGGGCCGCCCAAGTCCATCCTCCTTCAGCAGATGTCCGAGTACCGCGCCGCTGAGGCCGGCCGCTACGACGCGCGTGATGTAGCTTTCACCCTCGGCTGCGGTCTCCGGGTCTGGTGCCCTGTTCGCGATCAGCGCGCGTGCTTCTGTAACCGCTGCGTTCAGCGCTTCCCAAGTCATGCCGCGATGGAGCTGCGCTGAAGGCCCTCAGCCTCTCGGGGGATTGCGAAACGCTGCATGTATGGGGCAAACCGCGTGGCGACTTCGGCGTCATCGAGGCCGTATTGTTCCAGCGTGTACTCGTTCTTGCCGCGCGCGTTCTTCGGGTTCGAGGCGTGCCAATCTGCCACCGCACTCTGCACGTCGTCCGGCGTGCCAATGCCAAGGCCCTCGTGGATCATGCGCATTTCACGGACCGGGTCCTGGACCAGGGCGTAGTAGTCGACGTGGATTACCCGGCTCGCGTTCGGCCCCGCATCGAACGCCATGATCCGGTCGATGTGCCGCGAGATGAAGTGGAGCATGTCGCGCCCAACTTCGTGCATGTCCACTGGCGCCGCCGCACGCATGTTGCGCAGGTTGAACGTCATCTTTGAGATGGATGCGAGTGTTTGTACGGGATCGCGGTGCGTCATCACGAACCGCGCGTCCGGGTAGACCTGGAGGATCTCGTTCATGCCGATCACGTGGTTGGGATACTTCAAGGCCCACGGCTTGCGCGGCGACTTCCACTGCAGGCACTGAAGCTGGCGCTTGTGGATACGGTAGGTCTCCGCAAGATCAAGCTCATCCATCAGGTAGTCGAAGTAGGCCGGCACCCGATAGAGGTTGTGCAGGCCCGCCGCACCGAAGCTCTGCTCCATGAAGGCGTGGCACTCGTCCGAACCATCCTCGTCATAGAGGTGCAGCGCCTCGAACCCGTCGAAGTGTTGCCGTTGCTTCTGCATTTCGCGCCAAGCTGAACGGCGCTCCTCCGATGATTTTGGATCAAAGCCCGGAGGAGGGGAGGGCATGATCGATTCCCACGTGCGGATGAGCCTGAAGCGGTGATCGCGATCGAACAGGTACTGGAAGTAGGTGGTGCCCGAACGGGGCAGCCCCATCAGGAAGACGGGGGCGGAAATCGGCTCTTCCGCGATCTCCGGGTGATCCTGCACCCACTTGGCGGACTGAAACCGCGCGACGGTGTCCCGCAGCAAGCTGGCATGGACGAGCTGCTCACCTTCCGGCGACATCGGGAAGCTTGCGTGTAGTGAGCCAACCAGCCGCTCCAGATTGCGGCCCACCCCCGGATCTGGATCCTTGATCCCGACTTCTCGCTCCGCCTGTGCGATGATCGATGCTGCTTCAAGCATATCTCTTCCTCTCAGCTCTTTACGAATCGCTGTCCGCTTGAAGCCGGTATGCCCTCTGCGCTATGTTCGGTAAATGCCGAATATAGATCATGGTGCGCTCAGTGGGGAGCAACGCCGCTTCATCGACGATATGGCAGCGCTACTCATCCCGTGGGGTATGCAGCCATCCTTGGCCCAGCTGTATCCCTATCTCCTGCTCAAGGCTCAGCCAGTCTCACTCGACGATATTGCTGAGAACCTCGGCATGGCCAAAAGCAGCGCCAGCGTGGCTGCGCGCATGCTGGAGCGGTATGGATTGGCGCGGCGCTATGGAGAGCCGGGAAGCAAGCGCGTGCGCTATGGTGCGTCTGAGAGCTACTCCGGTTTCATCTCCTCTCAGGCAGAACTGATGGGATCGCTTGGGCGGATGATAGAAGTGCGCGCGCCGGCCGTTGCGGAGGAAGATGCGCTTCGGCGCCTGACGTATCTGGGGTCTTTCAACCGAAAAATGGAAGCGACCATCCTGGACCGGATCCGGCAATTGACAGAGGAGTTCGTCAGCTGCGGTCCCGACGAAGACCAGCGCTGAGGCCGGTAGCACGCCCTCTTCCATATATGGAATGCTATGTTGCCGATTGGAAGAATTGGGATTAGAGTCGCTCACTCGGCTTTCGAACAGAGTGTCCCAGTATGGCTGAATTCGGAGATGGCAGCGGACCGAACAATCGGGTCGTAGAAGTGATGAACTTCCTGGCTGCGCATCCCACGGAGTCTTTCACTCTTGCGGAAATTGCTTCCCGGCTCGGCCTTAGCAATGGCTCTGCCCACAGGGTGCTGACCACACTGGCGGAGGCACGGTACCTGACGCGCCATCCCCGGCACAAGACCTACTCGCTGGGTCTGGTCATGGTCGCGATTGGCCAAGCTGCACTTTCGCAGCACAGGGACATCGATGCGGTTCGCCAGGAGGTCGCACTCGTCGCCCGGGAACTGCGAGTCCAGTGCATGGCCTCCGCGATTGTGAGCAACGAGATGCTGGTGGTCGCCTGTGAGGGGACGCCCGCGAACTTCGCGCCGGCGAACCGGGTGGGAGAGCGCTGGCCCTTTGTCCCTCCGCTCGGCATGGGCTTCATTGCGTGGGCTGACCAGAAGACGCGCGAGGAGTACCTGGCCCGCGCACCTGCGGCATTGAGTGACATCGCGCATGAACGCCTGAGCGTCGGCCTCGAAGCATTTCGCAGGCGCGGATACGGCATGGCCGGAGACGGTCCTGTGATCCGCGCGCTCCGGCGTTTCACGAGCAGGCCGGCCGCTTACCACAACGAGGAGGCGTACTGGTCGGGCCTGACGCAGCTGGTGGGCGACATCTCCGAGCGTGAGATACAGCTCCTCGACGTCGCGGACGCGACCGGAGAGGGCGTTTCCTATATCATCGCGCCAGTATTTTCCGCCGCTGGCGAAGTTGCCTACGAGATCGGCATCAGCGGTTTCCCTCCCGGTCTGACTGAGAACGACATTGAACGCTACGTAGATCGTGTGCGGACTGCGGCTGCGAACGTCACGATGCAATTGAATGGCAGCGCGCCCTGGATCGGAGGGGTATCCGCTCCGGCTTAGTGCCTCTGGCGAGCGGGTCACGTGAACGCCGTAACTGACTACCGACCTCTGCGGTGCAGTGCGTAAAGAGAAACTGATGGATCAGGAGATGATGATGTCCGAGGACACGATTACGCTGCGGCGCGAACCACATCCGATCAGCGGTGCCATCTACGAAGAGCTGGGCGAAGGACGCGTCCGTGTCGAAGATCCCGCGAAAGGTGTTTCAGGCATCTTCAACTGGGACGGCGCATGGATCGAAGGAGATCTGACACACGCCGATTATCACTTCCTGCGCTATATCGGTGGTCCTAACCTGCCGCCGGGCAAGGACATCTTCTGGACGATGCTCCCGGCAGGTGACCTTAACCCGCTGAGCGCGCTGGCCTCCATGCCGGGGCGTGGCGGTGGGGATGCACAGCGGCCCAAGATCATCGCGCCGTACGTATCCGATCCGGGCAAGGAAACGCCGGAAGGCGTGCGCTCAGCAGCGCACTACCCGATGGAGTTCTTCCTCGACAACGACCGGTACAAGGACCGGATTCCCGAGGTGTACAAGAAGAGCGCGCCTTACCCCGGGGGGCCGAAGAAAGTGCCCGTCGCCCGGTTCTTCGAACCCAAGTACCATGAACTGGAGATGGAGCACATCTGGGGCAAGGTGTGGCAGATGGCCTGCCGCGAGGACGACATCCCGGAAGTTGGGGATCATATCCTCTACACCATCGGCAGCCGCGAGTTCATCGTCGTTCGCACCGCCGAAGACAGCTTCAAGGCGTTTCCGAATGCCTGCCTCCATCGCGGACGGCGGCTGTGCAATCATGATGGCAAGAAAGCTGCCATGTTCCGCTGCCCTTATCACGGCTGGAGCTGGGACATTCAGGGCGCGCTCAAGGAAATCACATGTGAGTGGGACTTCCCCGGCGTTCGCGAGGAGGTGTCGCGGCTGCCTGAGGCGAAGGTCGCATCATGGGGTGGGTTCGTCTTCATCAATCCGGACCCGGATGCCATCTCCTTCGAGGAGTACGCAGGCCCCGAGATGCTGGAGCATTACGCCAAGATGCGCATGGAGGACCGCTACAAGCATGCGCACGTTGGAAAGGTGATCCGGGCTAACTGGAAGCTGCTGATGGAAGCGTTCCTGGAAGCCTATCACTCAATCGCCACGCACCCGCAGCTTCTTCTTGCAGGCGGAGACCTTGCGGAGACCCGGTACGATGTGTTCGGCAACTGGTCGCGGCTCGGCCATGTCAACACCAGCGGATCGAGCGCGCAGCGCGGCATCGTGATGAGCGAACAGCAGGCGCTGGACTCTTTCCGCATGGCGGCAGACATCAACCGCCAGATGATGCGCGTGATGGTCGGCGACGAAGTGGACCAGTTCTCCGACGCCGAAATGGGTGAGCAGACGTTCAACAACCTGTTCCCCAACTTCAGTCCGTGGGGTGGATGGGCGCGCATCGTTTATCGCTTCCGGCCCAACGGCGACAATCCGAACGAGTGCCTGATGGAAGCGATGCTTCTGGCTCCGTGGCCCAAGGATAAGCCAAAGCCTCCGTCGGCGAAGCTGCGGATGCTCGATCCCGATGATCCGTGGGTTCGTGCAGAGGAGTTGGGGACGCTCGCCCGGATCTTCGATCAGGACTGCGGCAACGTGCCCGACGTGCATAAGGGGCTGAAGACCAAACAGCCGCCTTACGTGATCTACTCCGTCTATCAGGAGTCGATCATCCGCGCTTTCCACGACAAGTATGAGCAGATGCTTGGCCTGAGCGAAGGCGAATAGGTTGGGAGGCCCCGGTGGCGCGAAGGTTCGTTCGCGTGCCGATGCTGTCGGGGCTACAGCTGAGGTGCAAGGGGAGTAAGCAGACAGCCGCTCCGGATTGATCCGGAGCGGCTGCTGTTTTCAGGGCTTAGCCCTTTACGAGTGCGATTGCGGCTTCCGCGATCTTCGCGCCGTTGATGACGTGCTCGGTCTCAAGCGGCTTCGAGAACGGCACCGGGTTGAATGGCGCGCCAATGCGCTTCACCGGGGCCTTGAGCTTGCCGAACAGCTTGTCCTGCACGACGGCTGCGATTTCTGCACCAGCGCCGAAAGGCACCACTGCTTCGTGCGCCACGAGGAGGCGGCCCGTCTTCTCCACGGATGCGAGAACCGTCTCCTGATCCCAGGGCTGGATGGTGCGCAGATCGATCACTTCCGCGCTGATACCGGCTTCGCCGAGCGCCTGCAGCGCGCCGAGCGATTCCAGCGCCGTGCGTGAGTAGCTGACGATGGTGACGTCCGTTCCGGGCACCACGACCTTCGCCTTGCCGAGCGGTACGCGATGGTCCGACGCCGGCTTCGGGCCCTTGGTCCAGTAGATCGGCAGGTTCTCGACGATGAGCACCGGATCCGGATCCTCGATGGCGCTGCGCAGCAGGCCATAGGCATCTTCGGTGGTGCTGGGGCAGACGACCTTCATGCCCGGCGTATGCGCGAACCAAGCCTCGTAGTAGTCCGAGTGCTGGCCGCCGGTCGACATGCCGCCGCCGGTCATCGTGCGGATGACGAGCGGACAGTGAGTCTGGCCGCCCGACATGTAGCGCAGCTTGGCCGCGTGGTTGACGATCATGTCCATCGCCACCGTGGTGAAGTTCATGAGCATGATTTCGGCCACCGGCTTGAAGCCGACGAGGCTGGCGCCCACGGCTGCACCGATGATGGCTTCTTCCGCGATCGGAGTGGTGCGGACGCGCAGTTCACCGAACTTGGAAGACAGGCCCTTGGTGACCCCGACGACGCCGCCTTCTTCCGGATCGGCAATATCCTCGCCCAGTACGATGACTTCGTCATCCTCGGTCATCGCGTCCATCAGCGCCTGCGAGTAGGCTTGCAGAACGGTAATCTGTTCCTGGCTCATGCGGCGGCTCCATACACGTCGGAGGTCAGTTCCTCGATGCCCGGGAAGGGCGAGGCAAGGGCAAAGTCAACGGCTTCGTCGAGGTCCTTCTCGAACCCGCTTTCGATCTCGGCCAGCTGGGCTTCGGTGGCGATGCCATCGGCGATCAGCTTGGCGCGGAAGCGCGGGTAAGGATCGGCCGCGATAGCCTCTTCCAGCTCTTCCTTGGGGATGTAGCCGCCCTTGTCGCCGAACACGTGGCCGTGGAAGCGGAAGGTCATCGCCTCGATCAGAGTCGGTCCCTCGCCGGCACGAGCGCGCTCCACCGCTTCGCGTGCGGCGTTGTACATGGCGACGGGATCGTTGCCGTCCACGCGCACGCCGGGGATGCCGTAGGCCAGGCCACGGTCCGCGATGTTCTTGGCGCCGGTCGCCTTGGCATAGGCGGTGTGCTCGCCATAACGGTTGTTCTGACACACGAAGATGGTCGGCAGCTTCCAGACGGCGGCCAGGTTCAGCGCCTCGTGGAAGGCGCCGATGTTCGAAGCGCCGTCACCGAAGGTGGCAACCGCCACGCGGTCCTCGCCACGCAACTGCGAAGCCCAGGCAAGGCCGTTCGCAATCGGCATCGAAGCACCGACGATGCCGGTCGTGACCATGACGCCATGCTTGACGTCGGTCAGGTGCATCGGTCCGCCCTTGCCCTTGCAGGTGCCGTCAACGCGACCGGCAATCTCGGCCCAAAGGTCCTTCAGCGGCAGGCCCTTGGCGAGCATGTCATGGATGCCGCGATAGATCGTGCAGAGGTAATCGGTGTCCTTCAGGTTCACCGCCAGAGCCGACGGGATGACTTCCTGACCCCGATAGCTGTAGTACGGCATGACCAGGCGACCGGTCGTGATAACCTTGCGGCTGCGCTCGTCATTGGCCTTCAGCAAGGCCATCTTGCGGAATATCTCGAGTTGGGTGGGCCCGTCAGGGCTGTTCGGTATCATGCTATCCCTCTCTTCTAGTGGGTGTGCCTTGTTTACTGGTCAGCGAAGAGGATCACTGACCCGCAACGAGCGCCGCCGCGCCGCCGTTGCCCTTAATCGCTTCGGCCGCCCGCATGCCAGACCAGACGCAGTCGCCGAGGGAAAGCCCGCTTACATAATAATTCGAACAAATCCCCACGGCGGTTCTTCCGGCGGCATAGAGGCCGGGCACCACGCCCCCTTCGGCAGAGAGAACCTGCCCGGTATCCTCGTCAACGACAAGTCCGCCCATGGTGAGTGCTGGGATCGGCGACAGCTTGAGTGCTGCTCCGATGTCAGTGGCATAGAACGGGCCGGTCCGGATCGGGCGGCGGTACTTCTCTGACTTGCCCAACGGATCGGGTTCGCCCCGGTCGATATGCCCGTTGTAGGCCTCTACGGTCGCTTTCACCTTCTCGGGAGGCAGACCCAGCCTCTGGGCCAGCTCCTCGATTGTCGGCGCGGAAACGGTGTAGTCCTTTTGCGTCGCTCGGAACTGGATCTTCTGGAAGAGCATCTTTTTCATCGATGCGATTTCCTCGCGGACCATCTGCTGGATCGGCTCATCCATGATGAGCCAGCCTTTGCCGCCGCCCTTCTGGAAGACCGCGTCACCGGTCCGGGCGCCGTAGTATTCCTCGCCCACCAGGCGTTCCCCGTCCGGCCCTACCGAGCAACTGCGCACCCAGCTTTCCGCCGGGTAGACGAATTTCCAAGCGGAGATGCGGTCGAGCAGGTCAGTGCGCGCGCCGACGCTCATCCCCAGTTTGATGCCGGAGCCGTCGTCCGCGATCGTGCCCAGCGGATGCGAATTCTGGTATGAAGGCAAGGCGGTCTTGGCCATCATCGGCCGGTTGTGAGTGAATCCACCTGCGGACAGTACCACACCTTTGCGGACCCTTATGCGCAGAGGCTTCGCACCTGCCTCGATGCCGACAATCGCGCCATAAAGCTTGCTCGTCAGCCCCAGGGAGGCAGCGACGATGTTGTTGCACAGCTTCATCGCCATTCCGTGCCGCCACGCAGCGGCACCTTGGGAAATGGTCTGGACCTCGATCCCTATTACTGCGCCATCCGCATCCGTGATGAGGCGGGTCGCACGCGTATGGCGCATGAAGCGGACGTTCGGCCGCGCCTCCATCGAAGCGATCAGCGGTGGAAGCAGGTATTCGCCGGAAAGCTTCTTCGGCTCGCCACCTGCCGCCGGCTTGGCGCGATGTCCGCGCGCTGCGGGTTTGGCTCGCTCGCGGCCGGGCACCGTCAGCTCATTGCCGGAGTAGTAGAGGGAGGCGTCGTTAGGATACGACGTTTTCTCCTCTGTCATCGGTCCGCCGAACCGGGCGCCGTACTTTTCAAGCCAATCCTGGAAGCCGCTGCTGGCCTCTGCGTAGCGGCGCACCGTGTCTCCACGGACGATGTCGCCGGTTTCATAGGTCAGATATTCGGCCATGTTTTCGGGTGTGTCCTCGACCCCCGCCTCTTGCTGGGCGCGTGTCCCGCCCCCCATATAGATGACGCCGCCGGAGAGCTGGCTTGCGCCGCCTCCCAGCCCCCGATCTATTGCCATCACCTGCAGGTTGCTGTCCTCAGCAGCACGTAAGGCAGCGCAGACGCCAGCAAGACCTACGCCCACGACCAGGACGTCGCAGTCCGCGTCCCAGCTTGCCGCGTCCGGGCTCTCCAAGGTCAACGCCGGTTCGACCCGCACTGAGGTCTGGCTAAGGTCGTCTAGGAAGCGATTGTCGGGCTGCATGGAGGTTCCTGTCTATCGAGCATGAATGCGTCGCTTCTCAAGCGCTGCTAAACGGGTGACCGCCTGTACCTGGCGGGCACATAGTCCGCAGGGAGGTTCGGCCATGTCGATCGACAAAACATTTCGGCAAACTCCCCACCGGCCCAATTTCCTATTCCAGATGTGGAATGGTTGGATCACTGCTGGAGGAGATACCCGCCCAGTCCTCTTTGTCAATGTGAGGGCAAGGGAGGGTCGCTGCTGCATAAGCAAGTGCGCGAGCAGCTATGAGGCAGGGGCAGTTGTGGGCCGTGAGCCTCATCGGCCCCAACCTCCGGTACAGGAGAGCGGCCGGAGAGGGGGCACATACTCAGCCGCGCCCGCTCCTGGCCTTAAAGGCGCGGAACGGACGCTCACGACAGCGATGCGCGACGCCGAAAGCGGGCAGCATCGGCCAGGGGCAGCGCTTCTCCGCCGTGGGAGCGAGGCTGCCTGGCGGGTTAGGGCCGGCTTAAGGGGTCAGGCTGCCATCTGCTCTGGCGCCAGTCCTTCAAGAAGGAGGCGGTTCACGCCGATCAGTTCCTCGATCGATTCACGTCCGGTTACAACTTCGGTGGTGAAACGGTCGACCCACAGAGCAAGTGAGATAATACCGGCGCGAAGTGTGTCCGGCAGTGCGTTGCCCGGAGCGCCGCAAGCGCTTGAGAAAGCGCCCCACATTTCACGATTGCGATGAAGCGCGGCCATCAGGGCAGTGCCGGTAAGGCCGGCATCACGCGCCGCGATCATCTCGCCTGTGATCTGGCTCACCAGGCGGAATTCAGTGTTGCGCGGGGATTCCGCAATCGTTTTCACACGCTGGTAGGCGGAAAGAGACATGCTGTAGCTCCTGTCGTTTCCCCTATTCTAGACGGAAACACGCAAGTGCGGATTGCAGGTATCGTTGTGCGCGTCAGCAATACACCTGGAATGCACTCAAGGGCGCATGAAAAGCATCCCGCGAAACGCCGGTCGTCCGGATTCCATCCTATAACCTGAACTATCCCGATCGGGGGGCTGGACAGGTTATGATCAACGGCATCGGTTTTCTTATTATTCTCGGTTGCGTCTTCGGCAGCTTCATCGTTGCGGGTGGCAAGGTGGACATCATCCTCCATGCACTGCCGCATGAGATGGTGGCGATCGGTGGCGCGGCCATCGGCGCGTTCATTGTCGGCAATTCTCTTGCCACGGTGAAGAAGGCCGTCGCGGGCATAAAACGCGCGTTCAAGGGCGCGCGCTGGAAGGACAGCGACTACCGCGATCTGCTGACGCTGCTGTTTGCCTTGCTCTCCACCTTCAAGAAGGGTGGTGCCACCGCGATCGAACCGCACCTGGACCGGCCCGAGGAAAGCTCGATCTTCTCGCGCTACCCGCGGCTGCTTGCGGATCATCACCTGGTCGAATTTATGGCCGACTACCTGCGGATGATGACGGTCAACTTCGAGGATCCGCATCAGCTCGATGCCGCCATGGACGCGGACATCGAGAAGCATCACCACGAGGAACTGGCTCCGCAGCATGCGCTTCAGGTCATGGCGGACGGACTTCCGGCCATCGGCATCGTCGCAGCTGTGCTCGGCGTCATCAAGACCATGGGTTCCATCGATCAGCCTACCGAGGTTCTTGGTGCGATGATCGGCGGCGCACTTGTCGGTACCTTCCTGGGCGTTCTTCTTTCCTACTGCGTCGTTGGTCCGCTCGCTTCGAAGTTGCTCGGCATCGTCGAAGAGGACAGCAAGCCCTTCGGCATCGCGAAGACCGCTATCGTGGCTTACGCCCAGGGCACGCCCGTTCAGGTGGCGATCGAGATCGCCCGCCGCATGACCCCCACCATGCACGCCCCCTCATTCCAACAACTCGAGACTGCTCTCGACGAGGCCAAAGATGAACTCCTCGCTGCCAACTGATCCGTCCGAAGACCGTACGCTGATCCTGCCTGCGCGCGGCAACACCGTCGCCGCCGAGGACCTGAAGGTCCGGCTGGTTCTCGCCGCCGACCTGGACGACGAAATTCGTATCGACGCCTCTCAAGTGGAAAGTGTCGGGCAGTGCGTATTGCAGCTGCTTGTCGCGGCCCGTGCCGAGGCCGAGCAGAAGTCGCTTGAATTCGAGATTACCAATCCCAGCCCCGCGTTCGTGGAGCGCGTCGCCGGGTGTGGTCTGGCCGAGACGCTGGGCCTTGAAACCGGAAAGGACCACCCATGAGCAAGCTGATCCTCACGGTCGATGACTCGGCCAGCATGCGCATGCTGCTGAAGGCGTCACTGACCGCCCAAGGCTTTACGATTGAGAGTGCCAATGACGGCGTGCACGGCCTTGAACGCATGCACGAGGTCAAGCCCGACCTCCTCATCACGGACATCAACATGCCCAAGATGGATGGCTTCGAACTGATCGAAGCAGTGCGCGCTGTTCCTGAATTCCGGGGCACACCGATCCTGGTGCTGTCCACCGAGTTTTCGGATGACAAGAAGGCCCGTGCCCGCAACGCGGGTGCGACCGGCTGGATCACGAAGCCTTTCGATGCGACCAAGCTGGGGACGGCGATCCGCCGGGTGTGCCCGTGAGCGACGAACTCGACGAAATCCAGGCGATCTTCTTCGAAGAGTGCGTGGAGGGTCTCGCGGCAGCGGAAGCCGGCTTATCGGCAATGGCGGATGGCGACACCTCCGCTGAGACGATCGCCAGCGTCTTTCGCGCCGTCCATTCCATCAAGGGCGGCTCGGGCGCGTTCGGGCATGCGGCTCTGCTCGCCTTCTCGCACCGCTTCGAGAACGTGCTCGACGAAGTGCGCGCCGGCCGGATCGCCGCAAGCACCGGAGTGGTCAAGGAGCTGCTGAACGCCTTCGACATCCTCTCGGACCATGTCACGGCGGCGCAGGAGCAGTCCGCTCCCCCGTCCGATGACGCGATGCTGGCGAAGTTGGACGAGATTCTTGCGACCATGGGTGCTAGCGTCGATGGCGGAGCTGCTCCAGCGCCCGCACAGGCCGCGACACAAGCCGTCGCCGCGACTGAATCACCGGCCGCCCCTGCGGTCCAGACGGAAGAGGACGAGTTCGGCTTCACGCCGGTCACAGCGGTGATAGAGGACCTCGACCCGTTCGGGTTCGAACCGATAGCCGTTTCGCTCGACGATCTTGATGCACCGGTAGAGAGCAACGGCGACTGGACGGTTCGCTTTGGACCTTCGCGCGACGCGCTGGCCAATGGCGGTGAGCCGATCCTTATCATCCGTGAGCTGGAGCGCCTTGGCGGACGTGTTGTCCGTGTCGACAGCTCGGCCCTGCCATCGCTGCGCGAGGTCGATCCCGAAGAGAGCTACTTCGTCTGGTACATCTCGGTACCGGGCTCGATCGACAAGAGCGAAATCAACGAGTGCTTCGACTTCGTCGCGCCGGATTCGGTGGTCGAGATCGAGCGAGCCGAGCAGGTCGTTTCTGGCGTGCCTGACCCGGATCTCGATTTAGATGCGCAGGCTCCGGAGCCTCAACCGGAAATCCCGGTGGTGAAGGCCATCGAACCACCCGTTGCGCCCGCTTCTCAGCCCCCGCTGACGCTGGTGGAGAGCAAGCCTGCCGCTGCAGTGGCTCCGTCCGCGCCGAAAGGAGAGAAGGGCCCCGAACAGGCATCGCAGACCATCCGCGTCGAGCTCACCAAGCTCGACCAGCTGCTGAACCTGGTCGGAGAACTGGTCATTCGCGGGTCGATCCTGGCTGACCGGCTCTCGCCGGCAGACCAGGAGCGCGTCGAACTGCCCCAGCTTTCGCGTTTGACCCGGCAGATCCAGGACAGCGTGATGTCGCTGCGTGCGCAGCCGATCAAGCAGGCTTTCAGCCGCGTGCCACGCATGCTGCGTGAGCTGTCGAGCGAAACCGGTAAGCAAGTGAACCTCGAAGTCGAGGGGGAAAGCACCGAAGTCGACAAGAGCGTCATCGAGAAGATCGGCGATCCGCTCACCCACATGATCCGCAATGCCGTGGACCACGGTATCGAGAAGCCGGACGAGCGCGTGGCGCGCGGCAAGCCGCCCTGCGGCAGCCTGCGCCTGTCAGCCGAGCAGAAGGGCGCCCGTATCCTTGTACGGGTCCGCGATGACGGCCGGGGCATCGATCGCGAGCGGGTGCGGGCCAAGGCGGTGGAAAAAGGCATCATCGCGGCGGACGCAGTGCTGGCGGACGAGGAGATCGATCAGCTCATCTGTGCCCCCGGGTTCTCGACCGCGGAAACGATCTCGAACATCTCCGGCCGCGGCGTGGGGATGGACGTGGTTCGCTCCAACGTGGAAGCTCTGGGCGGACGGGTAGAGATCCAGTCGGTGCCAGGCGAGGGCACCACATTCACGATGATCCTGCCGCTGACGCTGGCAATCCTCGATGGCATGGTCGTGCGCCTGGCCAACCAGCGCTTCGTGCTTCCGCTGGCCAGCGTGGTGGAATCAGTGCGGCCGGAGCCGGGACAGGTCAAAGCCGTGTCACCGACGAATGAAGTCATTGAACTTCGTGGTAACTATCTGCCTGTTAGGCGTCTTACCGAATTCTTTGGTCTGCAGGGCGTCGAACCCTACGAGCCGGAGGAGTCGCTGGTGATTGTCGTCGAAAGCGACAGCGCCGGACTGATCGGGCTGATGGTCGATACAATCGATGACCGTCGCGAAGTGGTGATCAAAAGCCTCGATCAGAACCTTCATCCGATCCGCGGTCTGGGTGGCGCTACCATTCTGGGCGACGGCTCGATTGCCTTGATCCTTGATGTGGAGGCGCTCGTCGCTTCGCCACCTCCTTCAACCTCCAAGCACTCCCTCAAAGGACTCGCAGCATGACCACCACCACTGACAGCGGCGAGCGGAAGATTGTCACCTTCTCGCTGAGCGAAAAGACATTCGGCATCGACATGCGTGCGCTGATCGAGATCCGCGAATGGGAAGAGCCCACGCCACTTCCCCGCGTGCCTTCGTACATCAAGGGCGTCGCGAACCTTCGCGGTACCGTGATCCCCATCGTCGGACTGGCCGAACGCCTGGGTTGGGAGCCGAGTGTTCCTCACGCACGCTCATGCATTCTGGTCGTGAGCATCGGTGGCAAGCAGGCCGGCTTCCTCGTCGACGAAGTGGCGGACATCGTTCCGATCAACGACAGCGACATCAAGCCTGCGCCAGAGATCGAAGTCGACGAGAAGAACGTCATTGCCGGTCTCGTGCAGGTTGCTGCCCGCGCTCAGGAGAACCAGGAAGAGCAGGCGGGCACCATGGTGCTGCTGCTCGATCTGGAAGCATTGAGCGTCACCCGTCAGATGGAACTGACTGCGTGACAACCGCCGCCGCTCTCCCTCGCCCCTCTGCAGGGCCCGGCGAAGCGGAACTCGGTGCCACCGAGTTCGCGCAGATCGCCGCGGTCATGCAAAGAGAGGCGCGCATCCACCTGACGGAGGCGAAGCGGACGCTTGTTCACTCGCGTCTCAGCCGGCGGCTGCGCGAGAACGGCATCACGAGCTTCCGTGACTATGTCGCCCTGGTGGAGCGGGATCCCGTCGAACGCCGGACGATGGTGATCGCCCTCACGACGAACCACACCCACTTCTTCCGGGAGTCGCACCACTTCGACCACTTCCGCAGCGTGCTCATGCCGCAGCTGAAGGGACGATCGAAGGGGCAGAGCGTGCGGATCTGGTCGGCGGGCTGCTCGTCCGGCGAAGAGGTCTATACGATCGCCATGTGCCTGCTCGGCCGGGATCGCACGGACGCGGCGTGGCTTCGAGGTGCGGACGTGCGCTTGCTTGCCACGGACATCTCCACCCCGGTGGTCCAGGCGGCGGAGCGGGGCGTCTATGCGGCGGCGGCGCGGGATTCCATCCCAGAGCCCTACCGCTCGACATGGCTGCGCCCGCACGTCGACGGCTTCGAGATGGCTGCGGAAGCAAAGGCACTGGTGACCGCGCGCACGCTCAACCTGTTCGAAAGCTGGCCGATGCGCCAACTCTACGATGCCATTTTCTGCCGCAACGTCATGATCTATTTCGACGATGAGGCGAAGGCGGATCTGGAGGCACGGCTGGTCGAGCGTCTTGCGCCCGGAGGCTTTCTCTACATCGGTCATTCCGAACGGCTCATTGCCCCTGCAAAGTTGGGCATGAGCCTCGCCGGACAGACCATCTATCAGAAGAATGGAGGACCCCGATGACGAGCCCGGTGCGGGTCGTGGTCGTGGATGACAGCCCCAGCATGCGGATGGCCTTGAACCGGATCCTTTCAGCGGACCCGGAAATCGAAGTCGTCGGCCTCGCGCCCGAGCCCCACGCGGCCCGCGCGATGATCAGGGAGCTTAATCCCGACGTCGTCACTTTGGACGTCGAAATGCCCGGAATGGACGGCCTGTCCTTCCTTGAGAAAATCATGCGGCTTCGGCCCATGCCCGTGGTCATGTGCTCGACGCTGACCGCGCGTGGAACCGAGGTTACGATCGAGGCCTTGCGGCTGGGCGCGGTGGACTGCATCGCGAAGCCCTGCGGCAATCCGCTGGAGATCGCGCGCGATGCCGATCATCTACGCAAGACGGTGAAGGCCGCAGCGCGAAGCCGTGTCGGTCAAAGCGGTTCCGCGACGCCCGCCCGGGCTGCGCCCGCTGGCACGTCCTTCCGCGACGTCGTCATTGCCATCGGTTCCTCGACCGGCGGCGTCGAGGCGCTCTTCTCGCTGATCGCGGGTTTGCCGGCCGACTGCCCTCCCGTGCTGATCGTTCAGCACATGCCGGCGGGCTTCACGGCGGGCTTCGCTGCCCGTCTGGATGCGGTGTGTGCCGTCAAAGTTACCGAAGCGGTCGACGGCGCTCCGATCGAGCGTGGAACCGTATATATTGCTCCTGGGGGGGATCGGCACATGTCGCTAAGCCCCGGTCAGCCGCGTATCCGGCTCCGTACAGGTGATCCGGTGAGCGGACATCGTCCTTCGGTCGATGTGCTTTTCCATTCTGTCGCACGTCTGGGTGCGGGGGCTGTCGGGGTCATCCTGACGGGCATGGGCGCCGATGGTGCCGAAGGTCTGCTTGCCATGCGCCGTTCCGGCGCACGCACGCTGGGCCAGAACCAGGAGACCTGCGTGGTCTACGGCATGCCTCGCGCCGCCTTCCAGGCCGGTGCGGTGGAGCAGCAGTTCAGTTTATCAGCAATGCCCGAGGCAATCCTCGCGGCTTGTCGTTCTTGAGGTAGGAAGCAATGCCAGCAGCAGCTGCAATCAAGGTCATGGTGGTCGACGATCAGGCGAGCATGCGCGCCATGATCCGCCGTGCCCTCCAGGACTTCGGCTTCAAGGATGTCCGTGACAAACCGGGCGCTGTTGAAGCCCTTTCCGCCGTCCGCTCGGATCGCGTGCACCTGATCATCTCCGATTTGAACATGCCGGAGATGGACGGGCTCCAGTTCCTGGAGGAAGTGCGCAAGGACGCCGTGATCGGCAAGACCGTCTTCATCATGCTGACCGGATCTTCGGATCGCGAGATCGTGCAGAAGGCGGCCGCGCTCGGCGTCAACAACTACCTGGTCAAGCCCTTCGCCCCGGCTGCGCTCAAGGAGAAGATCGAGCGCATCTTCGGCGAACTGACCTGAGCTGTACGATGGAACGCATCTCGATCGTCCAGGGGGAACATGCCGTCGTCGCGCGGCCGAATGTCGTCATCTCGACGGTGCTCGGCTCGTGCGTCGCCGTGTGCCTTCAGGACAGCGTGGCCCGAGTGGGAGGAATGAACCACTTTCTTCTCGGGGAGCCCGATCACCGCGTTCAACAGCAGAATCTTTCAAGCTACGGGATCCACGCGATGGAGCTTCTCATCAACGAGATGATGAAGCTCGGCGCCGCACGCAACCGGCTGCGCGCTCACTTGTATGGCGGCGCTAACATGATTGCGGGACTGGGCCTGATCGGTTCGAGCAACGCGGAGTTCGCCCGCCGTTTCGTCGAAGCGGAGGGCATTGCCATCGCGCACGTGGACCTCGGCGGGACGCAGGCCCGGCGAGTCGAATTTCAGCCCTATGAAGGCCGCTCCCGCTGCAACCGTGTCGTGCATGCGCCCGATCCGGTCGTCGCCCCTCCCGTTCGTCGTCCTCTCCAGAACGTGGGCGAGCTGGAGCTGTTCTAAGTCATCGCCTCTCTTGCTGTATCGGATCATTCGGATGTCAAAGATCGACGACCTCGCCATCACGCTGTGTGCCGCCGTTGCACAGGAGATTCGTGACGTGCGCACGCTCATCGAGTCACTGGGCGAGATCCTCGCGTCCGACGAGTATCTGGCTTGCAACTACACAGAACAGCTGCAGACCTTCGACCTGCTCGTGCAGCGCTCGCAGGAAGCGGCGGATCTGCTGGAGTGCGTTGCGAATGGCACCAGCACGCTGGAGGCGGTTGAGCGGGTGCGGCTGAACCTGGTTCAGGACCGCCTCCGCGTCGCGCTGGGAGCCGACTGACGTGGCTCAGCCATCCGGCGTGAACGAACGCCCGATCATCATCGTCAAGAAGATCAAGAAGGTGGCCGGTGGCCATCACGGCGGCGCCTGGAAAGTGGCATACGCCGACTTCGTGACCGCCATGATGGCCTTCTTCATGTTGCTCTGGCTGCTTGCGAACCCGGACAAGGAGCGGTTGCGCGGTCTGGCCGAGTACTTCACTCCGGCGCCGCCGAGTACGTCCTCGATGTCCGGGATGTCTCCCGGTGACACGAGGGGGCAGGGCGGACGGACCCGTCGCGCACAGGCTGACAACACCACCTCACTCGGCCAGCCCAGCATGGAGGCTGCGACCGCCGGTACCGCTCGTGGCGGTACCGCCAGCATCCCGGATTCCTCCATGCGCGTCCTGGCCCAGGAACTGCGTGTAGCGCTCGATGCGCAGCAGCAGGAGAACCGCGAGAGTGTGGCTGTACAGCCCACGCGGGAGGGCGTGCGCGTCAGCCTGATGGATACCGACAACCGCTCAATGTTCCGGAGCGGAACGGCCGAACTCAACGGGTATGGCCGCAGCATTCTTTCCACCATTGCCGGGCGGATTGCCCGCGCGGGCGTGCAGATCGCCATCGAGGGCCATACCGACGCGGCAGGGCAGGCGGATGCGAACTGGCGTCTGTCCGGCGACCGGGCCCATGCCGCGCGCGCTGCCCTTGTCGCCAGCGGCGTGCCGCAGGATCGTTTTACCGAGGTGGTCGCGCTGGGATCGTCCCGGCCCGTCTACCCCGATCAGCCGGAGCGGCCGGAGAACCGCCGCATCACTGTTGTCCTGCTCGCCGAGCCTTCCGCTCTGCCGAGTGATGTTAGCTTCAGGTTCTGACGTATGAAGCGTTTATTTGCTCTCCTGGCTCTTCTGATCCTGGGTCTTGGCGTCGGTGCAGGCGCGGCATATGCCGCCGTCATGTTGCTTGGCCCGCCTCCCTCCGCCAAGGAGAAGGAGGCTGCGAACAGCGCCTTCGTGCCGACCGGGACCGTTCTGTCACCACTCGTGACAAAGGACGGTCGCCTTGCCGGGTACGTCTCTTTCGAGATCCAGCTCGAGGTGCCTTCGGACAAGGCGGAGTTCGTCGCTGCCCGGATGCCGCTGTTGCTTCACGGCATCAACCTGAGAACCTTCCGGAGCCCGCTCGCCAGCGGTCCCGACGGTATGCTGCCAAACGTGGAGCAGTTTCGCAAGGTCGTCATGGAAGCGGCACCCGAGGCGTTCGGCGCCGGTGTTGTGCGCCATGCCGCCATTACCCAGGCCAATCCGGCCTGATCCTTGCAATAGGCGCGCTGAATCATGAACTCTCCAGAGGCCTCGGACTCTTCCTCAAGCAAGGCTGACACACGGTCCTATCGGGAGCGCGCGCCCCGGACGATGACGCTGCTGATGACCGGTAAGCTCATGCTGGATGATCGCGAGGGCCTGTGCCGCGTGCGAAACATTTCGACGACCGGCATGAAGATCGAGACGCGCGCGGCGCTGGCAGTCGATCAGCGTGTGCGCATCGGCATGCGGTATGGCGAGGAAATCGAAGCCCGCGTGGCATGGACTCGCGACGGAGCTGCTGGCCTGCAGTTCCTTACTCCCATCGATGTAGAAGCGATGCTGGGCCCTCAGCCGCGCCAGAGCCGGATCAGCCGTCAACGGGCACCGCGTGCGCCCCGGCTTGCCGCGAACTGCCCGATCAAGGTCGAGGCGCGCGGCGCCATGTACGACGCGATGCTGCTCGACATCTCGCAAGGCGGCGCCAAGCTGCGTCTGCCGTTCCGGCCGATGCGAGACGAGCGACTGGCTATGACCATTCCCGGCCTGTCGTTGAAAAGCGGTGGTGTGCGCTGGATCGGCGAAGAGGAGGTGGGGCTGGGCTTCTATGTGGCCTTGTCGTTCGACGTGCTTGCGGCTTGGGTGGAGGAGCGGAACGCGCCGGCCTCCACCGATGAGTTGGTCCCGGGACCGCGCACCGGAACCGTCATCAGCCCGTGAAGCTGCGGACCAGCGATCCTGATACGAGTGCCCAGCCGTCCACCAGGACGAAAAAGATGATCTTCATCGGTAGCGAGATCGTTGGTGGCGGAAGCATCATCATGCCCATGGCCATCAGCACGGCCGACACTGCGAGGTCTATCACCAGGAACGGCAGGAGCAGAAGGAAACCGATTTCGAAAGCGCGACGCAGCTCTGAAATCATGAACGCTGGCACAAGCGTAGCTAGCGGCGTTTCGGCCCGGGCGGTGGGAGGCCTCTTCGAAAGCTCTGTAAAGAGCCGCAAGTCGTCGTCGCGGACTTGGCCCAGCATGAAGACGCGGAAAGGCTGCGCGGTACGATCGAATGCCTGCTGCTCCGTCAGGCGGCCTTCGGTGTATGGATTGATGCCCCGCGTCCATGCTTCCTCGAACGTCGGCGCCATGACGAAGAACGAGAGGAACAGCGCAAGGCTGATCAGCACTGGATTGGGCGGAACGCCGGGCGCGCCGATGCCATTGCGCAGCAGCGACAGAGCCACGACGATGCGGGTGAAGCAAGTCACCGTCATCAGGATGCCAGGCGCAAGGCTGAGCACCGTCATGAGCAGCACGAGCTGGACCGCACGACCCGTCAGGGAAGCATCACCCAGGTCGATCGTCGTCGACTGGGCCAGAGCGGCGGTGGGCAGGGCGAGAGCGCCTAAGATCGCGAAAACGCGCAGAAACTTACGCACGGCGAGAGCCTCCACGGCCACGCGGCTTCGCCCGGTTTCCTTCGGGCTGCACGCGCTTCTTGACTTGCTGAACCACCGGCTGAGCTGCCTCTACCCGGTCCTTCACACCGCTACGTGCCTTGTCGACCATGGCAAAAAAGGAATCCCGCATGGCTTCGCTCTGCGCGCGTGAAGCTTCCATGGCCTCTCGCTGCGCTTCCAGCCGCGCCGCTTCGGCGGCATGGTCGATTTCATCGCGGACGATGCCCGCTTCGAGCAGAACATTGCCTTCGGGCGAAAGAAGAATCAGGTGTTCGCGGCCATCCCGACGCAGGAGAGCGACTGAGCGGCGCCCGTCGATCATGGTCCGTTCGATCACTTCAAGGCGGCGCGTACCATCGCCCCCGCCGATACGATTGGGAAGCCGGATGCCAAAGCGCCGGACGGCCCAGAGGGCGCCAGCGAGCAGTCCCAGCACCGTCGCGAGCGCGCCCAGTGTGCGCAGCAGCGCATAGGTATCCATTCCCTAGCGGCTCCGCTTCATCACTTCGGTGATCTCGATCGACATGCGATCGCCCGCCACCTGAATCTTCCCGCGCGCGATCAGCTTATCGTTAACGTAGATCTCTGTCGGATCGTCATAGCCGCAGTCGAGCGGGATCAATGCGCCGCGACCCATCTTGAGGATCTGGCGGATCGGAAGCTGGCTGGAACCCAGCACCACCGACATCTGGACGGGAACATCTTCAAGCACGAGTGCGTCTCCTTATGGGGAGACTTATAGGATTAAATTTCCGGGTGATCGGACCAACTAGGCAAATTCTGCCTACAAGAGTCACGAGGCGGGTTCGCCGGTCCGGAGATTAGAATGTCCCTTCGTAACTCAGTAGACGTATCCGCATCCGCGCTGCGCGCCCAGTCGCTGCGCATGCGGGTCATTGCGGAGAACCTTGCGAACCAGCAATCGGTGTCGAATACGCCAGGTGGCGATCCTTATCGGCGCCGCGTCGTGACATTCGAGCCGATCCTTGATGGAGGCGTGAAGAGCAGCGACGCACCGCAGCAGGGCGTGCGCGTGCGCGGCATATCGACCGACAAGTCCGCCTTCCAGCGCGTCTACCAGCCGGGACATCCCGCGGCCGATGCGCAAGGCTATATCATGATGCCGAACGTGAACAGCGCGATCGAAACGGCGGACATGCGCTCTGCCCAGCGGTCCTACGAAGCAAACGTGAATGCCATCGAGACGGCGCGGGCCATGACCATGCGCACGATCGATCTCCTCAAGTAACAGCACTTCCAAGAGCTAAGGAAAGATAGACATGTCCATCGGCGCACTTGATGCAGCCGCGGCCTATGGCCGCGCCCTCGGCACAGGCAGTTCGGCAGGCATCGCCAAGCCTTCGACCATGCCCGGCGCGGGTGTCTCCAGCGGTGGCGGCAGCTTTGGCAGCATGATCGAAGAGATGGTGACGGACGCGGCGCAGAGCATGCGCGGAGCCGAGCAGGCCAGCGCGCGCCAGGTTGCCGGCCAGGGAGACCTGATCGACGTCGTAACTGCCATCGGCGCTGCCGAAACGGCGCTCGATACCGTCGTCGCAGTGCGTGACCGGGTGGTCAGCGCCTATGGCGAAATCATGCGCATGCAGATCTAACGCCATGAGCCCCGCTGATACCCTGGCCATTGCGAAGGCTGCGCTGTTGCTGGTTCTCACGATCGCAGGACCGATGCTGATCGCTTCCCTGATCGTCGGCGTGTTGATCGGTCTTGTGCAGGCACTCACGCAGATTCAGGAAATGACGCTTACGTTCGTTCCGAAGATTCTGGTCCTGGGCGTCGTCATGGTGATGACGCTGCCGATGATCGGTCAGGCGCTTGGTGCATTCATGGCGGAGGTCTCCGCGCGCGTTATCAGCGGCTAAGAGGGATGACGGATCTCCCGCTCCAGGTCACTGCCTTCCTCATCCTGTTCGCGCGGCTCGGGGCTGTGCTGATGCTGCTTCCGGTTTTCTCGGACGATGCGGTGCCAGGGCGGATCCGTCTTCTCACGGCATTTGGCCTCAGCCTTGCGCTTTGGGGGCTTATGTCTTCGGTGGTCCTGCCTGCCGCGCGCGACGGGAGCGCCCTGGCGGGCATTATCGCGGTTGAGCTTTGCGTGGGCCTGGCACTCGGCATGATTGTGCGCCTGATGTTCCAGGCAGCCGTCATGGCTGCGTCCATCGCGAGCACCCAGATGGGCTTGTCCTCGGCGATCATCTTCGATCCCGCGCTTGGCGGACAGGCGCCGGTTCTTGCCAAGATGGTGGTCCTCGCGGCAACTCTCGTGTGTCTGGGACTGGGCCTGCATCATCTTTGGATTGCCGCGATGATCCGCTCCTATGACATCTTTCCGGTGGGCGCGGTGCCCAACCTAGGCGACTTCGCCAGCCTTGCCGTGACGACGATCGGCCGCGCCATGGCGCTTGCGGTCAGCCTCTCGGCCCCGCTTCTGGTGTATGGCATTGTCTTCAACGTCGCTCTCGGCTTCTCCGCGCGGCTCGCGCCGACGATCCAGGTCTTCTTCATTGCGCAGCCGCTGAATATCCTTCTCGGAACTGCCCTCTTCGCAGTGGTGGTGGGGGCCATGATAACCGCCTTCGCATCGGCGATGAGCGATTGGATGCAAAGTGGGTGGGCATAAGCCATGTCGGAAGCACCGGATAAGGATCAGAAAACCCACGAGCCGACACAGAAGCGGCTCGATGACGCCCGGAAGAAGGGCGAGGTCGCGGTCGCGCAGGAGATGCGCCACGCCGTGATGTTCGTGGCGATGATCTTCGTGTGCGGCAGCCTTGGTTTGGCCGCTCTGGGCAAGCTGCAGCGCATGTTCGTGCGCCTCTGGGGGCATGCGGATGATCTCTCCCTGGAGCCCACAGGCGCGCAGGCGTTCGCCAGCGGTCTGCTTGGCGAACTGGCCTTGGCTCTGGCGCCGCTATTCGGGCTTCTGCTGGTCTTTGCAGTGCTAATACTGTTTGTGCAGGGCCGCCCCACCGTCGCCTGGGCGCGCTTGAAGCCGAAGTGGTCGAAGCTCTCCCCGATCTCGGGATTGACCCGGATGTTCGGCCCGCGCGGCCTTGTCGAGTTTGCGAAGACCCTCGCCAAGTTTGCGCTCGTCATCACTGTTGCGATCATTGTTGTGTGGCCGAAAGCCATCGCGCTGGACCAGTTGATCGGCATGGGCCCGGAGGCGGTCGCGCGCACTGCGGCCGCCCTGGTCCTGATGATGCTCAAGGCGGTGGCGCTGCTGGTGGGTGCGCTGGCGTTGTTCGACTGGTTCTATCAGCGGCGCTCGTTCATGAACCGCATGCGCATGTCGCTTCAGGAACTGAAGGACGAGCACAAGAACGCCGAGGGTGACCCCCACGTAAAGGGCCGCATGCGCGCCGTTGCTGCGGAGCGCTCACGCCACCGCATGATGGCTGCGGTTCCGACGGCCAGCGTCATTATCACCAACCCGACACACTACGCGATCGCGCTCAAGTACGATCACGGTGCGATGGCCGCACCCGTCGTGGTGGCAAAGGGCGTCGATGCCGTGGCGATGAAGATCCGCGAACTCGCGACGGAGGCCAAGGTGCCGATCGTGGAAAGCCCGCCACTCGCCCGCGCGCTCTACGCCTCGGCGGACATCGACCGCCCTATCCCGACCGAGCACTACAAGGCGGTTGCGGAAATCATCGGATACGTCATGCGGCTTGCGAGAGGACGGGGCTGATCCTGCCGCTTGGGCTTGAGCCCTGCGTTATTCCCGTTCCAGCTTCGCAAGCTCGACCTGAACTCTCAGGTCCAGATCGTCCATCAGTGCGGCGAGTTCTGCATCTTCGGGGAGTGTACGCTCCTCGCTCCAGCTTCTGAGCTCCTTGATCGGCTCTGTCGCGCCGACGCCGACCACCAGCGCGGCCTGCAGCATCTGCAACGCGTCCAGCACCTTTTCGGCTTCCTTCGTTACCCGCCTGCGGCGTTCCTGCTCAGGCGGAACCATCGCGGCGGCCAGCGTCACCAGCATCTGCACGGATTGGGTCGGCGATCCTACGGTCGCCGGCGCCACCGCGGTCGGCACCGGCGGCTCGAAAGAGGGGACTGGTGCGGCAGTGGCCCGCTTCGCCTCATTGGCGAGCAGGATTTGCAGCAGTGAAGAAACCGCATTGATCTGCATGCCGAACCGCTCGCTCCTTTCTTATCCTATAAGAAGAAAGACGGTAAATTTCCACTCGACCGGAGCGCCATGCGATTTCCCCGACTTCTCGTCTGCCTGGGCGCTGCCTGCCTCAGCGCTGCGGCGCCGGCATATGCCGGCCCACGCATCAAGGACATCGTGTCCGTTGAAAATGTCCGCTCGAACCAGCTTGTCGGCTATGGCCTTGTCGTAGGTCTTGCAGGCACCGGCGACCGTATCCGCAACTCGCCCTTCACCGAGGAATCGATGCAGGCGATGCTGGAGCGCATGGGCGTCAACATTCGCGGCACGCAGATGCGAACCGAGAACGTCGCCGCAGTGTCGATCACTGCGACGCTTCCCCCGTTCGCGCGCGGCGGCTCCACGATCGACGTGCAGGTCTCGGCGCTGGGGGATGCCAGCAGCCTTCAGGGCGGCACGCTGATCGCCTCGGTCCTGCGGGGCCTCGACGGGCAGATCTATGCGGTCGCGCAAGGCCCGGTCGCTGTTTCCGGATTCAAGGCGCAAGGCGCAGCCGCCAGCATCAGCCGCGGCGTTGCCACGTCGGCGCGAATTTCCAACGGCGCCATCGTGGAGCGTGAGGTTCCTTACGCATTGAGCACGGCCGGCAGCCTGAAGCTGGCGCTGCGCAACCCTGACTTCACCACCGCGCAGCGGATTGGCTCGGCCATCAACCGCCAGTTCCCCGGCACCGCCAAGGTGCTTGATCCTGCAACCGTGGAAGTGACGCCCGCGGGCGCGGGTGGTTCGCTGGTGGAGCTGGTCTCGCGGATCGAGAACCTGGAGATCGAGGTCGATCAGCCGGCGAAGATTGTCATCAACGAGGCTTCGGGCACCGTTGTGATGACTGCCGACGTGCGGATCAGCCGCGTCGCGGTTGCGCAAGGCGGGTTGACCATCAGCGTCTCAGAAACGCCCGAGGTTTCTCAGCCCGCGCCATTCTCCGATGGACGCACAACCGTCGTCCCCCGCACGCAGGTTGAGGTCGACGACGGGCAGGGGCGGTCCTTGGCAATGGTTGGCGGCACGTCGCTCAGCCAGCTGGTCAGCGGCCTGAATGCGCTGGGCGTGAGCCCGCGTGACCTCATCACCATTCTTCAGGCCGTGAAGAGCGCAGGGGCACTGCAGGCCGAAATCGAGGTGCAGTAATGAACCCGACGACACCGACAGCGAACGGTGCGATTCCCGCATCCACAGCTGCGCAGCCCCGCAAACCGGGTGCCGACGCGGCTGCGGAGAAAGCCCGTGAATTCGAGGCCGTATTCCTTGGCCAGATGGCCAACATGATGCTCGAGAGCGTCGAGATGGGCGATGAGTTCTCCGGCGGGCATGGCGAGCAGATGTTTCGCGGAATTCTGGCCGAACGGCTCGGCACCGAGATGGCCAAGAGTGGCGGCATCGGCCTTGCCCCCGTCGTCATGGACCAGATTATCCGTATGCAAGGAAATACGCATGGCCAGTGAGCTCATCGACACCATCCGTTCCCTGATCTCGCTGATGCGCGAGGAGACGGAGCAGCTGCTTTCCCCGGGCCCCACAGGTGACCTCGAAGCACTCGCGGCAGCCAAGGCGCGCCTGGTGGGCTGGATCGAGGCTCGCACCGTTCAGTTGCAGCGCGAACAGCCGGACTGGCGCGACGCATTGGAGCCCGATGACCGGGAGGCTCTCTCCGAGGCTCTTGTCGAGCTTTGCGAGGTTTCGGCGGCCAATGGTGATGCGCTGGAGCGGCAGATCCGCCTGTCCGTGGAAATGCTCGATGCGATTGCTGCCGAGGCCAAGCGTCTGTCGGGCACACGCTCGCAGACTTACTGCGCCCGCGGCGGTGTCTCGCAGGTGGAGCTTCCTACGCCGATTTCCATCAACACGCAGCTCTGAAGCTGCTCTCATGTTTTCCCCGGGAGGCCCGTCGCTCGTCACGAGCGGCGGGCTTTCTCGTGTGGAGGGGCGAGCGCGTGAAATCGTAAACAACGACGCTCGCACATCACGCAGGCAATGAAAGAGGCGAAGAGTCCAGTTTGACTCTCCGCCTCCATCACTCCTTGACCGGATTGGGACTGGTGGTGTGCCTCATCCGCCGCCACGGCTGCCGACGGCCGTGCGCAGCAAGCCCATCTGCTTGCGGTAAAGACCCGAGAGTGCGGTGAAGTCCGCCTGAATCTCGCCCATGCGCAGAAGCTGGTCTTCCAGCGTGACGTTGTTGCCGTCCGGCTTTGTCTCGGACACGTTGCGGTCGTAGATCATGCCCGCGCCGCTTCCCGCAGATGCACCCAGCGCGGTCATGCCGCTGGTGAGTTGCACCCGTGGACGTGCGATGCGGGGAGCGCCACCGTTGCCTCCCGCAGCTTCGACCAGACCGGAAAAGTCCTTGGGCTCCAAGTCGCGCGCGCGGTAGCCCGGCGTGTCGCTGTTGGCGATGTTCTGTGCGACCACGCGCTGGCGATCCGAAAGATGGCGCATCGCCATCGCAACGCCTTGCAGGATCGGCGGAGTGCTACCGCTCATAAGTTCGTGTTCCTGTGCAGGTTAGAAGGTTGAGCCGCTAAGGCGGTCTAGCGCGGCCTGATAGCGGGCGGCCTGTGCGGCCTGATAGGCCGAGACCTTTCCGCCTTTGCGGCCAGAGTTGTTGACGATCGCTTCTTTGCCGGCATCCCAGTAGAGCGAGCGATAGGCTGTCTGCGTCATGGAGATGGCCGAGGTGATCCGGTCGAGTGCCGCGGCTGCATTTTCGACAGTGGTCAACCCCAACGCATGAGTCAGGCCAAGCCCATAGTTGCCGCCTGGGCGCACGCGCGGAGCGTCGTCCGGCACGGGAGCGGCGGCGGATATGCGGACAGGTTCGATCCCGAGCTTCGCCAGCGCGTCTTTTCCGGAAGCGCCAGCAATCAGCTCGATCTCCTGGCCAGGCTTCGCCTCGATGCGCAGGGTTCGATTGCCCTTGCCGTCGAGAGGCGTCGTGACGAGCGCGTTTCGGCCTGTGAGCGTACTCACTTTCTTGGACAAAGTGGCGAGCGTTTCGTCGGCATCGATCACGATGCGGCGCACAGTTCCGTCATTCACGCGGATCTGGAACTCATCTCCGGCTCGAACGCTGGTATGGGTCGTCAGCTTTACCGACACGTCGGGATTGATGTTACCCCGGTTCAGGCCAAGTGCGCCAAGGGCGCTGTCGCCTCCTTTAGAAGCCGCAACATAGACGGGGTCGGTTCTCAGGGTCGGCTGTCCGAACTGCGTGATGTTGTCGACAGTGCCGGTTGCAGCATCGATCCGTGCGATGAAGCCGTCCACCGTTCCAGAGCGCGTACCCTCCAGATCGCCGGTCGTCCTTCCGCCCACGTACAGGGCGCCGTCCATGAAGCTCAGGCTGTCGACCTGATCGATGCCGGGGGTGGCAATCTGGGTGAAACTGGCACCGGTCAGAGCGGAATCGATCCGCGCGACGAAGCCGTCGCCTGCGCTCGTGCCGCCGATCGCGATCTGGCCGTCGGCTGCGACTGCAATTACGCGGGCATCGCGTGCACCAAGGTCGATCGTACCCGCCTCTGCAGTGAGCGAACCGGCAGAGATCTTTCGAAGCATCGCTGTGCCGCCTTCGCTGGTCAACGCGAGCAGATCTCCGTCCGCGCCGATTGCGAGCGCTTTGACGGCATCACTGCCGCCGCTGTCAATGGTCCTGCGTTCCTGTACCTGTCCGGTGCCGTTCAGTCTTGCGATAAAGGCGTCACCCCCGCCGGATGCGCTTTTCCCCGCGACATAGATGTTGCCATCGTTGCCCACGGCGACTGCGTTCGCAGTGTCTGCGCCAAAGGCGCGCACCACTGTGGCAAACTGTTCATCTCCGTTGGCGCTGAAGCGGGCGACGACCATGTCGCCGTCGGTTGTGGCGCCCTTGAAGTCACCCGTTACAGTTCCGGCGACCACGATATCGCCATTCGCGGCAACGGTGACCGCAGCCCCCTTTGCCGTGGCGGCGGTCCCGAGCGTCTGCTGCCATACGACCTTGCCCTCGCTATCGAGCTTGGTCAGGAACAAGTCCGAAGTGCTGCCCAGGCGGTTTGCGCCAAGATCCCCTTCGGTGGTGCCCACGACATAGGAGTAGCCTTGCGCATCGGTCGCGATGGCGCTGGTCGTGGTCGGCGCCCAGACGTTCTCCGCCGGATCCTTCTCAGTCTCGTTGAGCTTGGCTGCTTCAGTCGCAAGCCGGTCCAGCGACTGGATCATGTTCAGCGTGCTGATCTCCAGCGCCCCGGCTGGATCGTCGAACCGCATGATCTTGGTGGCCGAAGGAGAGCCGGTGGCTGTCTGCCCGCTCGCTACCACCAAGGCATCACGCGCGTTGGTCTGCTCGATGGAAACGCGTTCATAAGCAGGTGTCTGAAGCTTCAGCCCCCAGCTTCCGGTTTCCTTTGTTACCTCGAACTGTGTGGACCAGCGTGGCACCGGATTGCCGTCGGCATTCGTAACGACATTGCCTTGCGTGTCGCGCATCGGCACCGCTGCGATAGCTGCGTTCAGAGCTTCTGCCACCGAGTCCAGCGTGGGCGGCTGGGGCGTGCCGGCAAGGTCCACCGTCACGGTGTTGTTCATCGTCCCCCGGCTGAGCTGGATCGTGAACGTCTCCGTTCCGGTCAGACCCGGTACCGGGGTGTCGCGCGCTTCCAGAATGCCCTTCGCCACCGTGGTGCTGGCGGCGGTGCTGGGTACGGCGATGCCTTCCACGCGGCGGGCAGGTTGCCCGAAGGCCAACTGCAACAGGTCGTTGGGTGCCTTGCCGAGGAACGTCTGCAAGTCGGTCAGCCCCTTGGAGAAGGTGGCATCCAATGCGTTCCGTTCGAGGGTGGAGGTCGTTTTCGATGCCGCCGTTTCGGCGAGCATGCGCAGGCGGTCCAGCGCCTTGTATGCGGTAAAGGTGGTCTGCACGTCCGGTATCGTCGTACCTGCGCGTGACGGTTGGTCCACCAGCGAACGCAGGCGCTTGATGGCAGCGACTTGCGAGGACACTGGCGTAGGGGACGCTTCTTGTTTCCATGGCGGGCTGGTGACCGGAGTCTTGAACTGCGCCTTCGCAATACGGGCGGCGCGCGTCTCGATGCCAAGGTCGGCGCCGTAGCCCAGCGTCGAGAACGCATTGCTGCCGGACAGCAGGGACAGGCCAGCCAGGCTGTTCGACAAGTTGATACTCATTCGCCCGCCACTCCGTTGTCTTTTCCTATAATAGATGAAACCCGCCGATTGCGGGCGCTGCACACCAGTTTCGTCATAGGGAATCTCAATGAGCACCATCCTTGCGGCCGAGCCCCCCGAGCTGAAGAAGTTCAACGGGCTGCAAAAAGCCGCTGCTCTGCTTCTTGTGCTCGGGAAAGAGCACGGCGCACCTATCTGGGCGCAGCTTTCGGTCGAAGAGGTTAAGGAACTCTCTTCGGCCATGTCGCAGTTGGGCCGCCTTCCGGCCAGCGTCGTGGAACACCTGCTGGTGCAGTTCACCAGCGAGGTCTCCAGCATGGCCTCGCTGCACGGCTCCTATGAAACGACGGAGCGCCTGCTCGCCGGCATCATGCCGAACGACAAGGTGCGCGAGATCATGGAAGACATCCGTGGCCCGTCAGGCCGCACGATGTGGGACAAGCTGTCAAACGTCAGTGAGACCGTTCTGGCCGCTTACCTCAAGAACGAATACCCTCAGACTGTGGCCGTCATCCTGAGCAAGCTGAAGCCGGACCATGCTGCGCGCGTTCTGGCTGAGCTTCCGCAGGATATCGGCGTGGATGTGATCACGCGCATGCTGCGCATGGAGACCGTCCAGAAGGAGGTCATCCAGGAAGTCGAGCAGACTCTGAAGTCCGAGTTCATGACAAACCTCTCACGCGCGCAGAGGCGTGACCCGCACGAGAGCATGGCGGAGGTCTTCAACGCCATGGACCGCTCGACCGAAGAATCGATGCTCACCGCACTGGACGCCAAGGTGCCGGAATCGGCCGAGCGCATCCGCGCGCTGATGTTCACCTTCGAGGACCTGATGAACCTGCTGCCGGCCGCGATCGCCACGATCGTCAAGAATGCCGACAAGCGCCAGATGGCACTCGCGCTGAAGGGCGCTCCGGAAGAGATGCGCGGCATCTTCTTCGCGAGCATGACCGAGCGTGCGGCGAAGCTCATGCGCGAGGATATGGCCGGTATGGGTCCGGTGCGTGCACGCGACTGCGAAGAGGCGCAAAGCGGTCTGGTCCGTCTTGCCAAAACCCTTGCGGATGCCGGCGAAATCGTGCTGGTCGATCCCAAGAACGACGAAGCGGTCATCATCTGATCGCGTCCCCGCCTTATTCTGATTTTCCGGCAGGAGCATAGCCTTGGTCAGCAACGCCCAGGTCAAGCCTTTCCCGTTCGCGCGGATCTTTTCCGAGCCCCTTGTCGAGGCCGTGACGGTAGACGAACAGGCCCTCAACGCCCGCATCGCGGCGCTGGAGGCGGACTGCGCGCGACTGAGGGCGGAGCATGAGGCTGCTCTTGCGGTGGCTCGGGCTGAGGCATTCCAGCAGGGTCTCGATCATGCCAGGGGTGAGCGCGAAACGGCCTTGCTGGCCGCCGTGGATGCACTCCAGGCCTCTGTCGAAGCGATGGAAGAAGGGTTGGGCGAGGTCGAGGTGCGCCTTGCGGGCGAGGCCGGAGAACTGGCCCTTGCCGCCGCGGACCTGCTTGCCGCTCGCGCTCTCGAGCAGGACCCTACTGCGGCAATAGACGAAGCGATCGGGCGTGCCCTGGGGCAAGTGCAGCGGGGGCAATCCATACGCATCCGCGTGCACCCGGATCTCGTTGCAGACCTAGAGCGGCTCGTTACCGAACGTCAGGCCAATGAGCGCCGACGTCTGTCGCTGATCGTCTTCGGGGATGACAAGCTGTCGCTCGGCGATGCATCCCTGCAGTGGGATCAGGGCGGCTTGCGCCTTGATGCCGATGCGCGGCGCCGCGCCATTCGCGCCGAGCTGGAAGGCATTCTCGCGCCCGCGTAAACACCGCTTTTTCCGGCTCGACCGGCAAAAAGTTCCGCCCGGAAAAAGTTGCCGCCCATTTCCTCCTATAATGTGGCTGTAGGGCGTCAGGCCCGCCAGTCACGGGGCTGAAATTGAACGGTTTGCGGGAATTCGTCGACAAGATTGGTAAGCGCCGTCTTGCAATAATGGGCGGTGTAGCCGCCGCTTTGCTGGTCGGGCTTGCCTATCTGGGCCTGCGTGCGGGTGCGCCGCAGATGGCTTATCTGTACACGGATCTCGATCCGTCTTCCGCTCAGACGATTGTCGAGCGGCTTCAGGCCGAAAACGTCCCCTTTCAGCTCTCGGCTGACGGTACGGCGGTGATGGCACCGCAGGACCGCCTTGCGGAACTGCGCATGGGGATGGCAACCGAGCGGCTGGGCGGCAAGATCGGCTATGCCGTTCTCGATGAGGAGGAGCCCTTCGGCGTCTCTTCGTCGCGCGCCAAGCTGAATGAGACGCGCGCTGTAGAGGGCGAGCTTTCGCAGTCGATCCAAAGCCTGGAAAACGTGGTCAACGCACGCGTGCACATCGTGATGCCCGAGCGCGCGATCTTCGCCACCGAGCCGCGCCGCGCTACCGCTGCCGTGACTGTGAAAACCCGCGGCCGTCTCTCCGGAGAGTCCGTCCAGGCGATCCGCTACCTTGTGTCTTCCTCCGTTCCCGAACTCTCGCCCGAGAGCGTCTCGATCATCGACCAGACGGGCGCACTGCTTGCCCGTGCCGGCGAAGCGGGCGCTGTGAGCGGCGGCGACGCGGATGAGCGCCAGCAGGCCGTAGAGGCGAAGCTGCGCCAGGAAGTCGAGCAACTGCTCGAACCGATCGTGGGCGCTGGCAAGGTGCGGGCGGAAGTCGCAGCGACCATCGACCGCGATCAGACTCGCGAGGAGGCCAGCGTCGTCGACCCTGACCGCCAGGCTATCGCCCGTCAGGTCACGGTTGAATCGAACAATGCCAGCAACGAGAACCAGGCTGGCGCAGAGGCGGCGACTGTCGCCGAGCAGTTGCCGGATGCCGAAGCTGCTCCGCCTGCCGCTGGCGGCGACACGCGGCGCTCGCAAAGCAATGAGACATCCGAGGACACAACCTTCGAAAACACTCGGACCAACACGGTAAGAGTGCGCGCACCCGGTGCTGTGACGCGTCTGACGGTCGCAGTCATGGTAGATGGTGGTGAGGGCGGCCTGTCCCAGCCACAGCTCCAGCGGCTCCAGCGCCTGGTGGAGAACGCGGTCGGCTTCGACGCGGAGCGTGGCGACAGTGTCGTGGTGGAATCGATGCCCTTCTCGGCCATGGACGCTGCGGCAGCCGAACAAGGCTTCTTCTCCGACTTGCCCACGGATCAGATATTCAGCGTGGTGAAGCTGCTGATCCTGGCTGCGGTTGCTCTGTTCGCAGTGCGGATGCTGCGGCCCCGCTACGAGCGACGGATGGCGGACGGTGAAGGTGCGCAGGCGGTTCTTACGGGACCCGGTGAAGGGCAGCTCGCAATGGCCATCGATGGCGAGAACCCGGATGGCTCGATGGCTCTCCCCTCGCCGGAAGGAACGGGAAGTATGCTGGAGCAGGAAGTCGCCCTCGCGGAGGTCGACGGCCGGGTGAAGCTCTCCGCCATCAAGCGGATCGGTGATGCAGTAACGGCGAGCCCTGCTGAGGCTGCCTCGGTAATCCGCCAGTGGATGGCCGCGTAGTGGAGTTTGCAATGACCAACGAAACCAACACTCAGGATGTGATCCCCTCCACCTTCGAAGCTCCGCTTGAGGACTTCGACGATGCGCTGCTGCCGGGTGGCACTGATACGACTGCCGTCGTGAGCCAACCCGTAAACGATGCGGACGAGATGGAAGCCATCTTCGACGTCCCCGTCAAAGTGAAGGCAGTCCTCGGCGGTGCCCGCGTTCAGATCGGCGAACTGATCCAGATGCGCTGCGGCAGCGTGGTCGAGCTGGACCGCCGTGTGGGCGAGCCAGTCGACGTGTTCGTCAACGACCGGTTTATCGCCCGCGGCGAGCTGGTCCTGATCGATGGCTCTCTCGGTGTTACGCTCACCGAGATCGTGAAGCAGGACGGCTGATGTTCGCCCGCTCGTCCAACCTGATCCGCCTGACTCTCGTCGGAACACCCCAGGGCGAGTTCCGGCTGGCCGCCGAGATGGCGCGCGAAGCCGGGGCCCAGGTCGTCATGACCGATAGCTTGCAGGCTGCGCTGGAAGCATTGCGCCGGCATGCGGGCGACCTTGTTATGGTCGATGTAACCCTTGATGCGCCCGACTTCCTCAGGAGGCTGCGTGCGGAGCGGATCGGTGTGCCGGTCCTTGCATGCGGCATCCATGCGCCCGCGGAGCGCGCTGTTGCGGCCATCCGTGCCGGTGCGCTGGACTACATTCCGCTTCCTCCCGATCGTGAGCTGATCGCAGCTGCCATTCTGAATCTGGGCCATCGGGTCTCTTCGCCGGTGGGCGAGGATCCGGTGCTGAAGCATGCCATGAGCTATGCGCAGGCGGTCGCTCCGTCCGATGCGCCCGTCCTGATCGCGGGTGAGGCGGGCACGGGCAAGGAGGTCATGGCGCGCATGATCCACGAAGTGTCGGGACGATGTGAGCGTTTCGTGGTCGTCGAGTGCGCAGGCGTGGCAGCGGAGGTCATCGAGTCCGAGCTGTTCGGCCACGACGCCGGAGCGTTCGTCACTGCCGTTGCGCCCCGTGTGGGGCGGCTGGAAGAAGCGGGGGAAGGCACCGTCTTCCTGCGCGAGATCGGGGCTCTGCCTGCCGTCACGCAGGCGCGGCTGGTCGGCATACTTCAGGACGGCATCATTCGCGGTCGGCCCGGAGGCGGAACCGCCCCGCTGCGCGCGCGGATCATCGCAAGCTCCAGTCGAGACTTGTCTGCCCAGGTCGCTGCCGGAACGTTCCGGGCCGACTTGCTGGCGCGTCTCGGATTGCTCCGCATCGAGCTTCCGCCTCTCCGCGCGCGTGGAGATGACATCGCTATGCTCGCCGTGCACTTTGCAGAGTGTCTTGCCGGTGCCAACGGCCTGGAGCCGCGGCCGCTGAGCGCAGAAGCGCTGGAGCGACTGAAGTGCCATGACTGGCCCGGTAACGTTCGCGAGCTTGAGGACGTCATCCACCGTGCAATCCTTCTGGCCCGAGGGCCGGTGATCGAGAGCGACGCTCTGGTCCTGAGCGATGGCTTGCAGATCCGTCCGGCTGAGGGCGCAGGCGAGACGGGCAGCGCCGAACTCGAGATCGGATCCCTCGTCGGTCGCAGTGTGGCGGACGTCGAGCGCGAGCTGATCCTTCAGACGTTGAAGCGCTGCGGCGGCAATCGCACGACGGCTTCCACCATTCTTGGCATTTCCGTCCGCACGATGCGCAACAAGCTCAAGAGCTTCATCGAAGCGGGCATCACCATCGCTCCGGCAGCCTGAGAACGTCCATGAACAAGTTCGTCGAACTCACCCAGCGCCTTGGCGCAAACCGGGACATGGCGCTGGCTGGCGGCGTCATCGCGATTATCGCGATGCTGATCATGCCGATGCCGGGCTGGTTGCTCGATATGGGCCTTGCCTTGTCGATCACCCTTTCCGTGATGATCCTGATGACGGCGCTCTTCATCGAGAAGCCCTTGGACCTCTCGGCGTTTCCGACAATCCTGCTGATTTCAACGATGCTTCGGCTGGGCCTGAACCTGGCTTCGACACGGCTGATCCTGGGCCATGGGCATGAGGGCGTCGACGCGGCCGGCGGCGTGATCGCAGCCTTCGGTGAGTTCCTGATTGGCGGCGAGGTGGTGATCGGCCTTACGATCTTCATCATCCTGATGGTGATCAACTTCGTCGTGATCACCAAGGGCGCGGGCCGCATCGCCGAAGTTGCGGCGCGCTTCAGCCTGGATTCCATGCCCGGCAAGCAGATGGCGATCGACGCAGACCTCAATGCGGGCATGATCGACGAGGCGAGCGCGCGTGCCCGTCGCTCCGAGATCGAGGCCGAGAGCGGCTTCTACGGCGCCATGGACGGTGCTTCCAAGTTCGTGAAGGGCGACGCAGTCGCCGGCCTGCTGATCACCGGCATCAACGTGTTCGTCGGCCTGATCGTTGGCGTGGTCATCCACGGTCTTGCGCTGGGTGAGGCATTTCACACCTACACCATCCTGACCGTCGGCGACGGACTCGTCAGCCAGATTCCGGCTCTGATCGTGTCGACAGCGGCAGGCTTGCTCGTTTCGAAGGGTGGTGTTGTCGGCAAGACCGGTGCGGCGCTCTCGCAGCAGTTGGGGCGCTACCCCAAGGCATTTGGAATGGTGTCGTTCCTGATGGGTGCGCTGGCGCTCATGCCGGGGCTGCCGTTCATCCCCTTCGCCGCCTTCGCCGGACTGAGCGGCTGGCTGGCATGGAGCCTGAGCAAGAAGGCCGAAGAAGCGGTCGCTCGCGAGCGCTTCCTTGAGGCGCAGGAGGAATCCAAGGCTGCCGAAAGCGAGGAGCCGGTATCCCGCACCATTGCCCTCGACGCGATCCGCATCGAGATCGGCTATGGCCTTCTGCCGATCATCAACGAGTCCCGCGCCGAGCCACGCCTGGATGATCAGGTCCGTGCCCTGCGCCGCCAGATGGCGACCGAGTATGGCTTCGTGCTGCCTTCGGTCCGCATCATCGACAACATGGCGCTCAAAGCCAACGAGTACGTGGTCTTTATCAAGGAGACCGAAGTGGCGCGTGGCGAACTGCGCCTGGACAAGCTGATGGTCATCAATCCTTCGGACGGTCCGACGAGCCTGCCGGGCGAGAACACCCGCGAGCCGGTGTTCGGCCTTCCGGCTCTGTGGATTGACCGCGATCTTCGCGAGGAAGCAGGTCTGCGCGGCGTAACGGTCGTCGATTGCGGCACCATCATCGCGACCCACCTCACCGAATTGGTGAAGGACAACATCGCGGACATGGTCTCGTACATGGAAGTCCAAAAGCTGCTTAACGAAGTCCACAAGGATGCCGAAAAGCTGGTGGCAGACATCATCCCGTCGAAGATCTCGATCTCGGGCGTGCAGCGGGTCCTTCAGAACCTGCTGAGCGAGGGCGTGTCCATCCGCGACATTCCGACGATCCTGGAAGGCATAGCCGAAGCCGTGGCGATGACCTCAAACATCGTCCAGATCACCGAGCACGTGCGCGGGCGGCTTGCCCGGCAGATCTCGGCCCAGCAAAGCCATGAAGGCGCGATACCGATCGTCACCTTGTCCCCGGAATGGGATCAGGCCTTTGCGGAAAGCATCGTCGGTATCGGAGACGAACGTCAGCTGGCGATGGCCCCATCGACGCTACAGTCCTTTATCGCCGCGGTGCGTGACACCTACGACCGCCTGGCAGCTTCCGGTGAGATACCCTGCATTCTGACGAACCCGATGATCCGTCCGTTCGTCCGCTCGATTGTCGAGAGGGTCCGGCCTGCGACGGTCGTCTTGTCCCAGAACGAAATTCACACGCGCGCGCGGGTTCGGGCCATCGGAATGGTCGGCTGAGCCGCTGTCGCCGGAAATCGTCCTATAATGATCATCGGCGATGCGTTCGCTTGAAGGGGTCTGAATGGAAATTGCAGCAACCGTCACGCCTGCGCTTGGCGCCTCCAGCACTGGAGCCGCTGCAAGCGCTGGAAGCAGCGGCTTCGCAGAGCTTCTCGGCCAGGTAGGCAATGGCGCCGCCCAAGGGGGGGCTCTGGATCCATCAGCGGCCACGAGGGTACCGTTCGCCGGGCCAGGCTTGTCTTTGCAAGCGCCTGCGCAGGCGGACGGGGCAGGTACGCCGGTCAACATGAAGATGCAGCTTCTGACGGGCGCCGCGGCCGTGCCGGGTACGCCAGCAGAAGCCGGGGCATCCGCACTTGCTGAACTGCCCGACGGCTCACCGGAAGCACCGGCTTTGGCGACCGCTGCTCTTGCGCTCGGTCAGGATGAGGCGAAGCCGGAAGGTGCGGTAAAATCCGCCGCCAAGTCCGCGCCTGAGCCCACTCAGCCGAAGGGTGAGAAAGACGCGCTGACTGCTCCGGTGCTCTCGCAGCAGCAGGGCCCGTTGGTAGAAGCTGCGCCTGCAGTTTCGGTCGAGATGGTCGCGGAAGCTTTCCCAAATGCTGCTCCAGCCTCCGTCGAACCGGAAGAATCTGAACCCGCTCCGGACGGAACAAGCGCCGCAGCCAAGGATGCGCTCTGGTCCCAGGTCGCACCGTCTCCTCAAACCGTACAATCTGCAGCAGTGGGGAAGGCGATCCAGCCGGCATCTAAGGAACTGGACCTGCCGGTGGCAAACGGATTGCAGGCCGAAGCGCCATCCGGTGAATCCGGTTCAGGTGTAGCCGCGAATTCAGACGCCGCGCCAGAACCAGCCTCAGAGGGCTTCGCGCGCATGGTTACCAGCGCCGCTCCCGAACGCATCCAGCAGCAGCCGGCCAGCGCTACGCCAGCTTCGCTGCCGGCGGGTACTCCTGCGCCGCAGGCCGCCGCGCAACCCCTGCCTGCGCCGCAGCAGCAGCCCGTCTACCTTCATGCGGCAACGCAAAGTCACCCAACCGTGTCCTTCCGTGACGACAAGGTCGCGCGTGAGATGGGCCTGGAGATCGCGCGGCGGGTCTCTGCAGGTGGAGACGAACTGGTCATCCGCCTTGACCCGGCAGAGCTAGGGCGCATCAACATCCGCATGACCGTGAACGAGCACGGCCACTTGCGCGCGGTCGTGGCCGCAGACACGCCAAGCGTGCTTGACGCCATCCGGAATGATATTTCCGATCTGAACCGCGCCCTCGAGCAGGCGGGCGTCCGTACGGATGGACAAAGTTTCCGTTTCGATCGTGGCGGTAGCGGTGACTCCGGCAGTCAGTGGCAGCAACGCTATCAACAGCAGCAGTCCGGCAACCGCGACAACGAGCACACTGGCCTGGCGACCGCAGAGGACCCAGCCTCCTATCGACCCATGGCCACTAATGGCCGCATCAACATGATGGCTTAAGGATCTCTCCCATGACGAGCGTAACCAACGCGACCCAGCAGTCCAGTGTGGCCGCCCAAACCGGGCAGGCCGCTGCCAGCATGACCGGTGCGGACTTCAACATGTTCCTGAAGTTGCTAACGACGCAGATGCAGAATCAGGACCCGCTCGATCCGATGGACACGTCGGAATACACGCAGCAGCTTGTCCAGTATTCGCAGGTCGAGCAGTCGATGCAGCAGACGGGCGTCCTGCGCGATATCCTCTCGCGCCTCTCCGCCGCAGACATGGCGCAGGCGTCGGGCTTTATCGGACGTGAAGCCGAGTTCGACACGAATGTCGCGGGGCTTGGCGCGAATGGCGCTGAGTGGACCTACAGCCTGCCGCGTGAAGCAGCCTCGCTCACCGCTACAGTCAAGGATGCCAGCGGTCGTACCGTTGCGTCCAAGGTTCTCGACGCAAGCACCGAAGGGCGCTTTACCTGGGATGGGGCCCTTGCCGATGGAAGCACCGCTCCCGCCGGGGAATATGCACTGACGCTTCAGGCGCTGGACGCCAGCGGCAATGCCATCACTCCCACAATCCGCAGCATCGGCAAGGTGGACAGCGTCACCTCGGCTTCCGGAAACGTGATGCTGGGCGTGAACGGGATCGAACTCCCCTCGGGCACGCTGGTCAGCGTAGCCCAGCGCGCGGGGGCCTGAGCCGCCCCTAAGACCCCGTCCGCTGGAGACAGCGACGGGGGCAATCCGATAAACTCGTCGACAGTGTCAGTGGCGGCAGCCCGGTTGTTCCGGTCTGCCGCTTCTTTTTTGTCGAGCGGTAATGGTATGCTTCTCGACCCCGCTGCGTCAGACCAAGAGGGGAAAGCGTGCGCTTAGAGCGCTCTCGAGATGCCGCTGGCGCTCAACGGTTCGGGAAAAAAAGCAGCGACGGAAATCTGGAGCGTCTCCGCTCGATGTGGAAACGCTCTAGTGGACGCGAACGGGCACGTTCCAGCCCAGATCGCGCGTATGGGCAACGACCAGGCAAAGTTCAGCGTAAAGCTTGTCCCAGTAGCGCGCCGGAACCTGGAAGGGGTCTGCACGCAGTCCCTGTGTCACTTCGATGAGCGGCAACGGCGCCACCACCAGATGGAAGCGGCGGGGAAGTCCGCGCTGGCTATCCTCGTCGGGAAGGCCGTGTGGCAGCGCCAGGCGTGCCGACATGATAAAGCTGCCAAGGAGTTCGGCGCCAAGAGGGTCGAGTACGACCTGAGGCACGTCGGGACGGTCCGGCAGCTCAAGCGTGATCAGCGCGCCGCCTTGATCGACTATGACGCTGACCCGGAGGCGATCTCCGTTCTCGTCGACGATTTCGCGGATTCTGGGGAACACAAAGCCTCGCCGATTTTCCTGAGATTATTATAGAGCGGGCACGACCTCTCAAGCAGCGGTTCGCCGCATGGAAAGACCGTATCGTTCCGAAACGGACATGGTGTGTGGGGCGCGCTCAAAGAAATGGGGCCGGAGTATCTCCACTCCGGCCCCAAATCTCAGACTATCACGTCCGCTTTCCGTTCTTAACGGAAGAGCGACTGGATCGACTGCGGCGCCTGGTTGGCGATCGACAGAGCCTGAAGGCCGAGCTGCTGCTTGACCTGCAGAGCCTGCAGTCGGGCCGATTCCTTCGCCAGGTCAGCATCGACGAGGTTGCCGATGCCGCCTTCAATCACGTCAGACAGCTTGCTGGTGAAGCTGATCTGGCCGTCGATCTTGCGCGAAGCCGAGCCCAGCGTGCTGAGCTTGGTGTTGACCGCCTTGGACTGTGTCTCCAAGGTGGTGACCATCGTCTTCGCCGTGGCGGCGTCGGTGAAGGTCGTGCCGAGAGCCGTCACGACAGCACCGAAGTCCTGGTTGGCGACCGTCAGCGCAGCAGCGGTGGTGTCGGTTGACTGCAGAGCCGCGACCGTACCGCCCGAAGCCTTCAGCAGGTTGGTGCCGTTGAACTCAGAGGAGTCGATGATCGTGTTGATCTGCTCCTTGAGTGCGTCGAAGTCCTTGCCGATGGCAGTGCGGCTGTCGGCATCGAGGCCGGCATCCGAAGCTTCAAGCGCCTTGGCCTTCATCTGGTTCATGATGTCGGAGATCTGCTCCGCACCGGTCACCGCAACGTCAACCGTGCTCTTCGCCCGTGCGAGCGAGGAGTTGACCGCCTTCAGACCACCCATGTCGCCGCGAAGGGTCTGAGCGATGGTGAAGGATGCCGAGTCGTCCTTGGTCGACGCAACCGACAGGCCGGTGTTGATGCGGCTCTGGACGGTATCGAGACCCTTGTTGGTCGCATTGAGGCTCTGGAGAGCCGCCATTGCGCCAATGTTGGTGTTGACGGAAAAGCCCATGGTAGTTTCCTCTTCTGTGAGCGAAGCCGATTCTGCGGCTCGGGCCAGAATTCGCTGACCGCGACGGCCAAACAGGAACGTTGGTCGCACTTCCATTCTAGGAAGAGCGGGACCGTAGCGGTCTCATGCGCTCACATTTTCATGGTTACTTCGTCATTAACTCTGCAAGTGGCTGGAAACTGGCGTGGTTCTTTTTGATCCGGTGTCCTGCATGGTGCTGGAGACATCGTTCCCGTTGACGCCGCCGCGTCGGTAATCGTCCTATAATGAGGCATGTCCGCGCGCTCTCACGCGCGCCTTGCGAACGAGGCTTGCCGCCGCATGATGAACACGAAGATACTGCCGCACCAACTGGCGATGGCGCTGGAGGATGCACCACAGGACCTCAAGATCCTCACGCTGGATTGCTTCGACACTCTCATCTGGCGCAATGTTCACGCGCCTGCGCACGTCTTTGGCGACCTGGGTGAGAATGGCCCAACCCCGCAACAGCGCATCTGGGCCGAGACGCACGCGCGTAGCCGCGCAGCCTTGAAAGAGGGGCGCAACGAAGTTCTCATCGAGCAGATCTACGGCGCGTTGCTGCCCGGTCATGAGGGCGAAGTGCATGCGCGTGGTGTGGCGGCCGAACTGGAAGCCGAGGCTCGCCACTGTTACGGTTTCGCGCCCACCGTCGCCCTCATGCGCGCTGCGAAGGCGCGGGGTCTCGAGATCGCGATTGTCAGCGACACGTATCTGAGCCGTGACCAGCTCCGCGCGCTGATTGCCAGCGCTGCAGGTGAAGACGTTGCTGGTCTGATCGATCATTTTTTCTGCTCTTCGGAGTACGGCGTTTCCAAAAGTGAAGGTCTCTTCAAGCACGTCCTGAAGAAAACTGGTGTGAGCCCTTCGCGAATTCTGCATATCGGTGACAATCCGAAGGCTGATCTAACTCCAGCGCAGGCGCTAGGGATCAATGCTATTCACCTGGTGCAGTTTTCGGAGACGGAGCAACAGCGCCTGCGGCTCGAGGCGTCGGTCGGTTCGATTATCAATGCAGGCGGAGCAAGGCAGGCGCCCTGTTTTCAGCTCCATCGTGCACCTCTCGCCCTGGCAGTGCCGACTCTGGAAGATCCCGCCGAGGCGCTTGGCTTAACGACTTTGGGGCCCGTGCTCCATGCATTTGCCACATGGGTTGCCGAAGAGGCTGAGGAGTTTGCGAAAGACGGCGGCAAGACGCACCTGCTGTTTCTGATGCGCGATGGGTATTTGCCCCAGTGCGTGTTTGAGGCCTTGGGCACAGGTCTCCCAACCCATGCCTTAGAAATCAGCCGTTTCACTGCGACTGCAGCCAGTTTTCAAGACGAAGCGACCATCTCTGAGCATCTTGAGATGGAACTCGAATGCACGGATATTGCGGCGATTGCCAAGCAACTGCTGTTCACGGAACAGGAGGCTAAGGCGATCATCCGCAAACTTCCTTCACGCGGGCGCTCGCAGGCGTTTGCCGCAGCAGTTCAGGCTCCGGTGAACCTGCGAAAGATCTTGGAGCGGTCGAAGGCTTTTGCAGAACGGCTGGCGCATTATGTCAAAGTCCAGGTCGCACCCGCCCCAGGCGACAAGCTCATGCTGGTCGATCTTGGCTATAACGGGACGGTTCAGGACAAGGCGGAGCCCGTTCTGCGCCAAGCGCTCGGTGTGGACGTGTCCGGTCGCTATCTGGTTTTGCGCGAGCAGAAGATGGGGCGCTTCGACAAGAAGGGCTTGATCGATGGCCGTCATTACGCGTCGACTGCGCTCGAGGCTTTCTGCGCCAATGTGGCCGTGATGGAGCAGCTTTGCACCGCAGCGCAGGGGTCCGTGGTCGACTATGACGCGCAAGGCCGTGCGATTCGTGCAGGAAACAGCATCAAGGCACGTCAGAGCGATGTACGCGAGGCCGTGCAGCAGGGCGCGGTTCGCTATGTCGCCGAGCGCGAAAAGGCTTTTGTGCGGCTGCCGTCATCTGACAGCGCGGAAACCCGGCGCCAGTCAGCAGCCGCCATTCTAGCGCGCCTGATGTTTCTGCCGCTCCCTTCCGAGCTCGCCGTCCTGGAGAGCTTCGAGCATGACGTGAACCTTGGCACGGACAGCACGGTGAAGCTGTTCGACACTGACATTGCCGCGCAGGGACTGAAGCGCAGGGGGCTCTTCTACATGAAGGGCGCCGAACGCATGTATCTTCCTGCCGAACTGCGCGGGCAGGGGCTCTCTGCGAGCCTGACCCTTTTTACACAGCACTGCTTCGGCCTGGATCTGAAGTACGTGGACTTCTGCGACCGTGCGATCGACTTGCCAATCATCGTAGCCGACGGCACCGATATTCTGACCGAAAAGGTCAAGGCGTATCCGACGCATGACGGCTACTTCATGGCGGCGATCCCGGTCGGCGAATGTCGCTTTGCCATCGGGGTGCAGTTTGGCCGCCTTTATGACTGGGTGCAGGTCGAGTCCGCCCAGTTCGTTCCGGTCAGCACGTTCCTCTCGGACAAGGCGGCAAGAGGTGACGAGCCGATTGATGCACTCCCGTCGCTTGAAGGCATGGAGCAGGTCGCGCCCCATCTCATGCGCTGCGAAGATCAGGCCGCCTTCATGATGGTGCCACCCCCTGTGCTTGCCAATAAGCAGGCGATGATGCTCACGGTCGTGTTCCGGCCGATCGCAGAGCGGCAGCCGAGCCCGGTGGCCGCATCCGCTTCACCACAAGTCGCACCAGGCGCAGGAGCCCGCTAATGGCCGATCTGCTTATTCATTCGATGTCGGAGTTTGCCGACATCATTGTTGACTGCCTCGATATCGCTGAGGCGAGCCGGATCGTGGAGATCGGTGCTGAATTCGGCGGCATGTCACAGGTGTTGGCAGATTTTGCAGGCCGCCACGGAGGCAAGCTCGTCAGCATCGATCCTGCGCCGAAGGCAGAGTTTCTGGACTGGGTACAGGGTTCCGCGCAGGTAGAGCACATACCGCTAAAAAGCCTGGAAGCGGTGCCGCACCTGTCGAATGTTCAGGCGTGGGTGATCGATGGCGATCACAACTACTACACCGTCTATCACGAGGTGAAGGCGATCGACGCCGTTTGCCGGCGCGACGGCATGCCTCTGCTCGCCTTCTTTCATGACGTCAGTTGGCCATGCGCTCGGCGCGACCAGTACTATGCACCACGCGAGATCCCGGTTGAGTGGCGGCATCCGTATGACTACGACGCGGGTGCGCACGTTGACTCCGAAGTGCTACTGCCCGGTCGCGGTTTTCGGGGCATGGGTCATTTTGCCTATGCAATTCGCTCGGGTGGGCCGCGCAATGGCGTGCTGACCGCGATTGAGGATGCCATTGGCGAGTTCCAGGGCGAAGGTCGTCAGCTCGCCTGGGCACACGTTCCTGCGGTTTTCGGCCTGGGTATTTTGTTCGACATGGATGCGCCTTGGGCTGCGCAGATCGCCGCGCGCGTTGCACCCTTGCACAACAACCCGCTGGTGCGGACTCTGGAGGAAAACCGGCTTCGCAATTACCTCAGGGTCATCGATCTGCAGGATGAACTTGCAGCGCTGCACAGCGTATAGCGAACTCCGCAACCGTCCGACTTCAAAAAGAAGGGCCCGTAGTCATCACGACCACGGGCCCTTCTTTTTGAAGTCGATAGCGCCCGACCTGTAAGATCGGGCGCTATCGACGATCAGAACGGGAATAAGGCGTCGTAGATCTGCTGCGCCCAGCGGGCCTGCTGCACGTCGGTCAGCTGACCACGACCACCATAGCTGATCCGTGCTTCTGCGATCTGGCTGTGACGGATCGAGTTGTCGCGGGCGATGTCCTGCGGGCGGATGATGCCCGAGACGATCAGCTCCCGAAGTTCGAAGTTCACCCGCATCTCCTGACGCCCGCGAATGACCAGATTGCCGTTCGGGAGCACGTCCGTGACCACGGCTGCCATCGTCATGTTGATGGTCTCGCTGCGTTCCGTCGAACCGGCGCCGCTCGTCTTGGAGGTGGAACCCGCGTCGACGAGCGAACTGGTGTCCGGATTGCCCGGCAGCAGCTTGCTGAGAGGGCGTTCCAGTCCAAGCAGCGACGCGATGCCGGCGTTCTCATTGCTGGAGCGGCTGCGGGAAGTCGTATTGTCCACGCTGGCCCGGTCCCGAACGTCGATGCGGATCGTCACGATGTCACCCGTGGCCGAAGCGCGCTGGTCGCGAAACAGTCCTCCTGCGCCCGCCCGGAAGAGAGAGGCCGAAGCCGCGAGTGGCTGCGGCTGCCCTACCGGCGCACGGGGGTCGAGAGGATCGACGATATCGGGCCGTGCAAGCGAGCGTTCTACGACTGCGGTCTGCACATCGGCCACTGGCGTGAACGTTGGCGCCTTGCCCACGTTGGAAAGGCGGCCAACGGCACCGCATCCGGTGACCAGGGGCGCGATCATCAGCAGCGAAACAAAGGACTTCATCTTCATGGATATGGCTCCCGGTCAGAGGCGGAGGGCGTCAGTGCGCAAAGGTGCGCACGGCGCCGGAGCCTTCGACTTCGGCATCGAGGGTCCGGTTTGTGGAATTGGCGACAACCCGCACGCGTTCACCCATCGCGCCATTGTCGAGCGAGCGGCCGGTGGTGCTGATGAGGAGCCCGCCGGAACGCACGTAGATCGTCACCGGCTCCCCACGACGAACAAGGCGTGGCGTCATCAGGTCGGTTGCGCGCACAATGCTGCCTGCGTTGAGGCGCCGTGTGGCCTCAAGGCCGTTCGCCGCTTTCGGGGCAACGGCGGCGCGCGCCTGCGAAGAGGGTAGAGCCTCGACAGTGAAGTCCTTGCTCGACACGATTTCACCCCGCTCCACGATACGGGCGAGCACGGGCGTCTCCACGGTGGCAGGCGCGGCCTGTGCGGCAAGCAGGGCGAGAATGGACCCCAGCATAGCCATCAGCGCATCTGGCTCGTGGTCGAGAGCATCTCGTCGACCGTCTTCACGACGCGGCTGTTCATTTCGTAGGCGCGCTGCGCGGTGATCAGGGCGGTGATCTCGGACACCGGATTGACGTTCGAAGCTTCCAGGAAGCCCTGACGAAGCGTGCCGAGACCGGGCTCTCCTGGCGCCGCGATGTTCGGCTGACCCGAAGCCGCGGTCTCTGCAAACAGGTTCCCGCCCAGCGCTTCCAGGCCGGCTTCGTTGACGAAGGTCGCGAGCTGGAGCTGACCGACTTCCTGCAACTGCGGATCGCCGTCCACCTTCACCTGTACCGCGCCACTTGCGGAGATCACAACGTCGACCGCTTCCTGCGGAATGACGATCCCCGGCTCAACGGGGTAACCGTCGGCTGTGACGAGTTCGCCCTGGTCGGAAACCTGGAAAGAACCGGCGCGGGTGTAATTGGTTGTGCCGTTCGGCATCAGAATCTGAAAGTAGCCCTGACCCTCGATAGCGACGTCGTAGCGGTTGTCGGTCTGCGTCAGCGCGCCTTGCGTGCCTATGCGGTAGACGCCGCCAGTGCGCACACCCGCACCGATCTGGATACCCGAAGGCGCACGCGCTTCCTGGCCGCCGGTGGTTGCGCCGGGGCGGGCGACCTGTTGATAGAGCAGGTCCTGGAACTCGGCACGCTGGCGCTTGTAAGCGGTCGTGTTCATGTTCGCGATGTTGTTCGAGATCACGTCGACATTGGTCTGCTGCGCGAGCATGCCGGTGGAGGCGATGGACAAGGAACGCATGAGTTTATCCTTCTAGAAAATGGGTGCGTCAGCCGATGCGGCTAAGACGTTCGATGGCGCGCTTACGCATTTCGTTGAGCGCCTCGGACATTCGCTGGCTGGTCTGATAGGAGCGCAGGATCTCGACCATGTTGGTCGTCTCGACGATTGGCTCGACGTTCGAACCTTCAAGGCCGCCGCTGCGCAGGCGGGCTTCGTTCGCCGCCAGAACGCGACCGCCTTCGCCGGCCATCATCCCGTCGCCGCGGGGGGAAACCATGGCCTCGTTGTCGAACACGGTGACGGAAAGTCGCCCCAGAGGCCCAGCAGCGCCGACGATGGACCCGTCTTCGCCAATCTTGAGGCCCGCTGTCTGGTCAGGAGGAACATTGATCGGCTGCCCATTCTCGTCGAGGATGCGCAGCCCCGCGGAGGTCGCAAGATCGCCGCTCTCCAGGACTTTGAGCGATCCGGCGCGCGTATAGGCGGTGCCGCCTCCCGGGGCCTCTACGGCAAGGTAGCCGGGGCCTTCGATCATGACGTCGAGAGCGTTGCCGGTCGTCTGGAACATCCCGGCGCGGGTGTCATGCACCGCACCATAGTCCAGCACGAAGGAGACGTTGCGAGCGGCGTCGACAGCATTCTCGGCGCCCTTCTCCACGAACTCGTGAAAGACGGGTTGTTCGCGCTTGAAGCCGGCGGTGCTCGTGTTCGCCATGTTGTTGGCGACCACGTCCATGCGGCGGCGCAGCGCCTGTTCATGGCTTAGAAGCACGAAGGAAGAGACGTCCATTCACTCGCTCCGAAAAATTCTCGCGAAAAGTGCACTAGGCAGAAATTGCCGCATGCCTGTTCTATAATAGGAGAAAACCAGGGCATCGGGCGTGACATCGCCGATTTTGGTCAGCCGCCGGTTACAAGGATTGAAAATGGCAGAAGTGCAGGAGCTCGATCCCGACGGAGCAGAGAGCAACGCCGGTGGGGAAAAGGCAGGGGCAAAGTCCGCCGGTTCCCGGAAGAAGCTCATCATCATCGGTGCAGTTGCGACGGTTCTTCTGCTCGGCGGCGGCGGCGGTGCTTACGCGCTGATGAGCGGCGGTGACGGTGCGAAAGAAGAAAGCCATGCCGCTGCAGGCGAGGGCGCCGACACTTTCATCGATATTCCTCCGATGACCGTGAACCTGCGCTCTGCTGACGGTACGCCCCGCTTCCTGCGCGTGCATCTTATGCTGGTCCCGGCCTCTGCCGATGATCAGGACGAGATCACGAAGAAGCTGCCGCTAGTCATCGACTCATACCAGCCGTTCCTTCGTGAACTGCGGCCGGAGGATCTTGCCGGTTCAGCAGCGGCCTTCCGCCTAAAGGAAGAGATGCTGATCCGTGCTAACCAGCAACTGGGCAGCGGCATTATCGCCGACGTTCTTATTCAGGACCTTGTTCAGCAATGAGCGACGATTGGGATTTCGACCTTCCTGATCCTAAACCGATGGTAATCGGAGAGGATCAGGAACTCGATCAGTTGGACATCGATGCGCTGTTCGGCGACGTCGGCACTCCTGCTCCTCAGAAGAGCGGTTTGCGCGCGGTCATCGAGTCGGACGTCATCAACCACGAGCGTCTGCCGATGCTCGAGGTGATCGGCGACCGCGTGATCCGCATGTTTGCAACCAACATGCGCAATCTCACGTCGGATGCGATCGACGTCAGCCTTGAGGCGACGACATCCGTTCGCTTCGGTGAGTTCATGAACCGGGTTCCCCTTCCGGCGATGTTCGGCGTCTTCCGGGTCGAGGAATGGGAGAACTACGGCATCGTCACCGTCGATTCCGCGCTGATCTATTCTGTCGTCGACGCCCTTCTTGGTGGACGCGGCAATGGCGGCCCGGGTCGTACCGACGGGCGCGGCTTCACCACCATCGAAAGCTCGCTTGTGTCACGGATGGTGGAACTGGCGCTCTCAGATCTTGCCGCGGCTTTCGAACCGATCGCACCCATCACGATCAAGCTTGAGCGGATCGAGACCAGCCCGCGTTTCGCGGCAATCGCGAGCCCGAGTAACATCACTGCTGTCTCCACTTTCCGGGTCGATATGGAAGGGCGAGGCGGCATGTTCAGCATCCTCCTGCCTTACGCCACGCTTGAGCCGGTGCGGAACAAGCTCCTCCAGCGCTTCATGGGCGAGAAGATGGGGCGTGACGCAATCTGGGAAGCGCACATGCGCAGCGAAATGCGCAAGACCGAGGTCACGCTCGATGCTGTTCTTGCAGAACGCACTTTCCCCTTGTCCGAGGTGCGTGGGTTGAGGGTGGGGCAGACGATCCCCCTCAACAAGCACCCGGACGACCCATTCGAGATACAATGCGGCGGAGTTCGCCTCGGCCGCGCCCAGCTTGGACAGCGTAATGAGAACATCGCTGTCCGCCTGGTCACCGACATCACCAAGGATTGAACGCCATGGGCTTCGCAAGTTTCGTGAACATCATCACGGTCATTTTCTGTCTTGCGGTGCTCGTCCAGAGCGTGCGCATGATGCGCAGTCTTGAGGCTGTAAAAGGGGCAGGCGCAGCGCTGCCGCAGCTGATCCAGGGGCTGGACACGGCGACCGGACGGGCGAGCAATGTGCTTGCCGAGCTCAAGGAGACGCTCCGCACAGATGCCTCGGCCAACGCGCGCATCCTGGCTCAGGCCGAGGAGATCCGCGACGAGCTGAGCGTGATGGTGGGGATCGCCAACGCCACGGCAGACCGCCTGCTTGAGGCGAGCACCAAGCGCGCGCCCGAAGAAGGCAAGGAAGGCGATGAGCTCCTCGAACTCGAGGAAGAACTCGCATGAAGCTGCGTCCCTCGCTCCTCATGCTGATGGCTGCTGCTGCTGGTGCTTCGGTGCTCGCAAACGGGGTCAGCGCCGCTGATCCGGCGCCCGCCGCACCAGAGACTCGCCTCGGAGCCTCCATCAAGCAGGACTTTGCGAAGCGAGATCAGGAAGCGGCTCGCCGTGCTCGCGCGCTTGAACTGCGCGAACAGGCTGCCCGCGCTGCCGAGCAGCGGTTGCAGGCCGGTGGCGCAATGCCGCAGCAGCGCGCCGGTGGTACCGAGATGCGCGATCCGAATGAGGAGCGCTTCTCAGAACTCGCACGTATTTATCAGGCGATGAAGCCTGCGCGTGCGGCGGTCGTGCTCGAGCAGTTGGAGATGGATGTTCAGGTCGAAGTTGCCCGCCGCATGCGCGAGCGTTCTACCGGGCAGATCCTTGCTGCCATGTCTCCCCAGCGCGCAGCTGCATTGACGATGGCGATGGCGCGCATGCCACAGCCGCAGCCCATTCTTGCCTCCGGCGCTGGCCAGCGGTCGAAACCCTAAAAAAGAACCCCGAGGTGCCATCGGCGCCTCAGGGTCCTTGTTTCTGCATGGCTGACTAAGTCCTGTCAGGCCGAGTGGGCTGCCACTTCGACTACGAGCGCCCGGGTCACTCCGGGCTCTTCGTGTTGCAGGGCTTCAGTCAGGTTCTTGCTCAGCATCTCGGCATCCACCGCGCGAAGCGGCGAGGCGTACAGCCTGGAGAACTCGAGCGCAGCGGCGAGCGACGCCGAGCGTAGGCGCGGAAGAGCCGCCGTCACGCGCTCCGCGGCGGCCTCATCGTCGGCCGCCAGCACCGTCTTCACCCGCAAGGAGCCTTCCAGGCGATCACCGTCGATGATCGGGATAGATATCTCCTGCATCGGCACCAGATGTGGTTCGATCGTGGCCGGATCGCCCTTCTCCGCACCTGCCGTCGCGGCGACCGTACCGGTCCCTGCCAACGTCAACGCGGCGCCCGCCATCGTGATCGCCCTGCGCATGCAACATTCCTCCTGTGGCGGGTTGCTTCGGCATGGCGCCGACCCGGCGCTGTTTCTCCTATAATGGAAGAGTTGACAGGTTATTGAGGTGACGCGCGGATGAGCCGCAATCAGAAGCCCGGCAAATTCAAGCTGGTGGGCGCGGGCGCCCAGCCCAACTACGGCCGGCGCATCGGTGATGCCTTGCCGGGAGATGCGGATGCTGGCGCTGGTGCGGGCGTGGCAACAGCGGCTGCGGCGGCTGGCAGCGAGACCAATGTGCGCGGTGCGCTGTTGCGCGCGCTCCTGTTTCTCGCCGCCTGCGCCGCAGGAGGTGTGGCTGCGGTTTACTTCGGCCTGATCGGAGCAGCTTCCGCATGAAGTTCTCGCTGATCCTTCTGTTGGCCGGGGCAAGCGTTTCCGTTCAGCGCGGACCCGCACAGGCTCCGCTCGCTCCGGCTCCGCTTCACATCCAGATGCCCACCCCTGAGGGGGGCGCCCGGGGCGACCCCAAGCTGACGGGCAAGGCACGCCTTCCCGGTTTCGCTCCTGAGCTCGCGGATATGCCCCGCATCAGCAGTCCGAAGGGCTGGGGCGGGCAAACCATGCGCCAGGCCCTCGCAGGATTGGCTGGGTCGCGGCAAAATACACGTCAGAGTGCACGCTGGGTTTATGCAAAGACGCTGATCTCCCAGGATCGACATGCCGAAGCACTGGGCGTTCTCGACGTCATGCTGCAGGATGATCCGGATCTCGCGCTTGTCGCCAATTACGAGCTGGCACGCGGGGTCGTCCTTGCGGCTCTCGCCCGCCCCGAGGAAGCTCTGTCGGCGCTGGATCGTGACGAGTTGGTCGGGAACACAGAGGCTTGTTTCTGGCGCGCCCGAGCGTTTGCGCAGTCCGGTCTGAACGACGACGCTCTACGCGAATTTGGTTGTGCTCGCGCGGCGCTGGCGGCTCGCACCGGCCCCCAGCGCGTACCGTTCCTGTCGGAAATGGCAGAAGCAGCGCTGGCTAAACAACAGCCGGAGCTGGCGCTGCGCTGGCTTGCTGCGGCACCCGACGGCGACGCTACGGCAAACATCATGCGGGGCCGCGCGCATGTGGCGATGAGCGACTATGGTAAAGCGCGCATCCGGCTCGGCCGTGCAGAACGTTCCGGCGATGAAGCCGAGCGTTATCAGGCGCGGCTGGCGCTGATCGAGTTGGGCGTTGCGCAGCGAACGATGGGTCTGAAGGAAGCGCGGCGTGAAGTCGACCGCATCCGCTTTGTGTGGCGTGGCGGCCCGATCGAGGAGCAAGCGCTGCGTTTGAGCTATAGCCTGGCCAAGAAGGCGGGCGACGCTCGGGGAAGCATCGCGGCCGGCGCGACGCTTATCCGCTACTTCGAACTGGGATCTGAGCTGCCCCCGCTGGTAGCCGACGTGCAGAGTCGGCTAGCCGCTCTCCTGGCTCCTGGAAACAAGATGCCGTTGTCCGAGGCGGCAGGTATCTACTGGGACTACCGCGACCTGATGCCGGCGGGAGGTGAGGGGGACCGCCTTGTGGCGCAGCTGGCCGACCGCCTGCAGGCCAGCGGCCTCTACGCCCGCGCTGCCGAATTGCTCGAGCATCAGCTCCGCCATCGCGCTCTGGACATTGCGCAGGGGCCTCTTTCTGTCCGCGTGGCGACGTTGCATGTGCTTGCCGGGCGCCCTGATCGCGCGCTTGCAGCGATAAGGGATACCGAAGGGACCATCTTCCCGCAGCAGATGCTGTGGGACCGGAATCGCATCATGGCGGTCGCGCTACATCAGCTTGGCAAGACGGAGGCCGCGTTGTCGGTTCTGGACGACGTGCCGGACGCGAGTGGATTGCGGACCGAACTCTTGTGGAAACGCCGGGATTGGGGGCGGCTTGTCGCAGAGAGCGCAGCTAGTCTGCCGCCCGCCGACAGCCTCAACGAAGTGAGGCAGGCCGTCGTGCTGCGTCACGCGATAGCGTTGGGGATGCTGGGCCGGGAAGAGGAACTGGCGCGGCTCCGCACACGGTATCAGGCGGGATTTTCCGGCCTGCCAACCGCTCCGGCCTTTGATCTTCTCACCAAGGATGCGGCCGGCGTGGAAGCCGAGAGTCTCTCGAGAGCGATGTCGGCGATCCCGTCCGCCAGCCCGGCGGGCATCTATGCGGATCTTCTGGACGTCGCGCCGGCACCACTGAAGAGTAAGTGAGAGGTTGGTCAACTTGTAAACCGGCGCTGCGGCATCGGAGTGATGGGTCTGCGATCGCGCCACGATCCGGGATCGCGGTCATCGAGCGTCAGGGCGAAGCAAAGGCATGTAAATCGCGGACACAGAATCCAACTTCAAGGCACGGGTAGTTGCATTTCTGCCACTGGATGTGCCGCAGCCGCACAAATAACCTCAGATAACCCGTAACCCCCGTAACTTTGTCTATGATGAAGAGCCGATTTCGGCAGTGGCATCGACGAAAGGATTTTAACCTTTCGTTAATGAGAGGTGGGGTTCCTAAATGAATAAGTATAAGTTGCTTCTTGGTTTGGCACCGTTGGCGTTTGTCACGCCAGCTGTTGCAGAAGAAGCAGCCGATGCTGCCCAAGGCGCGTCGGCAAACGGCACTGCGCAAGTAGAAGTATTCTCGACCGGTGTCGCGAAGGGGCGTGACCGTCTCGACAGCGCGACCTCGACGAGTTCGCTGCGTGGCGACGAGATCCAGAAGATCGGCGCACGCAATGTCGCTGAAGTCATGCGGAACATCCCCGGCGTTCGCGTCGAGGCGTCCAATGGCGACGTGAACAACAGCTTCACGATCCGCGGTCTGCCTCTCGCTTCTTCAGGCTCGAAGTACCTGCAGTTGCAGGAAGACGGTCTGCCGGTGCTGGAGTACGGCGACATGTTCGTCGGTGCCGACACCTTCCTTCGTCCCGATTTTAATCTCAGCGCAGTTGAAGCGATCCGCGGCGGCTCCGCATCGACGTTTGCCTCGAACTCGCCCGGCGGTCTGATCAACTTCATCTCCAAGACGGGTGACGTCGAAGGTGGATCGGTCCAGGTCAGCACCGGTCTCGACTTCGATGAAAAGCGTCTGGACTTCGACTACGGCGGTCGCATCAATGATACGCTGCGCTTCCACGTCGGCGGCTTCTATCGCGCCGGCGAAGGCCCGCGTGAGACTGGCTTCACCGCCTATAAGGGCGGCCAGGTCAAGCTGAACGTCACCAAGGAGTTCGCCACCGGCTACGTTCGTCTCTCGGGCAAGTACCTGGACGATCGCACTCCCTCCTACCTTTCGGTTCCGATGGCCGTCACCGGCACCAACTCGGATCCCAAGTACCGAGAGATCCCCAACTTCGACGTCAACAGCGGCTCGATGCTCTCGCCGTTCGTAACCGACATGGTTACGCTGGATGGCAACAACAATCTGACCCGCAGGGATCTGCGCGACGGTATCCACGCCATTGCCAAGACAATCGGTCTTGAAAGCCAGTTCGATGTTGCCGGATGGACGATCACTGAGCGGTTCCGCTACGCGGATCAGTCCGCGCAGATGGGACAGTTCCAGCACGGACGCGTCATGCCGGCATCTGCACTTGCTGCCATGTTCGGTGGCCCCGGCGCCACGCTGAGCTATGCTACCGGTCCCAACGCCGGTCAGGTGATTGCTGATCCAGCCTCGCTCAACGGCAACGGTCTGCTTGCGCTGGCGGTGCCCCGCGTAATGGACATCAACTCGCTCGACAACATGACCAATGACATTCGCGCGACGCGCCAGTGGAATATTGGTGCGGGCGTCCTGACGACCACGGCTGGCTTCTACACTTCGCAGCAGAGCCTGGATGCAGACTGGCTGTTCACCTCGGCCATCTCGGATGTCCGCGGAGACGGCAAGTCGGCTCTGGTGAACATCACGCGCGCCGACGGCATTCCGATGACGCAGAACGGTGCCATCGCTTACACGGGCGGACCTGGCAGCGCCACCTTCCGCCGCAAGTACGACGTCGATTTCCGTGTGAACGCGCCTTACGGCTCGCTCAACTACATGGTCGGCAAGATCGCCATCGGCGGCAGCATTCGTTATGACATGGGCAAGGCGGAAGGCTCGCTGTTTGGAAGCGATCTGGGCGGCGGTCGCGTTGGCCTCGTGTCGTACGACATCAACAACGATGGCGTGATTTCGTTTCCCGAGCGCAACACGGCCGTCATTCCGCTCGACCGTCCTGCGCCTGTGAACTTCGACTACGAGTACCTGAGCTACTCGGCGGGTATCAATTACCGCGTCGCTGAGGAACTCGCCGTGTTTGCGCGCTACAGCCGTGGCGGACGCGGTGCTGCCGATCGCGTGCTGTTCACGCCGATTGTGAGCCCGTTGAGCGGTGAACTGGTCGATAAGCGTGCAGGTCGTGACTTCGTCAAGCAGGCCGAGGCGGGTGTGAAGTACCGCGCCGGGGACCTGACGCTGAACTTGACGGGCTTCTGGGCGAAGACGAACGAGATCAACCAGCAGACCGTCACTCTGCCGGATGGTTCGCTTTCCCCGGTGATCATCGCGCGCGGCTACAAGGCAATTGGTGCCGAGTTCGAGGGCGCAATCCGTCGTGGCCCGTTCAGCTTGACTGCTGGTGCAACCTACACCGACGCAGAGATCGAGAGCGACTCTCTGAATCCGGCGATCGAGGGGAATATCCCTCGCCACCAGCCCAAGCTGATCTTCCAGGCGACGCCTCAGTTCGAGAACGAGACGTACACCGTCGGCGCCAACGTCGTCGGCACCACAGGAAGCTACGCACAGGACAACAACGCCCTGAAGATGCCGGGTTACACCGTCGTCAATGCGTTCTTCCAGGTTCGTCCGGCGGAGCGGGTGCAACTGTCGCTTAACGCGAACAATCTGTTCGACGTGGTCGGCATCACGGAAGTGGCGCAGGGCGCGATCCCGGCCAGCGGCCCGGTTTCGGTCCGCACGATCAACGGTCGTACCATCACGACGTCGCTGCGCTTCGACTTCTAAGTCGAGCGTGGCGGAAGCCGGACGCGCCTGGCGCGTCCGGCTCATCGTGAATGAACGAACACAAAATCGAGAGTCAGCAAGATGTTTAAATCCATGAAGATCCCGAGGAAGCTGGGCCTTTCCTTCCTCACGATCTGTGCATCCGCCGCGATCATGATGATCGTTTTCTTCATGAACATCAGCATGATCAGCAACTCGACGGACATGAACAATGCGAGTCAGGAGCGGCATGCGAAAGCGCTGGCCCTGGATACTGCGATACTTCGTCAGAACAGCCAGTTTCGCGGTTATCTGGTCACAGGTGACTCATCGTATCTGAAATCCTATTACGAAGGCCGAGACGATTACGACCGCATCTCCAAGGAATTGGAGCAGGACCTGACTGACCCAGCGCTGAAGGCCGCGCTGCTCAAGTCGCGCGAAGAGACTCTTAAGTGGCGCAAGAACTGGGGCGATCGCCTGATCGCCCGCGTCCAGGCCGGTGACCGCGAGGGCGCTGCCAATGCAGTGCGTGCCGCTGGCAAGACCGTGATGGTCTCTGACGCGGTGCTGCCGTTGCGCGAGATCCGCGATGCCGAAGTGGCGCAGATCGCAGAGAACTCCGAGCGGCAGGAAGGCGCCATTGCCAGCGCGATGACCGTGCTGATCATCGGCGGCATCTTCCTCATCGGTATTGCAGTTACGCTTGCCTTGTTGCTCAGCCGCCTGATTGCGCGCCCCGTTGCTGATCTCACCAAGACAATGGGTGATCTTGCGGCCGGTAAGAACGACGTCGATGTCCCCGATACGGACCGCGGCGATGAGCTGGGAGACATGGCTCGCGCAGTTCTCGTGTTCCGCGATGCCGCCGTGGCCAAGCAGGCTGCCGAAGCGGCCAATGCGAAGGCGGAGGCTGATCAGAAGATGGTCGTCGAGACCATTTCCTCGCACCTTTCAGAGCTTGCCGCCGGCAACCTGACGGCGGAGATTACGCGCGACTTCCCGGGCGATTATTCGACCGTGAAGACAAACTTCAATGCCGCCGTAGTCGCACTTCGCGACCTGATCTCCTCGGTGATGGAATCGGCCAGCTCGATCCGCACCGGATCGACGGAAATTGCACAGGCTGCAGAGGATCTGGCCCGTCGTACACAGGCCAACGCCGCAAGCCTGGAGGAAACCTCCGCGACCATTACGCAAATGGACGGCCGCCTCAAGGCAACTGCCGAGGCCGCAACCCTGACGGTCGAGCGTGCCGATGGCACGATGCTGAGCGTCACCGGTGGCCGGTCTACCGCGGACGAGGCCGTACAGGCCATGACGCGGGTGTCCGACAGTGCGAAGGGCATCGACAGCGTCATCGAAGGTTTGGACAAGATCGCCTTCCAGACGCGCGTTCTCGCCATGAACGCTGCTGTCGAGGCAGGGCGTGCCGGTGAAGCCGGGCGGGGTTTCGCGGTTGTTGCCGATCTCGTTTCGGCACTCGCGATGCGGGCCGAGGAAGAGGCAGGGCGCGCGCGCGGCCAGCTGACAGAGACGCAGAGCGACATCGCTGCTGCCGTTGATGCGGTGCAGAAAGTCGATTGCGCTCTGGCCGACATTTCTTCGGGCGTGGGCGATGTGCACCAGTTGCTCAGCCAGATGGCGAGCGACAACGTGGCGCAATCGACGGCGATTACCGAGGTCAACGTGGCGATCGGGTCGATGGATCAATCGACACAGCGCAATGCCGCCATGGTCGAGCAGACCTCGGCTGCCGCCCGCCAGCTGGCGAGCGAAGTCACGGCGTTGTCGGATCAGGCGAGCCGCTTCAACGTGGGGAACGGTACCGGTGGTATACACCGCACGGGTTCCAGTCTTGAAGGGCCTTCAGTTGAACTCGCGCTGGTTCGCCGGGCGAACGGCCATGCCGAGCAGGTCTGGCACTGAACCTACTCATGTTGATGAACAGAATCGCCTGCGTCACCGAAAGCGGCGAGCTTTGGCGCCAGTCCAAGGTTGCACGGGAGCTGGGCTCCCCATTTGTTGCGGCCGTACTCGAAGCCGGTCACCGTCAGTTGAGGCATGCCCCGCTGACGGCTGACCTGATAAACGGCTGGGCAGATCCGTCCGCCGCGGCCCTCGCGATGCGATTCAACGCTGCCCTTCATGCGATCGCCCGGCGTGGCGATCGCCCGGATCTGACGGCGCTTTACGGCGGTGAGCATCAGCACTTCGACGAGGCAATCGCAGCTGCTCTCAGGGCGGAAGACAGGTTCATCTGCGAATGGATGCGCCACACGCCGCAGACCAACGAAACGGGCCGAGCGGCTGCGATTGCGACGGCGTTGATGACTGCGCGTCGCCAGCTCGGCCTTCCTTTCGAGCTCCTCGAACTCGGGTCGAGCTGTGGGCTCAACCTTAATCTGGCACGTTACGCATATAACCTTGGCGGCACCATGGCTGGCGACCTCGGTTCGCCCATCCTGGTAGAGCCTGAATGGCGCGGTGAGCCGCCAGTCGCAGCGCCGATCAAGGTGATCAGTGCGCGGGGGGTCGATCTCAATCCGCTGAATGCGTGCGACGAAGCAACGCGAGAACGTCTTCTCTGCTTTGTGTGGGCGGATCAGCCCCGCCGCGCTCGGCGGCTTGAGCAGGCCCTTGCGATGGCGCGGGTACACAAGCCGGCTGTGGAGAGAGGCAACGCTGTCACCTGGCTTTCCGATCGCCTTGCAGACCCACAGGAGGACGGCGTATGTCGGGTGGTGTTCCACTCGATGGTCCTGCAGTACCTGAGCATGCCGGAACGCCAGCACGTTCTGGACACGATCACCGACGCTGGTGCGCGCGCAACGCGTGAGCGTCCGCTTACCTGGATCAGCTTTGAATGGACTCCCCTGAGGGACGAAGTGCAGCTCCTGCTGACATGCTGGCCCACGTATGAAACCCATTTGATCGCGCGCTGCCACGCCTATGGCAACTGGATCGAACCCATAGGGCGTACTCTGACACCGCAGTCACTCGCCGCGCGGCTCGAGCATTCGCAACTGAAGGCGGACTACGTCGCAGTTGCCTGACAGGGGATCGAGAGCGACGCCGTCGCCCAGCCTCCCCTGCCGACCTTCTCCCGAAAGCAAATGAGTGCGGACCATGTGAGTGGTCTGCCTGCTTGTGTCCCGAGAGCTTACGTGTTGTGCGTGTCACGCGCGCAAAAGAAATCCGGCCTCTCTCGATGAGAGAGGCCGGATCGGGGACAAGGGGGCAGGGTACTTTCGCTCAGTTCAGGTAACGAACGAGGCTGAGCCCAGAAAGTTGCGAAAATACCGAATAGGATGCTTCCAGCACAGTCCGGCGCATGGTGAGCTCGGAAGCGACTTCGGCCAGATCGGCATCCTCACTGCGCGAGATCAGTTCCTTCAGCAGGATTGAACGATCCTCGGCGCGCACGCCCAGATCTTCGATCTGCGCTTGCTTGCGTCCGTTCTCGGCGTTGATCGAGCGGATGTCGGTCAGACCACTCTCGATCTGCTTCACGGCGTCTCTCAGAGTGGAGATCTGCGCCTCCGACACCTTTTCCCCGATCGGTGCCAACCCTGCGAGAGTGCGGAAGCCCTCCATGATTTTGGAGCCGAGATCGCTTGCTACCACCCCGAACTCTACATCGAGGCCTTCTGAAACACGGGCCGAGGCGCGAATGCGATCGTTGCCGAACACTTCGGCGGCGGGGGTGCCGGCAAGTTCGGCGAGGGTTTCGGGTTTGAATGGCAGTTCTTCGGTGCGCGACCCGGCGAACAGGGGCAGCCCGCCCTCGTCGGCGTTCAGCGCCGAACGCACCTGCTGAAATGCTGCGTCAATCGCCTCCTGAAGGCCCGCAGACTGTCCCGTTCCGACAGCCTTGAGCATCTCGACCCGCATCGATTCAGAGGCCGACTCAATATTGGAGATGTTGGCATCCTGGATCGCCAGTGTGGTGCCTAGCCGCTTGGTGACAGTTCCATGTGCATCCTGCCGGGCAAGAAGCGAATGTGCGGATAGAGTGCGCACCGCTTCCGTGCCCAGGTCGGCATAATTCTGCGCTTTCCTGCCCGAGGCGAGTTGGAGCTGCGTGGCGGAGACCTTCTGTTGCGAGCGCTGGATGGCATCGAGCATCGTGCGCTGCATCGGAATGGAAGCAACCCTGGTCATTCTATCGGTCCTTTCAACCCACCATTGCGATGAGCGTGTCGTACATCTGCGTGGCCGTGGTCATCACCCGTGCCGACGCGGAATAGCTGTTCTGGAAAACGATCAACTGCGCGAGTTCTTCATCGATGTTCACGCCAGAGAAAGAGTCCCGGCGATTGGCTGCATCGTCGCGGCGGGCAGTGGCATCGGTCATCGACGCCTCGGCCTGTGCTGCCTGCGTGGCCGCGCGCCCCAGAACACCGCTAGCGAAACGCTCGATGGTGGAACTGCCGTCCTTGCCAAAGTCGGTCGGCTTCGCGAGCTTGTTGACGAACGCCGTCGCACCGCGAACGTCACCCGCGCCGACTGCCTTCTCGCCCGGTAAGGCGGTCGTGTCGAGGCGGGCAAGGGGAAGCCGCCTTGGTGTTCCCACCAGTACCGGTAGGACCTCCGCGCGCGAAAGTCCGCTGGATGCGCCCGTTAGGCCAGCGAGCGCTGAGAAAGAGCGTCCCGTGCCAAAACGATCGGTCGAGTCCGCCGGTATACTGAGCGAAGCACCGCTCAAGGCCGCGTCGGGCTTGAACTGGAAACGTCCACGATCGTCGAGTGAAAAGGATCCATAGTCCTTCAGAGGACTGTTGTTGTTCAAGTCATTGACGAGGTCACCCACCGTGCCGCCCGAGGCAGGCGACAGAGTGTAGCGAACGAGGGAGCGCCCGCTTGCATCGCGGAGTACGAGCTGGGTTGTCTGGCCGCTCGTGAACCCGTGTGGGTCGCCCAGCTGAAGGCCAGAGGGCACCAGTGCGCTGTCATCGCTGCGCACGATGTCGTTGAGGCCGAAAAAGTGAGAGAAGCCTGCACCCGCGCGATCGCTGGGCTGCGCCGGATCCTGTCCGATGGCTATACCGTTTCCCGATCCATTTGCGCTGATGGTCAGCTTGCCGTTGACGAAGGAGGCCGTGCCCGCGCCGCCTAGTCCGGCGTTGATCCTTGCGACCGCACCATCAATGGTTGGTGGCGAAACTGTGCTGAAGTCGACATCCGTTTTGGCAACGACCTTGCCGCCTGCGTCGAGAACCGCGAAGGTTGCCTGGCCGGTGAAGCCAAGACGGTCGGTTCCGATGAGGCCGGTCTGCCGCCCCTCCAAAGAAGCGGGTGCGGGAACCGAAGTTCCCTCGTTGGCCGCCGCATTCAGCGTTTCGGCAAGGCCGCCGAAGAGGACACCGACCTGATCTGCGAACTGCGGAAGCGCCCGGTCGCGAAGATCGATCAGGCCGCCCAGCTTGCCACCAACCCCGGCGGAATCGATGCGTTCGCCCGTTGATGCTCCATCGGCAAAGCGGATGTCGATCGGAGGATATGTCGGCTGGGCCACGCCTTGGCCCACCACCGGGTAGGAGAGCTGACGCAGCCTACGGTCGAGTAGAACCGCACCCGACGCGGTATCGATGGTAACGCGCCCATCGGGCTGCTCGCGAACTGTCACGTTCATTAGCTTACTGAGATCTTCCAGCGCGGTCATGCGCTGGTCGGCGGCGCCTGCCGAGCTGCGGCCGAGACCGTTGAGCTGGGCTACCGTGTCGTTGAGCTCGTGGATACGCTTCAGAAGGCCGTTCGCGGTTTCAATGGTGTGACCGACTTCCGTCTCTACGTCTGCCCGTAGCGAAGCCACGTCGCTGTCCAGCTGCTGCATCGTCGAGATCGCGTCACCGATCTGCTGAGTGAAAGCCGCCAGCGTCTGCTCGGATCCGGGTGATCCGGTCATGGCGACCGCGGCACTGGTAATCGCATCCAGCCGGGCAGAAAGGCCGGACGGTGCTCCAGGTGTCCCGAGCATGGATTGCAGGCGATCGAGATAGCTTGAGGTGATCTCGGCCCGGCCCATTTCACCGGAGCGGCGGTAGACCGTCGCTTCAAGAAACCGGTCTGCAACGCGATCGGGTTCGCTGACCACCACGCCACTCACTCGACCAGATGTAACTCCGGTCGAGAGCGAGACACGCTCGCGGGCATAGCCAGGCGTGTTCACGTTCGCGATGTTGGCGGAGACGGTTCGCAGACCGGACTGCGAAGCACCGAGACCAGACAGAGCTGACCCCAAGATATCGTTTAGTGACACGTGACTTTTTCCTGATCGAGCGGCGGGTGGTCAGTCGAGAAGCCTATCAGCGCTTCAGATTGCCAAGTTCCTGCAGCATATCGTCCACCGTGGTGATGATCTTCGACGAGGCGCTATACGCCCGCTGGAAGCGGATCATGTTGGTGAATTCCTGTGCCAGATCGACATTGGAAGCCTCCAGAGTGCCAGCCTTGATGTTGCCCGCTCCAAGCTGGCCCGGAGTGTTGATCGCGTAGTTGCCGGACGCGCTCGAGGTAATGAAAGCATTGCCCGACAGGCGGGTGAGACCATCCGGGTTCTGGAAGGTCGCGAGAGGCAGCTGGAATACGGCGCGTGCCGTGCCGTCCGAGAAGATCGCGCTCACCTTGCCGTCAGCCGATATCTCGACCGACGCAATCGTGCCGAGCAGCCCTCCGTCTTCCGAGGACGAAATGCGGTTCGACTGACCGGAGAACTGGGTCAGACCGTCGAGCTGACCATTCGTGCCGAGTGCCAGCGCGATCGGCTCGGAGCCGGCTCCGTTCGTCCAGTTGACGTTGAGGGTATCGAAAAGCGCGCTCGAAGAGGCGGTGCGGTTGAGACTTCCGTCCGCATTGAAGACGACGTCGCCACTGGCGAGAAGCCCGCCCGCTGCGGTGACATCCGAAGCCGGAACCGCGTAGATTTCACCCTTCCAGGTGTTAGGGGCGGTTTTGACGTATGACAGCTTGACGGTATGGACGCTTCCCTGCGCATCATAGACGTCGACCGTATGTGTGAAGTGCGGAGTCACCGTGCCCGATGCCATATTGCCGGCCGTGTATGCGCCGGTATACTCCGTCTCACCCGATGCCAGATTTGCGCGAAGCTGGATGCGGCCGGTTGCTGCCGCCGACCCGGTCAGCTCGCTAACGCGCACTGCTTCCAAGTTCGTGGTGCTGATAGGATCACCTTGCGCATCGAGCCGCCAGCCCTGGAGATAGAAGCCGCTGGTGTTGCGCAGATAGCCTTCAAGATCCGGCTTGAATGAGCCCGCACGGGTAAAGGCGAGGTCAGCGTCGGCGCCGCTGCCGGTCCGGGTCACGAAGAACCCTGCGCCATCGACCCCCAGATCCGTGCCGCTTGCTGACGCCTGGAGCAGGCCCTGCTTAGAGATCGTCGCCTGCGGCGCAGCGGATACCCCACCGGCCGAATAGGAGTTGCCCAGTCGGCCGTCCGTCACCATCGTGCGGAACTCCGCCGTCACGCCCTTGTAGCCGATCGTGTTGATGTTGGTGATGTTATCGGCGACGGTCGCCATGGCGGACGACTGGGCGCTGAGGCCGGAAACGCCCGAATAAAGTGCGGAATAAAGGCTCAACAGCGGTCTCCCTTGGAGAGATGGTGCGCGCGGCCGAATGCCGCCGCCTGCAATGCAATTATAGGACGGAGTCGGAGAGGGGCTGCTTCTCGGTAAAAATTCGTGGTGCTGCGCCCGGAAGACCGGGCTGCGTCCTATACTTAAGACAAGCACCAAGAGGATCACCGCATGCTTCGGATTTCACTGCGCGATGGCGAGAAGGTCGTCGTTAACGGCGCCGTCATGAGGGCGGTTGGCCGGACCGAGATCGTTGTCGAGAACAAGGTGTCGGTCATGCGTGGCCGTGAAGTGATGGCTCCGGAGGAGGCGACCACGCCGGCTCGGCAGCTGTATTTTCACACGATGATGGCTTACGTCGACCCCGCCGGTGGCGAGGGGCACCAGGACCGCATTCTCGAAGCGCTTCGGCAGGTGATGGCGGTTCTCGCCACGCCGGAAGCGGCTACGCACGCGTTGTCCTTCGGACAGCATGTCGCGCAACTGCAGTTCTACAAGGCACTAAGAGATTGCCGCCAGCTGATGCAGGTGGAAGCAGCGCTTCTGGAAGAACAAGGCTCGGCGTCGGCTGAGGAAAAGCAGGGTGCCCCTTCGAGCGGACTCGACGCTGCGGCCTGAGCTTTAGCAGCGCTTCGATCCTCAAGGCAGGACCAACTTCATGCCAAGCATCGCATCCGTCGCGAGCGCGATCCGCGAACTGACGCCCGATTGCCGTTTCGGCAAAGTGGTGGCGGTGCGCGGGGCGCTGATCGAAGTCGCTGGCCTCTCCGGAGCTGCTCAGATTGGATCGCGCGTCGAGATCGCGACGGAGACCGGGGCCGTAGAGGCCGAAGTGACTGGTCTGGACCACGACATCGCCCACTGCATGCCCTTTCGCGACCCGCAGGGCGTCGCCTCCGGATCAAGGGCGGATCTGGTGGCGGCACGCTTCGGCATCCGGCCTGATGACAGCTGGCTTGGCCGCATGGTCGACGGTCTTGGCCGCGCGATCGACGGCAAGGGGCCGCTTGCAGCAGGCCCTGTCCCGCGCGCGGTCAAGGCATCGCCGCCCCCCGCAGCCGCTCGCGGCCGCGTCGGAGAAAAGATCGATACCGGCGTGCGCTCGCTCGACATCTTTGCACCACTGTGTCGCGGGCAGCGCCTTGGCCTTTTCGCCGGCTCCGGCGTTGGCAAGTCGGTGCTCCTTTCCATGCTGGCGCGCTGGACTCAGTGCGATGTGGCCGTGATCGGTCTTATCGGCGAGCGTGGCCGCGAGGTGCAGGAATTCGTCGAGGACGATCTTGGGCCAGAGGGGCTTGCGCGTTCGGTCGTGGTAGTCGCCACTTCCGATGAGCCTGCGCTGATGCGGCGCCAGGCCGCCTGGACGACGCTCGCCATCGCCGAGCACTTTCGCGACCAGGGGCTGAACGTGTTGTGCCTGATGGACTCGGTCACCCGCTTTGCCATGGCGCAGCGTGAGATCGGCCTCGCTTCGGGCGAGCCGCCCGCGACGAAGGGCTACACACCGACGGTTTTCGCCGAACTGCCGCGGCTTCTGGAGCGAGCTGGTCCGGGTCTCGCGGGACAAGGAAGCATCACCGGCCTCTTTACGGTCCTGGTCGACGGCGACGACCACAACGAGCCGGTTGCCGACGCCGTGCGAGGCGTCCTCGATGGGCACGTGGTGATGAGCCGGCGCATTGCCGAACGCGGCCGGTACCCCGCGATCGACCTGCTGAAGTCGGTCTCGCGCACATTGCCGCGCGCCCACACCGAGGAAGAGAATGCCCTGCGACTTGGCGCGCGCAGCGTTCTCTCACTTTATTCCGATATGGAAGAGATGGTCCGGCTTGGCGCCTATAAAGCAGGAGCGAGCCCAGTGGTGGACCGCGCCATCGCCCTCGCCCCACGCGTGGAGGCACTGCTGGGGCAGGGCAAGGATGCGCAGGGCTTCCGTGCCGAGAGCTTCGCCGCCCTCCGCGAAATCCTCGAGCCCACAACTGAGCTAGAGACAACCACAGAGAATGAGGACGTCACGGCATGAGGACCCCTTATTGCTCCGCGATCGGCCTTCAGCGCCGCGAAGTCGACCAGATCCGTATTTCCATCGGCGTCGAGATCGGCCGACTTACCGAGGTGGAGCGCCGACAGGCCGAGCTCGAACACGATGTGAATCGGGAACGCAGCATTGCCGCTGACGGGTTCGACCTTCCGGCCACCGCATATTTCGCCAGAATGCATGCGGAGAAATCCCAGCTGGAAGAAAGCCAGCGCGAGATCGACGCGAAGGTTACGTGGCTGCGCACGCAGGCGCGCGAGGTGTATGGCTCCTTGAATGCCATCGAGGGCGCGGCCACTCGCTATCGCGACGCCGAGACACGGCGCATCGAAGGCGCCGAACAATCTGCCATAGATGATCGTTCGGCGGTCGACTTCCTTACCAGACTTCGCAGCGCGCGGGTTGCTGCCGGGCGGCGTAGATGATCGACAGGACCCAGCTTTCAGCCCTGACACCCTCGCAAAGGGCTGACCTGATCTACAGGCAAGCGCAGTCAGAACTGGCGCAGGGTCTCTGGCGCGCCGCTCTGGGCGATGAGCACGAGCGGAACGCCCAGAGCGCCAATTGGAGCGAATCAGTCGGCGGTCGAAGCGGCCTCGACGCGCTGCTGGCGCTGATGAGCGACATGGGATCGACTCCTGCCGCCGGTAAAGTGCAACAGTTGCCCGAAAGTGCACATGCACCCGTTGAGGACGCGCCCACGACATCGACGGTGACCGTTTCGGACGACACGTTGCGCGCCGATGCGCTCGGCCCCAACGTGCGCCATGCTGATTCAATCTCTCGGGCCGCGGAGCGCACGGGGATACCTGCTACGGCGCTTGCTTCTATCATCGATGCAGAAGCCGGGAGAGCGCGCGACGGGAGCTGGAATATCCATTCCCGCAATCCGCGCTCTAGCGCAGCGGGACTCGGGCAATTTCTTAGCGGAACCTGGGAGGCTGAGGCCGAGCGCCCGGGCACATGGCTGAATGAGGAAGCGAATCGGCGCGGCTGGCTTAACGATTCGGGGCAAGTGACGCGAGAGTCGCGCAGTTCACTTCTTTCCCTGCGTTACGACCCGGAAGCTTCGATCCAGACGATCGCAGACTACGCACGCGGTAATCTTAACCGTCTCAAGCGGGTCGGCGTTAACGTTGATAGGGACGTTGAGAGTGTTGCCCGCGCGGCTTATCTGGGACATCATCTTGGGCCTTCGGATGCTGCTAAGTTTCTGAACGGAGGGCTAGATCCTGCCCGTGCCCGCCGGCTTTTGGCAGCTCAGGTCGGGCCCGCGGAAGCGTCACGCCGGCTCATGGAAGCAGGCAACGCCACCGACGCGCATCGGCGCTGGCTGACGTCATACACCGAGCGCCGGATCAACCCGGACCGGTTCGCCTGAGAGAACTGACTAGGGGATCCTACTAATGGGAATGATTACTCCCCATTGAGGACGCGTGGAGCATTGAGCGGTCACGGAGACGACGGGGGGTCGGCTCCAAGGTAACCGGAAATTTAGCTCCAATGTCCAAGATCACCATCGCTTTGGAAGCCGCTGTTGCAACGGTTATTGAGAACCGTGCAAATGAGGGGGAGCGGCAGACCGCTCGGCAGCGGGCAAATGTTGATAAGGCATTCGCCAAGATCCTGAAGTTGATTGCTCCGCGCATACGCCACTTCATCCGGCAGTATGGCTTGGTGGCCCACTGGGAAGATGCCGAGCAGTGCTGCGCCATAGGCGTGCACCGCGCGATTGAAGGTTACGATCCGACCAAGGCGCAGTTTACCACGTTCGTTAACTGGCAGTTGCGCGGCGAACTCCAGAGCCTGCGTTTCCGCCTGATGACCGACCAGCGCGCATCGGCCAAGAAGGTCGAAGCGACGACCGTGTCTCTCCACGCGGCGGCGAGTGGCCCTGATGGCGAGGAAACGTCGATCGAGGGTCTGATCGAGGACGAGGGCGCACTGGCCCTCACCGAGAGCGCTGCTTCTGATTACCTCGCAAAGCGCAGCACCGACGCGCTTCTCGAAGAGTATGTCCGTCACAATCGCACAGCGGGCCTGGAGCAGCTTCGCCGTCGCCCTCAGCCCAAGCGCGCCCTGCGTCAGCTCGAGGCTCAGACTGGCTCGCGGTCTGCCTTCAGCCGTCTCGACCCCACAGAGGTGCAGAAGCTCGAAGAAAAGCTGGCACGTGATCGTGAGATCCTGGAGCGCCGGGTGTTCGAAGAAGCGACGCTCGACGAAGTCGGCGTGAGCACGGGTATCACCAAGGAGCAGATCCGTCAGATCAGCAAGCGCGCAACCAAAGGACTGGCTGAGCTTGCATCTACGCAGCCCCGTTTCGCCATCATGGCGGAATACGGTGTTCCCGCCGCCAAAGCCGCAAAAGGCACGCCCGCGCACGCTGCAGCCGCCGTCGTTCCGCAGATCGCCGCCGAGAGCAAGGTCAGCATTCTTCCGGATGCGGCCCAGCCCCACAACCGCATTCTGCGCGTGGTCGCGGTCGATGGCTCCGAGGGAGCGCCTACGGTTGCGCTTTCTGCCGAAATTCGCGCAGAGTCTCTGGTCGCGGCTACCCAGCCCATCATGCGCGGATCTCTCGCTGCCTGATATCTGCGACATGGGTGAGGGCCGTGCCTTCACCTGGTGACGCTCTTTTCAGCACTCTCGGTGGCCGCGTCAGGACGTAATCTGGCGCGGCCATTCTGTTTGGGCAAGTTATTGTAAGTGGCTTGGAATTCTCCTCTCGGCATTGCAAGGTGTCCACAACGGCCAGAAAGGCGAGGGAGATTTTGACTTTGGGGGAGGAACGATCGGTGGGCACGGGCGTCTTCAAACATGGACCCGGCACTCGGAATGCCACCAGCGCTGATGCACGCAGGGGGCTCCCATTTCGCTACCGGGCGGTGGAGGTGCGCAGGGGCGACATGCTGCATGAAGGTATCAGGCCGCCTGGCAGGAGGCTCCGCCAGATCGTTCCGACAACAGACGGGAAGATGTAAACGGTGGCTACTCGCGCGATTTACATAGTCGATGACGACGATTCGGTCCGAGACTCCCTTCGCGCGCTTCTGGCCATCCACTCCAATCTTTTGATTCATTGCTACCGGTCCGGCAGCGCCTTCCTTGAGCAAGTGGATGAGCTTGATCCTGGGGTGTTGCTCGTCGACTATCACATGCCGGGAGTGAGCGGTGTCGAGGTGCTGCGCGCGACGGATCGCAGCAGGTTCCTCACGATCATGCTCACCGGTCACGCGAGTGTGAGCTTGGCAATGGAAGCTATGCGCGCTGGCGCAATCGACTTTCTGGAGAAGCCCTACGAGCCGGAACGGCTGCTCGACATTGTAGACGCTGCGTTCGAAAGGCTGGAGCGGAACCGTGCCGCAGACGCGCGCGTGGCGGCGGCGCAAGCCAAGATTGAGCGCCTTTCGGGGCGGGAAAAGGCGGTGCTGGATGGCCTGATACGGGGGCGCCCGAACAAAGTCATCGCGCATGAGCTTGAGATCAGTCCACGTACGGTGGAGATTCACCGGTCCAAGCTCATGGACAAGCTGGAGGTGGGCAGCCTTTCCGAAGCGCTGCGTATCTCCTTCGCCGCAGGCTTGATCCCCATCGAGTGAGCGCTGGCTGATTGCGCCGGATTGTCGACGACGGCTAGCACACAGGGTGTGGACCGCACGCCGCTCCCCTTGCACCCGCATAGGAGCAATCGGTTGAGCCGCTGATTGTAACGAAAAACCTGCCCCTGTGGCCGGCTTTGCCGGCCAACTTTCCTATAAGATTCAGGTGAGTTGCATCGCCTAACGCGGTGCGCCGACCTATGAAGGATAGTTCATGAGCTTCATCAGCAACATGAAGATCGCCGGAAAGGTGGCAAGCCTGCTAATCATGCTAGGCGTCGTCACTCTGGGCCTGGCGATCCTCAGCTACAGCACGATCAGTGCGATCAATGACGACTATACCGTCCTTGCCGACCAGACGCTCCCCGCGACCTCCGATCTCGCGCGGGCCAACCGTAGGGCGGTCGAGATGGGCTATAGCGGATACCGGGCTTACGCGTACCCTGGCGCTAGCGTGCAGGCTCGTGCGGCCGCAGAGGAATTGCAGAAGGCCTACGAGGCTGGCAGCCAGAACCTGGATGAGGCTTCAGAGACTGATCCGGCGTTGGCCGACAAGATGCCCGAACTCCGCAAGCAGTTCGACGATCTACACGCCACCGTTTCTCGCGGCATTGCGCTGAGCCTCGCCAATCGAACGGAGGAAGCCGGTCGCGTGCTGCAGGAGGCCGACGGTCAGATGCAGGGCCTTTCCACCAGCTACTCGACATTGAACAAGAAGCGCGTGGCTGATGGCGACGTGCAGACGGATGCGCTTGATGAATACGCGACTTCCATGTCGTTTTGGATGCTCGTGATCAGCGTCGTCAGCGTCGCGAGCGGCATTGCTGTTGCAGCACTTGCTTCACGCAAGTTGATCTCTGCGCCGCTCGGTCGCCTCCAGGATACGATGCGTAGTCTGGCCGACGGCAACAACTCAGTCGAAGTGGATGGAACCGACCGCGGCGACGAGGTAGGTTCCATGGCAAAAGCCGTGTTGGTTTTCCGGGATGCAGCCATTGCTCAGGAAAAGGCGGCGGTTGCGAAAGCCAAGGCCGACGCGGACCAGAAGTTCGTGGTCGATACCGTTTCCGAAAAGCTCGCCAGCGTGTCGCAAGGCGACCTGACCGCGGAGATCAAGGCCGAGTTCCCGCCTTCTTATGTTGATCTGCGGAGCAACTTCAACGCTGCTCTTATCAACCTTCGCCAACTGATCGGCTCTGTGATCGAGAGCTCGCACAGCCTTCGCACCGGGTCGAACGAGATCGCGCAGGCTTCGGAAGATCTGGCCCGCCGGACCGAGAGCAATGCGGCCAGCCTGGAGGAGACCTCGGCTGCGCTGACGCAGATCGATGGCCGCATCAAGGCGACCGCCGAAGCGGCCAGCCGCACTGTGACGCGTGCGGACGAGGCGATCAGCACCGTCTCGGGCGGCCGGGGCGTGGCTGACGAAGCCGTGCGCGCCATGAGCCGTGTTCGCGAAAGCGCCAAGGGCATCGACGAGGTCATCGAGGGTGTCGACAAGATCGCGTTCCAGACCCGGGTTCTGGCCATGAATGCTGCCGTGGAGGCAGGCCGTGCAGGCGATGCGGGCCGTGGTTTCGCTGTCGTGGCCGATCTGGTCAGCGCGCTTGCAATGCGCGCCGAAGAGGAAGCCAAGCGCGCCCGTGATCAGCTGACGGTGACGCAGACCGACATTGTCACCGCGGTAGAAGCCGTGCAGCGGGTCGATGGTGCTCTGGCCGGGATTTCAGAAGGCGTGGGCGAAGTGCACCAGCTGCTCGGCGGCATGGCGTCCGACAACCAGGCGCAGGCCTCTGCGATCACCCAGATCAGCGTTGCCGTGAACAACATGGATCAGGCGACGCAGCAGAATGCCGCCATGGTCGAGCAAACGTCGGCCGCAGCGCGCAACCTGAACAGCGAATCCGAAGCGCTCGCCGTCACCGCCGGTCAGTTCCGGATCAGCGATGGCGCACGGTCCGCCAAGGTCGTCGTGAAGTCCGCAACCAGCCTGATGGCTCCGCCCGTCAACGATCTGGCGCCGCCGCC